>DGRZ01000092.1 GCA_002391195.1 Fibrobacter sp. UBA4375 | reverse complement strand
GCGAGCCAGGGGGAGGCCTACCCCTCACACAAAAATACTGAGTTGTCAGTCGTCAGTTTTCAGTCCTCAGCATATAATTTGGCCCCAAAGGCGCGACTATAAGAACTCACAACTCATAACTCACAACTCATTACTAATCCCGTCTCATACTTTCTTACTCAAGCGGATCCTCGCCTTGATTCGACTTCGCTCACCACAGGTCGCGAGGATGACGTTTCTCGGGCTTCATTCCCCAGTCCCTAGCCCCTAGATCCTAGACCCTAGCCACTATTTTACTATCTTTTGTTCTAAATTTTTGTGGGAAGTGTAATGGGGAAAAAGCTCTTAAGCTTGTTTTTGCTGGTGGCGGCAGTCTGTTCTTTCGCCAACCTTACGGTGCATATTCAATCGCCCTGGCGTAACGACGCCTCGAAATCCGGGTATGCATTGCACATACTGGGCGGAACTTCCAACTACAATGCGGAATACGGTTCTTCATCGAAGACCATCATGACCGACGAGGGCGACGGCTGGTTCAGCTATACCTGGAGCAAGGACGTCTCCGATTTTCAGGAGTGGGAGACATTCAGCGTCGCGATTTACCCTAATACTGCCGACCAGAATTTCAATAACAATAACAAGGTGGCTTGGACCGAAGCTGGTGATATAAAGATTGTCCCGTTCTTCGGAGTCGAAAAAGAACTCTGGCTCTACACGAATACGACGGACATGTCGTACACGGTTTCTTTTGTGGCTCCGGGTTCCAAGATGGTCTGGTTCAAGAGCCCCTGGGGCAACAAGGCCTTGCCCGACCTGGTTCTTGCCAAAGATACGGTGATGATGCGCTTTGCCACGGACGATGCCACCAAGTGCAGCTGGTTCTATGCGGCGTTGTCGCCAGCGGTGATGAAACGGAATCCGCTGCAGTCGGGCTTTTTTATGCGGCACTTGACTCCCTACATGACTACACCTGCAAAAGGTGTGCTGGACCTGGGCACGCATTTGAACGGTCACGACACGATTTTTGTAGACGGAACGGCTGCGACGCCGAAGGTTACCTATTCCATAGGGAGTCTCGGGACATGTTTCGATTCGACCTACGTGTTGCACATCTACCACCCTTGGAGAACCAACACCAGCTTCCGCGACAGTGCGGTGTATATTTCCGTCGGCAATAACATCTTGAACAATCCCGTCGCGACGGAGAAGGATTCTTACCCTTACTGGTACCACTACGATTTTGCACCGGCGACAGTCAAGTCCGCAAATTGGGGTTCCCCGTCGGCCCTGTTCAATATTTACCGTCGTCAGAACGAATGGCCCCAGGTGGTGTATTTCTCGGACGCCCAGCGCCCGCAGGCGTCGACGCTGTTCCCGCTGGGTGTCTACGAGAGCTGGCTCTATACTTCTAGCGAAGGCCGGCTTGATTTGCAGTTCACTCCGCCGGAGCCCAAGGTGGTTCGCCTGATGAGCCCTTGGGACAACATGACGCCCTCGTTGATTGTGGAAAACGATACGATCAAGATGGGCCCGGTGGGAGCGAACCCTTACGATTCCACCCAGACGGATACTTGCGGCTGGTACCAGGGCACCTATTACAAGCATGCGGAAAGCTGGGATGTTCACTTTAAGCAGACCTTCGGGCTGGATAACTACAGCCTGGAAGGAACCATGGGCGAGGGCAACGGGCTCGGGACCCCAATTTCTTTGGATTCCATGATGGCTCTCCACGATACTGTCTGGGTTTACCCTTACCCGTTGTCTAGCAGCGGCCCCAGGTTCAGCGAAAAGTTCCCGGGCCGGCTTGGGATCTGCCCGACCTTGAAGATTTCGGCCATGGTGCTGGACTGGGCGGGAGAATCCTTTGCCGACAGCATAGACGTGGACTTTGGCGGCATCTACGGCGGCAATGACTACACGAAGGTCTACGATTACAAGGACGGCAAGCTCGATACGCTCAAGACCTGCGGCGGTGTGGCGAAGGGTATGGTGAAGCCGGAACTGGTAAACGGGCATCCGGTGCGGGTGGATTCTACGGAATTTCCCTGGGCGATTTGTTCGGCAGCCCGCGAGATAGAGCGCTGGTTTGTTCCCGAGGTGGTGGCCACCGACAAGGCCGGCAAAAAGTACACCAATGCGGTGTGCCGCGATATTGACCTGAAGTTGGATGAAGAAGGTTTCTGGCTTGCGGACATTACCAACCCCAACGATTGCAACGATCCTATCAATCCCGGTTTCTACCCGATAGACGATTTGGAATATCTGGATTCCGCAAGGACCGTCAAGAATCCGAAATACGATCACGATATCCAGGGCTGCAAGCACAACTACAGTTTCTCCATGAAGATCACGGCGAGTTTCAAGTATATCAAGGGGCAGTATTTCGAGTTCCGCGGTGACGATGACGTGTGGGTGTACATCAACAACAAGCTGGTGGTGGATATTGGCGGCTGCCACAACCCCGAAGAAGGGGCGGTGAACCTGGATACCCTGAAACTCACCGAAGGCGAGGAATACCCCTTCTACATTTTCTTCTCGGAGCGTAACGCCACCGGTTCCAACTTCAAGATGCGCACCTCCATCAACCTGCAGACCCAGAAGACTTATTTCCCGGTAGAAAAGAAAAACGACAAGGGCATTATCGAGTACGAGCTCTTGCAGCTGCTGATGGACGAGTCCCTCAGTTGCGACGTGTCCAGCATTACAAAAATCGACACCACGGTTGCTCAGTCCATTTTCCGCCTGACAGGCGGTAGCCTGCCTATGGAAGGGGTCTTCTTGGAACCGGGACTGAATTACGGCGGTATCTTTATCAACGAGAACATGGCGGGGTTCTGGGTAGATACCAGCGCGTTCGTGAATTCGAGAACCCTTATGCCCGGTAACTATGTGCTGACCTGCTATCTGGCCTCTGACCTGACGCAAAAGCAGATTATCAAGTTTACGGTGCCTGAATATCCGCTTCCGGATATTGCCTTCGTGGATGTGTTCCACCTGTCCGATTCCCTGCTGATGGATTCCAAGGGGCTTACCCTGCGGGGCGATTCCCTCGGGGCCGAAGGCCGCAAGAACGATACACTCTGGGCCTTTGCCGCCTATCCGGACACGGTTCCGTTACAAATCGCCCTGCTGTTCGGCAAGACCCCCTGCGGGGAGATGGAAGACCTGACCAAGGTGAACTGCAAGGAGAAGGTGATTTTCCATTCGGATTTCCCCATCAGCTTTATGAACGAAAAGTTTGAACTGGTGGACACCCTTGAAACGGATTCTGCCGGATACGCGAAGTTCTACGTCATTGGCGATTCTGCCATGGTGGACGCCTACTTTACCGTGTCGGGCCCTGGAATCGGAAACCAGCTGGTGTGGCGGGAAATCCATTTCAAGGAACCTCCCGTGCCTATCGTGAAAAAATCCCAGATGTTCGACGTGGACGGCAACGGGATTCCCGACAGCCTGGTGATGTACTTTAGCAAGGCTTTCGAAGACGTGGTTCCCGATACCTTGACCTGGATTTTTGGCGGAGACGAGGAACACAAGGTCTCCAGCATGAAAAACGTGTGGCCCCTGGTGAAAAACGATTCTATTCTGGTGCTGTTCGACAAGAAGGGCTTGCGTAAAGACGTATTCACGGGCCTTACGGACCAGGTCTATTCGGGAACATTGAAGTACCACTATACCTACATCGATGAAGATTCCGGAGACGAAGTCAAGCTCATATTGAGGGCGGGCATCGAGGACAAGGTGGCTCCGGTCATTCGGAGTGCCATGGTGCAGACGGTGAACGACAACAGCAGCATGGTGGTCATCAACCTGAGCGAAGGGACCGAAATAGAAAAACTGAATCCAGAATCTACATTCGTGTTCTTTAGGGGTGGCAAGAACTTTATGGATTCCCTGCTGATTTCTGGAGGGGATATCCGCGGTAACGGCAACGTGGCCAAGGTTTATTTCCGCCGGTCCGCTTCGGGAGTGCTGCCGGTCGTAGGTGATTCTGTCCGGCTGGTGCCCGGAGTATTTGGAGACCGCAGTGGTAACAAGGCTCACCAGAACAATCCCAAGGTCCGTATCGAAGGGGAACAGCGCACAGAAATCAAGTCCCCTGGCGTAATCACGATTTCAAGCGACCTTGAAAAGTGGCCCTACAAGGAAAGCATTGTCCCCGTTTCTGTGCCGACGGACATGTCGGTGCACGATGTGATAGACAGTTTGGGCATGCCCGGTTTCTTGCTGAGTTTCAACATGGGGGAGGTGGCGACCACGCTGATTGCGAATCTTCCAAGCGACGCCGATCTGGATTCGGCTCTCTCGTTAATCAAGATGGAATGGGAAGGATATTATTTCTCCCATCTGGGAAGTTTTGTGAACAAGGCGAAGGGAACACTTCGGTGTAACGACAAAGAGGTTTTCTACAACGCTTCGAATCCGGCGAGGTCCAACTGCCTCGAAAACCCGGGGAATATCTTCTTTGAGTGGAACGCCCGCAGCGAAAACGGCCGCCTGGTCGGTACCGGCCCCTACATCTCGAAAATCAAGGTCAAGATTTATTCCGGAAAGAATGTGGAGGGCAAGAACGAAGACGTCTATACCCTGGGCATTCGTCGCGGGAAATAAGCCAAGCGCAAGCGGTCTGCTTACTATATCGGATATCTATCCTTCGCTGATTCCAGTTCAGCGGAGGTCTTTTCCCAGTCTTCGTAAAGGCTGTCTACTGCCTTCTTGTTGTCGTCCATGTCCTTGGCGATGGCGGTAATGGCGTTGCCGTCTCCGCTTTCGGAGGCGGCGACCAGTTTTGCTTCCAGTTCGCCCCCCAGGGCTTCGGCCTTGGCAATGTCTTCTTCGATTTTGGCAAGCTTCTTTTCCAGGGGCTTGATGACCTTGGAGCGTTCGGCGATGTAGTCGGCGCGGGCCTTGCGGTCTTCTTTGGCGCTGGGTGCACCGGAGTTGCCTGCGGGCGCGGCATTGTCTGCGCGGTTTGCTCCCGAGTCGCCTTTCACGTCAATGTTCGAGACCTTGATGTTTGCAGAATTTGCGCCGCCGGGTTTCTTTTCGCTGGCCCAGCCCACCTTCTCCAGGAAGTCGGCGTAAGTGCCTTCGAATATGCGGCAGGTCCCGCCGTCAAAAACCACAAGGCGGTTGGCGAAGGCGTGCAGAAGTTCCTCGTCGTGGGTCACCACCAGGGCGGTGCCCTCGTAGTCGTCGAGCGCGTCGATAAGGCTCTCGATGCTTTCCATGTCCAGGTGGTTCGTGGGTTCGTCCAGCAGCAGCATGTTGCAGGCGCTGGCCAAAATCTTCCCCAGCAAAACGCGGCTCCGCTCGCCACCGCTCAGGACCTTTACCTTCTTTAAGGCGGCGTCGCCACTGAACATCATGAGGCCCGCAAGCCCTCGGGCACGGCTCTTTTGCGAGACTTCTTCAATGGCCGAGGCGATTTCTTCTTCGACGGTGTTGTCCAGGTTCAGGCGGTTGATGTTGGTCTGCCCGAAATAGTTTATCTGTAAATTCGGGTTGTAGCTGATTTCGCCTGCGGTGGGCTGCAGTTCTTTGGCAATCAGGTTCAAAAGCGTCGTTTTACCGCGACCGTTGGGGCCGATGACCGCGATGCGGTCGCCCTTGAAAATTTCCATCGTGAGGTCGGTGATGAGTTCGGGGCCGTTCGGGTACGCAAACGAGAGCCCCTTGATTTGGAGCATGCGCTTGCCGGGGAACCCTGCCTCGGTAAAGCTGAATTCCAGGTTGCGTTCGTGGGTGAGCCGCTCGCCGGTGGCAAGCTTTGCCGCCGCCTTGATTTTGGACTGCACCATGGCGGCCTTGGCGGCCTTGTAGCGGAACCGCTCGATGACTTTTTCGAGCTGTTCCTTTTTCTTGGCTTCGTTTTCTTGCGTGCGCTGGGCCACTTCCTCTTCTTCGGCGATGGTCTCCCGGAGTTTTTCTACGGTGCCCTTCACCTTGCGGATCTTGTGGCGGAAAATGCCGGCGGTGTGGGTGCAGACCTCGTCCATAAAGTGGTGGTCGTGGGTGATCAGCAGCACTTCGCCCTTCCAGCTGCGCAGAAAGCGGCTGAGCCATCGCATGGAGACGATGTCCAGGTAGTTGGTGGGCTCGTCCAGCAAGAGCATGTCGGGCTCTGCGGCCAGCACTTTCGCCAGGTTCAGGCGAATCTGGAATCCGCCCGACAGGAGCATGGGGCTCTTGTGCATGGATTCTTCGTCGAAACCGAGACCGAAGAGAATCGCCTCTACCTTGTGTTCTTCTAGCCAGCCGTCTTCGTTGGGTTTTAGAACGCTGCAGGCCTCTTCGTGCACGGTGGCGTGGGTAAAATTCAGATGTTGCTGCAGGTAGCCCAGGGTGTATTTCTTGGGAATGTCGATGTTTCCGCCGTCCAGGCATTCCTGGCCGAGAATCATCTTGAAAAGTGTCGATTTGCCGCAGCCGTTACGGCCCACCAGGCCCACCCGCTCGTGGTCGCCTACAAGTAGGCTCGCCCCGTCCAAAAGGACTTGCATGCCGAATGACTTGGAAACGTTCTGGATTTGAATCACGGGGGGTAAATTTAGAAAAAACCGCCTGCCGTGCCAAATTCCGCACAAAATTACAGAACTTACGAAAAGCGTTGACGAATGTTTTTTTTTTCTTACCTTAAAAAATAAGAATTCTATAACCTCAAAACAAGGAGTAGGTATGACTATTAAAAAATGGACATACGCAGTTGGCTTCACGGCGGGATTGGCGCTTGTGGCCTGTTCAGGTGAAAACGGTACGGACGGTGCTCCGGGTGCAGACGGGGCCGATGGCACGAGCTGCGTGGCCGAGGCGCTCGAGAATGGTTCCGGCTTCGACATGATTTGCGGAGGCAAGAGTGTCGGTACAGTGAAAAACGGCGAAGACGGTGCTAACGGTAAAGATGGCAAGAACGGAGCCGATGGTAAAAACGGTACCAACGGTAAGGATGGTACCAATGGTAAGAATGGAACCGACGGCAAGGATGGAACTTCTTGTGTAGTGAAGCCTTTCGATGGCGGGTTCAAGGTGCTCTGCGCTGGCGACTCCGTCGGCGTACTCGTGAACGGCACTGACGGCACGAATGGCACGAATGGAACGGACGGCACCAACGGTACGAACGGCAAGAGCGCCTACGAACTGGCTGTGGAGGCCGGGTTCGATGGAACCGAGGCGGAATGGCTCACCGCCTTGAAGGGTGCTGACGGCACGAATGGAACGGACGGCACCAACGGTACAAACGGCAAGAGTGCCTACGAACTTGCAGTGGCGGCCGGGTTCGAAGGGACTGAAGCCGAATGGCTTGCTACCCTGAAGGGTGACAAGGGCGATGCCGGTGATGATGGCGTGTCTTGCGTGTTGACGGACAACAACGACGGTACCGTGACAGTGACCTGCGGCGCAAGCTCTACGACGCTTTTCAAGGCTGTGTGCGGTACTACGGCATACGACCCTGCGGAACAGTTCTGCGTCGGCGGAAAGACCTACGCCTTGTGCGAAGGAAAAACCAAGGATTATGACCCCACAACCCATGCTTGCGGTGAGAACGACATTGTTGTGCCCCTCTGCGGCGGCAAGCCATACTACGACGATCAGAAGTGCGAAGAAGGCGTAATCCTTACCCTCTGCGGCGATAAGGATGACCCGAAGTGGCATTGGTATTACGATTCAACCAAGGCCCAGTGCCTGCACAGCAAGACGCTTGGTGATAGGGATTTGGTGTTTGACCATATTCCCGTTGGCGATGGCTTTGAAAGGCAGTCGGATGTTGATTCGATGCTGTATGTTTACGTGTCCTCGACTGAAGTCCAGAAGCGCGCTTACTGTGGCTCTGCTAAATATGTTCCGGGTGCTCCTGGCTATCATGGCTTAAGCTCGACTTATGCTTCGAACTCATCTATGGTAATATATTCGTTTATCAATGATGCGGATAGTCTTTTTACCTTTAGCAACGCATCTGGTCATTTCTACAATCCTGAAACGCATTTCTGCGATATTCCTGAAGGTTCCAATCGCCTCTATGGTACAATCGTTGAAAAGTGCAATGGCGAGGAATTCAACACAACGACCCACTTCTGCGACTATAGGGAAAACAAACTTTACAGTTTCAAGAAAATAGGAACACAGATTTGGATGACGCAGAACCTTGCATATGCTGATTCTGTTGCTACACCGAACCTGAAGGGGCTTTGGAGTTGCCCAGGTTCTGCCGGAGCGGAAAATTTGCAGAATTGTGAGGAATACGGAATGCTTTACAAGTGGTCGGCAGCGATGGATATCGATGGTACATATCAATCGACCCTTAATAATCCGACGGAACCCCGTCAAGGAATCTGCCCTGACGGTTGGCATCTGCCTAGCTATGATGAATTGAGCGCCCTCAATGAACATGCGAACTACTTTGCAAGTATCACTGGTGTCTCCGCACAGGAAGCCTTGATGGATGAATCCTGGAGTGGTGTTTCCAACAATCTGGGATTTAATGCGGTTATTCCGTCTACAGGTTCCGGATATACCATGTGGGGGTCTACGGAAAATGCTGCAGCAAGAGCCGCATCTTTGATGATTAATGCGACTAATGGTGTTACTCTGAATGAATCGTTTGGTAAGGGCAGCCCGCTGTATGTCCGTTGCGTCAAGAACTAGTTCCCTGATCTGAAGGCAAATCTAGTTTCAAGGCGGACCGGTTAACCACCCCGGCCCGTCTTTTTATACAAACAGAAAAGCCCGTGGACTTGTACTCTACGGGCTTTTTGACGTTGGATTTCGGATGACTAATTTGTGGAATTTGCGAGAATTTGGCTTGCCTTTTCGAGCATTTCGTCGGACACGCCCAACGACCTGAAAACATCCAGGCTTTTATCAATCCCGTTCGATTCGCCTTCAGCCAGGCCTTCCCTGCGTGCCTGTACTTTCATGGCCGCCAAGTGGTCGAGTTCTTCTTCGGTCAAAACCATATCTCTAGCCTGTTCCCTGATAAGTTTGTCCGGCGCAGAGTTCACAAGAAGACGTTTGATTGCGTCCGAAATGACGCTGTCGTCAAAATCCGGGAGGCAGTCAGCCTTGCCCGCATGTTTGAGCAGGTACAGCCAGCGCTCCTCGGTGGTCCAGGCTGTATACGAAGTAAAAGTCGTGCCTGAATATGCGTTTACTGTATCTGGTTTCGGCTACGGAAGAAAGATTGAAGATATCAAGGTAAAGGGACCTAGCGATTGCTTTGATATTTCCACGACCCTGTTTAGGGGAGGAATAGAAGAAGAACTTGAAGAAGTGACTTCTGTACAAAAATGGATAAAGCATCACGTGCAGATGAAAGTTTCTGTGACATGTGATGATGACAGTTTGGGAAATATATGGGCATATCTTGCACGCGAGAATCCCGAGGAGCTTTCGGTTAAAGTTAATGGAAAAGAGGTAAAAAGCTTTTATGGGTATGTGTATTACTATTTGTACCCTGTATCTTTTGTTGGTCTTAATGGAAAAATAATAAGCAGCCAAATGGTTGAAGAAGGTGAATCTGCCACGCTTCCGGAGGCCCCTGAGGAGAAAGGTTATGTGTTTACGGGCTGGGACAGTGACGATTATAAAAAAGTGACCGATTCCAGGACAATACATGCGGAATACGAAAAGGTGGAGTCCAGTAGTTCTGCAGAAGGCAAGTCCAGTTCCAGCAAGGGGAAAACCGGTATTGTTCCTGTGGGACATGCCCTGCAGTTCTCGCTTGCTGCCGTGGGTCGCAATATCCAGGTGTCTGGAGCTACCGTGGGTGGCGCTTATGCCGTATTCGATATGCAAGGGCGTGTGCTGAGACAGGGCCGTGTCGAATCGGCGAATTTCGATATGACCTTTGCCAATGCCGGGACTTACCTGGTGCGTATTGCTGGCCAGTCAGCGACGGTCCGGCTTAGATAATCGCCCCCTTTTTTAAGAGAATGGCTCGTTTTTCTAAAAAAAAACGGGCCGTTTTCTTTTTTTTTACAAAAAAGATGGCGCCCTTTTGCCGAATTGGATGTATCTTTACTTGATAGACATAACCAAAAGGTGAACCATGAAAAAGAATCTTTCTTTTGTAATGGCGGTGGGTTGGGTGTTCTCACTATCCCTTGCGGGTCTAGCAGAAGCGCAGGATAATATGCAAATCGCAACCTGGGCCGGTTTTCGTAGTGCGGCAGCAGTATTCACATTTGATGATGGCTGTGCAAACCAGCTTTCCATTGCAGTGCCCATTTTCGATAAATACGACTACAAGGCCAGTTTCTACTTGGTGACGGGTTGGTCTCCAAATTACAATGCCTATCAGGCTCTGGTTGATAAGGGCTATGAGGTCGGTAGTCACTCCGATAACCATGCCTCCAATGCAGCTGACGGTCGTACCATGCCCGATTCAGAAATTGCATCGTCCAAGTCCAATATCAACAGCCACATTTCGGGACAGACTTGTAATACCATTACGTACCCCAACTGCGAAGAGCCTAACGAGACGACCTTAAAGGCGAACTATATCGGTGGGCGTATATGCGCCAATGGAATAGACGGGGCGACTCCAAATAATTATTACCGTATCAACTCCGTTATATGCGGGAACACCGGTTCGGTCAATAGTGCAGAGGCTTTCCAGGGCAAAATGCAACAGGCTATAAATCAGGGCGGGTGGGTAACCTTCCTGATTCACGAAGTGGATAATGGCAACGGCTATTCTCCCACATCTTCGCAAGCTATTGACGGAGCTTTAGACTGGGCCAAGAAAAACGACTCCAAGATTTGGGTGACCACGTTCCGCAATGCGATCATGTATTCCAAGGAACGGGATAAGTCAACGATTGCCAAGAAGTCAGGAAATGCTTCCAGCGAAACTTACACGCTTACCCACAGCATCAAGGACAATGTTTCCAATTACGACTATCCCTTATCTATCCGTATAAAAAATTCCAATAACTGGACCACGGTTTCGGGTACCCAGAGTGGAAAGGCCATTACGACCTCCATCAAGGATGGCTACATCTACTTCGATGCTGTCCCCAATGGTGGCGACATTGTAATCTCTAGTGGCGGAGGTTCTACTAATCCCTCCAGCAGCGCCTCTACCCAGCCGGGCAGTTCTGCCGCGCAGCCTGCTTCTAGCAATTCTAGTATCGGGGGCTCTGTTGAATACAAGCTTGAAATGGAAGACTACATGCCGGGCGGCGCGGGTATAGGATACAGCGACCTCGATGGGAAAAATGATAATACTGGCTACCGTAAAGGTGGTGATGATGCTGGTGTTGTGGCTGTAGGAACCGGCTATGGCATCGGTTACACCATGGCAGGGGAATGGTTCGGCTATTCAGTAGAAGCTGCTTGTGACGGGCAGTATAGCGTGGTTGCGCGGGCCGCTACAGGAAATGCAAGTACCACTCGTTTTTCGGTTTCTGTAGAAAATGTTTCTGGCAGTGTGGCAGTGGATGTCCCGAGTACAGGTAGCTGGGATACCTATACAGAGGTCAACGGTGAAGGAACCTTGAAGCTTAGCAAAGGGAAAAATGTGGTCAAGGTCAGTATTGACCAAAGCTACATCAATGTGGACTGGATAAAATTAACATCTGACAACGCCCAGTGCCCGGAAGTGATTCCCGTGGCGAAAAACCTGCGGTTGAATTCCTTGTCGGGCCCTGTCCAGTACCAAGTCTTTGACATAAATGGTCACTTGCTCAAGTCCGGAACTGTTTCTGCCCAGGGTGGCGTGCAAAACCTGTGGAGCACCGCCAGTAGGGGACTTTCTAAGGGGACATACGTGCTGCGTTATGGAAATGGTTCCTCTACAAGGAGAGTCCAGGTCCGCAAGTGATAGCTTGTCTGAACTGAAATTGTTATATTTGGCCCGCGATGATGCGGGCTATTTTCATTATTCTTTTGTTCTTTTCGGCTGGTTTTTGCCAACTGATGCCTAAGCCTGCTTCATCTGCTACCGATTCGATTCTCTTGAAAGAAAAATCCGTACCCAAGGTCTACGTGGATGCTCCGGATTCCGGCAAGAATTCTGCGCTTTCCGGAGCGACCGCCAGCATGGATAGCCGTGAGTTTTCCAGTGATTCCACTATTGGAACCGTTATAGGTGTCGGTGCAGAATTTGTAGGCGACGTGATGAAGGGAATGCTTTCGCCTAATTCTCCCGAAGCAGATGCCGTTGAACTGGAACGCACCAGACGGTAACTAGTTCTGAGTTCGGAATTCGGAATTACGAATTAAAATAGTCGCGGCGAAGCCGCCTAACTAAACAACTCTGAACTCTGAAATCCGAATTATCCTAAGTATTTCTCGCCGCTTTCCACACTCTGGTAAATAAGCGTGTTGATGGTCATTGGGCCCACGCCACCCGGAACCGGGGTGTAAGCACTTGCTATGTCGTCGAGACCTTTTTCGATATCGCCCACGCCGCCCGGATGGTAACCGGCATCCACCACGACCGCGCCCTGCTTGATCCATTCCTTCTTGATGAACTCGGGCTTGCCGACCGCACCCACCAGGATGTCGGCCTGACCCACAAATTCGGGAAGGTTCTGTGTCTTGCTGTGGCAGATGGTCACGGTGCAGTCTGCGTTCAGGAGCATCATGGCCATGGGCTTGCCAAGAATCGCGCTACGGCCCACCACGACGGCGTGCTTGCCTGCAAGCGGAATGTTGTAAGCCTTCAGCAGGCGCATGATGCCGGCGGGTGTGGCGCATCCGTAGGCGGGTTCGCCCATGGCCATGCGTCCAAAGCCGAGGCAGGTCACGCCATCCACGTCCTTGCGGGCGTCGATGGCCTCGAACGCTGCGCGCTCGTCGATGTGGCGCGGAACCGGGTGCTGCAGCAAAATGCCGTGCACGTCGCGGTTCTCGTTCAGTTCCTGGATTTTGTTCAGCAGTTCCTCGGTGGTGGTGTTCTTGGGGAGAACCACGCGGATGCTTTCCATGCCCACCCGGGCACATGCGTTGCCCTTCATCTTCACGTAGGTGGCGCTGGCTGGGTCGTCGCCCACTAGGATAGTGGCGAGGATGGGGGTCTTGCCCGTTTTTTCCTTGAGTTTCGCCACGCGGGCGCTGAGTTCTTCTTCAGTGGTCTTGGCGAGTGCCTTGCCGTCGAGGATGAGTGCTGCCATATAAACTCCGTTTTGGGCACAAGATAGTAAATAGGGGATAGGATTTAGGGATTAGAATCTAGGGGGTAGGATCTAGGGGCTAGGGGTTTGAGGTTGCGCCATTTTGTAAACATTCCTAAACAAACTTTCCCAACACCCCGATGCTCAACGCATTGTAAACAGAAAAATTTTTTTGAACATGAATTTTTGGCCATAAATAAACTAGATTAAAAAACGATTTTCATCGATGCCGTTTTTGGCTACATAAAATGAGGATATAATGATTGCTATGAAATCTACTGCCAAGATGCTTTTGGCTCTCTCGGCAAGTGGTATCGTCTTTTCGGGCTGTGGAAGCGACCAGGTCGAAGGCGCGCTTCCCCGCCAGGAGACGCTCTACCTGTCCGGTCAGCAATGGGGCGCTCCCGCGACATTCAACCCCCTTGCCGAAAGCTGGATGGCTGCCTGGCCCGTGGGTGGTCGTTTTAACCTGGTTTACGAACCGCTTATTACCTATAACACCTTGAACGGCCAGATCGAGGACCTTCTGGGACACCTGGACGAAGACCTCTCCAATAACGACAGCATCGTGGTTACCCTGAACCCCGCTGCCAAGTGGAGCGACGGTGTGCAGGTGAACTCCAACGACGTGAAGTTCATTTTCACCAAGGGTTCCATCAATACCTCCGAACAGATTTCCGACATTCATGTGGACACCCTTTACGCCGAACCGGCATCCGAGGACTCCACCGCCGAACGCAAGATGATTGGCGAACGTCTGGCCTTTATCGTGAACAAGGCCCAGAGGAACAACCCGCTGTCTGTGCGCGACCTGCTTCAGGCAATCCGTATCGCTCCGGCCCACGTGTTCGAGCCGCTGATTGCCGAAAAGGGTCTCGACGAAGTCAAGAAACTCACCATGGACAAGAACCCGGTGGTTTCTGGCCCCTACAATATCATGTCCGCCGACCCCAACAAGATTATCTTGCAGCGTCGTGACGACTACTGGGGCAATGCGGCTTTGCACGACGGCAAGCTCCCCGCTCCTAAGTACGTGGTTCACCCCATTTACAAGAGCAACGACGCCAACACCATCGCTCTCACCACGGGTAACCTCGATGCTTCTATGAGCTTCGTGACCCGCATTTGGCGCAAGCGCGGCGTGCATACCTGGTTCAACGAACCGCCTTACTTTGCACCTGGCGCCATGCCCATGCTCATGATCAACACCATGAAGGAACCGCTCAACGACAAGCGTTTCCGTAGGGCTCTGGCAACGGCTATCGACTACACGGCTATCCGCCAGTTCGCCGTTTCCAACTACACCTCTACCTTGAAGCCGGGCCTGATTATGCCTACCGGCCTTGAAGGCAAGTACATCAATGACGAAGACGCCCAGAAGTACGGCGTGAACCTCGCCATTACCGACGAGAACGAACGCCT
This sequence comes from Fibrobacter sp. UBA4375, assembly GCA_002391195.1. Taxonomy (GTDB): domain Bacteria; phylum Fibrobacterota; class Fibrobacteria; order Fibrobacterales; family Fibrobacteraceae; genus Fibrobacter. Next base: position 14,331 of record DGRZ01000092.1, on the reverse strand, counting down.
GAGCACCGTGAAGCAGATGCTTTCCGAAGCGGGCTTCAAGTCTGTATGGAAGAGCGATGGAACTCTTGACCACATGGAAAACGCCAAGGGCGAAAAGCTCCCCACGCTGTTCATCACGAGCCCTGCCGGTTGGACCGACTGGGAAGCCATGGTGACCATCGCCGTAGAAGGCATGCGTAAGGCCGGTATCGACGTGCGTGAAGGCTTTGTGGATGGCGGTCAGTACTGGCCTGCCAAGGGTACGGGTAACTTTGACCTGCTCATGGACAAGCCCTCTGCCGACGTGTCTCCGTCTCTGCCGTGGAGCCGTTTCAACGAAGTTATGTCCAGCCGCGACTGGCAGCCTCTTGGCGCTTGGGCTGGTACCAACATCGGCCGTTACAACCAGCCGGGCACACCTGAGTTCCGCCCCGAAGTGGACCAGCTCCTGTCGGCGATCCCCCTGATGAACGACCCCGAAGAAATCGCGAAGGCTTACCGCGAACTCAACAAGATTTTCATGGAAGACCAGCCCTCCATTCCGCTGGTTTACCTGCCCGAACAGTTCTACGAATTCAGCGACCGCGTATGGACCAACTGGCCCACTGCCGAAAACCCCTACGCTCCGCCGCAGCTCCCGTGGATTGCCTCTGGCACCAAGATTCTTTGGAACCTCAAGCTTGCTAAATAAAAGGACGACAAATGCTTAAACAATATCCAATGTTGCGCTATGTCCTGCAGAAGGGATTCTGGTATCTCTTGACGTTTGTTGTCGCCGTGGCGATTAACTTTACGTTGCCCCGTATGGGTGAGAACAACCCTGTGGACATCATTATGGGTAAGGCCGCCCAGGGCCTTTCGCCCGAAGAAGCCAAGCTCAAGAAAGAGGGCCTGCTTAAGGCCTTTGGTATGGCCGAGCTGGACGACCAGGGTAACGTGATCTACGACCCCGAGGTGGATGCTAACGGCCAGGTGAAGACCATCAAGGTGGCAAAGCTGGACGAAAACGGCGCCCCTGTGCTGAAGACCGTCAAGGAAGTGAACGAAGACGGCACGCCCAAGATGCTGGAGCGCCAGGTGGTGGACGCCGAGGGTAAGCCGGTGTTCGAAGAAAAGCCGGTGCTCGACGAAAAGGGCAAGCCGGTCATGGAAAAGGACCCGAAGACCAAGAAGAAGGTGGCCAAGGTGGAACAGGTTCCCGTGATGGAACAGTACCAGGCCGAACGCCAGGACACCGTCATGGTGGACGAAGTGGTCAAGAAGGCCGATCCCCGCCTTGCTTCTGGATTCTCCCAGTTCCTGGTCTATATCAAGAACGTGTTCAAGGGTGACCTGGGTATCTCTTACAGCCAGTACCCGAAGCCGGTGGTGGACATCATCAAGGAATCCGTTCCTTGGACGCTCCTTATCCAGGCTCCCACCATTATCCTCGGCTGGATTATCGGTAACCTGCTGGGTGCCTTCGCTGCCTACAAGCGCGGCATCTTCGACAAGGTGTTCTTCCCCTGCGCTATGTTCCTGAACGGCATCCCCTTCTTCGTGTTCGGTATGCTCTTGGTGGCGCTCTTCTCCATCACTCTTGGCTGGTTCCCTGCCATGGGCGCCTACAGCCCCGACATTACGGAGCTGAGCTTCTCCTGGGGTTGCATCAAAAGTGTGGGCTGGTACTACATTCTGCCCTTCTTCTCGGTGTTCCCGATCCTGCTTTCTGGTCAGGCAACGGGTATGCGTTCCATGTCCATCTACGAACTGGGTACCGACTATATGAAGTACGCCAAGTGGCTTGGACTTCGCGAAGGCAAGATTATCAGCTACGTGTTCCGTAACGCCATGCTCCCGCAGCTCACCGGCCTTGCCCAGAGCCTCGGTACCATGGTGGGCGGCGCCCTCATTACCGAAATGATCTTCTCTTACCCGGGTCTCGGTATGGCGATGCTTACCGCTATCCAGCAGAACGACTACGCGACCATTCAGGGTTGTACCTTGATGATTTCGACCTGCGTGCTCGTGGCTAACTTTGCCGTTGACGTTTTGATTGCGGTGTTTGACCCCCGTGTCAAGGCCGGTCTCCAGATGGGAGGTAAGTAATCATGGGAAAACTATTAAGAAACCTTCTCAAGTCCCCGATGTTTGTCATCGGTATCTCGATCTTTATTATTACCCTGTTGATTGCGCTGTTTGGCCCCATGTTCTACCATGTGGACATCAACGCTCGTGACATCGTGGCTGGGCCCTATGCGGGCTCCAGCGGCGATCACCTGCTGGGTACCGACCACCTGGGCCGTGACTACGTGTCTCTCTTGATCGAAGGCCTCCGCAGCTCCCTCTACGTGGGTCTTGTGGCGGGCATCATCGCTACCACCATCGGTGTGCTTATCGGCCTCTTTGGCGGTTTCCGCGGTGGATGGATTGACGAAGTGTTGAACATGCTCACCAACATCTTCATCGTGATTCCGCAGTTCGTGATTCTCGTGCTTATCAGCTCTGCTGTTAAGGACGGTCGTTCTTTGACGCTGATTGGTCTTATCATCGGCCTTACGGCTTGGAGCTGGTCTGCCCGTGCGGTGCGTGCCCAGGCTTCTTCGCTGCGCAGCCGTGACCATATCTCCCTTGCAAAGATCAACGGTGCGTCTACGCTCACGATCGTTATCAAGCACGTGCTTCCGTACCTGCTTTCTTACGTGTTTATGGTGTTCATCATGCAGGTGTCTTCCGGTATCCTTTCCGAAGCCTCCATCTCCATGATCGGCCTTGGTCCTCTGGATTCCACTTCTCTGGGTATCATCTTGAACCAGGCGAAGGACAACGGTGCCCTTTCCGACGGCATCTGGATCGCCTTCTTGCCCGCCACCATCATCATTACCTTGACGGTGTTTGCGCTGTTCCTGATCAATACTTCCATGGAAGGCGTCTTTAACCCGCGTCTTCGCAAGTAGGAGGTTTAGAAAATGTCTGAAAATGTATTTGAAGTCGAAAACCTGAGCCTCTACTATCTGGGCCGCTTTGGCGACAAGACCCATGCGGTGACCAATGTGAGCTTCTCCATGAAGCAGGGTGAAATCCTGGGTATCGCCGGTGAATCCGGTTGCGGTAAATCCACCTTGGTGTCCGGCCTTATGGGCATGTGCATCCCGCCTCTCTATCCCGAAGGCGACGGTGACGTGCGCGTTAAGAGTGGCGACAAGATGGAATCTTTGATGAACCGCTCTATCGAGGATGTTCGCAAGAACGTGCTCGCCCAGAAGGTTTCCATGATTCCTCAGGGCGCCTTCAACGCCCTGAACCCGGTCCGCAAAATCAAGGATATCGCCGCCGACGTGATTGGTGCCCACCAGCAGCCCGGCAAGCACTTGGACAAGAAGGAAGTCTATGACCGCCTTTGCGAGCGCTTCGACCTGTTTGGCATGGACACCAAGCGCGTGCTGGATTCTTACCCCATCCAGCTTACCGCCGGTGAACGCCAGCGTTCCGTGATCGGTATCTCTACGCTTTTGAACCCCCAGATGGTGATTGCCGACGAACCCACTTCCGCCCTGGACGTTTCTACCCAGAAAGAAGTGATCAAGTTGATCTTTGACCTTCTGGACAAGGGCATCTTCAGCACCATGATTTTCATTACCCACGAACTTCCGCTGCTGTACCACGTGGCCGACAATATCGCCATCATGTACGCGGGCGAATTCGTGGAAAAGGGCACTGCAGAACAGGTGGTGAAGGATCCCCGTCACCCCTACACCCAGGCTCTTATGGGTGCCATGCTCAGTACCGAGGCCAGCCAGCGTCACCGCCACCCGGTGGCAATCGAAGGCGCACCTCCGAGCCTGCGTAACAAGATTACGGGTTGCCGCTTTGCCGACCGTTGCAAAAAGGCATGCCCCGACTGCAAGAAGAATACCCAGAACCTCCGCGTTGTCGGTGGTCGTGATGTGAGGTGCGATTATGCTGAGTGATAAGCCTGTTGTATTTTCTGCCAAGCGCATTAGCAAGGACTTTGGCGCGGGCAAGACCCTGAAGACCGCCGTGAAGGATGTTTCCTTCGACATCTATGATGAAGAATTCATCTCCATCGTGGGCGGCTCCGGTTGCGGCAAGTCCGTGCTGGCAAAAATCATGCTCGGCCTCTACGAACCCACCCGCGGCCAGTTCCTCTACAGAGATCACAAGATCAAGAACCTGAAGGACCACTGGAACGAGGTTCAGTTCGTATTCCAGGACCCGTTCGGATGCTTCAACCAGTTCTTTACTATCCGTAGCCAGCTGGAAGACGCCCTGAACGTGCTCAAGAACAAGCCCTCCAAGGAAGAAGTCCGCCGCCGTGTGGACGAAGGCCTGATGGCCGTGAACGTGAAGCCCTCCGATATCGAAGGCAAGTACCCCTTCGAGCTTTCGGGTGGTCAGATGCAGCGTATGCTTTTGGCCCGTATCTTCGCGCTCCGCCCGAAGGTGCTGATTGCCGACGAAGCCACCTCCATGGTGGACGCCTGCGTGCGCGCCAACATTCTGGATTATCTCCGCAAGTTGAAAGACGAGCTGAAGATGACCGTGGTGTTCGTGACCCACGATATCGGCCTTGCCAACTACGTTTCTGACCGTATCTTCATTATGCACGACGGAAAGATTGTGAACCAGGGAACGCCTGCAGAAGTGCTGGACAACACCACTGAGCCGCATACGCTCCGCCTGCTGGACGATATCCCCGAAGTCCACAAGACCGAATGGATTAAGAACAGCCATCGCTCTAAGAAATAAACAGTGGTTTGGGGTGAAAAGCCCTGCTCCGCATTTGTCATCCCCGCGCAGGCGGGGATCTCCTCTAAAAAGCCGCAGTCCAAAGCTGCGGTTTTTCTTTTGTATGGGAAATACGGTTCGATGGTTCGCGCTGAAAACGGAAAAAACGCGGAGTTCTCTCTCGAACCCGCAAATTAAAGGTATATTCGTACCATGAATACCTGCAAAAGCATTTTTTCTAATGTAAGTACGGCGGCATTGTCTGCCGTAGTTGTTTCCCTTTGTTCTGCTATGGCCTTTGCCGGGCCTTTGATGAACCAGCTGGGCTATGCTCCCGAAGCCGAAAAACAGGTGGTGATTCCCGGTAACGATGCCAACGGGCTTGAAGTCCGGGATTTGAACGGCAAGACGGTGCTGAAACTCGCAGCCCCCTACGTGCTCGAGTGGGAATACAGCGGCGAAGAGACCCAGGTGTTCGACATCTCTGCGGTAAAGACTCCGGGTACTTACCGCCTGTTCCGCGCCGGGGCGTATATCGGCAACCCCATTACCGTGGGCAAGAATGTTTATGAGGGCGTCACCAAGGCGAGCCTCAAGTGGTTCTATTACCAGCGGGCCAGCATGCCCCTGGTGGCTCCCTACGCCGACAAGTGGGTCCGTGCGGCCGGCCACATGGACGACAAGGTTATCGTTTACGGTACCGACAAGGCCACAGGCGGCAAGGGCGCAGGCAAGACTATCAAATCCCCCCGCGGTTGGTACGACGCCGGCGATTACGGCAAGTACATCGTGAATTCCGGCATTACGGTATGGACCCTGCTGGACCTGTACGAAAAGTTTCCGAAGTATGCGGACACCCTGAGCTGGGATATCCCGCGGGAGTACGCGAAGCTGCCCCTGCTGTTGGAAGAAGTCCGCTATAACCTGGACTGGATGCTGACCCTGCAGGATAAGGACGGCAGTGTATTCCACAAGGTTTCAACCCTCAAGTTCTGCGGTAGCGTAATGCCTGAACAGGATGTCGCTCCCCGTTACGCCATCCTGAAAAGCGTGACGGCGGCTCTGGATTTTGCAGGAGTGATGGCCCAGGCCAGCGTGGTGTATGCCCCCTTCGACAAGGCCTACAGTTCCAAGTTGCTTAAAGCGGCGGAGGCTGCCTACGCCTGGGCGAAGAAGAATCCGGAAATGTTCTACAAGCAGCCCGCCGACGTGAATACGGGAAGCTACGTCCCCGGTAACGAAGACGGCAAGGACGAATTCCGTTTTGCGGCTGCCGAACTTTTCAATGCGAAGGTGGCATCTGGAGCAAACCCGACAACGGACAAGGCCACGGCTGCTTACCTAGAAGACTTGAAGGCTAACCCCTTTACCCAGAATGGCGCCTGGTGGGGCGACCTGAACATGCTTGCGGTATTCCGCGTAGCGAATGCTTCTAAGGTGTTCGGCGATAGCCTTGCCGGTGTGGCAAAGAAGATTTTACTGGACGAGGCGAACAGCCTGCGTTCCATCGGCGATACCAGCGCCTACAGGCTCCCCATGCACCCCTGGAATTGGAACTGGGGCAGCAACAGTGCCGTGGCGAACAACGGCATTGTGCTTTTGCAGGCATACCTCTTGACTAATGACAAGAGTTATTTGGACGGTGCGCAGCAGTGCCTGGATTACCTGTTGGGCAAAAACCCCATGGACATTACCTACGTGACCGGATTCGGTTTCCGCAGCCCCCGCAGTCCGCACCATCGCCCCAGCGAAGCGGACTTTGTGGATGATCCGGTGCCCGGCATGTTGGTGGGCGGCCCCCACCTGGGCAAGCAGGATATTAACCTGAACGGGACGGACCACTGGAAGTGCCCGAATTACGCCGCAGCCGACAAGCCGGCCCTGGCTTACTTGGATGACCGTTGCAGCTACGCTACCAACGAGGTGGCCATCAACTGGAATGCTCCCTTGGCATTTTTGGCAGGCGCCCTCCAGGCGATTTACAATAAGTAAGGCTGCATATAGATCCTCGCTTTCGCGAGGATGACGAGGGAATGGTTTTCGTCATGCCCGCACCCTTCATTGTCATGCCCGCGCAGGCGGGCATCTCCTTTTTATATTTCCCTCTATGGAAGAACAAATCGACATCCTGAACCCTGGCGGCAGCCCGGCAGGGTATTCTTGCGGGCGCACAGAGGTTCATGCCAAAGGGCTTTGGCACCGCACAGTCCATATCTGGGCCTTTGATGGAACGGGCCGTGTACTTTTCCAGCTTCGCAGTCATTTGAAAGAGAATAACCCGAACCTTCTGGATACCAGCTGCGCGGGCCACATCTCTGCTGGCGACACCAGCCGAAATGCCGCCGTCCGAGAACTGAAAGAGGAGTTGGGCGTCCATAAAAATCTAGAAGACTTGGAATACCTCTTTGAAGCGACCCACGAAAGCGTCTTGAACGACGGCACTTATTTTGACAACGAATATTACGATACATATAAAATAACGCTTGACGACGAAGAGGCCCGCCATCTGGTGCCGCAGCCCGGCGAGGTGGACGATTTCGTGTGGATGACGGTGCCGGAATTTTTGGAACTGAACCGCAAGCACCCTGAAAGGTTCGTGAGCCACCCGAAGGATTACCAATGGCTTGAAAGTATTTCTAGATTGTAACCCATGATGTACAAGAAAGTGGCAGTGGTTGTGGAAGGCGGCGGCATGCGCGGCGCCTACACGGACGGTATCCTGGACGTGTTCAACGAGCTGGGGCTTCGCTTTGGAGGCGCCTGCGGAACTTCTGCCGGCGTGACCCACCTGTGCAGTTTCTTGTCGGAACAGATTGGCCGAAATTTCCGTATCGATACGGTGCATTCCAAGTCCAGTAAATATATGGGCTGGGGAAACCTGATTCGCACAGGCGAATTTTTTGAGGTGGATTATTGCTACAGGCAAATCCCTTATGAGATAGAGCCTTTTGACATGGAAAAATTCGCCGAGGCCTGCAAGACGACGGAATTTTATGCTTGCAGTTCCAACCTGGAAACAGGCGGCGCAGAATACCTGCGGGTGATGGACTACCGCGATGCCCACGACATGAACGCTATTCGCGCCTCGGCATCGCTCCCGCTGATGAGCCACATCGTAGAAGTAGACGGCAAAAAACTTTTGGACGGCGGTATCGCCGACAGCATTCCCTTCGAGATTATGGAGAAGAAGGGGTTCGAGAAAATCGTAATTCTCTTGACCCAGCCGGAAGGATTCCGCAAGAAACCCAACTCCATGATTCCCCTGTTCAAGTTGTTTTACCGCAAGTACCCGAAGTTTATCGAGGCGGCGGCCAACCGGCACGAACGTTATAACGCCTGTCTGGACCTGATTGCCGAAAAGGAAAAAGCGGGGAAGGTATTCGTGTTCCGACCCAGCGAGGCCATGCACATTTCCCGGCTGGAAAAGGACAAGTCCAAGCTGGTGGACCTTTACAACTTGGGCCGCAAAGATGTAAACGACCGACTGGACGCCCTGCTGAATTTTTTGGAAAAGTAATTCGGAGTTTTATGTCCGTTGCAGAAAAAGGTAGGCGCTACCGCCATTACAAGAAAGAGACCATGGTCTATACCGTGATGGAAATTGCCTTGGACTGCGAGACGGTGGAACCTCTGGTGATTTACCGCAGCGAATACGAGACGCCTGACCACCCCAAGGGAACGCTCTGGGTCCGCAAAAAGTCGGACTTCGAAAGTACAGTGACGCTTTCCGAAGGCCGCACCGTGGACCGGTTCACGCTGATTGTGTAGAACGTTGTAATCATACGTCATCTTCGTCATTCCCGCGCAGGCGGGAATCCTCTGGAGGGTAGTCATTCGTCATGTTCGCGCAGGCGAACATCTGCTGGAGGAATGTAAGCAGATCCTCGCCTTCGCGAGGATGACGAAGGAAGGGAGCGAGGATGACGAGGGAAAGGTCGCGAGGATGACGACGGAGAAAGAGCGCGAGGATGGCAATGTCCCGTTTACGGTAGCATCTTGCCAGTTTCGAGGTAGCGGTTGTGCATCTCGAAAGCCTTGCTCAGCGCAAGGGGCATGTGCACGCCCTTGGCGTGCTTCAGGCTGTATTCCAAGAAGTCCGTCAGCGGTTCCTTGAAATCAGGGTGTGCGCATTCCTTGATAATAAGCCGTGCCCGCTCTTCGCTGGCAAGGCCCCGCAAATCCGCAAGTCCCTGCTCCGTCACAAAAATCTGGGTGTCGTGTTCCGTCTGGTCCACATGGCTCACATAGGGCACAATGCTGGAAACGGCGCCGCCCTTGGCTACCGATGGCGTCAAGAAAAATCCGAGAGCGCAGTTCCTGGCAAAATCTGCCGCTCCGCCGATGCCGTTCATCATAGAAGACCCGCACACCAGTGAACTGTTTACGTTTCCGAAAATATCCGCTTCTAGGGCGGTGTTCATGGAGATGACGCCAACGCGACGGATTACATCGGGACTGTTGCTCACCTCTTGTTGCCGGATGACAAAATGTTTTTTCCAGTCGGCGGCATTACGGATAAATTCGTCTTGCGCGCCCTGGGAAAGCGTTAAAGCCGTTCCGCTAGCTACGCCCAGCTTGCCCTTTTTGAGCAGGGGGATAACCGCTTCTTGAATGACTTCGGTAAAGATGTCGATTTGCCCCAGGCGCTCGTCGTTTGCCATGGCGGTGAGTACGGCGTTGGCCACCTTGCCCACGCCGCTCTGGTAGGCCATTCCCTTGGGGAGCCTGCCCTTGGATTCTTCGAAACGGATAAAGTCCAGAATGCGTTCGGCGATGTTGGTAGAAACGCTGTCGGGCTCTACGAAGGGTGTTACCTCGTCGTAGCCGGAATTTTCTACGATGGCGATAACCTTGTTCGGGTCAATCTGGACAAGGTCTTCTCCAACGCGATCGCCTGCGCTGTAAATGGCAAGAGGTCTTGCGTGTGGAGGCAGTTCCGGCAGGGCGTTGTCGTGGATGCCCATGTAGCTGTCGCCCAGGCGGGTGTTCAACTCCAGGATAATCTTTTCGGAGCGTTCCAGATAGCAGACGGAATTTCCGCCGGAGGTAGAAAGGCACACACGGCCATCGGGCAAAATGGCGCTAACCTCGATGACGGCAATTTTCGGAGTCGGCACGGCTCCCGTGCGGACCAGGTAACCCATCTTGCCCAGGTGTGCGTCTATGTAACGGATAGAACCGTCGTTGATGGCTTTGCGAAGGCTTGGATTGCTCTGGTAAGGCATGCGTAAGTCGATGGCGTTTGCCCGCGCCAGCGCACCATCGCAGCTGTCGCCGGTAGAAGCTCCCGAGAAAAGGGAAACCTTGAAGGGCTTGCCTTCACCGTGTAGCTTTTCGGCCCGGGCAGCCAGCGCGCTTGGTACCGCCTTGGGGTACCCGGCAAGCGTAAAACCCGAAATGCCCAGGATATCGCCGTCTTCAATCATTGCTGCGGCATCGGCCGCCGAACATTTTTTACTTGCAATCCAGTCCATTTTCGCCCTTCCCGTGAGTTCAATTACCCGCGGGCAAGCATCTCCATCAGTTCCTTGTCCAGGCGTTCCGGGTTGTTGTACCGCGCAAGGCTATTGTGCAGTGACTCGCCTTTCGATACCAGGCCAAAGTCAAGGTTCTTGTAATTCCAGTAGCTAAAGCCCACGTCGGCTTCACGCAGAATGTCGAGGAAGTCCCGCATCCAGGCCAGCTGGTATTGACGGGGTACCTGCACGTACACGCCGAACTCGTTGCAACTTACCGGCAGGTCGTACTTGGCGCGGAAATCCAGAGCGTTCTGGATGCTCGCCTGCAGGCGGGCCTTGTCCCACTTGCCGTATTCCACGTTCAGGCGCGTGGTGGCGTCTGCTTCGGGAGCGGCATAGTCACCGGGCCAGGGGCGTTCAATGTGGAAGAACGGGTCCTGGATCCAGGCGGCACCCTGGTGGGTGAATGTCACCGGAGTGTAGGTGTGGAAACTGTAAATGGCGTTGTCGTCGTCCATGGGAGTCAGGAACTCGAATTCCTTGGCGCTGTTCCACTTGTTGCTGCCCACCACGATGGTGTTCTTGGGAGCGTGCTTGCGGATAGCCCAGAAGATTTCGTCCTTCACCTTGTCCCATACCTTGGAATCGCTTCCGGCGGGTTCGTTCAAAAGTTCCATCATCACGCGGGACTCGCCGCTGTAGCGTTCGGCCATGTAGGCCCAGATGTCGCAGGTCTTTTTACGAGCGGCTGGGTCTGCAAAGAAGGCCTGTTCCGTAGAGCAACCCAGGTGAAAGTCATGACCGGGGCACTTGTGCAGGTCTAAAATCACGTCCAGGTCTGCGGCCTGGATTTCTTTGAGGGCCTTGTCCAGAAGGCCGAACACTTCTTCGCTTGGCTTGCTGGCGTCGTCGGTCTTGAAAAGGTTGAAGTAGTCCACGGGCAGGCGCACGTGGTTGAACCCCGCCTCGCGGATGCGCTTGAAGTCTTCCACCCCGAGGAAAGTCTTGATGTGGGGCACGAGCCCCGGAAAACCTACAGGGTCCTTTTCTTCGATACAGTCAACCTGACTGAACCAGCCACCCAAATTCACTCCCCGTAGCCTTTCTTTTTTCATCTCTTGCTCTGTTGGTTATGCCGCCGGAATTGACGGCGTAAAGTTATTCGTTGACGATGTTCAGGTCTTCGTCGGCGATGTTCAGGTCCTGGACCACTTCCAGGTCGTCGGGCAGGTTGTAAAAGTCAACCACCAGTCCCACCTTCTTGTCTTCGTCCTTCTGCTTGTCGAACTGGACCACATCGTAAATCTTCATCTTGATCACGGCTTCGCCCGTCACGGGGATTTCCATGGTCATGCCCTTGCTGATGGGCCCTTCGATAATCTTGCCCTTGAACACGAGACTGGTCTTGTCTTCGCCCAGGGACGTCTTTTTCACGTGAAATACAGCCATTATTCCTTAGCCAATATCTTTTATTTTTCGGTTAATTGTTTTGCGGCCTACAAAATGCCACCGCCAAAAGTTAATTTTTTTTCCATGGATTTATTGGTGGGTCGAATTCCTTTTTTGGTCTGTGCGCCGTTCTTTCACGGCTTTTTGGGTCGTGAGCAGGAATTCCCCCGCGTGCATTTTGTAGACGGTCCGCCCAGCGTGCACAGCAGGGGACTCCGGGAGGGCGCGATTCACTTGTCCCCGGCCTCTTCGATTACCTTTGCTCAGAAACCGGGCGCCTTTGTCTTGTCGCCCAGGCTTTGTACCTCTTGCTCCTTCGAGGTCCGTTCCGTAAAGCTCTTTTCAAGGTTCCCCATCGAGGACCTTGACGGCAAGACGGTGCGGCTTACCTCCCAGAGCCAGACCTCTGTGGCCCTGCTGAAAATTCTGCTTTCGGAACGTTTCCGGGTGCATGCCGAATATACCGGCGGCCTTGCTGCCGAGGCCACCGACGACGCCTGCCTCCTTATAGGGGACTTGGCCTTGGAAGAAGCGGAACGCCGTCGGTTCCCCTTCAGTTACGATTTGGGAACATTGTGGCAGGACTGGCAGGGCATGCCTTTTGTGTTTGGGGCGTGGATTATCGAGAAGTCGGCTTTAAAGCCGGAGCTTCGGCCGGTCCTGGAACAATATTTACAAGAAACGGAAAAAAGCGTGGAGTCTTTTCGTGCCGACCCTGCTGCCGCTCTGGACCGCTGGATTTCAAGATTTCCCGTGAATCTGGACAAGAAGTCGCTACTTGATTATTATAAAATTATAGATTATCATTTTACAGACGAAAGAAAAAAATCCTTGGAGTGTTTTTTTGGATATGCGGCAAAGCTTGGCCTAATCGAAAAGGCTCCAACCTTGGAATTTTTATAGGGGGAGTACATGAAAGAAGAAAAGATTCTCATCGTAGACGACAGCACCGAAATCCTGGAAAAGAACGGAGAACTTTTGACCCAGGTGGGTTACAAGGTGGTGGCCGCTACCTCTGGCGAAGAAGCCCTTGCCCTGTTGGAAAAGGGAACCTTCGACCTGGTACTCCTGGACATTAACATGCCTAGCCTAAACGGCTACGAGGTGTGCTTGCGCATTCGCGAAAAGCACGCCCTGGATGATTTGCCTATCATATTCCTCACCAGCAGGGAAGATTCCGACAGCATTACCAAGGGATTCCATGCTGGAGCTTCCGACTTTGTGTGCAAGCATTCGCCTACCGAGATTTTGCTTGCCCGTATCAACGTGCATATCCGGCTTTGCCGCACCCTCAAGTACCTGCGCGACATTTCCCTCACCGATGACCTGACCCAGAGTTACAACCGCAGGCACGCCATTTACACCCTGCGCGAATGGTTCTCCCGCAGCAAGCGTTATGGGACGCACTTCTCCATGGTTTATTTTGATCTGAACGGTCTCAAAACGGTGAATGACAAGTTCGGTCACCAGGCCGGAGACCTGTTGCTCCGCGCCGTGGTCAAGGCCTGCAAGGACCTGCTTCGCGAATCCGATGTGCTGTTCCGCATGGGCGGCGACGAATTCATGGTGCTCTGCCCCGATACCGACAAGGCGGGTGCTTTAATTTGTGCAGAACGCATGCAAAAAGCGGTGGGCGACATCACCATCGTAGACCAGAAGGTCTCCTTTGCCTACGGTATCGCCTATTCCGGCGAGGTCTATAAGGACATGGACGAGATGCTCCACAGCGCCGACGCCTCCATGTACGAGTGCAAAAAGAAAATGCACGCCGGACGTGAGTAAACGCCACAGACTATCTGTTACCTCTTAAGTTTCCTAAATTATTTCTTTTTCAGCCAAGAACCGCACAGGTACATCGTAAAGATGATGCTTGTAATCAGGAACATGGCAATGCTGATGCAGGCCAGGTCGCCGATACCCTTGAGGCCGCGGTGAGTCGTGAACAGGAACCCGACAAAGCCCGCGATGGTGGTGGTGGAACTTGCCATCACGTTGCGGCCGGTGGTGTCTATCAGCTGGCGGAGCGTCAGGTCCTTGTCGCTCATCCACGAGGTAATCATGTGAATCGTGGAGTCGATTCCGATACCGAGCGCCATCGGGATAACAATCACGTTGTAGATGCTTATCTTCCCGAATTCAAACATATCGGTGAGGAACCCGAGAAGCCCGAGGGTGAGGAGTGTTCCCATGCCAAAGGAAATGCAGCCTGCCAAGAAGAGTTTCGGCTTGCGGAAAGATATGACCAGCGTGCCGAAAATCACGAGGATGATAACCAGCGCAAGCCTGAAGCTATCCTTCTTCACGGAGTCGATCACGTCGGAAAGAATGAACTGCGAAGAGAAGGTGCGCAGGTCTTCGCCGTCAAAGTTCCAATGGCCGTAGCGTTCCTGGAATCGGTGCAACGCGTGGGCATCCCAGCTCGGGAAGTCGCCGTAGATAAAGCCGATTTTCCCATAGCTGCCGTCCTTTTCTCGCAACAGGTCAAGAGTCCAGCTCGGGACATCTTCGGCGGTAAAGGTTTTCTCTACAGAGGATAGCTTGCGCAGGTTCGCAATATTCACGGAATCTTCGCCCTCGGCACGATCAAACACGCGGGCCTCTACAAGGTCGCGGATTTCTTCGATGATTTCGAGGCGGGCTTCCTGGGAATCTTTTGGCGGAACGAAACTCTTGAGGGTGAGGAAACTTCCGAGGGTTGAATCGTGTTCCACGTGCA
>DGRZ01000042.1 GCA_002391195.1 Fibrobacter sp. UBA4375 | reverse complement strand
TGTAAACGGTGGCAAGGATGCCGGTACGAAAGACGGCGAGGGAACTGGTGTAAACGGCGACAAGGATGAATCCGGTGATGCCTCTGGTGTATGTGGCACGGAGACTTTTGACCTGGAGACGCAGCATTGCGGAGAAGGAGATGTCGTTGAGACCGCGTGCGGTAGCGGGGAGAGTGCCGTATGGTACGTCGCAGACGGCAGTAAGGCATGTGAATCTGGCGTTGTAAAAGGCGTATGTGGCACGGAGACTTTTGACCTGGAGACGCAGCGTTGCGGAGAAGGAAATGTCGTCGAGACCGTGTGCGGTAGCGGGGAAAGTGCCGTATGGTACATTGCGGACGGCAGTAAGGCATGTGAATCTGGCGTTGTAAAAGGCATATGTGGCGCGGAGACTTTCGACCTGGAGACGCAGCGTTGCGGAGAAGGAAATGTCGTCGAGACCGTGTGCGGTAGCGGGGAAAGTGCCGTATGGTACGTCGCAGACGGCAGTAAGGCATGTGAATCTGGCGTTGTAAAAGGCATATGTGGCACGGAGACTTTTGACCTGGAGACGCAGCGTTGCGGTGACGGAAATGTCGTCGAGACCGCGTGCGGTAACGGGGAAAGTGCCGTATGGTACATTGCGGACGGCAGCAAGGTATGTGAATCTGGTGTTGTAAAAGGCGTATGTGGCACGGAGACTTTTGACCTGGAGACGCAGCGTTGCGGAGAAGGAAATGTCATTGAGACCGCGTGCGGTAACGGAGAATCCGCCGTATGGTACGACTCTTCTAAGTTTTTTTGCGATACGCGTGACAATCAGTTGTATGGTTATGTTCGCATTGCTCAAGGCAACACAGCCCAAATTTGGATGACGAAGAACCTGAATTATAAAACAAGTAGCGGAAGCTGGTGTTATTCGAACAATACTGCTAACTGCACGAAATATGGTCGCTTATACACATGGTCTGCAGCTACCGGTGCGTGCCCCGCAGGTTGGCGCTTACCCAGTACTCAGAATTGGAGAACACTTTTTGATCTTGTCGGAGGGAAAAGTACTGCGGCCAAAAAACTCAAATCCAAGAGCTGGAATGGTACGGACAATTATGGATTCTCCGCGTTGCCTGGCGGAAGTTATAGTGAGCCAACTTTTGCCAATGCAGGGAGTTATGCGTACTTTTGGACATCCACTGCAGACAACGACCGTAGTGCTCAAAGCATCGACATGAGTTCTTACGATTCTCCAACTGAGAACAGCTATGTTAAAAGCAGGGGATTCTCTGTCCGTTGTCTCAAGAAGTAGTCGCTCTAGAATCGTCTTTTTTGCGCTGAGGTCCCAGGATTCTGCCAAGGATCAGTTCCCTTTTCTGAAAAAGGCCTCCAAAGCCCTTGTTTTAGCGCTTATTCAGTTGCCCAAAGGCAAATATTTTTCTCTATTTGTTCGCGGTTTTAGACTGTTCGTGGAATTTTTCCCATGGAACCGAGGATTTAGGTCCGAGATGTTCAGGAGAAGTTCCGTAAGCGAACGGCTATTTTTATAAAGAGGTTTATTTGGATAACAGGGAAAAGCTGGATGCCCTCATAGCCGAGGCCTGCGGGTTCGCGGGAGTCTCCTTGGTAGAAATGGACATGTTCCGCGCAGGCAAGCGCCGGACCGTGCGTTTGTATATCGACAAGCCCGAGGGCGTTTCTATTGACGATTGTTCCAAGGTGAGTAGGCACTTGTCCGACGCTCTGGACCTGGACCCCGAAGTTATCGAAGGCGCCTACACGCTGGAAGTGTCGTCGCCGGGGCTTGACCGCCCCCTCAAGTCGGTCGCAGATTTGCTCCGCAACAAGGGTCGCACCATCAGGGTGACCCGCAGTACCGGCAAGCCCATTACCGGAAAGCTTTTGGAAGCGGACGAGGATAATTTGACGCTGGCCCTCAAGGGAAACGCCGGAAACGTGGTCGTTCCCAGGTCCGAGGTGCTGGTCGCCAAGGTGGATGTACAAATATAATAGGAAGGTCAATTCATGAAAAATGAACCGAAAGTCAATTTGCTCGAAGCCCTGAAGGCCGTTGTAGATGCCAAGAACATGGATGATTCCGTGGTGCTGAACGCCTTGAAGCAGGCTTTGATTTCTGCCGCCAAGAAGTATCTCCACGTAGATAAGAAAATCGACGTGGAAATCACCGAGGACGAAGTCCACGTGTTCCTCCGTGCCAAGGTGGTGGACGACTATCCGGACTACGACCCCAGCATGACCGCCGAAGAAGTGGAAAAGTTGGACGAAGAATACATGCTGGTTCCCGAGGCCCAGGAATTCGACGAAGACGCACAGCCCGGCGACCTGCTTGAAATGGAAGTCCCGACCACCACCTTCGGTCGTCAGGCCATTCAGACCGCCAAGCAGCTCTTGACCCAGCAGATTCGCGATGCCGAACGCCAGAAGATTCTGGATACCTACAAGGGCCGTATCGGCACCATGATCAGCGGCGAAGTGCTCCGCCTCGAAGGCCGCAACGTGATCGTAAGCCTCGGCAAGCAGACCGAAGCCGTGATTCCGCCCCGCGAACAGATTAGCCATGAACGCTTGGGTCAGGGCCAGTCCGTGAAGGCCGTGATTGCCCGCGTAGAGGAATCCTCCAAGAACGGTGCCCAGGTGGTGCTGTCCCGCGCTAGCGGTGATTTCCTCAAGGAGTTGTTCCGCCAGGAAGTTCCGGAAATTTACGAAGGCTCCGTGGAAATCAAGGGTGTGGCCCGTGAACCCGGTTACCGTGCAAAGATTGCCGTATTCTCCCGCGACGAAAAGATTGACCCGGTTGGCGCCTGCGTTGGCATGAAGGGTGCTCGCGTGCAGACCATTGTCCGCGAACTGGGTAACGAACGTATCGACATCGTTCACTGGAACGAAAATCTGGACGTGTTTATCACTCGCGCCCTTGCTCCGGCCAACATCGTGAAGCTTACCGAAGTTCCCGGCACCCAGCGCGTGGTGGTGGTCATCAACGACGAGAACCTGGCTCAGGCTATCGGCAAGAACGGCCAGAACGTGAAACTGGCCGCAACGCTGGTGGGCCGCGACCTGGATGTGTTTGGCGAAAAGGAATGGTCCGAAAAGTCCGACGCCGAGAAGGCCGAGGTCATGACTCCTCGCGAACAGGAACTCCGCCGCAACGCTCACCGTGCAGAGAGCCTCTTTGCCAATGCCGGTTCCGAGGATTCCACCGAAGAAAACGCCAGCGAAGCCCAGGAGACCACTGGAGAAAACGCCTAAGGAAAAGTTTTCGGCAGGGGATTTTTAAAAAGGATTAGATAGGCTTTTAATGAGTATGGAAGATCAAATCAAACCGACGGACTGGGCACAAGAACACGGACTGAAAGTGGACGTGGTCATGAAGCTGCTGAGAGATGCAGGTGTCACTGTCCGTACCCAGGTGTCCAAGGTGGCCGCCTCGGATTACGAGAAGATTGAAGAGGCTGCCGCTGTTGAAAAACAGAAGCAGGATTCCAGGAGTAAGAACCTGAAGAGCGCTTCGTCTTCGGAATCCCAGGAAAGCACGCCCAAGAAAAAGTCCGCCACGGAAACCGTGACGGTCAAGAACGGTGTGACCATCCGCCGCATCAAGGCCACAAAGCCCAAGGCCACTACGGAAAAGCCCGCTGCGACAAAGGCCAAGGCTGCGGCCAAGGCCGAAGATGCTTCGACAAGCTCAGCAACCGGTACGCCGAAGGCTCCCGAAGTTGCTGCCGCTCCTAGCCCAGTTGCCCCTGCAGATGCTTCGACAGGCTCAGCAACCGAAACGTCGAAAGCTTCAGTCGCCGCGCCTGTAGCCGAAGCTCCTGCAAAGCCTGCGGAACCTGCCAAGGAAACTCCTGCCGAGGTAAAGCCCGAAGTCAAGGCCGAAGCCCCTGTAAAGACAGACCCGAAGCCTACGGCTGTGGCGAAGCCCGCTCCTGCAAAGCCTGCAGAACCCACCATGATGACTTCTTCTACGGAGCTGAAGCAGCCTCCCATGAAGGCCCAGGTGTTCAAGCCCGATGCGGCTATCCTTGCCCGTATCGCCAAGTCCCAGCAGCAACAGCAGGCTGGGCGCGGTCCTAACAACCGCCGTCCGGGCGGCCCCGGCGCTCGCGGCCAGGGTAATGCCCAGGGCTACACGGGAACCTTTGGCCCCCGCAATGCCGGCAACGGTCAGGACAATCGTGGCGGCAACTTCCGCGGCGGCCAGAATGGCGGTCGCGGTGGTTTCGGCGGAGGCCGCTCCAGCGGATTCTCCGGCGGCTCCATGCAAGACGCCTTCAACGCCAGCAACGGCGGTGTCGGTTTTGGCGGTGCCTCTTCCCAGGGAGGAAAGGGCGGTAACGCCAAGGGCCAGAACGGCCGTCATGGTAACGACAAGAATCGTCGTGGAAACGGTCGCGACAGGCAGGAACAGCAGAAGGAACAGCAGCAGGAAATGGTTCGCCAGAACGTTTCCCGCGTGATGGCCGACCTGTCCAAGAAGCCCGTCAAGAAAGTTTATCGCAAGGAACACAACGACAATGGTTCCGGCGAAGAGAAGAAGATTCTCAAGACCTCTGACTTTATTACCGTGGGCGAACTGGCCGGTCTTATGGACCAGATGCCTGCCCGCGTCATTGCGAAGTGCATGGAAATGGGTATGATGGTGACCATCAACGCTCGCCTGGACTTCGAGACCATCCAGATTCTGGCCGACGAGTTCGGCTACGAAGCACAGTTGATGGAAGAATACGAAGAAGCGGTTCTCGGCGTGGAAGAAGAATCCGAAGAGAACCTGCAGCCCCGCCACCCGGTGGTGACGGTGATGGGCCACGTGGACCATGGTAAAACCTCCTTGCTGGACTGGATCCGCAAGACTCACGTGGTATCCGGCGAATCTGGCGGCATTACCCAGCATATCGGTGCCTACGAGGTGACGACTAAGCAGGGTAAGGTGACCTTCCTGGATACTCCGGGTCACGAGGCCTTCAGCGCTATGCGTGCCCGAGGTTCTCAGGTGACCGACGTGATTGTGCTGGTGGTGGCCGCCGACTCGATGGTGATGCCCCAGACGGTGGAATCTATCGAACTGGCCAAGCGCGAAAACGTGCCCATGGTGGTTGCCATCACGAAGATTGACCTGCCTACGGCCAACCCCGACAAGATTCGTGCCCAGCTGGCCGAACGCGGTGTCGAGGTGGAACAGTGGGGTGGTCAGACCAGCTGTATCGAAGTGTCCGCCCGTACGGGCCAGGGCATGGACCAGCTGCTGGAAACGCTTGCTCTCGAAGCCGAAGTGCTGGAACTCAAGGCCAACCCCGACGCGCACGCCAAGGGTGCCGTGGTGGAATCCAAGCTGGACGTGGGCAAGGGCTCCATGGCTACCATCCTTGTGCAGAACGGTACCCTCCATGTGGGTGACCCGTTTGTCTGCGGTATCTACGCCGGTAAGGTCCGTGCCATGTTCAACGAGCGCGGCGAACAGATGAAGGTGGCGCCTCCTTCTGCACCTTGCCAGGTGCTGGGCTTTGACGGCACGCCTCAGGCCGGTGACGACCTGATTGTGGTGGACGACGAAAAGACCGCCCGCGAAATTGCAAGCAAGCGCCGCATGGCCGCACGTGAACGCGACCTCCGCGCCCGTAGCACCATTTCTCTGGAATCCAAGTTTAACGAACAGAAGGAAGGCAAGCTTTCCGAACTGAACCTTATCGTCAAGGCCGACGTGGGCGGTTCTGCCGAAGCTCTGGCTTCTTCTCTGGAAAAACTTTCCAACAGGGAAGTGAAGGTGAACATTATCCGCAAGGGTGTGGGCGCCATTACGGATTCCGATATCCTGTTTGCTACAACTGCCCAGGCTATCATTATTTCCTTCCACCTGATGCCTTCGCTCTCCGTGCGCGAAATGGCCCAGAAGGAAGGTATCGAAATCCGCAACTACCGCGTGATTTACGACTGTATCGAAGACATCAAGAACGCCGTGGAAGGCCTGTTGAAGCCCACCCTCAAGGAAGAACTTGTGGGCGAAGCCGAAATTCGCCAGGTGTTCAAGATTCCGAAGGTGGGTCTCATTGCCGGCTGTATGGTTACCGACGGCGAAGTGGACCGCACAAGCCACGTTCGCGTGTACCGCAATGGCGTGGAATTGGGAACTACCGTAGTCCAGTCCCTCAAGCGCATGAAGGACGACGTGAAGACGGTGGTCCGCGGATTCGAATGCGGTATCGGCCTCAAGGGTTACGACGATATCAAGGAAGGCGACAGCCTGATCTTCTTCAAGGAAGTCACCGTTGCCCGTACCCTGAAGGACGTGGCCCGCGAAGAAGCCGAAGAAAAGGCGAAGAAGGCGGCAGAAGAGAAGGAATAGAAAAGTGATTAGTGGTTAGTGATTAGTGGTTGGAAAATGTAATTGCGGTAAGGTAGACTTTGTCTACGAAATTTCCTAATCACTGTTTACTAACCACTGTTTACGGCCTAAGGGCCTAACCGTTGGTACGAATGAGTAGAAGAACCGACAGATTAGATGAGCAGTTTCGCGAGGAAATCGGCAAGCTTTTGCAGAAAGGCCTGAAGGACCCTCGCGTGAGCAGCCTTGCAAGCATTACTCGGGTGACCATCACCGAGGATTTGAGCTATGCGAAGATTCTCGTGTCCGTCATGGGCACCGACAAGGAAAAGCGTGACACCCTGGTGGGGCTGAACAACTCCGCCGGATTTATCCGTGGAGTCCTGGGCAAGGCCCTCAAGATCCGGAAGATTCCGGAGCTGAACTTTGTTCTGGACGAGAACCTGGAACACGCCATGCGTATCGAATCCATCTTGGCCGAACTGAAGCAGAAGGGGGAACTCTAGCTTGACTCCTTCTGGATTTGTCCTGCTGGACAAGAATCCCGGTGAAACTTCTTTCAAGGCCCTTTTCCCGCTGAAAAGGGTCTTTTCTACAAAGCGCGTGGGTCATGCGGGAACCTTGGACCTGCGGGCATCGGGCCTGATTGTGGCCGCCATCGGACGTGCCACCCGGCTGCTTCCTTTTGTAGAGGCCAAGGACAAGTGCTATACCTTCCGGCTTCATCTGGGTTACGAAACCGATACCCTGGAATGGGACGGGGATGTGGTGGTTCAAGGTGAATTCGGAATTCGGAATTCGGAATTCGGAATTGATGAAGGTGTCATCCTGAGGGAACCCTGGAGCACGAAGTGCGATAGGGGAAACCGAAGGATCCAGGGCGGTTTAACTCGTGAAGATTTGGAAGCGGTCCTCCCGCAGTTTACAGGCGACATCGACCAGATTCCCCCGCGTTACTGTGCCGTAAAAATCGACGGCCGCCGTGCCAGCGACTGGGCAGAACGGGGCATGGATTTCGAGATGAAGCCCCGCCGTATCCACATTGAATCCTTGAAAATCGTAGGGGCGGGCGGCGTCACCGAAGGCTGCTCCGGTAAGAGCTTCGCCACCTTCGACCTGGAATGTGTCTGCTCCAAGGGAACCTACATCCGCTCCCTCGGGCGGGACTTGGCACACGCCCTGGGAACTTTCGGCTGCGTTTCCCAGATTCGCCGCCACCGCATAGGGAACATCACCCTGGACAATGCGGTCAAGGGCGAGAACCTGACGGCCGAAAACCTGGTGCCGGTAGATAAAGTTCTAGATTATCCGGTGTTGCGTCTGGACGATACCCAGATGGGGATTATCCGCAAGGGCAATTGGCTTCCCTGGAAAACGCCTGTAGAGGGCGTAGGGCCCGAAGGTCACGTGTTCGTGGCCAATGGGGCGGGCGAAGTCCTTTCCCTTTGCAGGTTCGAGCCTGGGCGCATTTGCCCAAAATTCTATTTAGGTGAGGATAAGTAAGGGAGATCCCCGCCAGTTTATCCCGGACCTGTTTCGGGACGGGGATGACAGAAAGAAAGTCGGGGATGACAAGGTAAGAAACGAATGTTGGTGAATGTGAAACAGAGAAGAGCCATAACCATGGGAAATTTTGACGGGTGCCACCTGGGTCACCAGGCGCTTTTCCGTTCCCTGAAGGCCGTGGCCGAGGTAAACGGCCTTGTGCCCACCGTCATCAGTTTCGAACCCCATTCCAACTACGTGCTCCGTGAACCAGGAGATCCCTTGCTCCTTACCACCACCAAGGAAAAGCGTGAATTCGTAGAGAGCCTGGGCCTTGAATTCTTGGTGATGCCCTTCACGAAAGAACTGGCGAGGCTCCCTTTTGATGAATTTGTCCGTAAAGAGTTGATTGAAAAGCGGGGCGTGTGCTCTATGTTCTTTGGTCATGACCATTGCTTCGGTGCCGGCGGCAAGGGCAACTACGAGACCATTACGGCGGCGTTTCCCGAGCTTTCTACCCAGATGCTTTCCATCGTGCTTTACAAGGGGGAGCGTGTCAGCTCTTCGGCGGTGCGCAACGCCCTTTTGAACGGAGACGTGGACCGTGCCCAGACTTATTTGGGCAGGCCTTACCGTCTGTCTGGAACGGTGGTGGAGGGCAAGCGCCTGGGGCACACCATCGGGTTCCCGACGGCGAACCTGCAGGTGGAACCCTTCAAGTTCTTGCCCAAGATTGGGGTCTATGTGGCCTCGGCACGGCTCGATTCCGAACGGATTTTCCGTGCGGTGGTGAACATCGGCATGCAGCCCTCTACGGGCAATCACCAGTTGGCCATCGAGGCCTACATTCTAGATTTTGACGAAGACATTTACGGCAAGCCCCTTTCCTTGGATTTGCTCACCTACCTCCGGCCCGAACAGAAGTTTGCAAGCCTTGAAGATTTGGTGCGCCAAATCGGCATGGACGCCGACACCGCCCGCCACTACAACGGCAACCACTGGGCGGAATAAAAGTCAGCTTTTGCGAAATCTTGTATTTTTAGTCATTTTTTTTCGCAATGTTTCAGAATCTGAAGACTGCTTGGTGGTTTTTAAGGTGTTTTTGACGAATTTTAAATGAAAATGTAGTAAATTAAGCGAAAAATATTGATTTTTGACGAATTTTTGATTAAATTTAACGAAAAAGGGATTCGTCAAAAATGCTCGAAAAGAAACTTGACTCGATTATCAGAACCGTTCTTGAGCAGAAATGCGAGAACAGCCACCTTGAAATCAAGAAGGCCGGGGCGGGCTGCCCAAGACTTTTCGATACCCTGTCCTCGTTCTCGAATCAAAAGGACGGAGGGGTGATTCTTTTCGGTATCGACGAAAAAAACGATTTCCAGGTCTGCGGGGTATATGACGCTGCCGACCTCATAAAAAAGATATCGGAACAGTGCCTGCAGATGGAGCCGCCCGTAAAGGCACTCTGCACGACGACGGTCTTTGACGGAAAGGCGGTTGTAAGTGCGGAAATCCCCGAGATCGACGTTTTCCAGAAGCCCTGTTTTTACAAGGGTGGCGGCAGGTTGCGCGGCTCCTGCGTCCGTGTCGGCGAAAGCGACCGCCAGATGACCGAATACGAGGTCTATACCTACGAGGCGTTCAAGAAAAAAATCGAGGACGAGTTGCGGGTCGTGGAACGCGCCGGCGAAAAGGAACTGAGAACGGACGCCCTGAAAAAATATATGCTGGAGCTGCGGGAAAAGAAGCCCGCCATCGCCTCGCTTCCCATGGAACGCTGCCTAAGTTTGCAGGGATTCGTAGCGAACGGCCACCCGACTGTTGCGGGACTCCTTATGTTCGGGGCTTATCCGCAGGGATTCTTCCCCGGGCTCTGCATCACGGCGGTTTCCGTCGCGGGGACAGAAATCGGCACCGTCGGAGAATCCGGAGCCAGGTTCATCGACAACAAACGCATCGAGGGGTCGGTCCGGCAAATGCGTGACGAGGCCGTGGCGTTCGTCATGCGCAACATGAAGACCTGCACCACGATTGATGAACGGACGGGAAACCGCATGGACAGGCCGGAATATCCGGTTGTCGCCATCCGCGAAATCATCATCAACGCGCTTGTCCACAGGGACTACAGCATCCATACGGACAATTGCCCGGTCACCATCAGGATGTTTTCTGACAGGATCGAGGTGGAAAACCCCGGAGGGCTTTATGGACGGAACCGCATCGAGACGCTGGGAGAGTTCGGCGCGGATACGCGAAACCCATACCTGGCAAATGCCCTCGAAGTCATAGGGCAGACGGAAAACCGCTATAGCGGTATTCCCACAATAAAGCGTGCCATGGAGGAGGCCGGCCTGCAGCCACCCAAGTTCGAGAGCACCTACGGAGTGTTCCGCGTTACGTTGTACAACACTATCGCGAAAAAAGAAGAACCCTTGACCCCGTTCCAGCAGAGTATCCTTGATTTTTGCACAAGGCCAAGGACACGCGGCGAACTGGAAGAACGCTTCAAGGATGATATCACCATTGCCTATCTCATGACAAGGCACATTTTCCCGATGGTAGAGCGGGGCTTGTTGAAGTTGTCCATACCGGACAAGCCCAAGAGCAAGAAACAGCAATTCGTGACAGTGAAGCCCTGATGCTGGCGTGTTGATTGCCTGAAAATTTCCTATGATTGGAGAGGTATGCCTATCGAGTTCACACAATATCCTCCGCAGGAGAAACGGGAAGTTCCAGCGACACCGCCCGACACTACAACGGAAACCACTGGGCAGAATAAAAGCCTAATTCGTTGATTGTCAAGGGGTTGCAGAATCGCCGTTTGGCGGACTGTAAAATCAGGGTATAAAGTGGCTGTTTCTAGGCGGCCTTTTTTCATTTAATGAAACTTTGAAATTCCTTGAAAAACCCCGTTTTTTCTATCTTTTGGGCCGAATTTTATGAGGAAACCCTTATGACTGATGTGGCAGAAAAGCCGAATTTCATAACGTCCTCCCTTGACTTTTTGGTCAACTGGGGCCGTACGAATTCCCTTTGGCCGTTCCCCTACGGTACGGCCTGTTGCGCGATTGAGTTTATGAGTACCGAGGTGGGCCGTTACGACCTTTCCCGTATCGGTTCGGAATACGTGCGCTTTACCCCGCGCCAGTCCGACGTGCTTCTGGTGTCCGGGACCATCACCTACAAGCAGGCCCCCATCCTCAAGCGCATCTACGAGCAGATGGCCGAACCCCGCTGGGTCATAGCCATGGGTGCCTGCGCCTGCTCCGGCGGATTTTACGACTGCTACTGCACCGTGCCGGGTATCGACCACATCATTCCCGTCGATGTGTATATCGGCGGCTGCCCTAGCCGCCCGGAGGCCTTCTTCGACGCCATGTTCGACCTGCAAAAGAAGATCAAGGACGAGTCCTACATGAAACAGCGCACCGAGCGGGTCAAGGAACAGCTGGAAATGATCAAGGCGAAAACCGCCGAGGCTAAGGAAGAGGTCCGCGAGTTTGCCCACGAGAAGGTTGCCGAGTTCAAGGAACTGGTGGCCGAAAAAGAAAAAGAGTTTGTTGAACAGACCCAGTTCTGGAAGAGGTAGAAGATGGTGAACGTAGATGAAATCTTCTCCGTCCTGGAGGAAAAGTTTGGTGCGACGAAGGAGTCCAAGGACAAGTGGACGGTGACGGCGGTTGTGCCTGCCGCCTATCTGCACAATGCGGTCCAGTTCCTTCGCGACGAGTCGGCTATCAAGTTCGAGATGCTGGTAGATATCGCCGGTGTCGATTACCTGACTTACCCGAATCACGAAGGACCCCGCTTTGCGGTGGACTACGCCTTCAAGAGCATGTCCACTCCCGGTGCCCGGATTCGTCTGAAGGTGCAGGTTCCCGAAGCCGACCTGAATGTCCCCACCCTTACGGACCTGTATGCCAACGCCAACTGGTACGAGCGCGAAGTGTTCGACCAGTTCGGGATTGTGTTCACGGGCCATCCGGACCTCCGCCGCCTGTTGAACCATGTGGAATTTGTGGGCCATCCGCTCCGCAAGGATTATCCTGCCCAGAAGCGTCAGTGGCTCTCTACCAACGACTACTTGCTCCCGGCCCTGGAAAAGCGTCTGGAAGTCCTGGGTTACAGGGTAGTCCAGCGCAGTAAGGAAGTGGAAACTGTGGATAACGAATTTTTGGAAGGGAGTATCAAAGAATGATTGTACTGGATCATAGAGGCAAGAGACAGAGCCTGATGCCCCTGAACGTGGGCCCGAGCCACCCGGCCACCCATGGATGTCTCCGTTTTTTGACTGCCTTGGACGGAGAAACCATTGTGGCGAGCGTCGAAGAAATCGGCTACCTCCACCGCGGGTTCGAGAAGATGGTGGAGCGTGGCACCTGGCAGCAGGTGGTTCCCTATACCGACCGCTTGAACTATTGCTCCGCCATCATGAACAACATAGCCTACTGCCGTGCGGTAGAGAATATGTTCGGCGTAGAAATCACGGAACGTTGCAAGGTGCTCCGCGTGATTGTGAACGAACTTAGCCGTATCAACGACCACTTTGTGTGCGTGGCGGCTGCCTTCCAGGACCTGGGCGGCACGACTCCGTTCATGTATGCCTTCAACCCCCGCGAAGAAATCATGTGCATCTGGGAAAAGCTCACCGGTGCGCGCCTGACCAACAGTTACTCCCGTATCGGCGGCCTTGCCCGCGACAGCTACGACGGCTTTGAGCAAGATGTCCTTGCGGCCCTTGATTCTACCGAGAAGGCCCTGAAGGATTTGCACGCCTGCCTGGACCGTAACCGTATCTTCCTGGACCGTACCGTGGGTATCGGCAAGATTTCTGCCGAAAAGGCCATCAGCTACGGCTGGACTGGCCCCTGCCTCCGCGCCTGCGGTGTCGCATCTGACCTTCGCAAGGACGAACCCTACTACGATTACGAGACCTACGACTGGGAAGTGGTGGTGGGCACTCAGGGCGACTGCAACGACCGTCTGCAGGTCCGCCTCGCCGAAATCGAAGAGTCCATGAAGATTGTGCGCCAGGCCCTGAAGCGCCTTGCGCCAGGGCCCATCGACATTGTCGATCCACGCATCCGCGTGCCCTCGCACAAGCTGGCCTACCAGGACATGGAAGGCCTGATTGGCCGCTTCAAGAGCGTCTATGAAGGTATCCGCGTTCCCGAAGGGGAATACTACTGCGGGTCCGAATGCGCCAACGGCGAACTCGGCTTCACCATCATTTCTGACGGCTCGGGCCACCCCTACCGCATCAAGGTGCGTCCGCCTTGCCTTACGCAGTTTGCCGCATTCCACGAGCTTGTGGAAGGCGGTCAGCTGGCTGACTCCATGGCCGTACTTTCGGGCCTCAACATTATCGCTGGAGAACTTGACCGATGAGAGAACATATCCAAGGTGCTGTTCAGTTTGTCTCCAATAATCGCCTGAAGTTTGACAGGCCCGCGCAGCCCATCGAAGCCCTGCCCGATCCGGGCCAGACCTTCGGTTACGTGAACAAGGCCGTTCCCCAGCCATCTCCCAAGGAAGTGCTTGCAAAGCTCGACACTCCCGAAATCAAGGAACGCTGCGCCGACCTGCTGAGCCGCTATCCGGTGGGGCAGGGGGCTTTGCTCGAAGTGCTCTGGCTTGTGCAGGGCGTGTTCGGCTGGGTGCCTACCGAAGGTATCCGCTGGGCGGCAAATGTTTGCGGTTGCGCCCCTGCACATGCGCTGGGCGTTGCCACCTTCTATACCATGTATAACCACGCTCCC
The DNA here is from genome assembly GCA_002391195.1 of Fibrobacter sp. UBA4375. Taxonomy (GTDB): domain Bacteria; phylum Fibrobacterota; class Fibrobacteria; order Fibrobacterales; family Fibrobacteraceae; genus Fibrobacter. Next base: position 37,664 of record DGRZ01000042.1, on the reverse strand, counting down.
AAGGGCAAGTTCCTGTTGCAGTTCTGCCGTAACATCAGCTGCACCATCAAGGGCGCCCCGAGCCTGATTGCCTACGTGGAAAAGGCCTTGAACATCAAGACCGGTGAAACTACACCCGATGGTCTTTTCACCATTCTCCAGGTGGAATGCCTGGGCAGCTGCGGCAATGGCCCCATGATGCTGGTGAACGACGATTTCGCCACCGACGTGGAAGGGGACCAGCTGGTGATGAAACCGGGTACTACCCTTACCACCGACAGCATTGACCGTATTCTCAAGTGGTGCTACGCTCACGAAGACAACATGCCCAAGCACGATGTGTTGGGCGGTATCGTCAAGGGCCACAGCGGACACCCTGGCGCTCCCGGCGCCAAGGCGAAGCCACAGGTGGCCGACTACGCACCTCCTTCTCCGGTGCTGAACGTGAAGGCCGAAGCCGATGACGCTGGCGCCACCCTCACCTGGAAGGGTGCTCCCGAATTCACGAAGTTGGTGGTGGAAAAGAAGAACGGCTCCAAGTGGGCCGCCGTGGGCGAGCCCGGCGTGAAGGACAAGAGTTTCCTCGACGCAAACGGCAAGGTGGGCGATGTGTATCGCATGATTGCCACTTCCGGCGAACGTACGGCGAAACCTTCCAAGGAAGCTACCGCTACTCAGAAGCCCGCGCCGGCTGAGGAGGCTAAGTAATTATGGCTGAATGTGTAAAAGTTTGTACAGCGAACTTCGGCAAGGGCGCCCAGGACATCGAGGTCTATAAGAAGCTGGGTGGCTACGCCAATATTTCCGAAAAGCTCTTCAACATGAGCCAGTTCGAACTCATCGACTACGTGCAGCGCTCTAACCTGCGCGGCCGTGGCGGTGCAGGGTTCCCCACGGGCATGAAATGGAGCTTTGTTCCTCGCAATTCCGGCAAGCCCGTGTATATCGTGGTGAACGCCGACGAAGGCGAAGGCGGAACTTTCAAGGATCATTTCTTGATGCTGGAAGACCCCCACCGCCTTATCGAAGGCCTGATTATCGCCGGTTGGGCACTGGGCAGCCGTGCGGCCTACATCTATTGCCGTGGCGAATTTTTGCCCTGCATCGAAAGCATCAACAAGGCCTTGAACCAGGCATACGCTGCCGGTTACCTGGGCGAAAACATTATGGGCACCAAGTTCTGCTTTGACATCTTTGTCCATCGCGGAGCGGGCGCCTACATCTGCGGTGAAGAAACCGCCCTTATCAACTCCCTCGAAGGCCAGAAGGGTCAGCCCCGTCTTAAGCCGCCTTTCCCGGCGGTGAGCGGCGCCTGGAAGAGCCCCACCTGCGTGAACAACGTAGAGACCATCATGGCCCTTCCGTGGATTCTGAGCCACGAACCCGAAGAATACGCCAGGATGGGAACTCCCCGTGCCGGCGGAACCAAGGTGTTCTGTATTTCTGGCGACGTGAAGAATCCGGGTGTCTATGAAGCTCCTCTCGGCACTCCCATGATGACCATGATCAACGACTACGCCGGCGGCGTGGTGGGCGGAAAGCTCAAGGCCGTGCTGCCGGGCGGTTCCTCTTGCGCTCCCTTGACTGCCGAAGAAGCGGCCGTGGCCACCATGGATTACGAATGCCTCGCCTCCATGAAGACCATGTTCGGTTCTGGCGCCATGATCGTAATCAACGATACCCACAACATGGTGGACCTGCTGAACTGCCTCGGTAACTTCTACAGCCACGAATCCTGTGGCCAGTGCACGCCATGCCGCGAAGGTACGGGTCTTCTGCACCGCATGTTGAACCTGATTGTCGCGGGCAAGGGTCACGACGGCGACGTGGAACTGATGCAGAGCCTCTGCGGCGGTTTCGGTGGCGTGACCATTTGTCCTCTTTCCATTTCGCTGGGTGGCCCTGTAAGTTCTTATACGGCCAAGTTCCGTGCCGACTTTGACGAATACATCGCAAAGAACCCGGACCACGCCAAACCCCGTGTTCAAGAAACCTATCGTCCTGGAATTTTCTGGTAATATTATGAGTAACTACTACAACATGCCGAAACTCCCGACCGAGAACAGCCCGAAGGTGGAAATCTTCGTGGACGACAAGCCGGTGATGGTTCCTGGCGATACGAATCTTCTCGAAGCCCTCAAGGCCGTGGGTATCGAAACGCCCCACGTATGTTACCACCCGTTCCTCCCGGTGTCGGGCAACTGCCGCCAGTGCCTGGTGGAGCAAGAAGGCCCCCGCGGTCGCATGCTGGTGATTGCCTGCTACACGCCGGTAGCCCCGGGTATGAAAATCTACACTCCGGCCTCCAGCGCCCGCGTGAAAAACGCCCGCAGGGCCACTCAGGAGTTCATGCTGGTGAACCACCCGCTGGATTGCCCCATCTGCGACAAGGCCGGCGAGTGCACCCTGCAAGAAAACTATATGGAAGCGGGCCAGAACGAATCCCGCATGCGTCCCGAATACGGCAAGAACTACCACGGCAATCCTGCCCACCAGTTCATTGACGCCAAGGGCCAGCTCCGGGGCGGCAAGCACGTGGACTTAGGCCCCCGCGTTTTGCTGGACGAAGAACGCTGCGTGCAGTGCGACCGTTGCGTGCGCTTTATGCGTAGCATCGCCGGTTCCGAACAGCTCCAGCTGGCGGGCCGTGCCGACCATACCTACATCACTACGTTCCCCGGCGAAAAGCTGGACCACGAATATGACCTGTGCGTCACCGACGTTTGCCCGGTGGGCGCCATGACGGCAAAGTACTTCCGTTTCCAGAAGCGCGTCTGGCTCCTTTCCCACACGCCCACGGTTTCTATGGACGATTCCCTCGGTGCAAACATCTGGCTGGACCATGCCGACGGCCGCATCTACCGCGTGATGCCCCGCTGTAATCCCGAAGTGAACCGCAGCTGGCTTTCTAACACCAGCCGTCTTGCGTTCCAGAACTTCGGCAAGAACCGCCTTCCGTTCATGGGATTCCATGTAATCCAGAACCTGGTTTCCGGAGTCAAGGCTGAGGGGGGCAAGATTGCCCTTGCCGCTGGCGGAACCTGCACCATTGAGGACCTTGCGGCCCTCCGCATGCTGAAGGATTCCCTCGGTGACAGCGCCGAGCTGTTTGGCGGTACGTTCAAGAAGGTGGGTTCTCCCGACGGTATCGCCATGAGCGGCGACCCCATGGCCAACCGTGCAGGTTTCAAGCTCATGGGCGTCCCCGAAAACAACCTCGCCGACCTCACGAAGCGTGCCGGCGAATTCAAGCTGCTCCTGACCGTGAACCTGGATATCTTCGGCGAAGATGCCTCTCAGGCTTCCGCCCTCGAAAAGATCCAGAACCGCGTGGTGCTTTCGGCCTTTAACGACGAGACCGCCGCCCACGGCACCCTCTCTTGCGGTGTGCGCCACTGGAGCGAAGTCCAGGGCACTATGGTGAACAGCCTGAACATTCTGCAAAAGCTGAATGCCTGCCCGGTATGCCCCGACGAGAAGATCCGCCCGGCCTACGAAATCCTTTCGGAACTGGCCGGTTGTATGTTCGAGTCTGCGGCAGACGCCTTTAAACATGCGGGCAAGTACGCTGCGGCACTTTCTGGCCTTTCTTACGATACCATCAAGAGTACAGGCAAACTCCTCGAAGGAGGTGAAGCATAATGGATATTATTGAATCCAAGACCTGGGTGGAATGGCTCATCACTATCGGAAAGTTCGCTTTCTGCTTTGTGCCGGTCCTCTACATCCTTTTGCTTATTCCTATGGAACGCCGTGGCGCGGGCTTTATGCAAGACCGTCAGGGCCCGAACCGTTCCTATATCAAGATTCCCTATTTCGGAAAGATCCGTTTGCTGGGATACGTGCAGAACATGTGCGACGGCACCAAGCTGTTCTTCAAGGAAATGTTTGCTCCCAAGGGTGCGAATAAGTTCCTGTACTACGTGGCGCCCGCCATCCCGTTCGCCATCGTGTTCCTCAGCCCTTGCGTGATTCCTTGGTTTGGCCCTATGGTCTTTGAATGGGGTGACAAATCGGTCCGCATCGCGGGTTCTATCGTGGATTCCGATGTGGGCGTGCTTCTGCTATTCGGCCTTTCATCCCTTTCGGCTTACGGTGCCGTGCTGGCCGGTTGGGCGTCCAAGTCCAAGTACAGCTTCTTGGGAGCGCTCCGTACCAGTTCCATGACCATCAGCTACGAAGTCTGTCTCGGTCTTTCCATGATGGGCATCTTGCTCCTTGCAGGCTCCTTCAACCTGACCGATATCGTGAACTGGCAGGAACACCACGCCTGGGGCATTGTGGTCCAGCCGGTGGCCTTCTTCTGCTTCCTCATCGCGAGCATCGCCGAAACGGGCCGTGCTCCTTTTGACGTGGCCGAAGGCGAACCCGAACTGGTTGCCGGTTACCATACCGAATATGGTGCCATGCAGTTCGGCCTGTTCTACATGGGTGAATACTCCCACATCTGCATCAACAGCTTCCTCATCGCGACCCTCTTCTTGGGCGGCTACTCCGTGCCCTTCGTGACTACGGAAACCATGCAGGCCCACATGGGGGGCTCTCTCGCCATCCTCTTTGGCGTGCTCGCCTTCCTCGCTCTCGCGTTCCTCCACTTGATTTACCGCTATTCCGCAAAGCTCGCCAAGCGTGCCCAGTCCAACAAGATGGAAATCTTGCAGGAATACAAGCTTTACAAGCTCATCGCCTGGGTGGCTGTTGTGGTGTTTGTCGCCCTGGGCGTCTGTGCCTGGCTGTTCTACAATCCCGCGAACTTCGTGGTGAACGGCTTTGCCGTGGGTAGCCTTGCTACCGCCGTGGGTACGGCCCTTATCCACTTGCTGGTGCTTGTGGTCAAGAGCGTGTTCTTCTGCTGGGTGTGGATCTGGGTCCGCTGGACTCTGCCTCGCTTCCGCTATGACCACGTGATGCATCTCGGCTGGAAGATTATCTTGAATATCGCCCTCATCAACCTCGTGGTGACAGCGGTCATCGCCAAACTCGTAGGGGGTAACTAATGCGCGTTATTAGACAGAAACCCATGACCCTGGGTGAACGCCTCTATATCTTTGAGGCCATTCGCGGTCTGTGGACAACACTCAAGCACGCTGCCCGCGGTCTTTTCGACTACGACAGCTTGCCTACCATCTCTTACCCCGAAGGCCAGCCCGAAGTGCGCAGCACCTACCGTGCCAAGCACCGTCTGATGCTTCGCCCCGACGGGACTCCCCGTTGCGTGGCCTGCGGCATGTGCGCTGCGGCTTGCCCTGCTCACTGCATCTTTATCGAGGCTACCCAGAGCGACGATCCCCGTATCGAAAAGCGGGTGATGCGTTTTGACATCGACCACCTGACCTGCGTGTTCTGCGGTCTCTGCGTCGAGGCTTGCCCGGTAGATGCGCTCCGTATGGATACCAAGGTAATCAGCTTCGAACACCGCACTCGCGACGAATTCGTCTCTAGCCTTTACGATTTGACCAACTGGAATCCTGCCGACTATCCCGAAGACGAGCAGAGCCAGAAGGCTCCTGGCGGAACTCTGAACAAGCAGGCTCTGGAAACCTGGGGAATGGAGGTTAAGTAATGCTCGCTCTCGTTTACTTTATTATTCTCGCCGTGATTGCCGTAGGGGCCGCCCTTTGCGTGCTCCTCTCTAGGCATCCTCTGTACGGCGCTCTTTCCCTGGTGGTGTCCATGGTCTCCCTGGCCGGCATCTACGGCCTTGTAGGCAGCCCCTTCTTGGGAGTTGTCCAGATTATGGTCTATGCGGGCGCTATCATGATGCTCGTGACCTTTGTGATTATGGTCTTGAACGGTGCCAAGGATAAGCGGACCCCCATGTTCGACGGGGTGTCTTTCTTCATTATCCCCGCCGTTCTTGTTCTTGCCGCCATGGTGGGCTTTGCCTTGCTGCGTTCCACCATGACATTTGATTCTGCAACCGTGGCAGGTTCCGTGAAGGTGACTTCGGAAACCCTGTTCAACATGGCCTCTACGGGCCCCGGGTATTTCCTTTTGTTCGAGGTGATTGGCGTGCTGTTGCTTTCGGCGATGGTGGCGGCCATTTTCCTTGCCAAGAGACACCTTGGTTCTGTGATTAGCGAAAATACGGAGGATAAGCACTGATGGAACTCCAACCGTTATACATCCAGATTCTTGCCCTGGTGATTTTCGCCATCGGCATCATCGTCGCCGTTGCCCGCCGCAACCTGTTCTTTGTGCTCATGGGCGTAGAACTGGCCCTGAACGCCGTGAACCTCTCCTTTGTGGGCTTTGCAAAGACGCTTCCTGCAGAGGCTAGCGTTACGGGCCAGATTGTGCCGCTGTTCTCCATAGCGGTGGCGGCGGCCGAGGCCTGCGTGGGCTTTGCCATGGTCATCATGATTTTCCGTAACAAGGAAAGCGTTGATGCGGATTCTTATTCGGATATGAAGGGGTAGGCTATGACACATTTACCACTTTGGTTTATTCCTCTTTTCCCCCTGATCGGTACTATCCTTCTGGGAACCATCGCCGTGGTTTCTTCGGGCGCAAAGAAGGGCCCCTCCGAAGGTCTCGTCGGGACTCTTGCGGTGTTGTTCCCGGCACTCTCCTTTGCCGTGGTGGCAATCCTTGCCTGCAGCATGCCCGAGGCCGGGTTCAGGGAAACCCTCTGCAACTGGATTGATATTCCCCTGTTCCGGGCGGATATCGGTTTCCTGTTCGACGGACTTTCCCGCATCATGCTCCTGTTCGTGACAGGCATCGGCTCCCTCATCGCCATGTACTCCATCGGTTATATGCACGGCGACCGTGGCTTTGCCAGGTTCTTCGCCTACATCAACCTGTTCCTGTTCAGCATGGTGGTGTTGGTGCTTGCCGACAGCCTGCTTCTCACCTTCCTCGGTTGGGAAGGCGTGGGCCTCTGCTCTTACCTGCTTATCGGCTTCTGGAATCAGGATATCAAGAACTGCAAGGCGGCCAACAAGGCCTTTATCGTGAACCGCGTGGGCGATATCGGGTTCTTGTTGGGCATGCTTACCCTTGTGACTATCGGTGGCTCCAGCCTGTTGAACTACGACGGTCTTGCCGCTTTCATCAACATGGTGATTGGCGCCGGCGAGGTTGTGGAACTGGTTCTGCCCCTTTCTCTTGCAGGACTCCTCTTCTTTATCGGTTGCACTGGCAAGTCGGCCCAGATTCCCCTGTTGACATGGCTTCCCGACGCCATGGCGGGTCCGACCCCCGTGTCCGCCCTTATTCATGCGGCCACCATGGTGACCAGCGGCGTTTACCTGCTGGCCCGTCTCTCGATGATGTTCTGCCTGCTGGAACATGTGCTTTTGATTATCGTTTTCGTGGGCATGTTCACGGCTCTCTGGGCGGCTATCGCTGGCCTTCTGCAAAACGACATCAAGAAGGTTCTGGCCTACTCGACTATTTCCCAGTTGGGCTACATGTTCATGGCGGCTGGCGTCTGTGCCTTTGACGCTTCCATTTTCCATGTGTTTACCCATGCCTTCTTCAAGGCGGCCTTGTTCCTTGGGGCCGGTGCGGTTATCCATTCCCTCGCCGGGGAGCAGGACATGCGCCGTATGGGCGGGCTTATCAACAAGACTCCCGTGACGGCCTGCGTCATGATTTTTGCCTTCCTCGCCATTGTGGGCTTCCCTGGCTTTGCGGGATTCTGGTCCAAGGACTTGATTCTGGAACGCATTTTCGTGAGTGGCCCCATTCTTGGCCCCATCGTTTATGTGGTGGGTCTTGCCACGGCGGTGATTACCGCGGTCTATATGGGCCGCCTGATTATCATGACCTTCTTTGGCAAATATCGCGGTGATAAGGAAACCGAGGAACATATCCACGAGGCTCCGGCTGTGATGCTGTTCCCCATGGTGATTCTCGCCTTCGGTGCAATCTTCTCCGGTTACCTGTGGGCTGATTCCATTGGCCTTACCTTCTTCCGCGACAGCATGGCTTCTGTGGTGGGGCAGGCCCAGGCTCTTTACCTGGCGGCAAATCCTGCCGCCCACGTGAACCCGGTCATCTTTGCCGCTCTTGGCACGCTGGCCGCCCTCGGCGGTATGTATATCGCCTGGAAGGTCTTCAGCCGCGCCCGTATCATCGGCGTCAAGGGAGCCTCTACGGTTCCCGAAGGCAGCGCCGCTTCCTGGACGTTCCTTTGGGACTACATCCACTGCGCCTTCATTGCGGTTGTGAACATTCTGGCCTGGTTCTGCGACGTGGTGGTGGAAAAGGTACTGCAGGCAATCCAGTGGACCATTGCCGCCATCGTCGAAATCCTCGGCGACGGGGCGTCTATCCTCCAGGTCCGCAAGGTTCGTCTCCAGCTCTCGTTTAGCGTTGCAGGGGTTGCACTCCTTGTAATGCTGGTCATTTTCTCGGGAGGACTCGTCTAATGTTGTTAAATCTTCTCGTTATCGCGCCCTTTGTTGCCGCCATCCTGATGGTGCTCAACTCCAAGGAAGACTCCAGTGCGTCTTCCCGCATGGCAATCCTCATGGGTGTGGCCTTTGCGGCCATGTCCGTGGCCTTGATTGTCACGGGTAACCAGGCGACCACCCCTGTGGAATGGTTCCACATTCCGGGAACCCGCGGTCCGGTTTACTACTACCTCTACGCCCACGGCTTGGGCGCCTGGATGGTGTTCCTTTCTTGCGGTCTTTCCCTGGTGGCACTGATTTCTGCCCGTAGCATTACAGGCAAGAGCTACCGCAATTTCGCCATCGGCATCTTCGCCTTGATGGGCGCCATGAACGGAACCTTCCTCGCGGCAGACGCCGTGCTGTTCTTCTTCTTCTTCGAAGCCATGGTGATTCCTGCGGCAATCCTGATTGCGGCTTTCGGTGGCGAAAAGAGGACTACGGCGGCCATGACATTTGCCATCTACACTCTGGTGGGCTCTGCTCCCATGATGGTGGCCCTCTGGTACTTGCTGACCATAGCCGACAATTCCCTGTTGCTCTCTATGGCGGTGGCTATCCAGAGTTTGCCTGCAGATACCCAGACCCTGGTGATGCTCAGCTTCTTGCTTGCCTTCTTGGTGAAGACTCCTATCTTCCCCTTCCATGGTTGGCAAGCCATTACCTATGCCGAAGCTCCTGCACCTCTGTCTGCAATCCTTACGGGTGCCATGAGCAAGGCGGGCGTGTTCGGCTTTATCGCCTGGGTCTTGCCCATATTCCCCTTGAACTTGAATTACATCTCTGGCCTTATGTGGCTTGGCCTCGGTACGGCGATTTATGGAGCCCTCATGGCGCTCCGGGCTACCGACGGCAAGAGGCTCTTGGCCTATAGTTCCATGAGCCACCTGGGCTTTGCGGTGGCAGGTGTCTTCAGCCTTTCCGAAGCCATGCTCCCCGCGGTGTTGGTGCTTCTGGTGGCCCACGGCATTTCTGCCGGTGTCCAGTATTTCTTGATGGGCGTTGCCGAACGCATGACCGGCACCCGCAACATCAACGAAATGGGCGGTCTTTCTTCAAAGAATCCCGTGTTCAGTTTCCTCTTCGGTGCGGCTGGCGTCATGGCTCTCGCCGTTCCCGGTACTGCCGGATTCGTGGGCGAATTTACAGTGCTCCTTTCCCTGTGGGATTTGGGACCCCTGCCTGCATTGGTGGGCGGTTTCTGCCTGATTCTTTCGGCGACTTACGTGCTCCGCTTTATCCAGAAGGTGCTCTTCGGCAAGCCCGCCCGTGAGTACCAGGAAGGTACAAGGACCACGGCCCTGGAAGGGGTTGCCTTCGGTTCCATGCTGGCGCTGCTTCTGGCCTTCGGTCTGCACCCCGCATTCGTGACCAATTCCTTGCACCTGTTCGACGAGGGAATTACCGAAGAATTGACGACGGAAGTTGTAGAGGAGGTTACAGAACCTGCAGAACAGCCCATGACTGCCGAAGAGTTGCGGGAACTGGATTCCACTCTTGCCGCTTCCGGATTTACGGAAGAAGAACGCAAGGCCTTGCTTGCCCAGATTCAGTCAGAAACTCTGGCCGTGGATTCCGCCGTGGCCGCTTCTGAAGCGGCGGAGGATTCCGTCGAGGCTCAGGGAGCGGCCGAGGAACAAGCGGCTGCGGTGGGTACGGATTCTTCTGCGGCAGGGGCTGAACCGCCTGCGGTAGAAACTGAAAAGACGGAGGCATCCGAAAATGAGTAATTACATCAATCTTATGCCGGTAATCCTTGTGATTCTCGGGGCCATGGTTTCCATTGCCGCGGAACCCTTTATCAAGGACGAAAACAAGCACAAGGTTCTGCCTTGGTCGGCTGCATTCTTTGTGGCTCTTGCCATGGCGTCTTGTGTGCTTCTTTCTCCGGATACGCTTTTCAATTTGTTCGCCATGGACCCAATCCGTCGCCTGTTGACGGGAGCGGTTCTCTTCTGTACGCTCCTTGGTATTTCTGGCATCCAGTGGACTCTGGGTCACGAAAAGCATAAGGGTGGTGAACCCTACGGTCTCATGCTTTTGGCTACGGGCGGCGCCCTGCTTATGATCCAGGCCGTCGATTACCTGGCCCTGTTCATCGCCATGGAGCTGACCTCTTTCCCGGTGTACGCCCTGGTGGGGCTCCGTCGCAGGAACACCAATTCTTCCGAAGGCGTGTTCAAGTATTTTGTGTCGGGAGCCATCTTCAGCGCTATCTTCCTGTATGGTGTGGCCATGATTTACGGTGCTACGGGAACCACCAGCTTCTATTCAAGCTGCATTTTGTGGCGTGAACCGCTCTACGCTATCGGTGTGCTGATGGTGCTTTTCGGTGTGCTGTTCAAGGCCGGTGCCGCTCCGGTTCACTACTGGGTAGCCGATGTCTATACCGGTGCCGCCGTGGCCGTTACGGGCTTTATGGCTGCCGTCGTGAAGGTGGCCGCTCTTGCTGCTCTCGGCTCTATCTGGCTCTCTGTGCTGGTGACCAAGGCTTCGTCCGCTCCTGCCTGGAATTTGGCCGAACCGGTGACCATTGATTCCCAGTCCGAATCCCTGGGCGTGATGGTAATGATTGTTGCTATTCTATCCATAGCAATTGGAGCTTTTGGAGGTCTTGCGCAAAAATCCATCCGCCGCATCTTGGCGTTCTCCGCCGTGATGAATGCGGGTTTTATTTTGATTGGGTTGTTGCTGCCCGATTACTTGGTTTCTGGCAAGGTTCAGTTTGGTCCCATGTTCTATTTCTTGATTACCTATGCCGTGGCCTCTGCCGGTGCCCTTACCGGGGTTGCTTATTTGGCGGGTAAAGACGACAAGAACGAAACCCTGGACGACTTGCAGGGTGCAGGCCGCAGGCGTCCTTTCGTGTCGCTGGCGGTGGCCGTTTGCCTTGCCTCGCTGGCCGGGCTTCCCCCTGTTGCAGGGTTCCTTGCCAAGTTCGTACTCTTTACGGGAGCCTTTTCTGCTGGCATGTCCTGGATTGCTGTAGCGGGCTTTGGCTTCTCCTTGGTGGCTGCGGCCTACTACCTGCGCATTGCCTATGTGCTGTTTGCGCCTGCCAAGAAAACCTGCGAATGTAAGTGCCAGTGTGCGGACAATGCGGTCTTTGGCTATATGCTGAAGTTTACCGTGGCAGCTGCGGCCGTGGCCTTGCTGGTGATGGGAGTGTTCCCGAGCCTCGCTCTGCTGTAATTAAAGGATAGAGTGCGTTTTACCACTCCGGTCCTGGTGCCGGAGTTCTTTTTTTATCTGGATGTTATATATTTAGATTAGAAGTTTTTAAGGGGGGGAGATGATGTATAAAAAAATATCTTCTCGACAGGTTTTCTTTTTTTGCGTTATTTCGGTGATATCGTTGTTTACCGCTTGTGGTGGGGACAACGGGAGTAGTGCCGACGAACAGGAGTCGTTGCAGTCTAGCGACGCCTCCGTAATTGATGACGAATCTTCTTCTTCTGTTGAAAAGAATGCGGAATCAAAATCGTCTAGCAGTTTCGCCGAGAGCGAGGATTCTTCGTCTTCAGAAGAGAATGTTGATCCCGAAGCCATTCCCACTTCTATGGAAGGTGTAAACGGCTACATGCAAAAGGGACCGTTCTTGAGCGGTTCCAAAGTTCGAGTCCTGGAACTGGAAAGTGGGCGGACTTTGAACCAGACAGGTCTCAACTTTGAAACCAAAATCCAGACGGATGACGGAAAGTTTAAACTCAATGCCCGTACCATGGTGAGCCAGTATGTGGAGCTTCACGCCGAAGGCTATTACCGTAACGAGGTTTCCGGAAAGGAATCAGAGGCTCCCATTACCCTGTACGCCATTACTGATGTTCGCAAACGTGATGGAGGCCTGGTGAACATCAACCTGCTTACGCACTTGGAATACCAGCGCGTAGTCTACCTGGTCAAAGAGCAGAAGATGAAGGTATACAAGGCCAAGGCCCAAGCCCAACAAGAAGTTCTTGCAATGCTGGACATCACGGGCAGCGAAGAATTTGCCAGTTCCGAAGACCTGAACATTGTAGGATCCTCTGAAGCCGATGGCGCTTTGCTTGCCTTCTCCGTCATGTTCCAGGGAGACCGCTCTGTGGCAAAACTAACGTCTTTGCTTCAAAGTGTGGTGAATGATTTGGAAGAAGATGGCAAATGGGATGATGTAGCTGTCAAGACGGAGATTGCGGACTGGGCGGAAACGCAGGATCATGAGGGTTATTTGGACTCCATCCGCAAGCATGTTGCCGACTGGAAACTGGGCCCCGTTCCTGAATTTGAAAAGTATGTGCGTCATTTCTGGTATTCCAACTACAGGTTGGGCGTATGTTCTACAGAAAACAGCGGTGAGATTCTGAAAAATGGCAACAGGCAGAGTACCAAGAAGGCGATGTATTTCGTTTGCGAAAATAAAGCCTGGAGGGAAATGACCGATTTTGAGAAGGACACCTATGACTATGTAAACGAAAGTCCTTGGACCGCCGGCTTTACAGGAGAGGTCCGCAAGGGCGCCGTTACGAACAACTACTATGCCTACGATGGAGAAAAATGGCGCGAGACCACGGAAGATGAACGAGAAATGTACGATTATGTGAACAACAAGCCCTGGAACGCTGGAGAATATGGAGAACGGAAGAATGGTGCAGTGACGGATACGCTGGTCTACATTTTTGACGGGGCCTGGCGCAAGGCGACAAAATATGAGGCCCTGTGGGGGCTTTGTGACGAGTCCCAAAATGGCAACAGTTATGATGGTGAACATATCTGTAGTGATGGAGAATGGAAGGAAAAAGCTTTGGTTACTGGATCGCTTTGGAATATGAATCCCGAACGGTTCTATCAAGTTCAGACGCCGGAAGTGGTGGAGTGTACTGGCGGAGACCCTGGAGTAATGGATGACTACGGTACGTCTTGTTTCCAAAACACGGAGGGCTGGTGGTTTGCTTATGATTGTACTGAAGAAAATCCGGGAACAGTGGCTAGATTTACTCCTATTGATCGGAATTCGGACGGCTCCTGGAAATTAATAATGGCGGATATATCGGACGGCACGATTATCCCTGGCGGCAATCTGGTTGATGGCGAGGGACTTCGGGTGACTATATCTACTGCGGGAGGTGCTTCCGATTCTCCAGCTATTGGCGGTATTGGTTTTTATTGGACGAAATCAAAATCCGCGATAGATATTTCCTCCCATGAAGGTTTCTGTCTGGACTATTCGCTTTCTGGGTCCCCAATGTATGTGGAACTGGAGTGGAATACGGATGTTTATGGTTTCGATATTTGGAAAGCCCCGCTTAGTGAGACAAACGGCAAGACTTTAAAAATCCCCTGGAGCGCGTTTTCGCAATCGGGTTGGGATAAAAATCATTCCACAACCATCGCTACGGCTACAGAAAATGTAGTCCGCTTGAATATTGTGTTGCAAAATGGGAATATCAACGAATGGACCAGCGAATTCACCATACATTCGCTGGGCTGGCTTGATGAATGTGATTAGTCCTTTACGGCAGTTCCCCGCCAATCAAGGACATCTGCATATCCTTGATTTCCTTGCAGGCCTTTTCGCCTAGGGCCAGCAGGGCGTCCAGGGTCTTGCGGTCAAAGGAGGCGTGTTCGCCGGTGCCCTGCAGTTCGATGTATTCGGCGGCGTCCCGCATCACGATGTTCATGTCCACGTCGGCGCGGCTGTCTTCTTCGTAGCACAGGTCCAGACGGGGTTCTCCGTCGATGACGCCTACGGAAATGGCACTGATGTTGTGCAGCAGCACTTGTTCCGTAACTTCAATGGTAGGCTTCACCTTCTTGAGGGCGAGAGCCAGTGCCACAAAGCCTCCGATGATGCTTGCGGTACGGGTCCCGCCGTCGGCCTCGATCACGTCGCAGTCCACCACCAGGGCGTGTTCGCCTAGAGCGTTCAGGTTGGCGGCTCCTCGGAGCGAACGACCCACCAGACGTTGAATTTCTTGCGTACGTCCGCTGGCGCCTTTCCGTTCCCGCTCCACTCGCTGGCCCGTACTCTGGGGCAGCAGGGAATATTCGGCAGTAATCCAGCCACGGCCCTTGCCGGCGAGCCACTTGGGGACTTCGGGTAAAAGCGTTGCGTTGCACAGCACTCGGGTGTGTCCCATCTCGATGAGCACGGATCCGTCCGCACTGGACACGAACCCGGTGGTCATCTTGATTTTTCTCATCTCGTCATTTTTACGATTGTCGATACGGCTCATGATGATACCTCTTGCTCTTGAATGTAGCAGTTACCAATCTTCCTCAGTATTTGCGGATTCGCATTCCTTTAGCGCCTCTTCGTACAGGCTCTCGAGAGTTTTGCCGACCTTTTCGTATTCATAGGGCCTAATCATTTCGGAAGAGTGCGTTGTGGGGTTGCACATCCTCTTGACATTTAGGGTGTCGCTTTCATTTTCGTATACAACGCCCTGAGGAGAATTCCTACAGTTGCTTTCGAATACGAATCCAGTGATACTCCAGCTGTCTTCTAGAGTATAGCCGGTTTCATTTGGCGTATAGATCTTGGACACCCAAATGGTATCTTCCGTTCCCGTGGTAATGTTGCTGCAGTGACCATACTTTGCAATGGAGATTTCCCAGGAAGCGTCCGTAATCTTGAAATCGCAGTTGCTTTTTTGGTAGATGTGGCAGTCGAAGTCGAATGGGTCCGAATGTCCCGAACTGTTTGAAGGATCCTTTGCGCCCGTTGCGTCCGGCCCGCTGCCGGAACTGGAGTCGTCGCAAGCATTAAAGGCGAACATCGCAAAGGCGACTGTGCTGATTAAGGAAAGTTTCTTGACGGTCTTCATACTTTATTCCGTGTTGCTGTCTTCTGTATTTAAATGTAAAAAATGGTGGCTGGGAAAAAAATAGACCCCGAGATTTTTACATCTCGGGGCTTTCGTGGGACCTCCCGGACTTGAACCGGGAACCAGCGGGTTATGAGTCCGCTGCTCTAACCAATTGAGCTAAAGTCCCAACTCGCCCAAAATTAGTAAATATTTTCCGATTGTCCGGTCCCACTCGTAGTGGAACCCACTGTAGGCGTTTATCACCGCCTTGTCCCAGTCGGCGCTTTCTTCGTAGTAAACATGCAGGGCATCTTTCAGCCTACGGAGCATCTGGTGGGGGGCGTTGGCGTCATCCACCAAGAAGGCGTTGGCGCATCCCGAAGTTTCCGGGGCGTAGTCGTCCAGCATGGTGGCCACCCCGACGTTACGTCCGGTAAGGGGAAGCGTACCTGTGGCGAGGGCCTTCAAGATGATGGAGGTAGACGGCTCCTTCAGGTTAGCCGCGAACAAGATGTCGGAACCGGCCAGCACGTCGCGCAGGGCGCTGGCGCTCTTGGTCTCAATAGGCCTAATCGCCATGATTCCCGGATACTGCTTGGAAACATCCTGGTAGTAGTTCCATTCCGGATCGTCGGGAGCGATGCCCACCACGATAAAGATGTCCTGCTTGGCAATATCCGAAAGGATAGTGGCAAGGGTTTCCGAAGTGTTGCCTGCTTCGGGATCCAGGTGGGCATAGAGGATTGGCTTGTTCCCGACCTCGCACCCCAGTATTCCCTCCAGTTTGGCACGGGCTTTCTTCTTTGCCTGCTTGATGGGTAGCTTGTCCTTGCTGTTGAAGTCCCAAACCTGGTAGCTGACTCCAAACTGCACGCCAATAAGCTTGTCCTGGTTGTGGATCAGGAATCCGCTGAGGCCGCCGGGCAAGTTGGTGTTGATCATGGCATCGCGATAGCCCGGAGAGGGGAATAGCACCTTGTGGGCGTAGCAGATGCCCGCCTTCAAAAGGCTCACCTTGCCCCAGAACTCGTAGCCATCCATGTTGAAATCTTTCCTGGGTAACCCGATGTTCTCGATTTCGCTGGAAGATACGTGGAAATCGTAGGTAATGTTGTGGACCGTAAAGAAGAAGGGAACCTGGCCAAAGGTTTCTTGGTAAACGGTGTGGATTAGGGCTCCGGCCAGGGCACCGCCCCATTCGTGGCCGAGAATCGCCTGGCACTTGAAGCCGGTTTCCTGGGCGTAGTCCAGGGCGGCAGAAGCCAGGAAGGCGAACCGGAGGTGGTTGTCGCCGTAGGGAGGGTCCCCGGGAGGGCCATAGATGTCGGGCCTGCCGAAATATTCTTCGTTGTAAATGTAGGTGTGGAAGGGGTCCCCCGGAGATTTCCAGATCTCGTAGGGCTTGCCGTGGAGCTTTTCAGTGCCGCTGAAAACGCAACTGTAACCTTCCAGATCCTGCAACAGGGGCTTGTAGAAAGGGGAGCAAGTCAGGGCGTTGGCTCCGGCCCTTGCAAAGGCGTAGGTCATCCGGTTTACAGCGGTGGCCAGGGGACTCAGCGTCCGCCAATTTCCGGCCTCTGGACTGACTACCAGGATTTCCATTGATTTTGCCCCTTTTTTAATAAAATTTTACTATCTGTAATAGTAATAGGCCAAATTTATTTAATTAAATTATAATTTGAAAGTCCTAAATCCAAATTTTTCGGATAAAAGGTTTCTTTTTGAACTTAATCTTCGAGGATTTAATAAAATGAAGAAATTGTTAATCGCTGCATTAGCTGCCTCCGTGGCATTTACCATGGTTGGTTGCAAGGGCACCAACGAAAAGCGCGGTGACGAACACCTCAAGGAAGGCCGTTTCCGCAATGCCATCAACTCCTACCTGGAAGCCAAGAAAAAGGGCAGCATGTCCAGCGAGTTCTACGATAACTTCACCCTGGCACTGGTCCGTGCTGCCGAAATCGAAGCCAAGAAGGACCTGAACAGCGACCTCATCAACGGTTACTTCGAAAAGGCCTCCGTGAATATGCCCGAAGTCAAGGAAGACGTGGTGGTGGAAGAATATGTGACTACCCTCGCCAATGTGGGTAAGCAGCAGGCCGCTCAGGAAGGCGTGGATTACAATACCGTCATCAACGCTTTCGCCAAGATTGATACCGCCCTCGCTACCGCCAAGGCCCGTAACGTGGCCGAAGGTGCTGTGAAGGCTATCCGCACCGAAGCGGAAAACGCCTACGTGGCCAAGAACCTCCCCACGGCTAAGGAAGAATCTGACCCGGTGGTTCGTGAATACCAGATCATGAAGATTGCCGAAATGGCTCCCGAAAACTCCGAAGTGAAGGCTGTGCTGAATAAGAGCCGTATCGGCACCCGCGGTTATTTCCTCATCTTCGGTGAACAGATTGGCGAACCGGTGAACCGACGTATCGACAAGTGGGGCTATGTCATGGCTTTCCCCACCATCAAGATTGCTCCGGGTTCTCTCTCTGGCGAACTCCAGTTCTGGGCCTCTACCGGCAACAACACCGAACTTGACCCCTCCAAGATCAAGCTGGTCTCTACCGACGGCAAGGAAGTGATTGCCAAGGCTACCGGTGGCTGGTGCGAAGCCGAAGTCCTGGTGGGCAAGAAGGGTGACGAAAAGATTGAAAAGAAGCAGCAGAAGATCAAGGCTGGCGAAAAGGGCAAGCTCATGAACGAGTTCCAGTGCTCCTTGAACGTGAGCTTCAGCTTCGGCAAGGACTTCGTGCCTGACTACGTGGAATACAAGGACGAATTCGGTATTGGCCGTAAGTTCCTCGGTCAGTAAGATTGTAGAGACTAGGATATAGGGGCTAGAGATTAGTGGTTAGAACCTAGAGACTAGGATTAGAAAATGAAATTTAGAGAGGCGGGATCAGTCCCGCCTCTCTGCATTTATCAAAACTTTTTTGTGTAAAAAAGAAAGCCGGACATAGCGTCCGGCACTTTCTATATCCTACAAATCCTAGACCCTAGATCCTAGACCCTAGATCCTAATTCCTGATCCCTAAAATTCCACCTTGCCGCTGATGCCCAGGGCGAAGTCGGTGTCGAAGTTGTCGCTGAAATTGTAGCCGAACCAGAACACGATTTCGCTACCCATGGTGGGGTACAGGTAGTTGTTCATGCCCAGGAAGGTGTAGTCGTCACCGTGGACTTCTCTATCCGGGTCGTGGTATTCGTAAGACACGCCCATGGTAAATTTCTTGTGGAGATTGAAACTGGGTTCCACGGCAAACATGTACTGGTCGTCGGTAAACAGCTGGGGCTCGGCCTTGTAATCCTTGTCCGTGATGGTATAGAAGTAGGTGAATCCCAGATTGAAGAAGTAGAAGTTGAAGCTGGGTTCCAAGAGGAAGGAGTGTACTCCCTTGCCCTTGTAGGGGTGGAGTCCCCATACGGCGTAGATGCCGTAGTTCAGGTTTTCATAGCTCTTGGAGTAGTCCACTTCGGTACCTAGTACATAGGTATGGGTACGGTTGATATGCTGGCCGAACATCCAGTCCAGGCTGGGAGTGAGCACCAGGTGCTCGTTGGCGCGGTTCAGCAGGGGGAACGCATAGGTGGCGAACAGGGCCATGGTGTGGTCCGTGTCTTCGGACGCTCCGAAATAGACCTTTCCCTTGCCGTACTTGTCGTTGCCGAATTCGGCGCCCACGCCTCTCAGGCCTTCTTCGCGGGTGATGACCGCATAGCGGGCAGGGTCGCGCCAGTAGTAGTAGTTGAATGCGCCTGCACTGTAGGTCAGGTCACCGAACACCAGGGCCACGGCATGGGTTACGTCCCAGCGGAACTCCACGCCGTCGAAGTTGAATTCCGTAAAGCGTCCACCGTCACCCATGGCGGTAGTCCTTGCCATGTAGTGCCTGCGGGTCTCAGAGGCGTCCTTGTTGCCCGTGCTGTCGGTAACATAGGTGCTGTGGGTGTTGGTCTTTACCGTGACGGAGACATTTTCGTCGATGTGGGCGGTGGCCGCAAGGTCTATATCCTGGTTCGCCGCGTTGGTGGGGTCGAAATCGCTGTCAAAATAGGTGGCATAGTCCGCATTGACGGAGCCGTGAAGTTCCACTTCGGCGGCGAGGGCAAAAGATGCTCCCATCAGGGCCATGGGTAAAAACAGTTTACGCATAAAATCCTTTCAAAAAAGTACAGGCGTAAAATAGAAATATTTTGCCAGGGAAAGTAGTGTTTTTGCCAAAAGCGACCCCTCCTTTTTGTATTTTTGACCCGATGAGAAACCGATTTCTTTTTTTATTGTCTTTTTTGTGCTTGCTTGCCTCCGCTGCATATGCCCTGACTGCCGACCAGGTCATGAAAAAATCCCAGGACTGGTTCAAGTCGGGCAAGGCCTGGAGTCTTGATTTCAAGCTGCAGCTGTTCTACGCGGATTCTCCGGACATCGTAAGTCAGCAGGGCAAGCTCGTGGTGGCCGAGGGGGACAAGTTCAAGCTGGAACTGGCGGGTATCAAGTTCTACAGCGACGGCGAAAGCATGTGGCAGCATAACGTGGAGCAACGTCAGGTTTTAATCAAGTTGGTGGAAGACCTGTCCTCTTCGCTGCACCCTTCGGAGTTGTTGTTCAAGTACCTGAACTGCAAGGCCCTGAGCGTTTCGGAAGGTGTCTTTGCCAACCAGAAACTCTGGGTGCTCAAGCTGGATCCTTCCAAGTACAAGGGCCAGTTTGTCCAGATGGAGGTTTGGCTCTCTCAAAAGGACTTTTCTCCGGTGCGGCTCTTTACGGTGGACCCGTCGGGTAATTCCAGCTGGTACAACATCGTGAACCTGAAGGTCATGAAAAACGTGTCCGTCGAGGACTTTCGGTACAAGGCCCTGCCTGGGGTAGATGAAATCGACATGCGGTAGGGTGCGCGGCAGCTATGTTTTTTTTGAATAGGAAAATGGCCGGTAAATTTGCAGCGGGAGTGGCCCTGCTTCTGTGCGGGACAAGTGTTGCCTTTGCCGAAGGGGAGACTCTTTTTAGCAACTGGGCGGTAAGTGTAGCTCCTGGGCCTACGGCCGGGCAACTCTGGGTGTATTCCCGCGGTGAGGTGAACCAGGGGGTCGCCCTCTTGAACCTGAACTTGAATGCCTCCGGCAAGATTACGGCAGGCAAGTCCCAGGTGGAGCCTGTGGACAATGAGTTTTCCGCCGTGCATTACCAGACCTATGCGGACAAGCTTGCGGAACGCAGGCGGTTCCCGATGGAAGTGGCGGGCAACTTGGGAGCGGTGCTCCCCATGTTCGGTCTGGACGAAGAGGACCATTTTACGGAACCCCGTGGGTTCTTCTCCCTGAAAGAGTCCGGTTCTGTTCCGACTCCGATAGACGTACCCCCTTCGGCAGAGTCCATCGAAAACCCCATGGACTACGCTGTCAGCGGCTTTGCCTATAGCGAAAAGGCCAAGACCTTGTACGCGGCCCGTGGCCGCCTGGGCATTGTGGAATACGAAATTTCCAAGGGAGCGGGAAATCCGCAAATTGCCGAAAAAATTCTGAGCAAGAAAAGCCACCAGTGGGAAAAGTTGCCTTCGGCAGGTTCGGTGGATTTTTCCAAGTACTTGGATGTATTTGACCTGGAATTGGACACCGAGACGGGGAAGCTGTGGATTGCCACTTCTGAAGGATTGTGGATGCAATCTGCCTCAGGCTCTATTGCAAGCGCATCCAAGGCTCTTGAAAAAGAGCGTGTCACTGGCGTGTGGATTGGGGGCAAGCCCTTGCAGGCTATCGTGGAAACATCTGCCCTGAATAAGGGTGTATCTGCCGGAGGGCTTTGGCGGAAGGTGTTGGGAACAAAGGACGATTTCAAGAAGGTGGCTTTCTTGGATTCTGCCGGCGCCGCCCAGAAAAAAGACATCTACGACAATGCAGACTACACCGTAACAGGTGTCGCTTTTTTGGGTGACAAGGCCTACGTGGGCGTGTGGGTGGCAGGAGGCTCTGTCAGTGGATACCTGCTTCTGGATTCCAAGGGTGTGCGTGCCCACGGACAGGGCACGGAATCTACGGACCCCTGGCTTCATGGATTTGAGACCGGGGTAACGGACCGTGATGCCATCATTACTTCTATTACCGAATTTCCCTTGAATGCAAAGACCATGGGCCTTGCCGTTGCTACAGACGGCAACGGGATTTCGGTCTCTGCCGATTCGGGCAAGACCTGGACACCGGTCCTCAACCGTGCCAAGTTGGGCGGTAACTTGGGTTCTGTGCGAATGGTCCCCTCCGTTATTACGGCAGGCGGTGAATCTTTGGTGTCTTACAAGGTGGGCAAGGATTCCAAGATTACCATCGAGGTTTTCAGCTACGATATGCGTAGGGTTCGTAAGATTGTGAGCGGCGCTCCTCGCTTGGCCGACGAATCTCGCAGTACCAATGCCAAGGAAGATTTCTGGGACGGTATGGACGATGGGGGTAGACCCTGCACCATGGGCATTTATTATGTGCGGGTCAAGGACAACCACGGTCACGTGGGCTGGGGCAAGGTCATGACTCTGGGGGGCGGCCGATGATGAAAATTTCGGAATTCGGAATTCGGAATTCGGAATTGTTGGTGATAGTCTGCCTTGTTCTGATTTTCTCGACCATGGCCGCTGCAGGTGTAGTCGAAAAGAAAGCGGCCCTGGGCGGTTTTGACGGATTCGTGGAACGCATGGGCGCAGGTACCCGGGAGCTGGGCCGAGGAAACACGGGCTCTGCGGACACTTCTGCCATGCCTGGCGCCTACTGGAACCCGGCCATCCTTGGCTTTAGACAGAACCTGAACTATACGCTGAACGGCGAAAAGCGCGACTTGGACCGTACCGGCGGTTCCCTTGGAATCGAGTCTTCGGTAGGCAAGCGTATGGGAATCGGTTTTGCCATGCTTTACCGCGGCGACATGGACTTCAAGGTTATCGATGACGACGACCAGACTCTCGGTACGGCAACACCGTTCTTTTCCATGATGTACCTTGGATTTTCGTACAGGGCCACCCGCAGGGATGCCTTCGGTATCTCCCTTTCCATGAGCTACGACAACATGGACATTGCCGAATACTACGAAGACGAAAATATTGAACTGAATGACGGCTATACCAGCCCCGTTTCGCTGAACCTCGGCTGGCTTAGGCAGTGGAACGAAAAGTGGTCCACTTCGGTGGTCATTCGGAACTTGAGCTTCAGCAAGAACCTGTCTTCCCGCTGGACCAAGACGGTGAGCTCTGACAATTCCGTACCCTCTACCGAAGGGGTGCGCCCGAAGGTCTTGCAGATCGGGGCGGGTTACCGCTCCAAGGTGATGGGCAAGCCCGTTTACGCCTGGATGGAAGCCCTGGATTACCAGCTGGCAGATACGCTTTTGGTCTTTGACACTCATTGGCACTTGTGGACCGCCCGTGTGGGCTTTGAATGCGAAATCATTACGGACGGGACTATCCGCACGGGTATGGACGACCGGAATTTCATGGTGGGCCTTGGTTACAAGTTCCGCATTCCCATCGCCAAAAAGAAATACCTGTTCGATGTGAACTACGCCTTGACCTACGAATCCGAGGCGGACCTCTGGAACCCCCTGAGCTTTGGCTTGCGAGGCTACATCCCGTGATTTCAGAACTTTGGATAGAGAACGTCCGGAGTCTTGTTTCCAGGGAACTGAAGTTTTCTCCCGGAATCAACGTGGTGGGCGGCCCTAACGGCTGCGGAAAGACCACGGTTCTGGAATCTGTCCATCTGCTTTCCCAGGGATTTTCCTTTCGGGCCCGTGACCTGAAGGAGATGATTTCCTGGAATGCTGACGAGTTAATTCTTCGAGGAAATTTCGAGGACGATGGCCGCTCGACTGCCCGCGGGATTCGCGTGGGACGGCGTACTTGCGACGTTCGTGAAAACGGGGAATCCCTCAAGTCGGTGGCGGCTCTTTTCGGGAACTTGCCCGCCGTGGTGATGCAGCCTTCGGATATCGAGCTTTTGCGTGGGGCTCCGGATGTGCGCAGGCGCTGGCTAGACGAAATCCTTTGTTTTAGGTCGGCGGCAAACGCTACGACCTTGCGGAACTACAGGCGAATCTTGCAGCAGCGGAACCAGTGGCTTCGTCAGTTCAAGCGGGAAGGTTCAGCCACCGGCGGTGAAGAACTGTTCCAGGTGCTTACGGACCAGCTGGCCGACCTGGGTGCAAAACTCTGGGCCGCCCGCATAGAACTTTCAAAAGAAATTTCGCCGATTATTACGGGCTATTACCGCAAGCTTTCCAGCGGCATTGACGAAATTACCTGTGCCTACAAGAGTTCCATTCTCAAGGAGCTGGACGCCTTGGACGGTGCGGAATTTTTGGATGATTTCGGGCTTGGCCAGGCGGCTTCTTTGACCAACGGGAGCGCAGATTGCCTGGCGTCGGACTCTGGAGAACAGAGCGATGGCTCCGTAGATGAAAACGCCCTGCGGGAGGCCTACCGTCGTAAGCTTTCGGGGCTGGAATACGCCGAAAAAATTCAGGGGATTACGCTGTCGGGCCCTCATAAAGATGACCTGGGTGTGCGTATTGGCGATGTGGAGATGCGTTCTTCTGGCTCTCAGGGGCAGTGCCGCTGTGCGGCTATCGCCATGCGTTTTGCCGCCGTAGATGTGGCCAGCCGTTACCTGAACAAGCCCATCCTTTTGCTGGACGACGTGTTTGCGGAATTGGACGTGAACCGTCGCGATGCTGTGGCCGCCTTGATTCGACAAAAGCTGTGCCAGGTGATTATTGCCACGCCCGAGCCCGATGAACTGCCGTTCAAGGCGGATACGGAAATTGGACTTAGTCTTAAATAAAAAAGCTCCGCGTTTTAAACGCAGAGCATTTCATCTGTAGATCCTTCGACGCCGAGGCTATGCCTCGTTGCTCAGGATGACACTTCGTGTCACTTCTTCAGCAAGTCGCGGATTTCGGTGAGGAGCTTTTCTTCGGCGGACGGCTCTGGCGGTGCAGGCGGTTCGGCGGGCTTTTCTTCTTCCTTCTTGCGCATGTTCTGCACGAATCCCAGGAACTTCTTCATCACAATGAACACCACGATGGCCACGATCAAGAAGTCCACGATGTTGCCGATGAAGGCGCCGTAGGGAATCTGGGCTCCGGCGGCGGTTGTGTAGGTGAGGGCCTTGAGGCCTTCGCCGGCACCTTCTGCACCGAAGCTTGCCACGATGGCGTTCACGCAGGGCATGACGATGTCATTCACGAAGCTGGTGACAATCTTGCCGAATGCGCCGCCGATGATGACACCGATGGCCATGTCGACGATGTTGCCCTTGAGGGCGAAAGCCTTGAATTCTTCAAGGAGAGATGTTGCTTTTCCTTTGATACCCATAATGGTTCCTTTTGGTTGATGTTTTGATAAAAAATAGTATTGTGGCGCCCTTTGGCAAGATGAATTTCTAGATTTTGTGACCTATGTCATGGCTGTTGCTGGCACTTTCCTCCGCTTTTTTCCTGGGTTTTTACGACCTGGCCAAGAAAAAGTCTGTCCAGGGGAATGCGGTGCGTCCCGTGCTGTTCCTTTGCAGCGCCTTTTACGCCCTATTTATGCTGCCTATCCTGGTTTCGGGGCATACCGAAACCCTGGCGCTCCACGAACATGTGTCTTTGATGGGGAAGGCTTTAATCGTTGGCGGCAGCTGGCTTTTGACCTACAACGCCATCGCCCACATGCCCCTCAGTATTTCGGCCACCATCCGCGCCCTGGCCCCCCTTTTTACCATCGGCATTGCGGTGAGCTTCATGGGGGAGCGGCCTTTCCCCCTGCAATGGGCGGGCATTGGCCTGTGCGTGTTTTCGTACATAGGCCTGAGCCTCGCGGGCCGCAAGGAGATGGGGCATTTCTTCAGCAGCCCCTGGGTCATTTCCATGGTGCTCGGCACTATCCTTGCAGCCTGCAGCGGGGTCTACGACAAACTGATATTGCAACGGATGGACTTTGACCCCCTGACGGTGCAGGTCTGGTTCAGCTTTTACATGGCTCTGTGGCAGTTCCTGATTTGCGCGGTGACCTGGTTCCCGACCCGCCAAAAGACCACGCCCTTCCAGTTCCGCTGGAGTTTTCTCTTGGTGGCGGCATTGCTTATTATTGCGGACCGCTGCTACTTCTTGGCGGTAAGCGACAAGGATGCCCTGATTTCGGTGATTACGGTTTTCCGCCGTTCTAGCGTGTTCATCAGCTTTGTGGCGGGGATTGTTATCTTTAAGGAGCGCAAGAGCAAACTGAAATTCCTTGCGCTGCTGGGAATTGTGGCAGGACTCTGCCTGATTTCCCTCGGGAAAGGCTAGATTGCCGGGGCTCGGTTGAAAATGTATGGCAGGTAAGTGCATCGGTATCACGGGAACCATCGGTTCCGGAAAGTCTACGGTGGGGGAGTGCCTCCGTCGGCGGGGGCTCCCTGTGCTGGACGCCGATGCCTGCGTCCATGCCTTGTATAAGGATTGCGTTGGACTGCGCAAGGAACTGGCGGAGGCCTTTGGCCCGGAATGCCTGACTGCCGACGGCGTGAACCGCAAATTTTTTGCGGACCTTATTTTCAAGGACGATGCCGCCCGTGAAAAACTGGAGGCCCTGGTTTACCCCTACCTGACGGACGCGGTGCAGGAGTTTTTCGCGGCGCACTCCGGACCTGTATTCTTGGAGGCGGCCCTCTTGCATCGCATACCTCAGGTGGTTAACCTTTTGGACCAGGTATGGCTGGTGGATGCCCCTGCAACGGTTCGCCTGGAGCGGTTGGTGTCTCGGGGACTTTCCCGTGAAGATGCCAAACGTCGTATTGATGCCCAGGGCGACATCGCCTCCTTCTGGCAGGCACGGGGTATTCCGGTCACCAGGATTGAGAACGGTGGCTCCTTGGAACAGCTGGAAAGGCGAGTGGCTGTCATTCTGGAGTGAAGCCGCAAGGCGGAACGATAGAATCCATTATGACGGTCATGAGCCGGAATCTGGTGCCTCAGCTAACGGATCCTCGACCAAGTCGAGGATGACGAGTGCAAAAAGTCGAGGATGACAAGCGAAAAAAAATACCCTCGGCTTAGCCGAGGGCAAATTTTTCTTGAACGGACTTCGATTAGAAGTTGACACCGAACTTGCCGGTCAGGAAGATAGGCATTTCGTCACCGTAGTAGTCGTCGCCGATGCCGAACTTGGCGCTCAGGTCAACATAGAACATCGGGTTGATGGCGATGTTCACGCCGAGGTAGGGGGCAATGCCAAATTTGCCACTTGCATCAGAACCCGGAAGTTCATCGCCGTCATGGGTGGCTTCGCCGAGCCACATGTCGAAGTCAAGTCCGACATACGGGGTGAACATCGGGTTGATGGCGAAGTCGCCTTCCAGGCCGATGTGCAGGTTGTACGGAGGAGAAACTTCGTCGTCGCCTTCGGTACGGATGGCGAGGCCGGCTTCAGAACCGAAGTTCACCATGCCGAAGTTCTGGGAGAACTGGACACCGAAGTAGAGGCCGAGACCGTCCGGGCTCACATCTTCGTCACCGACGGGCAGGTCCACGTCAACGAAGGCGTTCATGATGGGCATGAACTGGTAGCGAACCATCAGAGGAATGTTGTTCAGACCATCGGCCTTCGCATCTTCGCCATCCCAATGGGTGAAAACGGTGTAGGGGAGCTTGACACCCAGTTCCAAGTTCGGGATGACCGTGTAGCGGGCACCAACGAAGAGTCCGAGCGTGTTCCACTTGTCCTGCATCTTGTCGGTGACGCCGACTTCAGCCTGGCCCTTGTGGTTTTCGAGTACCGGGAAGTAGTTCCAGGTAGCGAAGGAAGCAGTAGCGGTCAAAGCGGCCGCGAGAGCGATTTTCTTGAACATGTATGTTCTCCTTGTTTGTGTTTTGACGGGGTAAAGGTAGTAATTTATTTACATTGAGGCAAGGCAGGGTGGGCCCTATACGGTGATAAAGTGAACAAAAGGTTGATAAAGTGAGATTTTTAACACTTCTCGCACTAGAGTCTGTTCCGGGCCTGTCCGCGCTGGGCGGAGCCGAAGTGCTTCTGGATAGTGGGACGCCAACCGGTAATTACTATATTCCACCCCTGAATTTAAGAGGTTTTTATGAGATGCTTGGTGACCGGCGGTGCCGGATTCTTGGGTAGCCACCTCTGCGAGAGGCTCTTGAACGACGGACACGAGGTCCTGTGCCTGGACAATTATTTCACCGGGCGTCTTCAGAACGTGTCGCACCTACGGGACAACCGTAATTTTGAACTTATCCGCCACGACGTCACCGAGCCCATCCTTTTGGAGGTAGACCGAATTTTCAACCTGGCCTGCCCCGCAAGTCCGGTGCATTACCAGTTCAACCCGGTAAAGACCATCAAGACCAGCGTCATGGGCGCCATCAACATGCTTGGGCTTGCCAAGCGGGTCCACGCCCGCATATTGCAGGCCAGCACCAGCGAGGTCTATGGCGACCCGGCGGTGCATCCGCAAAAAGAGGACTACTGGGGAAACGTAAACCCCATCGGTATCCGCAGTTGCTACGACGAGGGCAAGCGCGTGGCGGAAACCCTCTTTATGGACTACCATCGCCAGAACAAGGTAGATATCCGCATTGTGCGCATTTTCAATACCTACGGTCCCCGTATGCTCATGAACGACGGTCGCGTGGTGTCTAACTTCATTGTGCAGGCATTGAAGGGCGAAGACTTGACCATCTATGGCGATGGCAGCCAGACCCGCAGCTTCTGCTATGTGGATGATCTTATCGAGGCTTTTGTCCGCATGATGGATCAGAATGAAATTATTGGTCCGGTGAACATCGGAAATCCCGGCGAGTTTACTATGCTGGAACTGGCTCATGCGGTGTTGGAGCAGACGGGTTCCAAGAGCAAGATTGTGTACCAGCCCCTGCCTGGCGACGACCCCAAGATGCGCCGCCCCGACATTACCCTTGCAAAAAAGGCCCTGGGCTGGGAACCCAAGGTCAACTTGTTCGATGGCCTCCAAAAGACTATCGAATATTTCAAGACGATTGTGTAACGTCATGTTCGCCCCCGATCGTGGTCGGGGGTAAACTCCGGCGAGAATCCGCTAAACGAATGAAGCGTCGTCATGTTCGCGCAGGCGAACATCCGCTTACTTCACCGCGACTTTATGAGTTTCGGAAACACCTTGCCCTTGGATGCGCACCAGGTAGATTCCCGGCTGTGAGTTTACGGACAAGCTAATGCTGCCGTTGGCGTGTCCGTTCCATAGCGTGCTTACGGTGCGGCCTTGCAGGTCAAGCAACTCCACCTTGGACTGACCGTCCAGGCTCACGCTGATGGTGTTGTTTGCGAAGTGGAAACTGGAAGTGCTTGAGATTGGACGAGGAAGCACGGCTGGTGGAATTTCTCCGCCTCCGCCAGAAATGGGGGTCCATTCCGGGTTCAACTCGCGGAGCTTATTCCTGAACCACGTCCCCGATTCACGAAGGTCGCTTTCAGACCAGTTCCCGCTTGCACTGGCGCTTTTTTGCAAGGCGGCAGAAGTTTCATCTTTGTTTACGATACTCCAGGCGGCCCAGCTGAGCTTGCTCTGGTCCAGCCAGTCCCAAAAAGTATTGACCATGGAATAGTTGATAGCTCCATTTCCCGATGCAGGAGTAAGCCCGCATTCAGAAATAAAGAGTGGAAGGGTGTTCATTGCCTGTTTTGCTGTAGGCAGGTAGTTGTTCAAGTGCCAATCTTCCGAAGCGTAGAAATGGAAAACGTAAGCCACGTTGCTGGAGTAGTTGCTTGATA
Source organism: Fibrobacter sp. UBA4375 (assembly GCA_002391195.1). Lineage (GTDB taxonomy): Bacteria > Fibrobacterota > Fibrobacteria > Fibrobacterales > Fibrobacteraceae > Fibrobacter. The sequence continues at coordinate 8,744 of DGRZ01000042.1, read as the reverse complement.
AGGGATTCGAAATGACGGAACTGAGATCTCCGGAATATTTTGGGGTTCCTACGAGAATCAGGTTGTCTGGATCGATGGCACGTATAATGGGAATGATGTATTCTGCGTATGATTTGATTTGTCCCCAATCGTCTGTTCCAGGCTCATTGTAAATCTCGTAAATCACATTGGGGTATTGACTATACTTGGTGGCCATGGCGGTGAAAAAATCCTTTGCTAGTTCCCAACGGTCCTTGCCGTTTTCCTTGGCAGACCTATCATTGGTCCAATGGCTGTGCCAGTCAATAATGACATAGATTCCCTTGGCAATAGCGGCATCCACGACGGTTTCTACCATGGCTTGATTCTTGGAAGGGTTGTAGGCATAGCCGATTTTATCGTCTCCCCAGTTGTCCTCTACGGCCATTGCTGCCCTGACCAGGTTGGCATGCCAGTCTTCGGCAAGCCAGTTGACCACGCTAGCGTTCCAGTAGTCCCTTGCTTCTTCGGCAATGTTCCAGAAGAAACTCATTCCCCTGAGTTGTGCGGGTTGCCCGTTGGCACCCACCACTTGGGTTCCCTGGACAGACAAAGCGCCGATGTCGTCAATTGGAGCAGCTACGGCCAAATTAAGGGCGAACGCCGAAACCGCGATAATTTTCGTGGTGATTTTCATAAAACACTCCTTTCTCATCTCTCTTTGAAAAATAATTAAAAATCGGTCAAAGTGAAAACTTGACCGATTTTTATGAGAAAAATTTACGGCTGTGTGGCAATTTTACGGCTGAATATTGATCATGGGAATCATCTTGTCATTCCCGTTGACCTGGGGGAGCTTGCCGTCCCACTTTTCAATCCACTTGAGCATCAGGTATTCCTTGCCGTTCTGTTTCTTGAGGGCTTCCATCTGGAGGGCGATGACGGCTGAGTCCGCCTTGGCCTTGGCCACCCGTTGCTCGTTTTGGTAGTCCATCTTGATTTTGATGTTCTTTTCCTTGAGAGCCTCTTGCTCTTGCACCTGCTTGGCCTCAATGGCCTCGTTGAAGGCGCGGCTGAACTGGAATTCTGTAATGGTGAAACCATCAATGATGATGTGGGCTCCGGCGGAGTCCAGCTTTGACTTGAGAGCCGATTCCATACGGCTGCGGATTTCTTCACGCTTCTGGAGCATTTCTTCGGGAACGTACTGCGGGGTGATGCCCGTGATGGTTTCCTTGATTTTGGGTTGGAGGACGGTGGCCACATACCGCGTGCCGTACTTGGAATATATCTTATCTACGTTCTGCGGGTCCACATGGTAGTTCACGTTTGTGCCCACATAGACGGTCTGCAAATCCTTGGAGCCGGATTCTATTTTGACGGTTTCCAGCTGGGTACTGACGGGAATGCGGATGACCTCTTTGGTGACGACATTATAGAAGTTGAGGCCCGGTTCAAAGGTCTCGCTGTACTTTCCGAACTGAAGCACTACGCCGCGTTCCGTCTCGTCAATCTGGGCGCATCCCAAGAGAGCGAGGGATGTTGCTATCGCTAAAAGAGTTTTTGTTTTCATAACAGTCTCCTTTCTTTCAAATATAAAATCTAGTCGGTAAAACTTTAGACGTCGTCCAGCATTTTTTCAATCAATTCCATATTTTCTTCGCAGTATTCCAGCTGCCGGGAAAGAATCTTGATGGCATTGATTTTTCCGCCCAGTTCACGGGTGAAGAACCGTGCCACATTCCAGAAGAACACCGCGAAATTGCGCTTGCCATCGGCACGGCCTTCAAATAGGCACTTGGCGAAATGCCTATATACCAGGTAGGCGAGCAGGCGGGAACTCTCTGTTTCGGTGAAGTAGCCCTGGTCCTCGATAGGGGCGGAACCTGCGGATTCAATGCGGGTTTTGATGCGGGCAAGGGCTCTGTCCCAAGTGGGGCCGAAACTCACGGTCTTGGCAAGAAGCTCGTACAGCTCGCAAACACTACCGAGAGGGGCGAAGGGTTTTTCATTGTTGTATCCGAAAGCGGTGTAGAGCTTCTCCTTGAAAGAGGCTGTGCCATCGGCGAGGGCTTTGAACATTTGCTCCCGCTCGTAAAGCACTTCGTTCTGGATTTCGATGTCGTCTTCGCTCAGTTCGTCTTCGGGCTCATCGCATTCTTCGCTCGTGAAGGCGAGTTGGCCATCTCCTTCAAGCAAGAGCCGGGTAACCTCTTCGCAGCAGAGCCCGAGGCCCCGTTCCATGATGTCACCGTAGACTTCTACGAATCGCGGATGTTCCCGGCATATGTCGCAGAGGGAGTTCTCGCCCAGGTTCTTGTAAATTTCGCAGAGATTGTTCTGGTCTAGAAATGGGCAGCGGTTGTGGGGGAGCAGTCTAAAATGCCCGTCCTCGATGTTGGTCCGGAGCTTGTCGCCAAAGGGCCCTTTTACCTTGCTGTAGGAATCCTGCGAAGTTTTGTCGATGTCGATTTCCCAGCCTACGCAGCAGGTGTCGCTGCAGTGGGAGGCCGTGCATTTGAATTTATCATAAAAATCGGGCTTGCGAAGGATCATAGTCTCAGTACTTTTCTTGTTCTACCTTCTTGAGTACGCGGCAGGGGTTGCCTACGGCAACGACACCCTGCGGGATGGCCCGTGTGACCACGCTCCCCGCCCCGATGACGCTGCCTGTACCGATGGTCACGCCTCCGCAAATGGTCACGTTCCCAGCAATCCAGCAGTTGTCCTCGATAGTAACCGGCTTTGCATATTCTAGGTCGGTGAGGCTGCCGTCGGGCTTTTCGAACATGTTGCGTTCTTGCCAACGCAGCGGGTGTATGGGCGTGAGAATCGAAACGTTCGGGCCTATGAATACGTTGCTCCCGATGTTTACCGGAGCGCAATCCAATACGGTGAAGTTGAAATTCGCGTAGCTCTTTTCACCGATGCGGGTATTGCTCCCGTAATCAAAAAAGACGGGCCCTTGCAGGTAAACGCCCCTTGCGGGTGTTGTCTCCAGAATCTGGGCTAGGATTTCCTCCCGGGCCTTGTCGGTTTCCAGAAGGCCGTTGTATTGTTGGCACAGGGCGTGGCATGCGGATCTTCTTGATGCAAGCTCCCTGTCGCTTGGATCGTAAAGTTTGCCGGCAAGCATTTTTTCTTTTTCTGTCATGGCAAGAAAATAAAAAAGTTTGAGGGGTAAGAAACGCCGCGTTACCATCGCCACTTTGTAAAATTCATGACTTACGGGTACTTTACTCCGGGGACGTTCTTCAGGATTTCTTTCCAGAAGTCGCGGAATTCTTTTTCGGTGACGATGCCGCCGGCGGAAAGTAGGCGGTAGTGTTCGCCTTGCCAGACGTAATTGACGGGGGAGGAGTCAAAGCCGTTGCGCAGGTAAAATTCGCGGCGGCGGTTCCTTCGTTCGAGTTCTTCGGCGTCCTTGGAATCTTCTTCGACTTCAATATCGACGACGATGCGCGTGTTTGGGTGTTGCCTGCGGATGGCCTGCAGGATTTGCGAACCGTATCCGCGACTGCGCAGTTCTGGCACAACCGCGAAATAGACGATGTTCGTGATGCTCCCGTGCGTGATGGAGTTCGAGAACCCGCAGAACATGGGAGCCGCGGCAATTTCTTTCCCGACTTCAGCGTGATTCTCGCCTTCCTCCTTGTCGAAAAACGCCCAAAATTCCCGCTTGATTTTATCGTCAAGCAAATGCTTTATCGGGATGCGTTCGTTCGCCGGGAACGCCGATTCGTACAGCGCTTTGACCTGCGGCAACCACGGAGATTTCTTTGTGACTTCGAAATACTGGAGCATCGGCAGAAAGAATAGGATAATGCGGCTTGCGTGTCAAGTTGTTGAACGCGCTTCGCTGTATTTTAGTGTATATTTTCTCTCATGAAATCGTTTGAAAATAAAGTGGTCGTGGTGACGGGCGGGGCGCACGGGATTGGCGCTACCGTCGTGAGTGAATTCGAGAAAGAGGGGGCGAAGGTCGCGTATATCGACATCCGCGAGAATCCTTGCTTTGTCGGGGACCTTTCAAAGAGGGATGTCCTCGAAAAGTTTGCGCCGTTCGTTATCGAAAAGTACGGGCACGTGGATGTGCTGGTGAATAACGCGCTTCCGCTGATGAAGGGCATTGACGAGTGCAGTTACGAGGAGTTCAGCTACGCGCTGGCTGTGGGTGTGACGGCCCCGTTCTACCTCGCGAAACTTTTTACTCCGCATTTTGTGAAGGGAGCAAGCATTATAAACATCTCATCGTCTCGTGACCGCATGAGCCAACCGCAAACGGAAAGCTATACGGCGGCGAAGGGCGGGATTTCTGCCCTCACGCATGCGCTGGCCGTGAGTTTTGCGGGCCGCGTTCGCGTGAATTCCATTTCGCCGGGCTGGATTGATACGGATTTCAAAACCTACGAAGGCCCCGATGCCACGCAGCAGCCCGCAGGCCGCGTCGGCAACCCGCTCGACATCGCGAACATGGTGCTTTATCTCGCGAGCGACAAGGCCGGCTTTATTACCGGTGAAAACATCTGCATCGACGGCGGCATGACCCGCCAAATGGTCTACCACAACGACTGCGGCTGGAAATTCGAAGGCTAAAATGCGGAAAATACGGAAGAATTTGCTTTATTCGTATGAAAAATGCAGAAACTGTTGCAAAATTGATATGAATAATGTAGATTTTGGAGCATGGAACGCGAAATACTGAAAAATTTCATAGAATGGATGTCTGAGCCAGGGCGTATGCCGTTGGTGGTGACCGGGGTGCGTCAGTGCGGAAAAACCTACGCAATCAAGGATTTTGGGAACCGTTTTTTTGAAAACCTGGCGTATTTCAATTTCGAGGGAAATACTGCCCTGCAGTCCATCTTCGAGTACGATTTCGATGTCGCTCGCATTGTGGTGGAACTGGAACGTTATTCCAGGCAGAAAATTACGGATGGGAAGACGCTTGTCTTTTTCGACGAAATCCAGGCGTGCCCGAAGGCCATAACGAGCCTCAAGTATTTCTGCGAAGACCGTTCCGGACTTCATGTGATTGCCGCTGGATCTCTCCTGGGAGTGGTTATCCGCAAGTCGGAAATTTCTTTCCCCGTGGGGAAGGTGGAACGTCTGCAGATGTTCCCAATGAGTTTTGAGGAATTCTTGATGGCGATTGATGACGGCCGGTCCCTGCTCGAAGGTCTTTCGAACTATGACCTGCGTCGTGCGCTACCGGAAATGTACACCATTCCGCTACAGAATTATCTGAAACTTTATTATGTTGTCGGCGGTATGCCCGCTGCGGTAGCGTCGTTTGTACAGGAAAATGATTTTGAAAAAGTGGACCGAATCCTGAAAAACATTCTCTTGGATTATGGGGACGATTTTTCAAAGCATGCTCCTCCATCGGATATTCCGAAACTAGGGCTTATTTGGGATTCCGTCCCCAAGCAACTGGCAAAGGACAACAACAAGTTCATGTTCTCGCATGTGAAGGCGGGCAAGCGTGCTGCTGATTTGGAAGATGCGCTGCAATGGCTTTTTAATGCGGGACTTTTGCACAAACTGGAATGTGTGACGAATGCGGAACTGCCGCTATCGAACAATGCCAACGGCACGGTTTTCAAGGTCTATATGAGCGATGTCGGGTTGCTGCGCGTGAAGTCTGGAATTGACGCCAGCACGATTCTTGAAGAAACACCGCTGTACGCAACTTTCAAGGGTGCGTTTACGGAAAACTATGTAATGAATGAACTTGTGAAGCAGGGGCTGCACCCTTATTTCTGGCGGTCCGAGAACAAGGCTGAACTCGATTTTCTGATTGAGATTAAAAACGAGTTGATGCCGATCGAAGTCAAGGCGGAAGAGCACACGAAAGCGAAAAGCTATGGCGTCTTTTGCAAGAGGTTTTCGCCTAAGAAAGGATTCGTACTTTCGCAAAAGAATATCGCCGTGACGAATGACGGACAAACGGAAACATTGCATTTACCGCTTTACCTGTGCGGAAAGATGTTCCGTTGGCCATGATGGCCGGCGGCGAACACTGGTTCCACACCGCTATATTAATAAAACCATTTAAAGGTGTAAAATTTATTATTTTTACAAAATATACCCCCTTAACCTTGATTTTTCTCTGGTAATAGGGTATATTTAGGGTATGAGTACCAAGAATTATGCCAGGGAATGCTATCTCAAGAAAATCCGCGGTTTCTACCGCGATTGCGAGATAATCAAGGTCATTACGGGGGTCCGCCGCTGCGGAAAGTCTAGCCTGATGGAGACTATCGCACAGGAACTCTCCGATTCGGGTGTCGCACCCGAAAGCATCGTCTATCTCGACTTGGACAAGCGTGGGTTTAAGAATATCAAGACTGCCGAACAACTGGAAAAATGCATCGAGGAACACGCCTCTGCGCAAGGGACCAAGTTCCTGTTCATCGATGAGATTCAGAATGTCAAGAATTTCGAGGAGGCCATCAACGCATTCAGGGCGGAAGGCGATTTTTCCATATTCATTACGGGTTCAAATTCCTACCTCTTAAGCGGCGAACTGGTCACCAAACTGACTGGCCGGTACATCGAGTTCGAAATGTTCCCGCTCAATTTCCAGGAATACTTGGGAATGAAGCGTTTTTTCGGCAAAGCAGTCAGCCAAAATCTGGTGGAAGAGTTCGATAAGTTTCTTGTAGAGGGAGGCTTTCCGAAGGCGGTGCAATACGATTCTGCGCAAGACAAGAAGGCGTATATTGAAAGCGTGATTACTGAAATTTTTGAGAAGGATATTAAGCGTCGTGTGAAAATCCGCAATGTGTCGGTGTTCAACAAGATTCGAAACTACATGATAAACAACTTCGGTGCGACAACGAGCCTTACCAATATGCTCGAAGACTTGCGTAAGAACGGCTCCGACATCAAGCGGGAAACCTTGAACAGGTACATCCAGATTTTGGTCGATTCGAAAATCCTCTACGAGTGCAACCGCTTCGACATGAAATCGCGAAGATCTATCGCGGGCGAAAAGAAATACTACCTGGCCGATGTGGGATTTTACTACGCGACCAATACCGACCACCGCATAAACTACGGCCCCGTTATGGAGAATGTTTTTTACGCCTACGCCAAGTCGAATGGCTATAGTGTAAGTATCGGACGCATTGGGAAATTGGAGTGCGACTTTATTCTGCAAAAGGATTTCTCGGAATACAGTTATGTGCAAGTCTGTATGACGATGATGGATAGCCGCAAAACCGAGGATCGAGAGTACGCCCCGCTGGAGAAAATTCGGGACAATTACGCGAAGTACGTGCTGACTCGAAATGACGTTATCCAGCACCGGAACGGGATTGTCCACAAGAACATGCCCGAGATGATGAATGACGGGGAATTGCCGTAGGTTGAATTTGTCGTTTTGGTGTGAAAATAAATTACATTTTCTTTAGATAAACAACGCTTGGAGGCGTTTATGAAGAAGTTTCTTGATCTGTCATCCAGGAGCGTGGCTGTAGGATCTATGCTTATTGTGGCGTTTGCTGTTGTCGGGTGCGATGACAGTTCGTCGGCATCTGCTGGGCCGAATGACGAACCGGGTGTTGAATCGTCTTCTTCGAGCAGTGGCAAGGTCACTGAGCCTGACGAAGTGACTTCGTCGAGCAGTTCCGTGGACCCTATCAGCTCTTCGAGCCTCCAGGGTGACAAAAACTTCTCGTCGTCTTCGGTTGCATCCAGCAGTAACTCTGCGGGCAATGTAATCACCTACGGCACCATGACCGACAGCCGCGATGGACAAATTTACAAGACCGTCACCATTGGCACCCAGACCTGGATGGCGGAGAACCTAAACTATGCTTACACCGACGTTCCCTGTAATTACATTGGTTACACATCCGATTCCACCAGTTGGTGCTACGACAACGATCCTGCCAACTGCACCAAGTATGGTCGCCTTTACACCTGGGCTGCTGCCATGGATAGCGTTGGCACATGGAGTAACAACGGAAAGGGCTGTGGCTATGGTTCGACGTGCTCACCGACCTTGCCTGTTCGGGGAATTTGCCCCGAGGGGTGGCATTTGCCTACAAAATCTGAATTTGAGACCCTTTTCACGGCGGTGGGAGGTCAATCCAGAGCTAGCATTATGTTAAGATCTACCAGTAGCTGGAATGGTACGTATGACTTTGGCTTTTCTGCTCTTCCGGCGGGCTACCTCAGCAATGGTGGCTATTTCAGCTCTTCGGGCTACTACGCGTACTTTTGGAGTACTACGGAGGACGATGACGTCAAAGCCTACAACGTGTACTTGTACTACTACAACGAGTCTGCGTTCCTGAGCAGCCGCTACAAGGACTTTGCTCTATCGGTTCGTTGCCTCAGGGACTAGCAGCGAGGCGAGGGACTCCGTAGGAGTCCCCTAAAAGGCAAATACCGACGCATCTCGTCTAAGGAAAGGCGAGGTGCGTTTTTTTTATCCTGAAATTTGGATTGAAGGGAACTCCTCTAACAATAAACCGGTTGCGATCTGCGACCACAAAACGGAGGCTATATGAAATCTGAAGAAAAAAGAACGAAAAATAGTGATTCTATGAAAAAGTATTGTTTTTTGCAGTTATTTTGACTATATTTTGATATGATAATGCAGGAGGTCTGTATGCCGATGTCGGTTTTGCAAATAAGGATTGAAGAAGATTTGAAAAAGCAGGTTTCCGACCTGTTTGAAAGTCTTGGGATGGATATACCCACGGCTGTGCGCATCTTTTTCAAGCGTGCTCTTGTCGAAAACGGAATTCCGTTTGAGGTGAAGGGAACACCTC
>DGRZ01000019.1 GCA_002391195.1 Fibrobacter sp. UBA4375 | reverse complement strand
CGCCATGGGAAAGAAAGTTTAACAACAAGGAGATAAATCATGAAATCCAGATTCTTAAAAGCAGCATTTGCCGTGGTTTCCGCATGCACCCTGATGGCATGCTCCCCCGAAAAAGAAAACAATGCTGCCGCGCAAGGTGCCGCCACGCCGGCCGCGCAGTCCGCAACAGAAACAGCCTCCGCAGCACAACAGACAAAGGAAGAAAATATGAACAAGCTCACGCTCACCGCCGAATGGGACAAGGTATTCCCCAAGAGCGACAAGGTCGAACATTCCAAGGTCACTTTCAAGAACCACTTTGGCATTGAACTCGCCGCCGACATGTTCGTGCCCAAGGACACGAGCCTCAAGGTGAACGGCAAGTTCCCCGCAATCGCAGTCTCCGGCCCGTTCGGCGCCGTCAAGGAACAGTCCAGCGGCCTTTACGCCCAGCAGATGGCGGAACGCGGATTCCTGACCATTGCGTTCGACCCGAGTTTCACCGGCGAATCGGGCGGCGAGCCGCGCTACATGAACAGCCCGGACATCAACACCGAAGACTTCATGGCGTCTGTAGATTTCCTCTCGACTCGCGACAACGTTGACCCGGAACGCATCGGCATCATCGGCATTTGCGGCTGGGGTGGCATGGCGATTAACGCTGCCGGCATTGATACCCGCGTAAAGGCGACGGTTGCTTCGACCATGTACGACATGAGTCGCGTATCCGCAAATGGCTACTTCGATGCGGCAAACAACGCCGACGCCCGTAACGAAGCCCGCAAGGCATTGATGGCCCAGCGCACCAAGGACTTCAAGAATGGCACGTACGACTTGGCCGGCGGCGTGGTGGACCCGCTCCCGGACGACGCTCCCTACTTTGTCAAGGATTATTACGCCTACTACAAGACCCCGCGCGGCTACCACAAGCGCTCCCTCAACAGCAACAAGGGCTGGGCCGCCTCCGCAGGCACCTCGCTCTTGAACACGAAGCTCCTCGCATACGCCGACGAAATCCGTAACCCCGTGCTCATCATCCACGGCGAAAAGGCCCATAGCCGCTACTTCGGCGAAGGCGCATTCGAAAAGATGACCGGCAAGAAAGCGAACGTCCCCGCAAAACTCGACGCCACCAAGAACTGGAGCAAGACCGTCGGCAACAAGGAACTCCTCGTCATCCCCGGAGCCTCCCACGTGGACCTCTACGACAACCTGGAAAAAATCCCCTTCGAAAAGCTGAACGAATTCTTCAAGACGAACTTGAAGTAAGCAAAAGCCATCTAACCGCGACGATTCTCGCTGCTGTCCAAGGTCACAAATGTGACCTTGGTTGCTTTTTGTCATTTTTTGCCATTTTTAAATGCTATTTTAGGGATATGTGCGTAAATGTCATATTGACAATTAGACATTCAAAACCTATTTTTAAGCGGAGGAATAAACACTATGGCAGTGGCAATAAGATCCATACCAACGCTTCAAGGGGAAGACGCTGAACGTTTTCTCAAGGACGCCGAATACGCCGAAAAAAAACGAGCGTAAACAGGATTTTGGTGACAAAATCTTGCTCGTTAGGAATTTCCTCCGCGAACAAGGTTTCTAGACCAGCGTATAGCTTTTATCCAGCAATTTCTTGATTTCGGTTAGCGGCATCGTTCCGTCAAGGACGACCGTTACCCAGCTTTTCTTGTTCATGTGGTATGCGGGGAGGTAGCCGGGCTTTTTCAGGAGTCCCGGCAATTCCTTCGGGACTATCTTGAAGTTCGCCACTTCGATAATCTCGTCACCCTTGAGGCTGACTTTTGATTTTTCGACAGTCCCCAATAGGCAATACCATTTCTTGTTTTCGTACTTGCGGATGGCGGCGAATTGCGGAAAACGTTCCCACAGATATTCGGGCTTGTCTCCGTATTTTTGCTCCGCGTAGCCAATCAGGTCGTTTGCTGATTTCCTTTTGAAAATCTGCGTCTCGAAACATTCGCCTATAAATTTATCCGTAATGGCAGAAACTTCTTTGCGGATGCGGCCCACGAGGGCCCCCTGCACTGACAGCACCGAAAACAGCAGATATTCTTCACCGGAATCGTTGTCGAATACCTTGACAGAAACTTTCTTGCCGCGTCCCACTCTGATTTCCAGACGGAATTGCCCGCCAAGTATTTCGCGGACGAGCGCATAGTTAGCCCCTTCCTTCGTGAACCCGAAAGGAATGAGTTTCTTGACAAGAAGTTTCTTGCCGTTGAATTGTTCTTCGATGCCTGTCACAATCGAAAAGATAGATAAATTTATTTACGGCTCAGTTAGAAATTGCAGCTTCCCGACGGGCGTCACGGTACTTGTGCAGGCCTAGCATCACGCGGCGTGCAATCGGCTGCGCGATCAAGATTTCTACCGCAAGCGAAATGGCAAAGTTGCGAGGCCACTTGTAAAAGAAATTCACCAGCGGCTCCATTGTAATTTCGCGGTTTCCGACCCAGGTACCTACAATCGTCAAGATGATGGACATCAGGAAAACCGTGCACATGATGTTGAGTGTAATCACTGCGTGGAAGCTGTCGCCTTTCTGCGTGAGCTTTGAAGTCAGGAACGCCGCAGGCTTATATGTGACAAGCACCGTCGCGATGACGCACGGCCAGAGTATCGGCATAATCGGGAATACGTGCGCCCAGCTTTCCATGCTAAAGCCCATCTCGAAACAGGTGATGAGCGGCGCGATGATGTTCATCGAGATAATCGAAAGCGTCACGAAAAATAGGGTGAATTCGCGTTTGCCGCGCGGGAGTTTCATGTAAAAGTCCATTTTATCCTCTTTTGTTGCGGGCCCTGCACAATAAAAAAGGCGCAAAACCCTGATATCTGAGTTTCACGCTGAACCATTATACGCAATGAAATTTCGTGCCCATAAATAAAAATATTTTTTGGCTTTGTCAAGAACTTGCCAACGGAAAATTTTTTTCCTAATTTCGCTTGCGAAATCAACGTGTAGCGGTCCCGCATAAGTCCAGTTGTAAGGCTTTGCGGGCTTTTTTTATGGCGATTCCGTGCGGTTTCGCCAAGAGGAATTTATGAGCGGAAAACAGAAATTCACTTTCCTTATGCTGTTGCTTGGGCTGCTTTCGGCATTTGGCCCCTTCGTGACTGACCTTTACCTGCCGGCCCTCCCGAGCCTTGCCGATTACTTTGCGGCGAGTCCTTCGATGGCGCAGCTGAGCCTCACCATGAGCATGCTCGGACTTTCGGTGGGGCAACTCTTTGTAGGCCCGCTGAGCGACAAGTACGGCCGCAAAAAGTTGCTGCTAGTTTGTCTGTTGCTTTTTGTTTGCGGGACTGTCGCTTGCATTGTCGCGCCGAACATCGTAACCTTCAACGTGTTTCGTTTGTTGCAGGGCATGGCGGCGTCCGGCGGAATCGTGATAGCACGTTCCATTTCGGCAGATTCCTACCGTGGCCCCGTCCTCACCAAGTTCCTCGCCATGGTGAGCGCTGTGAACGGAGTCGCCCCGATTATAGCCCCGGTGCTAGGCGGATTTTTGCTGAATTTCATGAGCTGGAAGGGGACTTTCGCGGTGCTGCTCCTGTACGGTGCTCTGTTGCTCTTTATGTCAGGGAAATTCCAGGAATCGCTCCCGGCAAAACGCCGCAGCAAAAAATCTGTCTTGGCAAGCTTTAGCTTGTATGCAAAAGTGTTCAAGAACCACGCCTACGTATCGTATTTCTTGGTATGCACTTTCCCGATGGTTATCCTGTTCGGGTATATCGCGTCTTCGCCGTTCATTTACCAAAAAATCTACGGCCTTTCGCCTGTGGGCTTCAGTCTCTGCTTTGCGCTGAACGCCGTTTTCACGGCCATCGGTTGCGCGTTGTCGGGTAAAGTCGGCAACGAATTCAAGGCCCTGAAAATCGCGGGTACGGGAATGTTCGTTTTCGCAATTGCTGTTGCTGTCGCCCTCATGACACACGCTTTACTCCCGCTTGTGCAGGTTGCCTTCATGGGGCTTACGTTCATGTTCGGCATGAGCCAGCCCCCTGCAAACGCATTGGCTTTGAACGCCGAACGCGCAAATGCAGGCACCGCAGCCGCGGCCATCGGGGCATCGGGATTCCTGATGGGTGGAATCGTCTCCCCGCTGGTCGGCATGGGCGACATCGCCACGAGTGCATCAATCGTGCTTCTCGTGGGTGCCGTTTTGACGCTTGCGTCTATTTCGGCAATGGCCTTTCGACGTTAATCTTTGAATGTCTCGTCATCACCCGACGACGTATTACCCGATAAACTCGTAGCCCGCTTCCTTTACGGCTTCGGCGACGGTCGAATCGGGAATCTCGCGGGCGAATTTTACCAGCAGTTCGCCTTTCTTGTGGTCTGCCACGGCGCTTTCCACGCCGTCGATGGATTCTACCGCCTTCTTGACGGAGGCTTCGCAATGGGGGCACATCATGCCCTCGACCTTGAACTTCTTTTGCATATTTTTTCCTTTGGCCGGTACGGCCTTATCTTTGAATAAATTAAGTCTTAGGGCGTTTGTCACCACGCAGAAACTGGAAAGGCTCATGGCGAATGCCGCGAAGGTGGCGTTCAGCGTCCAACCGAACAGGTGGTAGAAGCAACCTGCAGCAAGAGGAATTCCGACGACATTGTAGATAAACGCCCAGAACAGGTTCTCGTGGATATTGCGGATGGTCCGCCGGCTGAGCCTTATGGCGGTCACCACGTCCCACAGGGAATTCTTGACCAGCACCACGTCGGCGGCATCCAACGCTACGTCGGAACCCGCTCCGATAGCAAAGCCCACATGGGCGCGGGTCAATGCCGGAGCGTCGTTGATGCCGTCACCGACCATGGCGACTGTAGAATTTTCCATGAGCTCCCGGACCACCTCGTCTTTCCCTTGTGGGAGCACTCCCGCGAAAACCCGGT
>DGRZ01000002.1 GCA_002391195.1 Fibrobacter sp. UBA4375 | reverse complement strand
GAATTCCGGTCCAGCGGCTCACCACGAGAGCAATCGTCTCTTCGGTCACCTCTTCGCTCAGGTCGCCGTCGCCGGCGGACTTCTTGATTTCTTCCGTCTTCGCGGCGATTTCACGCTCCAGGTTCACAATCTTGTTGTACTTGAGTTCGGCAGCGCGGTTCAAGTCGTAGCGGGCTTCAGCCTGTTCCATCTCGTCCTTCGCTTGCTGCAAGGACTTCTTGAGGCCCTGCAGTTCAGCGTTTTTCGCGCGCCTCTCCTGCCAACGATCCTGCATCAGCTTTACAGCTGCATCGGTCGTCGCGAGTTCTTCGCGCAACTCTTTCAGGCGCTTTACGCTGGTGTCGTCGGTTTCCTTGGCCAAGGCCTGCTCCTCGATTTTCATCTGGAGTTCCTTACGCTGCAAGGTGTCCAAGGCTTCGGGCACCGTATCCATCTGCGTCTTCACAAGGCTTGCGGCTTCATCAATCAAGTCGATGGCCTTGTCCGGCAAGAAACGGTCACTGATGTAGCGGTTCGAAAGTTTCACCGCCGCCACAAGCGCATTATCGTGCAGACGCACGCCATGGTGCGCATCGAATCCGTCCTTGATGCCACGGAGAATGGAAATTGATTCCTCTTCGCTGGGCTCGTCAACCTGCACGGGCTGGAAACGGCGTTCCAAGGCGGAATCCTTCTCGATGTACTTGCGGTATTCCTGCGTGGTGGTGGCACCGATGCAGTGCAGTTCACCACGGGCCAGTTTCGGCTTGAGCATGTTGCCCAAGTCCATGGAGCCTTCCGTCTTGCCCGCACCCACGATGGTGTGGATTTCATCGATAAACAGCAAGGTATTGCCGTCTTCTTCGAGCGCGTCAAGCACGGCTTTCAAACGTTCCTCGAAATCGCCACGGTATTTTGCACCCGCCATCAAGGCAGACAAATCCAGCGCGAACAGCTTCTTGCCCTTCAGAGCATCAGGCACATCGCCGCGGTAAATACGCTCGGCGAGCCCTTCCACAATGGCGGTCTTACCCACGCCCGGTTCACCGACCAGGCACGGGTTGTTTTTCGTCTTTCGGCTAAGAATCAAGATGACGCGGCGGATTTCCTCTTCACGGCCAATCACCGGCGAAAGCTTGCCGTCGGCGGCCATTTCTACGAGTTCACGGCCATAGAGTTTCAGCGGAGACTGTTCCTCGGCATTCGCGGCACCCGCAAACGGGTCCGAAAGCCAGGTCTCCACGACCTCAACGCTGCCCAGCGCATCTTCGAACACCTTCGCAAGGCCACGGTCGCCCGAGAACTTCATGAGGGCCACGAGCATATCGCCCGGGGTCACCATGCGGTTCACCTGACGCGCCGCCTGCACGGAGGCACGCAAAATACGGTTCAAGTCGTTATCGGGTTCCACGTCGGGGTTCACGCCCTCCATGCGCGGAATCTTCTGCACAAACGGTTCCAACTTTCCGCGGAGTTCATTCGTCTTCGCGCCCTTCGACTTGTAGAGTTTCTTCAAGGTGGCATCCGGGCCTTCGACAAGCCCCACCGCCAAATGCGCCGCACCCAGGTAGGAATGCGAACAACGGTCGCGCAGGCTCTGCGCCTTCGCCAAAACTTTTTCTGCATCGTTATTAAAATCGGACATAGTTGCCTCTTTTTTATTTTTACCGCTTTCTAGATGCAAAACCCGTGCCAAGGGCCTCGCTCGGCAAAAAACGCCCGAAACCGTGCAAAAACGGCAATTTTCGCCGTAAAAAAGCAAAAAATGTCGCATTTTTCAGCGGCATTTTTTCAAAATAAGACACGCGGGCGTTTAATTCCGCACAAATAAAGGTATATTCAGAAATCGAGTCTTATAGGGACTCTTTATGGGCCGAGGTAGAACCTCGTTCAAAGCTCAAATTTCATCCCCTCCATTCTGCAAATTCGGCCAATTCGTCAATATTTATTGACAAATAAAGTAAAACAATATATATTTATTGACATCATGGGTAAGAAAAGCGTAACTCTACTGCCGAAAACCGGTAAAATCCTTGAACAGATGGGAGAACAAATCCGTCTGGCACGCATGCGTCGTAAAATTTCTGTCGCGCTTGCTGCCGAAAGGGCGGGCGTCAGCCGAGCATCGGTATGGGCGGTGGAAAAAGGTTCCGCGGCAGTGGCAATCGGCATTTACGCAGCAGTACTCCACGCCATAAGTGGCATGGACACCGACCTTCTCAAGGTCGCCGCAGACGACGAACTCGGCCAAAAACTCCACGACATCGAACTCCTGAAGAAATATCACCCGGAGGGCAAGTGAAGCAGATTTTGGTTTACGAGAACTGGCTGCGCGCAGCCCCCACGCGCATCGGCACGCTCTTTGTGGAAGGCGCAAGAGGCAAAGAAGTCTGTTCATTCGAGTACGACAACGAATGGCTGAAGCACTCCGGTAGTTTTGTGCTGGACCCAGACCTGTCCCTTTTCAAGGGGCGGCAGTTCGCTCCCGTAGGCAAGGAACTTTTCGGCATATTCGAAGACTCGTGCCCCGACCGGTGGGGACGCACGCTCATGGACCGACGGGAATCCATAATCGCCCGCTCCGAATCGAGAAAGCCCCGAAAACTCATGGAAAGCGACTACCTGTTCGGCGTTCACGACATGTCACGCATGGGAGCTTTGCGGTTCAAAGCGAATGAGGACGGGTCCTTCCTTTCGGACGATTCCGACATGGCAGCCCCTCCGTGGGTCGCCCTCCGCAAGCTAAACGATGCCGTAGCCGCCTTCGAGAGCGACACCACGCACTCGGACAAATGGCTACAGATGCTAATTGCGCCGGGTTCCTCGTTAGGGGGCGCACGCCCTAAAGCAAACGTCATTGCACCGGATGGCAGCCTTTGGATAGCAAAGTTTCCTTCCAAGAACGACAAGATAAACTGCGGCGCTTGGGAAAAAACGGTCTATGAACTTGCGGAAATGTGCGGATTGAACGTTTCAGAAAGCCGCCTTGAAAAATTTTCGCGATACGGTTCCACTTTTCTCGTAAAAAGATTTGACCGAGAGTCCGGTCGGAGAATCCACTTCACGTCGGCTATGGCCCTGCTCGGCCACACAGACGGGGACGATGACTGCGGATACACCGAAATCGCCTCCTTCATCAAGTCTGCCGGAGCAGCGCCCAAAAAGGACCTTCTTGAACTCTGGAAACGGATTGTGTTCAACATCCTCGTGTCCAATACCGACGACCACTTGCGCAACCATGGTTTTCTCTTGTCCGAAAAAGGGTGGATGCTTTCGCCCCTGTTCGATGTAAATCCGAATCCCTATGGGGAATTCCTTTCGCTGAACATTTCCGACAGCGATTCCACACTATCATTGGAACTCGCCCAGGATGTTTGCGAACTTTACGGAATACCTGCGGCAAAGGCAAAGGCGACCATTACCGAAATGCAAAAAATCGTCTGCGCAAACTGGCGTAAAATCGCAACAAAGAACGGGATTTCCCGGAACGAGCAGTCCTTTATGGAAAGCGCCTTTGCATCTAAATAAAGATGTCAATAGAAACAGAAGGAGAAACATGCCCAAACAGACTCTCGTTTTCGAAAGCCCTGTCCAGCTTTCGGTGCAAAATTCCATGCTCAAAATCGCATACAAGGACAATCCCGACAACGTCACGCTCAGGGCAATCGAGGATATCGCCATCATCCTCATCGACAACCATTCGGCATCGCTCACCACGCCGCTCATCGGCAAACTGGCAGAGCAGAATGTCGCAGTCGTATTCTGCAACGAAAGGCACATGCCATCGTCCATGCTCATGAACCTGGACGCGAACACCCTGCAAGAGAAATACTTCCGCCTGCAACTGGACGCACCCCTACCGCTAAAAAAGCAGATGTGGAAAAATGTCGTGGAGGCAAAAATCAAGAACCAGGCGCTGCACCTAAAGTCCCTTGGCAAGAAACACGACAGGCTCCTGAAATACGCCACCGGAGTCCTTAGCGGGGACTCCAGCAACCGCGAAGGACTTGCCGCGCAATACTACTGGAGGGAACTTTTCGGCAAAGAGTTCATCCGCGACAGGTTCGGCGAACATCCCAACGACTTTTTGAATTACGGCTACACGCTCCTGCGAGCCGCAACGGCACGCGCCCTGATGGCGAGCGGATTACTGCCCTCCCTCGGAATTTTCCACCGGAACTATTACGACGCATTCCCGCTGGCAGACGACATCATGGAACCCTACCGCCCCTTCATCGATCAGATTGCGTACAAATTACACGCAGCAAAAAAGAAAAAGTTGGACAAGGAAGTCAAGGCATCCTTTCTGGAACTATTCTACACCAACATTCCCTTCGGGGAACAGATGGTGCAGCTAGGTACATGTCTCACCTACACCACCGCCTCCGTCGCAAAATTTTTCATGGGCGAAACTAAAAACATCGCCTACCCGAGGATAGTATGTGGGTCGTAGCGATTTTCGATTTTCCAAGACACTGCAAGAGCGGCCGCCAAAACATGGACAGGTTCGTCAAGGAACTAGAAAAAGAGGGGTTCAGCAAGGTGCAACGGGGAATGTACGTCCGCTACTGCACCACTGCGGACAACGGCAGGACACACCGACGACGAATCGCCAATATAATCGAGCCCCGCTCCACGGTCTGCCTGCTGAGCGTCACGGACAGGGAGTTCTTGGAAATCTACAGTCACTTCGGCAGCACCAGGGCTCCGAAAAAATGGCCCAAATCGCAGGATTTTATCCAATTTTTCTGATTTTTTCAGCGTCTAACCGCTTGCGAACCCGCATAAATAAAGGTATATTCTGAAAGTAGATCTTATAGGGGCTCTTTATGAGCCGAGATAAAACTGAAACATTTACGTGCGCGGGGCGTGTCCCCGCGGGAGGATATCTGCATGAGAGGGATTGTATTGGCGCTGGGTTTTGCTGTCATGGCGGGGAGTGCCGTGTTCGGGGTGGAGCCGGGGCTTCCGGCGGGTTTCGACCTTAGCTGGAGGCCGATGGGTGCCAACACCGGGAAGCTGGTGGAGGACGTGGAGGCGGTATACGAGGACGGGGAGGGGAAGGTGCGCTGCCAGTACATCCGGGGGGTGGACCTCCCGGCGGTCCGTGAGTACGGGGACTGGGTGTGCCCGGCGGTGACGCTGTGGCACATCCGGGAGGTGGACATAGAGCGTTTCGGGGGGAAGTGCGGTGGTCTGCTGTGCATGTACGACTACACGATGCCGGGGGACCTCCCGACGGCGACGACGGTGAAGCGGGTTGCGTGGTGCCCGGACGTTGTGGTGACCCGTCGGGAGGGTGGCTACCTGCGCATCCGCGGGGGTCTCCGTTTCGGACGCGGGGACAGGCCGGAGCCTTACTACAACAGCGGGGTGATACCGATGAGTTTCCCCCTGGACCCGGAGCTTGCGGAGTGCGGGGGCGGGGAGTACCGGGAGCAGCTGAGGTTCTGGCTGGAGGAGTTCAGCGCTCCGGGGTACGGGGTGAGGGAGGAGGCCGGGGAGACGGACAGCTGGGACGGTACCTAACGGGTCCGGGATGGGATGCCCGGGAGTACCGGGGGATTCCCAGGGGTATGGGCGTGAACAGTAACAGGATGGAGGACATCATGGTCAAGGAGATGGAAAGGCGTTACTTCCATCTTATAGGGGCTCTTTATGAGCCGAGATAAAACTGAAAATAATGTTCCGTCCGCCCCAAAAGAATCTATATTAAATGTGTAATGCGGAGGTGAAGAATGGATTTTCTATTAGTTGGCGGTTTCGTCTGGTTCATATTTTACATTCCGTTCGTTGTAGTATGTTCCATTATTGCCATTCTTTGGTATTTTGTAATCAAACCGATGCTAAATAAACCTTCGGAATCTTATAGGGGCTCTTTATGAACCGAGGTAGAACCTCCGAAGGCTAGATTGCTCTAAATACACCAAGCCATATACGACGGAATCTTCATTACCCCGCCTTCAACCGAAAATTGTTTCGGGTGGATTATAATAGACTCGCCCACCCGCTTCTTGAATTTATCCTTGAACTTGCCGAGCGATGTCGTCGTATAGTTCTTCGAGGACTTCACCTCCACCGGGAACACCTTGAAATTGACCTTACTCTCATTAGAAAGCAAGAAGTCTATCTCCATGGAATTGCGGTGCTTTGCGGCATCGTATTCCGTATAGAAAAAGAGTTTGCGCCCTTTGGCCCGAATCATCTGCGCGATCATGTTTTCATGGAGCATGCCCTCGTTCAGCGAAAGTTTGCCGTCCATGATGGCCTTGTACAACTGGTTCGACGCGATTTCGTTTTCACTGAAAGCAAGGCTTACCAAAAGGCCCGTATCGCACAGATAGCACTTGACAAGCGACTCGTTCTTGTTCAGGGCAAAGCCGACGTTGGGATCGTCGCATTTATAGCAAAGGTTGCAAATCATCGAGTCGTCAAGCCAAAAGAGCGGTTCGTCATATTTGGAGAAAGTTGCCGCATTGGACTTGTCAATCTCGGTAAGGACGATTTTTTTCTCGTGGGTCGAAAGATAGCCCGGGATATTTTCAAAAATCGCTGAAACCTTGGAATTATAGCGCTTGGAAGCCTTCCTGATATCGTCGCGATATAGGTCCAGAATCTTCCGCTTTTCCTTGTCACTCTTCGAAAAATCGCGATTGTTCCCTGCATACGCAACAATGCTTTGAGGCATGCCGCCCACCAGCATATACTCCCTGAAAAGGCGCATCGCTCGCTTATGGAAGTGGTCTTCCAGAGGTTTCTTTTCGGCAAAGCACTTGCCAATATACTCAAGCAAGACGTCTTCGCCTAAGGCCCTTGCAAATTCCTCGAAATCGCAAGGGTACATCTTCAACTTTTCTTCTTCGGAAGGAATCGTTATGTCGTCTACATTCTCTTTGATAGAAATCAGCGAGCCCGTCTCAACGAAATCGTAACGGCCGTCCGCCACAAGGTACTTTATCGATTCCCGCGCCTTCGGGAATTTCTGGATTTCGTCAAAGATGATCAGCGACTTTCTCTTGAATAGCGGCTTGTTGTATTCCAGAGACAGAACCTGGAAGAAAACATCTAGGTTGTCTAGGTTCGTCTCGAAGTTATCGCGAACCTTTTTGGAAGCCTTGTTGAAATCGACAAGAATATACGACTTGTATTCCCGCTCGCCAAACCGCTCGGCCACGGTGGATTTACCGATTCGACGAGCCCCCTCTATCAGCAGGGCGCTTTTCCCGTTGGATTCCTTTTTCCATTCCACTAGGCGATTGTAGGCTTTTCTCTGAATTTCCACAGGCTCCTCCATTTCAATAGTACGCAAAGTAAAATATATACTATTTAACAATAGTGCGCAAGGTATTTTCTATAAAAATCATCAATAAAGCGCGTTATTCTACCATTTTTCAGCGTCTAACCGCTTGCGAACCCGCATAAAAAAGGTATATTCAGAAAGCAGGTCTTATAGGGGCTCTTTACGAGCAAAGGGAAAACGTAATTACCTTCCGCCCACAAGAATCTGGTCCACCTTGATGGTGGGCTGCCCCACCGTCACGGGCACGTGACCCGAAGAGGCTCCGCAAACACCTGTAGCCAGTTCCAAATCGCTCCCTACCATGCTGATGCGGGGCATGATTTCGTGGCCCTTGCCTATAAGGGTCGCCCCACGCACGGGTTCGCAAATCTTTCCGTTGCGAACAACATAACCTTCATCTACCGCAAAGTTGAACTCGCCGGTGGCAGGGTTCACGGAACCGCCGGCCATGCGGGCCGCGTAAAGGCCGTAGTCCATGCTTTCAATCATGGAGTCGAAACTGTCCTTGCCGGGGGCGATAAAGGTGTTCCGCATGCGGCTCACGGGAGCGTACTTGTAACTTTCGCGACGGGCCGAACCCGTGCGAACCACACCAACCTCGGCAGCCCCCACCCGGTCGCTCATGTAACTTTTCAAGATTCCGTTTTCAATCAATACGGTGCGCTGGGTAGGCATACCCTCGTCATCAAACTTGAGGCTCCCCCACACGCCGTCCAGAGTTCCGTCGTCAATGGCGGTAAGGCAAGGCTGCCCGATGGCCTGCCCCAGCTTGCCGCAGAAGGGGCTTGCATTTCGGCGGACCGCTTCCGTTTCTAGCGGGTGTCCGCAGGCCTCGTGGAAAATCACGCCGCCAAAGCCATCCCCCATGACCACCGGCATCTGGCCGCCCTTGATGTAGCCCGCACTCAGCATGCGCACTACCCGTTCCGCCGATTCCGTCGCAAGGGCCTCCGGAGAATAATTCGGGAGCAGTTCGTAACCGCCCAAGGCGCCCGGCGACTCGTGGGTAGTCAGGCGTTCCGTGCCGTCCGTGGCGGTGACCGTCACGTTCACGCGAAGGCGGGAACGATCAAGCGTCAGGTTCAGACCTTCGCTGTTCAACAAGTTGATGGTGGTGCAGCAGTCCGTCACGGAAGCCGCCACCTGCACCACCTTGTCCGATACCTTTCGGGCGGCTTCGTCTGCGCGGAACAAAAAGTCCTGCTTGACCGCCTGGCCCAAGACCCGCGGGTCCTTGAAGGCGGCAGCGTTATAGTCCGACACCCGCTTTTGCGGGGCGAACTCGAAACCTTCCGCGACACTTGCCAAACCAGAATTTTGCGCAGAACCTGAAGCGATGCGCCCGAAGGCAAGAGTCTGCACCAACTTTACCAGGGCTTCTTCACTTTCGTCGCTGGTAAAGCCGTAAAGCACCTCGGTGCCATACAACAACCGAATACCAATGCCGTAATCCGTGCCGGCGGTAGCCGTCTCGATCTTGCGGTCCCTGAGACCCAGGGCGGAACCGCGGGTCTCCTCTTCGAAAATTTCTACGAAATCCGCACCGGCACTGCGACCGGCCTCAAAAATTTTCACCGCGACGGAAGGATTCACGCTACACCTCGCCGTTCATCTTCTTGCGGACGGGAATTCCTGCGGCAAGCATTTCTCTCTTGATTTGCGGGACGGTGTAATCGCCAAAGTGGACCATGGAGGCCACCAGTGCTGCGTCTGCAGCGGTCTTCGCGAACAGGTCCACAATGTGGGCCGGAGTTCCAGCGCCACCGCTGGCGATAACGGGCACCTGTACTGCACGCGCCACCTGGTCGGTAATGTTCAGCTCGTAACCGTTACGCACACCGTCAGTATCGATGGCGTTCAGGCAAATTTCGCCAATGCCCAAATCTTCGGCCTTCTTGGCCCATTCCACGGCGTCGATGCCCATAGGCGTGCGACCTCCGCGGATATACACTTCGTATCCGCTCCTGAACTTTTCGGAAACGCCTACGAACTTCGCGTCCATGCCCAGCACCACGCACTGGCGCCCAAAGGCCTTGGCCCCTTCGGCAATGATTTCGGGGTGCAGCACCGCAAGGCTGTTCACGCTCACCTTCTCGGCTCCGGCCAGCAGGGCCTGGTGCATGTCGTCCAAGTTGCGGATTCCGCCGCCAACGGCGAAGGGGATAAACACCCGCTTTGCAATCTGGCGGATCATTTCCATGTCGCAGGGTCTGTTTTCGGCACTGGCAGTAATGTCGTAAAAGACCAGCTCATCGACACCGTCGGCACTGTACTGCGCCCCCATCTCCACGGGGTCGCCGATATCAATATTGCCCTTGAACTTGACGCCCTTGGTGACCTTACGGTCCCGGACATCAAGACAGACGATTAAGCGTTTAGTTAACATATAAAAAACAGGTCTGGATCCTTCGACTGAGTTTATCCCGGACTTGTTCCGGGACTCAGGATGACACCCTGGACTAAAGGTTCTTGTCGATGACGCCCTTGACCGTCGCCTTGGGAACGGCCCCCACCACGTTACCCACTTCTACGCCGTTCTTGAACAGCTTCATGTTGGGAATGTTGGTGATGCCGTAGCGGGCGCAAATGTCCTTGACGCCGTCGTCATCTACGTTCATCTTGGCGATGATGGCCTTGCCTTCGTAATCGCCGGCAAGCTCCTCGATGATGGGGCCCATCATCATGCACGGGCGGCACCAGGTGGCCCAGAAATCCACAAATACCAGCTGACCCGAGCGGATCACCTCGTCAAACTTTGCTGCAGAAAGGTTCAAAACTGCCATATAAATCCTCCTCCCTCAAATATAGCAAAAGCCCCCGACACAAATCGGGGGCAAAACGGTCCTAAATGCCCAGTGCTAATAAATTAGGCGCATTTCGTCCACAATTAAGGTTGCGTTCTTCGTACCCACATAGTGGTTTCCGTCGGCACTAGAAGCAAAGACCACGCGAATATGAGTGACGGGTTCCTCTCCCGTTCCCTGAATCAGGCCATTGTTCACCGCACTCTTATTGCTGGATTGCAACGTAGTATTGAAAGTTGAGGATTTCTCTATAGGCGATCCCGACAAAGGAGTGCCATATTTTAGCTTCAACCGTATCGTACGCATTCCGTTGGCATCGGGCTCAGAAACACTGACCACATCTGGATTGGTTCGTCCCGTATTGTCATCTTTTGTAGAACGGTACCAGGCACTGGCCACCAACTTGTTTACATCACTCGTTTTTCTGTTGACGTTCTTGTCACCTGTACGATTTTCCAACAGAATGTACGCGTCGCAACTATCCCCACTTCCCGAATAAGAAATCTTTATTTCCATATATTCGGGGCGGGCGGCGAACGGCTTACCAAAGTCCAGAAGTTCGTTACCATCGGGCCAAGTATTGGCATTTGCCATAGACAAAAGACCTACTCCTTTGGGATTGAATACGGCCGTGTAAAGGCTGCCACTAGCCACTTTTCCCAAAGTTTCGCCTGTCTTAATTTCGGCTCCAATCATGGAACCCTCGGAAATCTTCTTAGTCGTGGTAAGAATCGTGTTGGCATTATTCCATACAGAATCTGGCTTAAGGTCATTACCACTCCAGTTATTGAAATCACTTCCAGGCAATTGATATCCGGCCTTTACCCTGTAGGTTACCGATTCTCCTGCAGTGTTTTTCACAACCAACGTCTGCCCTGCGCCAAAATCATACTTGCTACCAACAGAGAAACCTTCGGTCGTCGCCCCCTTGGAAAGTTTAAGTTCCGAGAGTTCCAAAGAGGTCAAATCCGTACGGAACGGCAACGAATCTACATGAATGGACATGTCGTCATTATCGATAACAGCCTGCTTGCCCGCAATCTTGGCAGACAAAACTTGCGGGGCTTCCGCAGGAAGCGACGCCGTCAAAGTCCAAGTTTCAGTCGATGCATCTTCAGCAGTAATCGTAAACATCACGGCATCGCGAAGGTCAACAACTTCAGGCAAATTGTGAGATGCCGATTCTGAAACCTTCAACGAAACCTTGACTGCTGAAATGTCTGATTTTGCCGTCAAGTGTAGTTCCACCGTCTTTTTGGTCTTGTCCACCGTCGCCGCAGATTCTTCCCCAACAGCAGAAATAGAAACCAGTTCCTTTTCGCTAGAAACAGTTTCATCGGCAGCGGCTATTGAAAGAGCAAGCACCCATGTCTTGGCCGTTCCATCTTCGGCAGTCACCTTAAAGGACTGGTAATCTTTCCAAGCCTTTACAGCGCTTGGCTCAGGATCAACAGAGGCTCCGGCAGAAACATTCCAGGAATCAATGGCGGCAGACCCTATGGAGGAGCCGTTTTTCAACTTGATATAAACTGTATCCTGGGAACGGTTCACCTTGAACTGGTCCTTGAAAAGCAACTGCAAGTCCGTCGCATTGCTCTTTATTGCAGATACAACAATCACCCAGCTCTTTTCAGAACCGTCTTCGGCAGTCACCTTGATTTTTTGCGGAACTGACCAATCCTTTATCGTTTTCGGGTCCGGAGAAGCTTTTGCTTTTTGAGGCAAAACCACATTGGTGAGTGTTGCAGACTTGATATCGAATCCCTGAGAGTAAGTCACGTAAACCGTGTCACCAGAGGATTTCGTTTCAACGGCATCCTTGAACTCTAGCGAAATAGAGTTGTCCGAGGACTTGGCGGCATCCTCACCTTTCTTGTCGGAATTTTCGTCACCGCTCTCCCCAGAATCTTCGGCAGGAGATTTTTCACCAGGAATTTCAAATTGCAATTTCCATATTGACTTGCTTCCATCTTCGGCAACAACCAGAACATAAAGGACACGACTTGCGGGCAGGCGCAGACGCTGCCCTTTCTTCAGCTTTTTTTCCACATAAGCCACCTGGTTTGCCAATGAGTCCAGGCCTGCCGAATCCGTCGGGAACTCTATAATCTTGCTTTCTACCAGGTGTAAGGTCGCCATATGGCTAATGTCGATACTTTCAATAGTCACAGAATCCCAGGTAGCAAGGGAATCGGAGAGTTCCTCCAAGGTTATAACGACCTTGTGCTCATCGGCAAAAACTTGAATGCCTGCAGCCTCGCCGGCGAAATGAATCTCATCGAAATCGCAGTAAGGAGACTCGCCAAACTCGTCGTAGTCGGCGGAACAGCCCCAAACAAGTCCCAAAATACAGACCAGCAGGGCAAGCCAAATTGTCTTTACAGGAGAATTCATTTTTTTGAATAGAAGCATATTCATCCTCCTAGTAAATCAATTTGAAATCGTCCAAGGTAAGACTGGAATTTTCGCCACCGCGGTAATTGCCCGAATTGCCAGCCGTTCCTCCGGCTACCACATGTGCGTATGCCGATGAAGCGAACATAACATGAATGGAAATCACATCTTCGTCACCGGTTCCGAGAGTCAAGCCTTCTGCAATGGCATAGCCACCCGAAAGAAGGCCGAAAGGATCGGCTCCATAAGATAGTTGCACCGTGCGTGTAACCATATCGGTGCTAGCACCGTCTGAGAGTGCCCCCGTGGCCACGACTTTTCCGCTTTCCCCCACAAGCATCACGTACACGAGGCTCTTCTGCGGGTAACTTGAAGAAGAGTTGGCTTCATGGGTGTAGGAATACTTTACCGTAAATGCTGTCGGGCGTGCCGTAAAGGGTTTGCCGAAAGTCATGTCTTTTGCGATATAGGATTCGTCAGTAGATGGTGTTCCCGAAGAGTAATCAACATCGTAAATATTTTTAGCATCAGAGCCACTATATGCACCGACAAAATAAAAGCCTCCGGCAAGTTTCCAACTACCGTCAATTATTGCATTGGACACCCCCCATCCGCAGGTTACAATTTTTGAAGAAAGGGACAAACTTTCCCCATTTTCAGAAAGGTTTTCCTCTGCCTTAAAACGGTAGTTTGTAACATAGGCAACCGTGGCTCTCCCTTCCTCCGCCATGGCATCGCTGGTAGTAGCCCAGAAATCGTTACGAGCACTAAAATCAGAACCGGGCAGTTGCACACCCGCCACCACGCTGTAGGTTCCCACATTTCCGTCGGCATCTTCAAATTCCATTTCTACAGGGCGAATCAAATTGTTCGTCGTGTCCAAAGGAATCAACTGGATGCTAGAAAGATCCGAACCGTAGGGCATTTCCACATAGACCTTGGAGCCTTCCACCGTAACGGTTCCGCCATCCACACTCAGGTCCGCAAGTTTTACAGCCTGAGGCTGGGCTGCCTCGCTACTGCTAGAATCGTTCTCTTCTGAAGAAGAGCTATCACCGCCTGCCGACTCCGACGAGCCTCCGCTAGTTCCCGACTCCCCAGAAGACGAATCCGACGACGAACCTGACGACGTGCCCGCCGAAGAATCCGATGACGAACCCGTTTCTGACGACCCCGCAGAATCTGCAGATTCCGAAGACGAAGGCATCGCATCACTAGAAGAATCAGCCTTGGAGTTCGATGATTTTGGCGTCTCGGGCAATTTCCAAACCACCAACCACACGCCCGCAATCCTGTTGTAAGAATCCAGGGCCACAATGGAGAACTGGTTCGTATCCTTCGTCGAAATCACCGTACCAGGCACAAGCTTTTCGCCCAACGCAGGATCCACCAAATCGTCGTCGGCGGCCAAATACAGGGCGGAACTTCCCGGAAGGGCCAGAGAATCAATAACCAGGGAATCAAGCCAACCCTTTGCGGGCTTCACATAGACAACCTTTGCGTCTGTATCCAGAGAATCCACCTTCCAGCCGGAAAGTTTCAGTTCCATTTCCTCCGAAATTTCGTCTTCGGGGAACAGGGGCTTTTCCGAAGATTCCGAGCACCCCACCCATAGGCTGGCAACGCAAGCAAAAAGCGCAGCCATGTTCCAGCGCAGAAATTTCGTTGCTTTAGTAATCTTCATCACCCGCCTCCTAAATAAAGTACACCAAGGAGAAATCCAAGGCCAAGAGGTTGATGGTAAAATTCACGATGTTGTAGACAAGCCTGCTATGGCTTTCGCCGTTTTCTTCTACATCGATAACGCTGGTACTGAGCCCCAGAAGGCCCACGGAGGTTTCAAAGGCAAAGCGGTTCAGCACCATTATACAAAGGCCGGGATTCAGTCCCGCCTCGATGGTCCAGGTCTTGTTTCGGGTCTTGTCCATTTCTTCGCCGTCGTCTGTCTGGGATATTCCGTAAGAATACCCGACCTTCACGGATGTCTCGTTAAAAAGATACAGATTCCTGCTATCCAGCACCTTCATGTAGTTCTTCAGGAAAGGCTGTGCAAAAAAGCCATTGCTCACGTACTTGCGGTGCTGTTTGACATCGGCTATGTCTTCTAAAAGGGAAAAATCAATATCGAACCAGGTGCGGGTATAACCCAGATGTGCTCCTACAGCCAAGGCATCCTTGATGAAATACCCCCCAAAGACCTCGACGGTAAACATGTAGCCTTCACCCTCATAGATATCGCCAAGGATAACATTCAGGGCATCATCTTCGGTATTGGCCTGAATCAGGGACAGGGTGGCCCCTCCCTGGAAATGTCCGGCGGCAATCGATTCGTCGGGATCCACCGGGTAAAGGGCATCCAAAAGACCACCCGGTTTCGATTCCTCTTTAGGGGGCGTTGGAGCAGGCGATTCAACCTTTGCAGGGGGCGTGTTTTTTTGCACTAGGGAATCGGCCTCCGCACCGAATGCGGAAACCGCACAAAGGCAAAAAAGCGCCACGGACAAAATAAGCCGTTTCATACCATAAAAATAAAAAAAATCCCGCAAAGGCAGGATTCCTGTTATCGCCTATTTTGTCACTTCTGCTTGAATCTGAGGTAAAGTCCCTCTACATAAGAAAGGAAAGCCTTAAAAAGAGACAATCCCTCAAGACTGTCGGAAAAATACTCTACATCGATACTCTCGGGCGCAGAAGCCTCTGCATTTTCCATGTCGGTAGTTACCTGCACATAGTTGGAAGGATCCGCCACTACTAGCACCAGCAGAGTATAATCGTTTGTAACAGGGACTGTAAAATCCAACACAAAATCCAGCACCAGCCGTCTATTTTCTACCGAAGCCTTGAAGGAGCGAATCTTTTCCACCTTCAAGAATTCAGAACCGCACTGGATATAGTTGAAATAATTCGCCTTGGAGGCCTCGCCGAAAACAACGGGTTTTAAAGCATCGCTTTCCTTGGCCGACAGTTTTCCATCTCCGTCTGTATCTACAGAGGCGATAGTCGCCATGCTGTAGACTTCGTCGTAAACCCATCGGTTTTCAACACCAGAAAGACCCTTTTCGTTAAATAGGACCTTGACTGTAGCATCTACAAACACATGAGGATGGGCCATGGCCACAGAAGCGCATAGCCCGAGCAGCAAAAGGATAATTTTAGAACGCAAGAACAAAGCCTGCAACCAATAGGCCGACTCCCACAACCCCAAGTCCAATGCCTATACCGGCCTTGGTATCGCCTTTCTTGTTCAGGTCGTGGTTGTCCTTCACCATTTTCTGGGTATCGGGACTTTCAAAAGCTGACATTCCGTAGGCCTTCTTTTTGTCGGCAGCGTCACTCCAGTCCTTTTCGGCCAAGTACCACATGACACCGCCAGCGATAATGGGAACGATGGAGCTCCACAAGAGCCCGCGACCAATGCGACGCTTGCTGCGTTCATCGTTAAAGGCGTTCTGCTCTTCGATTAAGGCAAGATCGTCCAGAATGGGTTCCATTTCCACGTTAATCAGGTTCGGCATGAACGCCTTGATTTCGGTGACAATGGTGGTATCTCGGTAGCCTACCTTTCTAAAGTAAAGGCTTGTCTTTGCCTGGGGGCGAATTCCGTCAACCACCACATCTGTCATGTAGTGGGGCATAATGTTCACCGTAGGCACCTCGTTGATGAACACTTCTACCGCTTCGGGGTCGGTATTCAGGGTCAACCTGGTAGAGGGTCGTTCTACCGGAATCTCTATGCGGTTCAGGCTGTCGGAATTGATACGGACCACGGCGGTACCCCACCATTCCACGCCTTTCAGTACCTGCATCACCGAAATGGTGTACTTGCCCGGCGCAATGCGCTTGATGGTATCCGGCGCCACCTGCTTGATAGGAATGCCGTTCACGAAAAGGGAACAAGCCGCAGGGACCGATGTGACAAAGAGGTTTGCGCTTCCCGGCGGATAGAGTTCCATTTCTTCTTCGTCATCCACATATTCGGGAACCACATAATTAGAAAGGCCAAGGTCGATCATCTCGTCGTCTTCCATGTTGTAGAGACGACGCAGGTCCAAACGGTAAATCTTGATGAAGGGGTTAGCGGAATCGGCGGCGATACTGTCCTGAATCTCTTGCTGGCGGATTTCCTCTTCGACACGGGCAATTTCTTCTAGCTTCATGCGGGTGTCTTCTTTCTGGAGGGCGGTCTCGAAGTCGTCGTCGGCGCCGTCGTCCACCTCTTCTTGGGGCTGTTCCTGAGGTTGTTCTGCCGGAGTGGTGTCGGCCACGGCCACAGGAGCGGCCGGAGCAGCCGTCGCTACGGAATCGGCTTCATCGTCCTCTTCGTCGTCCTGGTGCTGGCCATTGCTTTCTTCCATGGCAGCAATAGTCGCCTCTTGCAATTTTTCCAAATTTTTCTGTTCGTCTGCGTTGGGGCGTTTCAGATAGACAGTGTCTCTTTCAATCTTTACAAAGATGGCCTCTTGTTCCACAGAATCGCCCATAATCCAGTAACGGACAGGGACTTCGCGGCCTACAGCAGGCTTGGCGACGGTATCGACAGGGGCTTTCGCACTATCAAGCTTTGCAAAGGGATCGGCAGGCTTTTCGGCTGGTTTTGCCACCGGAGCAGGCTCTGCCGCCGGGGCTGCAGGTTCCGAAGCTTGTGCAGGAGTTTCTGCAACAGGGGTAGACTCGGCCGCAGGAGCAGCCGATTCAGGAACATTATCCCAATCGTCTTCGTCGGCCAAGGCGGGCAAAGCCGTCACAAAGGCCAAAAAGAGCACGCAAATACGATTCCACATACTTCAAAGATATATTATTAAAGACCTGTTGGTCGGGGCTTTTTTTGGATTTTTGCACAATAAATAGGCCCAGACCCGTTTGTCCTGTCGGGCAAAATGTGGACCCCGAACTCAGTGCGGTCCGCTCCTTCCGGAATATCCGAGATTTCAACAGCGCAAGCCTCGGGGCGTTTTTTCAGGATTCTCGCCACCACACCATCATTTTCCAGGGGCGACAAAGCACATGTGCCGTAAACAAGAGTTCCTCCCGGGCGTAACGCATCTATGGCCGAGGCCAAGAGGGAGCCCTGTTCCACCGAAAGTCGCTTGATCCGCTTTGCGGACCAGACTTCCAGGTGGGCAGGAGCATTCAGCACATGCCGGTCCGAAGAACAAGGGGCGTCCAGCAGAATCCGGTCAAAAGATTCCTTCTTGTGAAGGCCGAATTTGACACCGTCGTAACCCGAAACACTGATAATGCTTCGCCAGTCCTTGGGCAAAGAGTTTTCCAAAACATGCTTAAGGCGTTCCCGTCTGTCTGGCGAGCGATCGTTACACTGCAAGGAACCCTGTCCTTGAAGCATAGAGGCG
This sequence comes from Fibrobacter sp. UBA4375, assembly GCA_002391195.1. GTDB lineage: Bacteria > Fibrobacterota > Fibrobacteria > Fibrobacterales > Fibrobacteraceae > Fibrobacter. Next base: position 28,557 of record DGRZ01000002.1, on the reverse strand, counting down.
ATTATCAGGGATTTTCCGCCGGGGGCGGCACACATGTCCAGAACATCCATTCCAGGCTCCACCCCTAGGGCCTTTGCGGCAAAGACAGAGGCCTTGTCCAAGTAATACGGTTCGAGGCCTTCTCCGAACTGCAACGTTTCGAAACAGGACTCCCCCTTGAGGGATTCCAGCAGGACCGGCCACCGGTCACCGAACAGTTGTTCGTAATAGTCGAAAAATTCCATAATAGAGAATAGAATCTAGAGGTTAGAAGAAAAATAAAAAATCCCGCCGTAGAGCGGGACTTTCGTTGAGCTACCAGGATTCGAACCTAGACAAACAGAGTCAGAATCTGTTGTGCTACCATTACACCATAGCTCAAAGTGCTCACCAAAGTTAGAAAAAAAAGTCACTTCGGCAAGGGGTATTTTGAACTATTTTACCGTGGGAGGGGTATAAGTAAGCCAAAGTTCCTTAATTCCGTTACCCGCCGTCAGGTTCTGGTCAACCGTACTCACATAGCTGTACTGGGGAGTCCCCGCCTCCTGGAGGGCAGAAACCACCACCGGATCCCCGGAGTAGAATATCAATTTTTGCATTCCGCTGGGCAGATAAGTCAGCACGTACATGTTGCAGGTTACCGTGCGGACAAAATGGGAGGTTCCCTCTATGCCCAGGACCACACTGTTCATAAAGCAATTCTCGCTTTGCTGATTGTCCTGCTGGTCCACCACGAGCCTAACGCCCACCGAAATCCAGGAATACTTGTCCAAGGAGGCCTTACCGATAGACAGGGTATCCTTGGCAGCTTCCAGTTCAGACTTTTTCACGTAGCGGGAAAGGCCCACGTTGGTCACGGTCTCCCCCGACCTCTGGCGGTATTCCACACGGAAGGAGTCGTAAGGAACCTCTTCGGGAGCGGGCAGCCACCACCGACCTAGAGTGTCGGTCCGGGCTTGAATTTCGTATTCCAGAGTCAGGCCGTTTGCAAAGCCGAAACCGAACAGGTCCGTAATGACCATGACTTCGACACTGTCGCATCGATCCAGGTTCGAGCAGTCCACCTGGCCCGTAATCCAGGCCTTGGGAACAGCCGGAGCTTCTGTGGTATCCGTTTTAGCCGTGGTATCCTTCTGGTCAACGTCCTCCTTAGGGTCGTCTTTTTCGGCAGAACCCGCTTTCTTGTTTGCTCCCCAAACCAGGGTATCAAGAGCCAAGGATTCGCCGGACTTTAAGGCTTTGGACATTTTCCAACTGCGGAAAATCACGGAATCGGCGATTCCAGATTCTTGCAGCTTTTCGATGACCATCGGGTCACCAGGGCAGAAGCCGAAGGTCCAAGAACCTTCCGGGACCAGCAATTCAAAGGTTCCAGGCGCAAAAACCGATTCAAAGAACGGGATGCCCGAAACATAGACTTTGAAGTGAGACCCTACAGACACTGGGGCCAGAGCCGAATCACCAAGCGTCAAGAAGCCCTTCACCTTGGCGGCAGCCTCAAGAACAAGAGAATCATCCTCTGCAGAAGCCTCCGGCAGATAAAGGATTTCGCTAGAAGCGGAGTCGATGACCGCCAGCTGGAAAGTATCCGCAGGCACGTTCGCAAACGAGAAACGCCCTTGTGCATCTGTTTCCGTCTCGCGGAAATCGGACCAACCGGCATCTTCCCACTTAGACGACAAGACCATACGAACAACGGCGCCCTTGGCCTTGATTCCGTTCTTATGGTAGACCACACCCTTCAAGGTATCCAGGCTGGCAACGGTATTCTCGGTCTGGGTGGCAGTTCCTGCCACGGAATCGTTGTTGCTGCACGCCCAAAAACCAAAGGCGGAAAGCAATGCTGCTAGACTAGTCGCTAACCTCATTTTTCCTCCTCCGGCAGGTCCACCTTCTCCTTACTGATGGGGAAGAACTGCACGTTCAGTTCGCACAACATGGTTTCACCGCTATCCGATGTAACAATATCCAGAATTTCTTTCTGAAACATATCAATTTTTCGGATAATCCGTTCAAGTCCGGCGGCAGAAACGCTCATGGTGGTCGTCGAAACGTTGCGACGGGCCGTAGTGTAGCGGTCCAGGGCTTCTTTGCCCAGGTCAATCATCTGCTTCTGGAACTGGTGAACGAACAGGGGCGATATTTCATTGCCGCTGGTCACCGTCTTGTTCACGGAACGGTAAAAGCCGTCCACCTTTTCGATAAGGCCCAAATCCAGCAGCAACTGCAAGGACTGTTTCGCCTGGGGCACTGAAATTTTCGGATTCAGGAACCAGGCCAGCTCCTGAAGATTCCCTTCATTGATGTTCAAGACCGAAAGGGCCTCGCGAACCGCCACGTGGTACCACTTGGCGTAATATTCCTGCTGGTTCTTGGTCAGGGCCTTTACCGCCTTGGGCAAAAGCGAAGACATCTGGTCAAAAATCTGCTGCTTGGACTCCACCGACTGAGCGTGGGTAAAGTCCACCATCAGCTTAAAATAACGGCCTTCTTTTTCGTTCAGACCTAGTGCCGCTATAAACTTCGGCACCATCTGGGGCGTAAGGGACTTGCGGCCACGGACCAGGTCCAGATAATAGCCCGACGAGGAATAACCCGCCTTCTGGGCGAAGGACCTGTAGGAGAAGTACCGCTGTAAAGACTTGCGGTATTCGTAATAATCCTGCAAATACTTGCGGTAATTGTAGTACGCAAAGATATTCATCGGTTTAAATTTAATTTTTTATTTTCTTGGGAACACTTATTTTAAGAAAAAATTATCATTTTCGCCGATTTTTATTAAAAAAGAACACTTTGAGAACACTTTTAGTTCAAAAGGTATACCACACCGGCAAATTTTTTGTTTATATTTAGGGAACACCCAATCCCATCCCTAGACCCCCGGTGAACAAATCACCGAGGGTTCTTTTTTTACCCTATGGATTTTTCTAAAATTGGCTCCATGAAGGTTATCAAGAGCTTCGTCTTCAAAATTCTACGCCTCGCAGGAATCCTTGCCGTCATCTACGTGAGCATGGTGTTCTACCTCGCCCTGACAGAACGGCGAAACGCCTACCCCAGGGCCATACCTCACAAAGAAGCCCGGGCAGCCATCGAAGGCCACGCCCAAGGCATCAGCTGCACCCTGCAAGACGGAACCGTTCTCGAAGGCTGGAAGATGGGTGAAGCAGGAACCCCGACACTTCTCTACTACCCCGACGCCGACGAGGACGCCGCCCAGTTCCTGGCCGAACTGGACAGCCTTCCGGGAGTCACGCCGGTCACCTTCAACTACCGCGGTTCCGGCAACAACAAGGGAACGCCGTCAGAAAAGACTTTTTCGCCTGATTCTAAAGAAATCCTGGAATGTGCCACCCAGGTAAACGGAAAAGCACCGAAATTCATCGCCGGGCGCGGAACAGGCGCCATCCTTGCATTTAACAACAGCAATAGAGAGACAAGGCTCATCTTGATTGACCCCGTAGAAAGCATCGCCGATGCCCTTGTATACAAGTACGGATTTCTCTACCCGAAGTTCCTCGTTCGGGCGGGAGACGCCATAAACACTGGCAAAAACGGCCTATCTATAGACCAAATTGGAATATTATTGGACAGAAGCCAATTTAGTGACCGCGGTCACATTTTCACCCAGAAATTTCAGGGGGCAACCGTCTGGAAACGAGATGGCGGCTCGTTTAGAGCCTCATTGACAGAAATCGTCCAAAGTCCAATTTCAGACTAATTCCTACTGATTTTTGTATACAAGGTTGGCATCATATCTCCAAAAAACGCCCTCTAATCCCAATTTTTTACTATGTTTCTTGACGGAACCCACCAACATTTTTAACTTGTTGGATGCTGGGGAACAACAAAAAAAGAGGTGTAAATAAAAATGGATAACTTTGTAATCAAGATGGATATTCGCGGTTTTGTCCGCTTCAGCGGTGAAATCGTCAAAGAACTGAAATTGGACAAGACGCCCTATGCAGACCTGGAAGTGGACAAGATCGGCAAGCGCATTGCAGTAACCCCCTCCAAGACCCTCAAACCCACGTCTTACCGTTTTATGCCCAACGGAAGCGGCTACCTGCTGTATTTCAAGGGCGCCCTGAATGCCGTCGGATTCCAGATTGCCACTGGCGCTTACACAGTCGTCAAGGAAGGCTCCCGCATCGTATTTACCGGAAAGACCCCCGCCAAGAAGAAAGGCGACTGGGAGCCCATCGCCTGCCGTAACTCCGCCGGTCTCCCCATGCTCTCCATCGATTCCCGCGGAACCATCATCTTTGACAAGCGCACCAGCACCGCCATGGAAACGGCCAAGAACGATACCATGATTGCGGAATACGATGCCAACAAGAAGGTCTTTAAGCTATCTTTCGGCAAGAAAGGCTTCATCAACGTCCGCACCATTGCAAGCCATGCCAACGCCTCTTTCATGGGCACGCTTTCTTCTCACGGGATTGCGCTTCCTACCAAGAGCTACCGCACGGACTGCAAGGTGAACGGCAAAACACTCACCTTCAGTGTTGCCCCGCTTATCGCGGCGCAAAAGGCTAAGAAAGGCTAAAAATGATTGACGTACTCAAGGCGTTCTACACGATTCACTACAACTTCGCCGCGGTGAGCGTTTTGCTCCTGGCGCTGGTTATCTTTCTTCTGACCAAGAAGAATTACAAGTGGACCATCATCTTCACGGCCGTGTTGATTGTGTTCAACGTGTTCCTTTACAAGCGTACCGACGGAAAAGAGTGGACATTAGAAGCCGCCACCGTCAAGAATGAATTCGGCATGGAATCCAAGGGAGAAGACATGACCTTTTCTGTTCGCAAAAATTGGGTGAACGAAAAAGGAATTGTTGTAGATCGCGGAGACACCGTTCATCACTGGTGCTGGGTTGACGTTTATTGGGACAAGTTCGCAAGCACAGACCTTGTGGCCGCCATCTGGGGTGAAAACTCCAGCAAGAAGATGATGAAATCTTCAGAAACACGTGCGGACAACGCGAGTAACATGAAATAGCGTTATTTCTTGAATTCTTCAATAGAGAACTCACCTGCCTCAAACTTAAGGTAGGTGAGTTTTTTTATCCACTCGCCTGGGGACGCCACCAAGCCGTTCTTGACCGACCAGATGCCCGGAATATGGTGGTGCCCGTGGATGCATATCTGGCAATTGTTTTTCCCTATGGCACGCTCTGCCCAGGTCAAGTATTCATCCAACTTGATTTCGCGGTCGACACCGAATTTGCGGCTTCGGCGACCAACGAGACGGGCAAGCCCCATCCCCCAATCCGGGTGAATTTGTCTGAACAGCCATTGGTTAAGCGGATTGTTCAATATTTTTCGAAAGACTCGATAGCTCCAGTCCGAACGGGCCACCCCATCACCATGGGTAAAGAAAATCATTTTCCCCTGAATATCCAGCTTTAAATTTGAAGAAACCTGGACACCGAGATTTTTCGGGAAGAAATCGCCATAGGCAAAGTCGTGGTTTCCTCGCAGCAGGTGCACCTGGACACCGGACTCCACCAGTTCCGTAAGGGCCCGGAACAGGTGAAAATGTTCCTTGTTCACATAGTAACGGTATTCGTACCAGAATTCAAACAGGTCGCCCAGGATAACCACGTGGCTAGCCGCACCTTTCCAAGAGCGCAAGAGTTCGATCAAAAGCTTTTCTCTATACGGGACTGCCCCAGGAGGTTCTACCCCCAGGTGCGCATCTCCGAGAAAGTATGCGGACTTTTCCATAGGTGGAAATTTAGTTATTAGGTGTTAGGGGGTAGGATCTAGGATCTAGGATTTAGGGGATAGGTCGTAGGTATTAGTGGTTGGTGATTAGTGGTTAGGGAAATGTGGAATGTGAAGTGTAGAATGTGGGTTTTTGAGGCTCGAGGAAAAAGAAAAACCCGCAGGGGTCTGCGGGTCTTGTGTTGTCGTGCCGCACTTGATGCGGCATCTAGCTTAGGTTATTCTGCGTCCTTGATGCAGCGAACGGAATACCGATTGGGATACTCCTCGATTGAAATATTTGTAAAAACAGCTGTGTTTTCAGCTTCGTCTTCGTCGGTTATTGTAAAATAATGATATGTCATGTCGCCCATTTCATCTATGATTGTTGAACTCCAATAAGCGGTCATGATTGTTTTTCCAGTATATTTTTTGCCATCATATATCCCGGCGGGCTCAGCGGCAAATCCATACTTATCCGTACCGAAAGCTTCATCCCAACCGGAGGAGTATGCTTTTAAATTTTGTGCAGCTTCAGCATCACCCCCTGCATTCTTTTTTAACAGTTCCCATTCGGTGTTGTTGGGTAGGTGCCATCCGTTAGGGCAAACTGATTCGTCGGCAGCAGAGAGTGTGTAAAGTCGTCCTAAGCCAGAACAAGAAGCTGCATCATTATAGCAGGAACTACCTGTAGTGGTCTCATAGTTCAGGTTCTCGGCCATCCAGGTCTGGGTGCCGATGGTCACGTACTTGTAGATAGCCTGGTCACGACTATCGCAGAATTCTTTCTTTGGATCGTAAAAATCGTAATTTCCCCCACAGATGCCTTTAACCACTCCTTCATCGCAAACTTTGATATTTGAGAAATCCAGAGCAAGGGTTTCCGTTCCACACTTAGTCAAGACCTTGCCTTCCTCACAAATTTGGGTATCCTTGAAATAGACGGAAGTGCCGCACTTACCTCTGGATAAAACATGCGCATAACCCACCACATCTGAGGCTTCCTCTTTAACAATGAAAAGAAGAGCTGAACTATCCTCTGGCGTGTTATTTGTTTTCAGAAAAACTGCATTATCTTTTTGGATTCCCAAATTTACCCCTGACGTCATCCACATAAGCAAATTTACTGCAGTTGCATCATCCTCACTATCATAGACGCTTACTTCAAATCCATCAGACTTCAGAGCTGATTCCATATCTGTTGGATCGATAGTCGTCTTTACAACGGCCTTGGTCCCCGACTTCCAGTCTACAAATTCATCTAGCAATTTAAAATGCTCGTCACGGGTCGCACTGGAACCGCTGGTCGCACTAGAAGGAGAGCTGCCGCCTTCACCGGAACCACCTTCACCAGAACCGCTTCCACCGCTGCTCTTCTTGGAACTGCTGGACTTGCCGTCACTATTGCAACGGCGGCCGGTGCATTCTTCGCTGGCGGAACTTTCGGGTTCATCGCTGTCGCTGGAGTCTACGTTTTCGTCCGTCTTCTTGCTACTGGAGGACTTGGGCTTGGCCGGGGTGGCGGGCTTCAGCTGGTCTTCCAGTTCTTCGAGCTTGGCCTTGATTTCGTCTTCGTCCAGGCCTTCCTTGAACTGTTCTACGGTGGCGGAGTCGGTGACCTCGATCCACTTGTTCTCGAAGCAGGCGAAATAGGTGTCGCCAGCCTTGGCCACTTCCATCTCGCAGGTGTCGGGGAGGGCGGCCTCGGTCTTGAATTCGGGGATGCTGTTGCTGGCGCCGCTGCTGCTGTCGTCGCAGGCGGTCATACAGGCGGCAGCCGTGAGGGCCATCGCCGATGTCCAGAGTAGTTTTTTCATGGTTTTCTCCTTGATTTTGTTATGTACTTAAAATATTTCTCTTACAATGTAAAAAAAAAGAACCACAGCGCGCATCCAACACGAAATTTTTCCTTTATTATCGTTTTAAAAAAGGAGTTTTTTATTTTTTTAAGCGGAATTTTCACAAGTCAAATCATTGCTAAATTGAAATTATGCAGTTCTGGAGCCAAATTCGGACACTCCTGCTGTGGAGTTCGGCGCTTTTGGCAAGCGCCTGCTCCGTGAACCTGGTGCAGGGGGACCAGGGTGACAAGTCCCTTAACGTGCCGAACCATACACAAGCCGATTCGGCGCCGCTGTTCGACAAGATTCCCCTGATTCTCGGGGCCGACACCCTCTGGCTTTCGGAAAGTCTGAGGCAAGAATACAATCGGGCCGCCAACCAGGATTTTTACCTCAGGGAAAAATGTAATGGTTCGGCAAGCATCCTGGCACAAGTGGTACAAAATACTAAAGCCACTCCCTGGAGCATTCCTTTATTCGTAATTCCCTTCTGGCCTATAATGCCCGTAGACGAAACCTGGACCTACACGCTGAATGTGCAAATCCATTGCGACGGAGTGCTTGTCAAGCAAGCCGAATACAAGGAAGAAGAAACAATCAAGGCCAATCTTTATGGCAAATTGCGCAGTGACCTTCTGAACAACGCCTCCAAGGATATGCACCGCAAGCTGGTCCAGAGGCTCGCCTTTGAACTGAACTACCCCTACAACGCCGACATGGGCATGCGCAGCGATTACTAAATTTGAGCCATGGCTCATACCCTGTACATTGTAGCGACCCCTATCGGAAACATGGAGGACATCACCTACCGTGCGGTCCGAACCCTGAAAGAAGTACCCCTGGTGCTTGCCGAAGATACGCGCCACACCCGGATCCTCTTCGACCATTTCGGGATTTCCACTCCCATGGAGGCCTACCACGACTTCAATAAAGAAGCCGTTACTCCCAAATACGTAAGCTACTTGAAAGACCAGGGAGACATCGCCCTGGTCAGCGACGCGGGCACCCCGGGAATCGCGGACCCAGCCTTCAACCTGGTCCGGGAATGCGTTCGCGAAGGAATTGACGTGCGGGCGGTTCCTGGCCCCTGCGCCATGGTGACGGCTCTGGTCAGTAGCGGTATGCCCACGGACCACTTTGCCTTCCAGTATTTTTCACCCAAGAAGAGCGCCCAGAGGATTCACCTTCTCGAAAAACTGAAAGACGAAGAAGCCACCCAGATTTTTTACGCCAGCCCCCATAACGTGGACAAGTTCGTAGCAGAAATCCAGACGGTCTTTGGAGACATCAAGATTGCGCTGATGCGGGAACTGACCAAAAAATTCGAGGAACACCTGATTGGCACTCCCGCAGAAATCCTCGTCCACTTCAAGAGCCACCCGCCCAAAGGTGAGTTCGTGCTGATTTTCAACCCGAAGGACAAAAGCGGGCTGTGAGATTAGGTTTTAGGGGCTAGAATCTAGGGGCTAGATAGCTAATGACTGATATTTTGAACAGACTGAAATCGTGGATTGGGGCATTGCCGAGAATGTACCGGATTTTTCTCGGGCTTCTGTTCGTGGCCGAATTAGGACTCTACCTGGTCACTCCCGACGAGCCTGGGCTTTACTCCTGGAAACCCCAGTTTATCCCTTTCATTGTCACCCTGCCGTTCCTCTTTGTCAAGAGCGTCCGTAAGCCGTTCAACCGTTTTGTCTACAGTTACGCCCTCATCTCTTTTGCATTTCTCGCCCTAGATTACCTGGCAGGCGGGCATGCGGGACTTGTCCAGATTTCTGTGCTGTTCATTCCCTTCGGGCTTTACCTGCTGTACCGTTTTGGCCTGTGGAATTTCAAGAGGCTCCGCGAAAGGGATTCCCGGACAGCGCTATTGCTTTCTACCATTGCCTGGGGCGCCATGGCCCTGGCATTTCCGCCGTTACCCCTGGGGCCTGCCGCCCTGCTACTGCTTGTGCCCTGGTTCATCGCCATGAACCGCTACAGTCGTAATTCCGCCATCTTCGCCACTTTCTGGTCGGGCATGGTCTATAACGGCATCAACTACTACTGGATTTTCAACGTCATGAACGTGGAGACGGCACCATCGGCCATCATCTTCTTGGGCGTGGTGCTTTTGGTCGCTTTTTTCAGTTTCTACAGTGTGGTAGCGGCTTTCGTCTATACCCTCGTCAAGGATATCCGCATCAAGGGGTATAGGATTTTCTGGATATTCTACCCCCTGTTTTACGCCGGGCTTGAAATGACCCGTACCCGCGGGGACTTCGCCTTCCCTTGGAGCCACCTGGGCTATGTGTTCGGCAACTACCTGGAACTTTTGCAAGCCCTTTCTATCATCGGAATCTTCGGCTACACCACCCTGATTGTGGCAAGCAACATGCTTGTCGCAAATGCTTTGGGCAAGCCTGGTCTAAAAGCCAAGTGGCCCTTTGCCCTACCCGCCCTAATTCTCATAGCCCTACTTGTTCACGGAAAAATCACCTTGTCCTCCCCCGAAGCGGCACCCTTCTACGGAAGCGACGGGGAGCACACTCCCCAAATAGCCATGGTGCAGCCCTGCATTCAGCAGGGTGAAAAATGGAGCAAGGAGCGCTACGACCGCATTATCGACAAGACCCTCGGTATGGTCCGTGACAGCGTCAAAGACGGAACGGACCTGATTATCTTGGCAGAAACCGCCATTCCTGACCACATCCGCAGGCAGCCCGCTACGATTGTCAGGCTGCACAACGTCGCAAGCCGCATGAACGCAAGCATTCTGGTTGGCGCCCTTGATTTCAAGCGCATCAAGGAGCCTGGTGCAGTGCGCCGCTACGAAGTGTACAACGCTTCTTTCCTGTTCAGCCCTAACGACGGGAGTTTCCCCCAGCGTTACATCAAAAAGCACCTGGTTCCTTTCAGCGAAAGGATTCCTTTCGACGACATCTTCCCAATCCTGAACTACGTGGATCTGGGCGAAGGCGATTTTGTTCCCGGAAAAGAAACTCCCGTGTACGGCCCCTTCTTGTGGACGCCTTTCATATGCTACGACGCCATCTTCGGCGACCTGGTGCGGGATGCCATCCGGGCAGGCTCCAGGTTCATGGTGAACATCACTAACGACGGATGGTTCGGCAGGAGTACCGCCCCCTACCAGCACCTGAACCTGGTGCGTTACCGCACCATCGAAAACGGCATGCCGGCGGCAAGGCTTGCCAACAGCGGAGTGTCCGTGTTCATTGACCAGTATGGTCACATGGACTTGAACACGCCTATTTTTGAAGACGCCGTCATCCAGCGCAAGATGCAGTTGAAGACCAGGGACACCCTGTACCAGCATATCGGAGATTATCTTGAAACCGCCCTGCTCTGGTTCTTCGCCATTTACTTGCTAGCGGCAATCGGATGCCGATTGAGATTCTCGCCTACGCGAGAATGACGAATATCGTTTTGCAAAACAACACAGACTACAGCAAAAGCTGCGGCGGCCAGTGGCCCGCCTTGGGGCGTTCCTTGAAAGTTGACCCCGGCATAAGATCCTTTAGTTTCAACGTCTGGGCAGGTGGAACGGCACGGTCCATACGACCGTAAACCACTTCAATTCCACTGCAATCCTCTAGAGGTTTCGAAATCTTGTTGCCCGCCAGGTAGGTAATGCCCTTGGCCAGTTTCTCGGCGTTCATCTTCTTGGCGCAGTCCATCCAATCGTCTTGCCACTCGCCGAATTCGTCTTCGAACTGTTCCGCAAATGAGTTAAGGCCCGGTTCCGTAGTCGTCTGCATCTGCCTTGCCATAAAGTGCAGGTTCGTCTCCGTCCAGTCGCTGTCTTCGTCGCAGAAGTCCGCATAAGGCGAAAGCAAAATCCATCGCTGTGCCGACGGTTTTTTCTTGTGGTGCATGAGCAGGAGAAATGCTCCCATGCCGGAGCCTACCACCACATCGGCCTTGGAAAGTCCAGGAATCTTGTAAAGGTCATCCAGGTTGTCCGCCATAGTCTCGTAGGGAACAAAGGTATGGTCGGCAGAAGACTCCACTTCTGTCAAGTCGTCTTGCCATAGCGACAAGTCCGATGCCCAGTCCGGTAACCAGACCCACTTTTCATTTGACTTCGCCATAACCCAGATTAATCACCCTTTACTAAGACACTCCTAAAACGGATTTCTCTATAGAAAGATACATAGTGAAATCAAGAAAAGAACATTTTTTTTGTTTTTTTTTACTTTATGATATAGATATATGCTTTTTGGGCGAAATTTCAGCATTTTTTTGATATTTATCACACTTTGCGCTTGGGGTGTATCCACAGCCGCCCCCCTAAGGCTCCATGACGAGAACAGGGTAATGAGCGCAACCCAAGCCCGTTATTTGGAAAAACTGGCCAAGGAGCTGGAGCAAAAAACCGGGTTCAGCCTGTCTGTAGTTCTGCTAGAAGACAGCCGGAACAAGCGGGATTTTTCACCCGACAGTAATGAAGTTCTTCTTTATACGGCATTCGTGCAACAGTTGCATCAAGTAAAGCTTGGGAAAAATCTGGAGTCTTTCCTTCCGAAAAGCACCATCGAAAAGCTCCAACAGGAATACCTTTTCCCGGAATACAAGTCCGCCAGATATGACAAGGGGACTTTGCTACTAGCTTACCATCTTTCAAACGAACTTGCAAAGGCAAAGGGCACGACATTGGCTACAGAGCCTCCGGAATTTGAAAGCGCCGGCAGCCTCAATGCGGCAGGCTGGGTGTTTGTCGCAATCATCTTTTCGCTGGTGTTTTACGCCCTGTACAAAAGGGGACGTCGCACCAGCGCCGTTTCCACCAGCAGGCGATTCCATTATGGGCGATTCGGCTGGAGGTAGTTTTTATGAAAAGAATATTGAGCGTTCAAGAATTAAGGCAATCTCTCTGGCCAGCCAGATTTACGGAAACCTTCGGAGAAAACCTGGTTTCCGCATTCCTTTACGGGGACTGCCTTGAAGAAGGTTTCAGCGCCCTAGAAAGGCCCTGGACCGTGGCCTTCATATTGAAAGATGCTTCTGCTACGGAGATAGACAAGCTCAAATCCTGGAGCAAGAAGGCACAGCGCGAAGGGGTGGAATTCTCCTATGTTTTTTCCAGTGCCGAGGTCCTCTCGGACCTGGAAACTTTTCCGCTGGAATTCCTGGAAATGTCCCGCCGGAACCAGATCCTGTGCGGTATCGCTCCTCTAGAAGGGTTCAGCCCCAACCGGGAAGCCCTTGCAGCGCAGTGCCTGCGGGAATGGAAAGCTTTCCTGTTCCGTAGGCGTCTTGACGCCAAGCCGAATGCCACCGACTACCTGCAGGAACTCTCGCCCTTGCTAAGCGGCATCTACTACCTAAAATGCGGGAACTATCCCGAAAACAGGCGGCAGGTCATCGATGCTTTTCCGGAACTTTCAACTGCGGGAAACCTGCTGGGCGCCTTGCAGAACACCATAACAAAAATATGCGTTTGTCCCCAACAGTCCTAATACCTAAAACCTATTACCTAACACCTATCCCCTAGATCCTAGCCCCTAGATCCTAACCCCTAGATCCTAACCCCTAGATCCTAGCCCCTAAATCCTAGCCCCTAGATCCTATCAATGAAACAACTTGTCAAAAAGACCGAACTTGAAAACGGCATCACCATTCTCACCGACTACATGCCCCACGCTTATTCCGTCGCAGTAGGCGTCTGGGTCCCACGGGGCAGCCGCCACGAGGCAAAGGACGAATACGGCCTGAGCCACTTTTACGAGCACCTGGTATTCAAGGGAACCAAGAAGCGCAGCGCCCTTCAAATAGCCCGGGCCATCGAAGACAAGGGCGGGAACCTGGAAGCCTATACCACCAGACAAGAGACCGGCTTTTATGCACAGATCGAGCGGAGCCATTTGGCGCTGGCCGTAGATGTCATTGCTGACATGCTCATGAACCCCCGTATGGACAAAAGCGAGATGGAAAAGGAACGCCGGGTGATTATCGAGGAGATTCACAGTTACGACGACATTCCCGAAGAAATCGTAGGCGACATCTTCAACGCCATCCATTTCAAGGGTTCGGGCATCGCCCATTCCATCACGGGAACCATCAAGCAGGTGAACGCACTCACCCACAAACAGATGCTCAGGTACAAAAAGCAAGTGATTGACGAAATTCCCTTGCTGGTGTGCGCCTCGGGCAAAGTAGACCACGAAGAACTTGTTCGACTTTGTGCAGAAAAATTCGCCTGCAAAAAGACACGGGGCCCCCTGCCTGCAGACGTTTACAAAGCCCACAATAGCGTGAAGGTGGTGCAGAAACAGGACATCGCACAGTCCAACCTCTTCTGGGGACTCAGTTTTGACCGCAGCCTGATGGACGAGCGGGGGCGCTGCGCCCTATCGCTCTTTAACGTGGCCATGGGGGCCGGCATGGCCAGTCGCTTATTCCAGAAAATCCGCGAAGACCGGGGACTTGCCTACTCCGTGTATTCCACCGCCGACATCTATCGGGACTGCACCGACTGGGGAGTTTCTCTGGCGACGGAACCACAACAGCTGAAAACGGCTATGGAACTTTCGCTAGACGAGACCCGCAATTTCTTGAAGTATGGTTTCAAGAAAGGGGAATTCGAGCGGACCAAGACGAACATTTTGGGCGGCATGTACCTGGGGGCAGACAGCCCGGAGAAGCGGGTGGTCCGTATGGCGGAACAGATGCTGCACCTGGGAGAGTTCCGCACCATGGATGAAAGCGAGCGGATTATCAAAAACATGACCGAAGGCGAAGTTGTCGAGACGGTGAACCGCCTGTTTAACACTGCCAAGTTCTCCGCCGCGGTCATCGAGCCCGCCGGCCGCAAAAAGACCAAGCTGGACGTGGATTTTTTTTAACGAGAAAGGCCGACGCCGTTACGTTCTAAATGCAAAAAGCGCCCCGCTTTTTCAAGCGGAGCGCAATTTCTCGCGTTTGTTCAGCTATTAAGCAGCCTTCACGGTTTCCACGACCTTGGCGAATGCTTCGGGATCGGCGACGGCAGTATAATGACCGTTCGGCTCCTCATTGGGTGACGATTCTCCGGAATCGCCTCACTCTCGCCTACATCGCCAGCTTGCGCTTGGCGACTCCGGCTCACGGAAATGACCGTTCGGCTCCTCATTGGGCGACGCTTCTCCGGAATCGCCTCACTCTCGCTTCCGCGGCTTGTTAATACAAGCCGCTACAGCTCACCATGGCCTTGCCGACCGTTGCGCATTCAAAAAAAGTCCCCCGCCGTTTTACCGGCAGGGGACAATTTCTCGCGTTTGTTCAGCTATTAGGCAGCCTTCACGGTTTCCACGACCTTGGCGAATGCTTCAGGATCGGCGACGGCCATGTCAGCAAGGACCTTGCGGTTCAGCTGGATGCCCGACTTGGAAAGCTTGAAGATGAACTGGCTGTAGCTGATGCCGTGTTCGCGGACTGCAGCGTTCAAGCGGGTGATCCACAGAGTGCGGAAATCGCCCTTCTTGTCGCGGCGGTGAGCGTAGGCATACTGACCGGCGTGGGCTACGGCGTCAATGGCAAGGCGGAGGTTGCTCTTGCGACGGCCATAGAAACCCTTGGCGGCCTTGAGGATTTTTTTGCGGCGTTCGCGGGAAGGAACTCTGGTTTTAGCGCGTGGCATTCTTACACTCCTTATGCTTGGACAAGCAGACGCTTGACATGGTAAACATCGACTTTCTTAACGAGAGCGCCCTTACGCAGGTTACGCTTACGCTTGGTGGTCATCTTGGCAAGAATGTGGCGCATACCAGCACGCTTGAACTTGACGTGGCCGGAGCCAGTCACGCGGAAGCGCTTTTTTGCACCGCTGTGTGTTTTCATTTTAGGCATTTTTACCTCTTGGGTTTAAGTTGAAGCCTCACCTGCTGCCTTTGGCTCGGTTACGGGCTTTGGTGCCTGGTCCTGCTTTTTGGCAGAGCCTGCACCGCGTTTTGGACCATAGATAGAGAGCATGGTGTTGCCTTCCACCCGTGAATCCATTTCCAAATCGCCAAACTGGAGCAACTCTTCTTTAGCGCGCTCCATCAGGCGCTTGCCGTAGTCCATGTGCGCCATCTCGCGCCCACGGAACTGCATAATCAGTTTCACCTTCATACCGTCTTGAAGGAACTCGGAGGCCTGCTTGATCCGGTACTGGTAGTCGTTCTCGGCGGTCTTCGGGTGCATCTTGATTTCTTTCAGCTTCACCACGTGCTGCTTCGCCTTGGCGGCCTTGGCCTTCTTGATTTGCTCGAACTTGAACTTGCCGTAGTTGATGATGCGGCATACCGGCGGCTTGGCGTTGGGAGACACCTCCACCAGGTCCAGTCCGGCGTCCTTTGCCATCTGCAGCGCCTTGCTCGTCTCGATGATGACGGCCTCGCCGTCCTCCTTCACCAGTCGAATGGGCGAAATGTGGATGTCCTCGTTGATACGAGTTCCGTCACTCTGACGGTTGGGCATGCGGCGGTCGCGCGGATTAGGGTACAAGTAAGCTCCTCGGTATAAGGTTAATGTGGGGCAAAATTTAGTAAGATTCAGAAAAATTTCCAACAAGTTTTGGGCCAACCCCTTTAAAAAACGCCCGATTTTTGTATAATTGTGCTTGCTCGCGGCGGTAGCTCAATGGTAGAGCCTTAGCCTTCCAAGCTAATGGTTGCCGGTTCGATCCCGGTCCGCCGCTCTTGGACCCCTCTTCGGAGGGGTTCTTTTTTTACCCAAGGGGGGAAGCCTCCCCCTAGCTTCCATCGTCAGTCTCTGTGACAAAGGTCCCTGTGGCTCGACAGGCTCGCCAACCGGAGTAAGGTCCCCGAGCTTGTCGAGGGGCCGAAGGGTCGCTACCCCACCACCTAAAGGTGGCCATGTACACTAAGGCCTTACCCAAAGGGCATAACTCCACTAAGTGCTAAAGCACTAAGAGTCGTATAAAAGGCCAAGTGTCCAAAGGTCTCCTAGGGGGACACCCCCTAACACCCCCGCAAGCTTCTGGAATCATTTGTTAAATTATACTGCAAAAAAGGAGAACCCCATGAATTCATTTTGCAAAATCGCTCTTGTTGCGTTTTCCATAGTTCTTTTCGGTTGCGCTCCCCGTGTCCCCAATTTTTTTGTGGAACCCACATGGACAGAAAAACCCACAAACGTTTTCGTTGTTTACACCGAACCGGTAATAGAGAATGAAGATGACCTGGAGGACGACCTAAAGGATTATGCGGAAAATTTTGACGAATGGTTCAACCCCGAACTAAAAAAATATTTGGACCTGTTTGCGAGGAATTCGGTCCAATTCACATTAACAAAGGCCGACTCAAGTCAAATTGTTCCCGACACCGCTGAAATTCAGGACACAAGCATGATTGTCCCGGCATTTAAAGGTATGGAGGGCAACGGTGTCTATCTAGTTCTATCGAATATCGTTTTCTCACGGCGCGAAGACTCCTATATGCACCACGGTTTCCAAACCACCATGCCTAATACCAACCAAAACATGAATGGAGACAATATCAACAACTACTATACCGAAAATGCATTATGGGTTTCGTCAGATTACGCCTTTTATGATGCCAAAACAGGAGACAGGCTTGCTTTCGGCCGCCAGTCGCAAAGAAGCAGGTTCACCTACGCCATGACAACCGGGGATTGGGAGAAGTGCGTCAAGGGGCTTGCCAAAAAAATCCTCTTGAGGACGCCGCTCCTTAACCGATAATTCTAGAACAGGTCGTCGCCCTTGACTTCGGCCTGGGCGATGCCGCTATACATGTTGCGTTTTAGCCCGTAGGTGGTGATAAAGACCAGGTGCAGGGCCTTTTTGGTCTTGGTCTCCGTCCTGAAAGTCTCCATCTTGTTTCGCAAGGCCAAGTCGTATTCTTTATCAATTGTAAATTCAGACTGCGAAAACTTCATTTCGCACAGGTCGATAATCCTGTCGCGGCGTTCGATGACCAGGTCGATTTGCGCGCCGGGTTCCCCCTTGCTGGACCACGACGACCTTTCGGTAAGGACTCCCGCGATGCCGAGCTTGTCCTTGATTTTGTCGATATGGTCCTTGCAGACCTGCTCGAAGGAATACCCGCACCACGCCCGCTTCGCCGGATTGTCCAGCGTGTTTTGCCAATAGTTTTCGTCCTTGCCGTTCTGGTCTTTCAAAAAACGGAAGTAGAAAAGGGTGTAGTAGTCGGCGAGCTGGTAAGTCGTCAGCTTCTTCTTGTTGCCGTAGTAGTTGTAGGGGCGAATGAATCCTGAATTGGAGAGGTTGTCGAGAATCTTTGTAAGCGTTCCGTTTTCGGGCAACTTTGTCGCTTCGGAAATTTCTTTCTTGGTGAGTCCCTTGTTCTTTTGGGAAAGCGCCTCCACGACCTTGATGTGCGCATCCGCGTTTTTGAACAACGTCGCATAAAGGTTGTTGAACTCGTTCCAAAGTTTTCCGTGCGGCTTGAAAAAAAGTTCATCGATGTTCTGTGCCAGGGATAGTTCCTTTTGCAGGTGGCTCAAGTAGAACGGGATTCCTCCCATGACCATGTAAAGCTGGATGATGTCGTAGCGGTTCCAGATGATACCCTTGTCGTTCAGGAATTCTTCAACCTCTCCCAAAGTAAACGGTTCAAGGAAAATGCGGCCCGTGGCGCGGTTGTAAAGTCCGCCGACATTGTTCAAGATGTTGTCTGTGAGCCATGTGGTTGCCGAACCGCATACAATCAGCAAAATGTTGTTGTCCCAGGCGGCGTAGCCGTTCCAAAAGACTTCGAACGCTCTCAAGAAGTCGGATTTCTGGGAATCCATCCACGGCATTTCGTCAAAGAACACGACCAGCTTTTCGCCGGTATTCTTTTTTTCTAGCCCCGCCTGCAAAAGCGAAAACGCATCGAGCCAAGTCCTGGGAACTCGCGACTCGCCAAAGTATTTTTGCAGGGCGAGGCCGAAGTTGGCAAGCTGCATCTCCTTGCTGCCGTCACAAATGCCCGTCACCTGAAAGTCGAAAGTGTTGTCGAAATATTCCCGAATCAGGTATGTCTTGCCCACGCGGCGGCGGCCATAGACCACGACAAAATCGGAGCGCTTGGATTCGACGAACCGGTCAAGCCTGCGGATTTCCTTTTTCCTACCGATAATGCGCATTTACACCCCTGTTTTACGATTTCTTGTCTAAATATATAAAAATATTTAACTTTTAGATGAAATTTACAATATTTTTCATCTAAATCTTTAATTCCAACAAAGATTTAGACAAGAAATAAACCCATTCCATATCTAAAACTATAATTTTTAGCAAAAAAGATTATTTTCGTCAAGCATATTCCATCCTTATAAAAATTTTTGCAAATTTTTGCAAAAATTGGCTATTTTTAGATAAATTTTAAGTTTTTTATATTCCAGCTATTGCAAAATAATTTTTTAGAGTATATATTTGGAGGCATGAGACCCATTATCGAATACATCGACTACCGGGAATGCATCCGGGATTATTACGAAGAGCGAAAGGCCCGCAAGGGTTTTTCGTGGGCCTCATTTGCGGAGAGCGCCGGACTTTCGTCCCCCGTGTTTTTGCAATATGTTTGCGAAGGCAAGAAAAACCTGGGGGAGCGTTCCGCGCCGCAAGTGGCAAGCGCCATGGGTCTTGCCGGGTTCGAGTCCACCTTCTTCTGCAAGCTGGTGGCCCTGGACAACGCGAAGAAGGAAAGCGACAAGAAGGGCATCCTGGAAGAAATCGCCGAGCTGGCCCGCATCCACAAGGTGAAGCTGGTCACCGCCGAGGAATACCAATTTTTCAAGTCGTGGAAGAATTCCCTTATCCGTGAACTCGCTCCCGCCATGGATGGCGCGACCCCGAAAGAGATTTCCAGGGCCACCCGCTACCGCGTAAAGACCGGCGAAGTCCGGGAGATTCTGGACTTTTTACAGAAGGCGGGCTACTTGACCCAAGACGAACAGGGTCATTACCGGCAGGCCGACCGTTCGCTCCGCATGAGCCACCCCTCCCGCAGCACCAGGACCGTCCAGAAAGCCGTGGCCCACGACCTGCAGGTGCAAATGGCGGAACTCGCCGTCGATACCCTGAAAAACGACCCCGCCCAAGACCGTAACATTACCGGTTTGACTCTAGGTATAACCCGCGAAGCCTACGCCAAAATTGTAGAAGAACTGGCCGAGTGCCGTCGCCGTATCGTGGCCATTGCCACCGAAAGCGCCAAGACCGAAGAAGTTTACCGCCTGAACATGCAGCTGTTCCCGCTGACCAACATGGCGACACCTTTAAAACAACCCCTTTAACCAAAGGAGGAGAAAATGAACAAGCTCCTAAAATTATCCCTTTCCACCGCCTGCATTTTTGCGGCCTGCGGAGATGACAGCAGCTCTGGCGGCATGGCCGGGGGCTCTGTCGAGGACGGTGAAATCATTGCCGAAGAAATCGTCACCATCGAGAACAAGACGATTTCCGGCGTATCCCAGAAGGGGCCCTTCGTAGAAGGGGCCAGCGTGACCGTGCAGGAACTGGAGGGCAAGACCCTCGCCCAAACCGGCCGCAGTTACGAAGGCAAGATCAAGGGCGACCGCGGGGAATTCTCCGTCGATGTGATCAACCTGGAATCCCAATTCGCCCTGCTGAAGGCCAACGGATTCTACCTCAACGAAGTGACCGGCAAGGAATCCGAATCCCAGGTGACGCTTTACGCCTTTACAGACCTGAGCAACCGCAGCCAGGTAAACGTGAACCTGCTCACCCACCTGGAACACGAGCGTTCCCTCTACCTGCTGAAGAACAACGACCTTACCGTCAAGAAGGCGAAGGAACAGGCCGAAAATGAAATTCTCGCCTCCTTCGGAATCCAGGGCGATTTCGGAAATTCCGAAGACATGAACATCTTCGGCACGAGCGACGGAAGCGCAGCTCTGCTTGCCATAAGCACCTTGATGCAAAGCGACCTAAAGGAAGGGGCCTTCAGCAAGAGATTGGCGGACTACGCCAGCGATATCGAGGCCGACGGCGTGTGGGACAACGAAAAGGTTCAGACCGCCATCGCCGACTGGGCCGCAAAAACCAGCCTGAAGGGAGGCCTTGCTAGCATCCGCAAGAACATCGAGGATTGGGAACTTTCCGACAAGGTTCCCGCATTCGAGAAGTACGTGAACAGCTTCTGGTGGGAAAACTTCAAGCTGGGCACCTGCAACAGCAAGCGCGAAGGCGAAGTCAAGAAGAACGGCAATTCTTCTAGCGCCCTGAAGGACATGGAGTTCATCTGCCTCGACGGGGCCTGGCTGGAAGCCACCGACTTCTCGAAGGACACCCACAGTTGGAAAGCCGGAAAAGAAGGGGAATCCCGCTATGGCGACTCCGTCACCACCAACTGCTACGTGTTTGAAGAAGGCACGTGGCGTGACGCCAACGATTCCGACTGCAGCCTGAAACTGGACGGTTGTACCGAAGCCAAGGAAGGGACCGTCGGAAAGGGCAGCGACAAGACCTGGTACATTTGCAGGGACAATAGCTGGGAAGAAGCCTCCACCATGGAGAAAGACACCTACGGCTGGAAAGACGCCACCGAAGGAGACATCAAGAAAGGCGACGTGACGGACACCGTCTATGTGTTCAACGGCAAGAAATGGAATGTCGCAGATGAAATCGAATCCGTGCTGGGCGGTTGCGTGAAGGCTACGGCAGATTCTGTAGGTAAGGTTAAAAACACCTGGTATATCTGCAAGGACGGCGAATGGACCGAAGCCAAGCAAATCGAATACGATACCTACGGCTGGGAAGCGGGCAAAGACGGAGACGCCAAACAAGGCGATGTTTACAGCAGCACCTGCTATGTATATGACGGTGACGCCTGGCGTCAGGGCGACTACAATGATTGCAATCTGGGCATGGGCGGATGCACGAAGGCTCGTCTGAATGAAGAGAGCGAAGCCAATAACGGCGAAAAGTACATCTGCACCGACATTTCCGGGGCTGGCACCTACAGCTGGAAAATCAAGTACACCCCCGCTGGAACTTGTGCACCCAACAAAACCAACATTTACAAGGGAGAATCGGTAAACTGGGTGTTCACGCCGGTTTCGCCCAGTGGTAGCTCTGTAACCGAAATGATGGAATATCAGTATTTTGTTAAAAATTCCACTTGCGACTGGACATTGAATGGGGCCAACCCGGCATCTTCTAGCGGCAAGTGCGGTTCCGACGGAAAGACAGCGACTGCAACATACTCAACCACCGGGAACTTCTCCGCCTCCGTCAAACTGGGCGAAAAGACCATCAGTTGCGGGTCCGTACAGGTGACAGGAGCACCGTTAACAGGTTGCACCTGCGAAGCCAGCGAAACCACCCCAGATGTTGGCAATGGTGATGTAACCGTCACCTGGACCGTAAGCGGATGTCATGCCCTTGCAGACATTACGTCCTACGCTTGGACAGAGGCCACAGGCACTGCGGGCACTGCAACAATGACATTCACCGAAAAAGGCCAAACCGCAAGCCCCACAGTCAAGGTTACCACCGCAGAAAACACTTCGGTAACCTTGACCTGCCCCACGGTCAAAGCGGTTAATTCCAACGCTCCGGAATATACGAACCCTTAAGATAACGACCAAGTAACTCAATGGGGCGGACGCAAGTCCGCCTTTTTTTCATTCATTTAATTTTCTAGATTTGCGTTCCGAAGTCCTAGCTCCTAACCCCTAAATCCTAGCCCCTACCCCATGCTATTCGAACAAGCCATTGCCCACCAGATTCCGAACTACACCCGCGAAGCCGATTCCCTCCGCGGGGAATCCCTTGCCATGCTGGACTACAAGGACGAGCTCCGCGTCAAGGATGCCGCCATCCGGGAATTCTGGGACGTGAACCGCCTGGCCGGCAACCCCCAGAAGGTGGTGGCAAGCCCCATGCCCCGCGGTTACCGCACCACCAGCAAGAGACGCGTGCACATGGAACCGGGCAACCTGCAGTTCGACCGTCAAGATTCCCTGCTGGAGCCCGACGAACACAACCGTATCTACGACTTTCTGTTCGAAAAGTTGATTACGCCGGCCTACAAGCCCCTGGCCTACGCCCTGAACTGGATTATCATTCGCGGCACCTACCAGTACCGGGTAGTGATTTTCAACATCAAGAAGGTTGACGCCAGCATCGTGCGCAAGCTGAAGCTGATTGCCGACGCCCTGCAAAAATCGCCTTTCCACGTGACGGCGGCACACGCCTACGTGGATACCACCGAGTCGGATTACTACCTGGAATCCAAACGCCCAACCGAAGGCCTGAACTTCAAGCAGCTTTATGGACCGCGGGAACTTTCGCTCCCTCTCGGCAAGTTCAGCCTCCGCTACCCCGTAACCGGTTTCAGCCAGATTAACGAAAGCCAGATTCACAACCTGATCAAGGCGGCGAGCCGCCTGCTCAGCCTCGGTAAAGAAGACCACTTTCTGGACCTGTTCTGCGGTTACGGCCTGTTCAGTTTTGCCCTGGGCGAAGCCGCCAAGGACGTTTTGGGCGTGGAATGGGAAGGCCCTTCCATCGACTGCGCGAAGGCTTCGGCCAGACACCTCAAAAAACCGTACCGCTTTATCGCCGGAAAGATTGACGAAGAGTTCGTGCAGACAAGGCTTCCGCGACCCGTGCCGAACGAGCCCGAAAAAATCCTGCTGGACCCGCCCCGAAAGGGCTGCGAACCCGGCGTGATCCACGCCCTTGCCATGCGAAAGCCCCTACGCATCGCCCACGTGTTCTGCGGCACCGACGAGATTCCCGCCTCCCTGAAGGAATGGGAACGTTACGGCTACCGCGTGCGTGAAGTGCAGCCCCTGGACCTGTTCCCCGGAACGCCGCACCTGGAAACCATCGTGATGCTGGAGAGGAAGTAGACGAGAGAACGCCCTGCGGGCTACAGACGAGAGACGAGAGATTATAAGAAGACGTCATTAGATTTCGGCTCAATGGCCGGAATGACGCATAAGAAGAATCAAGGCATGTATGTCTAACGAAAATGTGACAATCAAAACAGCCGACAAGAATCCCGCGCTTTGGACCCGGAACTTCGTGACGGTGGCCGCCGCGAACTTTCTGCTGTTTTTCAGTTTTTACCAGCTACTGCCGATTCTGCCCCTCTACATTATCGAGAAATTCCAGACCGACAACGCCACCGCAGGTTTTATCATCTCGCTCTACACCATCGGGGCGCTCGCCTGCAGGCCCTTCGCCGGTTTTTTGGTGGATACCCTCAGCCGTAAGCCGCTGTATTTCTGGACGTTCTTCGCCTTTACCGCATGCTTTCTGGGCTACAAGACGGTGGCCTTCTTGCCCATCCTTGCCGCCGTGCGTTTTGCCCACGGGCTTTTCTTCGGAATTTCCAGCACGGCGAGCAACACCGTGGCCATCGACGCCCTGCCTGCGAGCCGTCGCGGCGAAGGTATCGGCTACTTCGGCATCAGCGTGAATCTCGCCTTCGCCACAGGACCTATGACCGGCATGTTCCTGTACGAAGCATTCGGCGACACCATCGTGTTTATCATTTCCATCGCACTGTGCGTCATCGGCCTTGTCCTGGTGCAGACCTTAAACGTTCCCCGCAAGGAGAAAAAGCCCCACGC
Organism: Fibrobacter sp. UBA4375; assembly: GCA_002391195.1. Taxonomy (GTDB): domain Bacteria; phylum Fibrobacterota; class Fibrobacteria; order Fibrobacterales; family Fibrobacteraceae; genus Fibrobacter. The sequence goes on along the minus strand of DGRZ01000002.1, from coordinate 4,475 downwards.
GCCCCTTTCGCTGGACCGGTTTTTCTTGACCCGCGCCGTCCCGCAGTTTGCAAACTTTATCTTCGTGGGCTTTGCCTACGGGCCCGTGACCAACTACATTGCGCTCTACGCCCAGGAACTGGGCATCGGCGGCTCCGGCTGGTTCTACGCCCTGATTGCTGCAGGCCTTATTTTGAACCGCGTGATGACGGGGCGGCTCATCGACAAGGGTTACCTGATTCACCTGGTGGGTACGGGCATGACCCTAAACGTGGTAGCCTACTTTATCTTGGCCTTCAGCCACTCCCCCATCACCTTCTTTGTGGCAGCTTTCCTGATTGGCACGAGCCTCGGGCTCATCTTCCCGGGGTATCAGACCATGTGCGTGAACCTAGCCCGCCACGACCAGCGGGGTACCGCCAACAGCACCTACCTCTCCGGCTGGGATATCGGCATTGGGGCAGGCATTTTGGCGGGCGGCTCCATGGCGGGACATTTCGGAAACCACCAGCCCGTATTCTTGGCCTGCGCCGTGGCGCTGGTGATTGCGGATATCCTCTACTTCGCCTGGACTTCAAGACACTACTTGAAGAACAAACTGGAAGGGTAGTTCCATTTATGAATTCGGATTTCGGATTTAGGAATTATATTTAGGTTATGAAACCCTGGAAACTGCTCAAGACGGAATACCTGGTAGACGCTCCCTGGCTGAAAGTGGCTAAGGAGACCTGCGAACTGCCGAACGGCAAGGTCATCGACGACTTCTACACGCTTTGGCAGCCGGACTGGGTGCTGATTCTCGCCCGTACCGCCCAGGGCAAGTGGGTCATGACGGAACAATACCGCCACGGCTCCGGAAAAATCGCCCTGGAGTTCCCTGCAGGAATCATCGACAAGGGCGAAACGCCGGAGCAGGCCGCCCTCCGGGAGCTGCAGGAGGAATGCGGGTACACGTTAATTCGGAATTCAGAATTCGGAATTCGGAGTGATATAAAAAAAGAAAATAGCCCTTCCAAGACTAATTCCGAAATCCGAAATTCCAACTCCGAACTATATATCGGCACTTTCCCGGTGAACCCGGACAGGCATCGCGGTGTATTTCACGTAGTATTCATCGATGGAGTGGTCAAGGGCGGGAACACCCACTTTGACAGCACCGAAGAAATCGAATCCCTGGAACTTTCCGACGAGGAACTGCAGGCGAAAATGGCCGACGGCACCTTCTGCCACCCGCTACAGATGGCGGGTTATCTGAAATACAGACTAATCAAAAAATAAGGGAGATTCCCGCCTTGGTTCGACTTCGCTCACCACAAGTCGCGGGAATGACATAAACGCTATCCTCGAGTCAAGCGAATCAGGAACTTGAAGGTTCCTCGGTCACCACCATCGTTGGCAGCGCCGTCTTCGACAAAGGCGTGCAAAGAAAAGGCAAAGGCAACCCCCAAGGACCAGGTTTCGCTCACCCACCAGTCCTTGCCCACTTCGTACTGCGTGAAGGCGGAAGCCACATCAATATCGCCATCGTCATCTCCGGATACCGCCAAAAAGGCATCCATGCCGCTGGAAAAGCCCACATAAAAGCCGTTCATCACGGAGCGGGGATTCCGGAAGGGATACACCATAAACCCAAGGCCCAAAGAGAAAGAAAAAGCATAACTGTCCAAGGATTTCTTTTCATCCGTGTTATACTTCGGGAGACTGATTCCCAAAAGGTTTATGCCTTCGCTGTAGGATTTTTCGGTGTAATGATAGTCGGTTTCTCCGGAATAGGTCGCCAGTTCAAACCGGGAATGTAGCACGATTAAATTGGCAATGGACTTTCCGAACTTGAAATCGAAAAGGGGTGCGGACCAGCCCGAAAATTCCCGACTTGTGTTTTCTTCCCAGCTTCCGTCCGAATCTTCCTGGTAAGCCTTCAAATTCGTATAGGCCACGCCTGTCCCCGCACTAAAAAAGAATCCACGGTGCTCGTAGGGCGGCCGCGTCTTTTGGGGCTTGGTCTCTTGCCCCCACGAAGTCACCACAAGCAGAGCGACGATCGCTAATATCTTAAAGAACTTCATCGGCGACTATCCCCGGGTAAGCCTGAACGAAAGGGATATCACATTATCGTCATCATGGGAGTCCACCGTATTCCAGACCAGGCCAGTCCGAGCATAGCCAAGGCTCACACCAATAGACAAGTGGTCGTTCATCCACCAGTCCTTGCCCAGTTCCACCTGGAAGGCCGTTCCCGAATTGAAACTGACATCACGGGAACCTCCGTTGATCAGAGTTACAAACGCAGCATAACCAACGGAACCTCCCAAAAAGAATCCGTTCAGGGCCGAATTCTTGTCGCGGAAAGGATAAATCGTGGAACCGAAACCGATGTAGGTCCTGAAATTATAGCCGTCAGAGGATTCCATCTCCTTGGTTTCGTCTTCGGTCACCTGCGCGGGGCATTTTTCATTGGCATCGCAAAACACACGATATTCCCGGTAACCGTAGTCCATTGTTCCCGTAAAGAATCCCAAATTGAAAACCGTGTGGAAGGCAATCAGGTTGGCAAAAGCCGTACCGAACTTGAATTCAAAGACAGGGAATGTTCCGCCGTAGTACTCAAAATAATCTACATCGCGATTCCGGTAATCACTCCCGTAACCATCGTTGTAATGATCATGCTCTTCTTTGCTGTTCTTGTACCAGTTGTAGGCCGCTCCGAATGACACGCTGTTGTAAAACCCGCGATGCTCGCGAGGGGCGGGCTTGGCGACAGTCGGTTCCGAAGGCGCAGATTCAGACTGGGCAAAAACCAGGCCCGCCACCATCAAGACTATAATCTCAAACAATTTACTTTTCATGAAACTCCCCTTAAAAACGGCAGTAATATAGTAAATGAGTGGTGAGTGGTGAGTGGTTAGGTCGTAGGTATTAGGGTTGATGCGGTCGGCTCTAACCTCTTATTTACTATCTTTCCATACCATAAAAAACCTTAATACGGACATTCACTATGAGCATTAAAGAATACCTCGCCGGCGCCAAACAGGCCGGTTCCGTCCAGAAGCTGATGACCCCGGGCCTCGCCGTGGAATTTATCCAGCCCTGGTACACCCCGCTTTCTACGACCCCTTCTACCACGGGTATTGCTGTCGGCGGTATCGGCTCGACATTCACCGCAACGCCTGCGGGCACCACCCCCGTGATGAACGTGATGCCTGGCGTGCAGGTCCGCACCGAAAAGCCCTCTGACCTCCGCTTCAACAACTTCTTCTTCAAGGAAGCGGTCTTAAACGCAAAGGCTCCCCTTGTAATTGGCAACTTCGCCGCATTCGGCATCTACAATAACAACTTTCCGCTCCTCGATGCAAACGGAGCACGCGTTTTCGGCGATGCCGACATGAAGGACCAGAAGAAGGCAGAAGCCAAGCTCAACAAGGTACTTGCCGACAAGACATTTTTTGCAACGAACAAGGCCGCCTTTGAACGCTGGCACATCCAGTTCAGCGACCGCACCCAAGCTCTGATCGCTGCAGGCAAGGACACCGCCGCCATCAACCGCGCCGTTTTCATCGACTTCTTTGACGGCATGATTGGCGAAAAGGCAGCCCGCGAAGGCGCCCTCACCGCCGCCTGGGCAAACGACTCCGAATTCCTCGGCCAGCCGGGCTACGACGCCGCCAAGATGAAGTACACCGCACTCTATCCGGTGAGCGAAACCGTTTACGAAGGCAAGGGTGTCGCTATCACTAAGACCCAGTCCAGCTACGTGACTCCGGGTGACGAACGCCTCTCCAGCCTCCCCGTGAACGCCACCGTGTTCACTCTCGAAAACAACACCAAGGAAACCCGCGAAGTGACGATTGTCCAGATTCAGGACAGCATCACGGGTTACATGGCCAAGAAGGACCGCCAGGGCGTTCAGGACTCTAGTTTTGTGCTGGTGCCGTCCGCTCGTTTCCCGAAGGGCGTGCAGTTTGACAAGGAACTCAAGGATGGCCGCTCTGTGCGCGGTATTGAATTCTACAACGAAAAGCCGCTCGCCGAAAGCGACTTCAACGGTTGCATGGGCGTGTCTGTTGCCTGGAACAAGAAGGATAACCTGAACGTTTCCGTGAAGCCCATGTTCTACCAGGACGATGCCGCCTCTGTGCTGAAGGGCGCTCTCCAGAGCGGTCGCGTTGCAGGCTCTTGGGTCAAGAACGTTTACAGCGGTCGTGAAACGATTGCAGGCGCCGTCGCCGTGACTGCCGTTTTGAAGCCGAAGCAGAAGGTCAGCTTCCAGTTCAACCTGGTGCTGGACTTCCCCGAAATCAAGCTGAACAAGCTCACCTCTGCCAAGAAGTACACCGCTTTCTTCCCCGAAGCATACGGCCGTGTGGGAGCAATCCTGGTCGAAGCTCTCGCCGCCGACAAGAACTTTGACGCTCGCCTCAAGGCATTCGAAGCACTCGTGCCGAAGAAGGCCGTGGCCAAGCTCTACAAGACCGCCGCCAAGCAGGCCGAATTCAAGA
>DGRZ01000008.1:78355-87768 GCA_002391195.1 Fibrobacter sp. UBA4375 | reverse complement strand
CCCTTGCGCAGGTTTTCCACGTCGAGGCGAGCGAAGTCCGCGTAGCGCGGGAACTTGAGGCTATCGAAGTAGATGCCGTCGCTCGTGCGGTAGGTGTAGCCCTTTTCTTCCAAGGTCTTCACCAGTTCAATCTGTTCCTGGATATGCTGCGTGGCAGGCGTCCAGCGGGTCGGTTCCTGGATGTTTAAGCGGTGCCAGTCGGCCATGAATGCGTCGGTGTAGAACTTCGCGATGTCCCAGACGGACTTGCCTTCGCGGGCGGCGCCCTTTTCCATCTTGTCGTCGCCGGAGTCCGCGTCGCTGGTCAAGTGGCCCACGTCGGTGATGTTCACGATGTGGTTCACCTTGTATCCGTAGTACTTGAGCGTACGCACCAAAAAGTCTTCAAAAATGTAGGTGCGGAGGTTGCCGATGTGGGCGAAATGGTACACCGTCGGGCCACAACAGTACATGCGCACGGCGGGAACGCCTTCCGGGAGAGTGAATACTTCTTTCTTGCGCGATGCGGTGTTGTAGAACTGTAGAGCCATTTTAGCCTCCGTTAAATGCGGCGCAACCTGCGCCAAGCGGGGGCAAATATAGAAAAAAGGCGAGAGTCACGACAAAGGCGCTTGTGCCATTTGGCATGACCGAGCCGAGCTATATGCGCACCGAAGGTGCGCCAAGATAGAAAAATCGCGCTCCTAAGCCGCCAAAACTATTCCTGCGGTTCCCCTTCCACAGACATTTTCCGCTGGCCCGTAATGAACTGGTGCACGTAGGGGTTCGCGGTATTCTTGATTTCATCTACCGTTCCCACCTCGATGATACGGCCGTTATAGAGCATGGCGATACGGTCCGCCACCTTGAAGGCGCTCACCATGTCGTGGGTCACCACCACAGAGGTCACGCCCAGCTTGCTCTGCATGTCCAGAATCAGGTCGTTGATCACGTCGCTGGTAATGGGGTCCAGACCGGTGGTGGGTTCGTCGTACAGAAGGATTTCAGGGTTCAGGGCGATGGCGCGGGCAAGGGCCACACGCTTTTTCATACCGCCCGAAAGTTCCGAGGGCATCTTGGTGCGGAATTCCGGCACCAGGTTGATCATCTTGAGCTTTTCGGTAACCACGTTCTGGATCTGCCGCTCAGAAAGTTCCGGATGGTGTTCCCGCAGGGCAAAGGCGATGTTCTCGCCGGTGGTCATGGAGTCGAACAGCGCCCCCATCTGGAAAAGCATGCCCATCTTGCGGCGGATGGTATGAGTGTCAAAAAACTTGGGCGTACTGATGGTCACGCCATCTACCGACACCTCGCCACCGTCGGGCTGCAGAAGCCCAATCATGTGCTTCAGGATCACGGACTTTCCACCGCCGGACTTACCGATAATCACCATGGTCTCCCCACGGCGAATATCCAAGTTCACGTCTTCCAAGACGGTCTGAGCGCCAAAGGACTTCCGAAGCCCCTTCAGGCGAATGGCAATATCGTTCGGGTCAATCTTTACATTGGGCATAACGTTACCTATATCCTAGAAGAACATCACCGCATCCAGGGCAAAGTCCGCAATCAAAATCATGAGGCAGCTGGACACCACCACGTTCATGGTAGCAAGGCCCACGCCGCGGGCGCCGGGCTTCGCATTCACTCCGTTGTAGTAAGCCAGCGCAAAAATCAGGGTTCCAAACACGAAGGACTTGATAATACCCGCCCACAAATCCATGGAGTCGAACAGGTACTGCATACCCGTATAGTAGGTGTAGGTGGTAATATCCAGGGCGAGCACGCACACGATCCAGCCACCGATCAGGGCAAGCGCGTTAGAAATGGCGGTAAGGCAAGGGATCATGGTAATGAAGGCCACAAAGCGGGGCAAGGCCAGATAGCGGTACGGCTCAAGCCCAAGCACCGTGTAGGCCATCAGTTCCTCTTTCTCCTTCATGGAGCCAAGTTCCGCGGCCACGGCGCTCCCTACACGGCCCGCCAGCACGATGGCGGTCAGCAGGGGTCCAAGCTCGATCAGCACCATCTTGCAGGCGGCAGTCCCCACGAACTTGTCCGACACCAGGTTGTGGAACTCGAACTCCGCCATGATGGTAGCCACCATGCCCGTAAAGATAGACGTCACAAAGAGCAGGGGCAGAGACGACACGCCGATGGAAATCATCTGCTTCACAATCAGGTCCGGATTCTTGTACACGTGGGGCAGCTGCTTCAGGGTCGAAAGCAGCAAGCACACGATCTCGCCAACGCTGGCGATACCCTGGACAATGACCTTACCGATCCAAATGATAGGGCTGAGCAGGATCATGGGCCGAAATCTCCAAAGCCAACGGGTTCAGAGCCGCCACCGTAATCGTCGTAAGAGTACGGCTGGTCGCCGCCCTCGTCGCCACCGTCTGGTGAAGCATTGTAGAAGGTGGTGTATTCCGGTATAAAGGTCATGGGGATGTCCTTCACCGAACCGTTACGGTGCTTGGCCACAATCAGTTCCGCACTGAACTTGTCCTCTTCCTTGTGGGTCCGCACAAAAGCACGTTCCACGAACCAGACCATATCGGCATCCTGTTCGATAGAGCCCGATTCACGAAGGTCACTGAGCTGAGGCCGGTCACGCCCCTTCTCTTCTACCTTTCGGCTCAGCTGGGCAAGGGCAATCACCGGGATGTGCAGCTCCTTGGCCAGAATCTTGAGCCCGCGGGAAATATTGCCGATGGCCACCGCGCGGTTCTCCTCGTTGCCGGTCTTCATCAGCTGCAGGTAGTCCACCACCAGCAGGTCCAGCTGGCCCCTGTGCTTGAGCTGGCGGGCCTTGCTCATGAGCTCCATAATGCCCAGGTCGGCGTTGTCATCGACATACAGCGGGGACTGGTTGATAGGGGCCACCTTCGCGATAATCTTGTTCATCTCGTCACGGTTCAGTTTGCCGTTGCGGAGCTTGGACTGGTCCACCTCGGCCCTGGAACAAAGCAGGCGCTGTGCCAGCTGCATGCCGTCCATTTCCAGGCTAAAGAAGGCCACGTGCTTGTTGTAGTCGATGGCTGCGTTGGCGGCAATAGTCAGGGCAAAGGAGGTTTTTCCCACGCCCGGGCGGGCCGCCAAGATAATCAGGTCCGAATTCTGGAGGCCGTTGGTCAGCTCGTCCAGTTCCTTGATACCCGTGGGGATTCCCGTGATGCCGTCCTTGCGGTTGTTGAGCCGCTCCAGCAGGGGCGAAACGAAATTCTCGATGGGTTTTACCGAGCCCTTCACCTGCTTGTCGGCGATGGCGAAAATGTCCCGCTCCGCATCCTGGATTACATCGTCCGGATTGAAGGAGGGGTCCATGGCCTTCTTGATGGTCTCCGAGGCCGACTTGATCATCTTGCGCAGGGTGGACTTGTTCTTCAGGTGCTCCAGGTTCCACTCCACGTTGGCCGAAGACGCCACCGACTCCATCAGGTCGAAAAGATATTCCCGACCGCCCGCCTCGGCGAGCTTGCCGTAACTTTCCAGTTCCGTCGAAAGAGTCAGAAGGTCGATGGGAGTACCCTTGCGGTAGAGCCCGCTCAGGCCGCGCCAAATGAGCTTGTGCCGTTCGTAGTAGAAAAAGTCCTCTTCGGTAACCACCATGATGACGGTCCCCATGACTTCGGGGTCACGGAGGATGCCGCCCAGCAAAAAGCGCTCCGCCTCCAGGTCGTTGGGCACCTGGCGGCTTTCAAAATTCCTGTTGTCGCTTACATTTTCAGACATAACTATTCACGATAAAGATAAAATTTTTGCCTGAAAAATGCCTTGCGATTTATCCAATTGGGCGTTCCCTAGCCCCAGTTCCCGAAAAGCCTGCGAAAAAGGGGCTAGGTCGGGCTCTGCTCGCCCCCTCGTCACCTCGGTGGCTCATCGAGCCGCTACGCGTCTCGCCGCACGGCGCGACGATCCCTAACGCTTAAAGTAAGAGCACTTGGGAAGGTGGGTCTTCCAGGTGAGCAATTTAAGCTGCTTATCGCCTTCCATGGCGAAGGCATCTACCAACGCGCAGGTCTTGATGCCTGCGAATTCCAAGTCCGTACCAGCGGACTCCATGAAGTTCTTGCCCTTGCCGAAGACCTGATGGAACAGGGGTTCCCCGAAGGTCACCATGGTGGAAGGCGCGAGCAGGGAGAGTTCCTTGGCGAGCATCTTGCGAAGCGCCGCCTCCAGCAGGGGCGGGAAATTTCTGGATTCCGGCAGTTTGTAGAGGAAGGTGACCCCGATGGATTCGGGAGCGACATTCAGGCTAGCGAACATACGCCTGAGCATTTCCGCCACGGAGCTTTCGAAGAAATGGCCCGCCGGAATTTCGGCGTGAGGGGCCTGGAACAGAAGCAATACCGCCGGATGCTCAGGGCCCTCATAACGGTAGAGGGTTTTGCCCGCATAAACTTTTTCGTTGTTAATTTGTGCGTAAAAGTCTTGGAGGGAAGCGGACGATTCGAAGGGACTTGCCGCCCGGGAAACGGAACGGGGGGCAGGCATCGCATCGGACAAGAATACAGGTGCCTGGGGTTGCGATGGCTGCACCACTTGCGGCCTGGTCGCAGGACGCGGAGACGGCACAGCGGAAGCAGCAGGAGCAGAGAAAGCAGCGGGTCTGGACGGTGGTGCCGCCGCTGGAGCGGCCATGCGCTTCTTGGGCGTCCAGGGTTCGTCCAGGTACACCTCGGAATCCCCCAGGTCCATCTGTCCCTGGAGGTAACTGCGGAGGGCACTGAAATCGAATTCCTCAGCCATGGCGTTCTTCCAACTTGCGGTTCACAAAATCTACAATAGTTTCCGACAGTTCCACCTTGGAACCCATCTGCATTTCGGGAACTTTTTCGCCCGGAGTCACCAGGGCGTAGTTCACATTGTCGAAGCCAAAGCCGCTGTCCTTGGCCACCGGGGCGTTCAACAGCAGGGCGTCGGCGCCGCTCTTGCGCAATTTTTCCTGGGCGTGCTCTTCAAAATGGTCCGTCTCCAGGGCGAAACCCACCACCACCTGGTTTGGCTTCTTGGCGGCGACGCTGTCCCGCAGAATATTCGGGTTGGGCACCAGTTCCAGTACCAACTGGCTCCTACTGTCCTTGATCTTGCTTTGGGCGGGGTCTTTCGGGCGGTAGTCGGCCACGGCGGCGCAATGCACCAGGGCATCTGCACCCGAGAGGCGTTCCATGACGGCCCGGTGCATTTCGCAGGCACTGCGAACGCGGTGTACCGCGGCGCCGCCCGGGAATTCTGCTTCCATGGGGCCTGCCACAACCTCTACGGAATATCCGTTGGCAAGGAACACGGAGGCGAGAGCCACCGCCGTCTTGCCGCTGCTGCGGTTAGAGATGTAGCGCACAGGGTCGATGGCCTCTTCGGTACGGCCCGCCGTAATGAGGACGGTGCGTCCGTGTCCTGGGAGGGCGGGATCATTTAGTTCTGGGAGATCCCCGCCTTCGCGGGGATGACAATTAAAGAGGGCGGCGGGGGCGTTGCGGGGGTGTCCCCCGCTAGAGGGGGTAGTGGGCGACGAAGTGCCCACGAGGGGGAGGCTTCCCCCTTCAATGAAAGAAACGATGTCCGCAGGTTCCATCAGGCGGCCGGAGCCGACTTCGCCGCAGGCCAGTTCGCCCGCGGGGGATTCCAGCACGTAGGTGTTCTCGAAGGAGCGGAGGGTCTGGAGGTTCCGCCGGACGGCCGGGGAGTTGTACATGGCTACGTTCATGGCGGGGGCCAACAGGCGGGGGCAGGTGCAGCTCATGAAGCAGAGGGACACGGGGTCGTCGGCCAGGCCGTAGGCGAATTTTCCGATGGCGTTGGCGGTGCAGGGGACTACCAGGTAGAGGTCTGCCCAGCGGGGAAAGTCGATGTGCTGAAAGGGGCGAGCCTCGACGGCGCCGTCCTTGAGGTAAACGGGGCACTTGGAGAGCGACGCGAAGGTGAGGGGGGCCACGAAACGGGTGGCTGCCTCGGTCATGGCCACGCGGATCTGGGCGCCTTTCTTTTGCAGCAGGCGCAGGAGTTCACAGCTCTTGTAGGCGGCGATTCCGCCGGTGACTCCCAGGAGGATTTTCTTTCCGTTCAGGTCCATAAATCAGTCGTCAGTTTTCAGTTATCAGTTACGAGTGTTGCGGGCCCCAAGAAGATCCTTCCTGAAGTCCCACAACTCAAAACTCACAACTCATAACCGCTCTTGTTTTCTTTCGTCCGGAATTATCCCTTCACGTGGATGGCCGCGGCGAATTCCTTGAGGAGGGCGGGGTCTTCCACCTTTTCCCAGAGGGTGCCGGTGACGATGATGTTGGCACCTGCCGCCACGCGGACAGCCGCCGTTTGCGGGTCCTTGATGCCGCCGCCGGTGATGATGGTCATTTCGGTAGCCTTACGGGTGTAGGCGATGTGTTCCACGGGCACTGGCTCTTCGGCACCGCTGCCCGCTTCCAGGTAAACGTAACGCATGCCCATGAGTTCGGCCGCGATGGAGTTTACCATGCTGAGCTTGGGCTTGTTGGCGGGTACCGGCATGGTGCCGCTGATGTATTCCACCGTGGTGCGCTTGCCGCTGTTGATGAGCTGGTAGGCCGTGGGAATGGCTTCCATGTTGAGGGCGCGGACCAGGGCGCCGCCGCGGACCTGTTCGTCGATGAGGTAGTTGGGATTGCGACCGCTCACCAGCGTCATGAACAGCATGGCGTCAAAACCGGGAACCACCTGGGAAGCGCCACCCGGAAAAAGCACTACGGGCAGGTCCACATGGGCCTTGAGGGCGGCCACCTGCTTGGGGAGCGTGAAGTTCCCCAGGTACGAGCCTCCCACCAGCAGCAGGTCTGCGCCGTTTTCGGCGGCCATGGCGCCCGCCTTCACGAAGGCGGCCTCGTCCGAAGTGTCGGGGTCCAGCAGCACTGCAAACAATGCACCCCGTTTCTCGATTTCGGCATTCAGACGGAGTTCGGTCTTTCCTGGTTTCATAAAAATCCTTTTGCCAAAGTGGCTAGTATCATAAAGATATAAAAAACAGGGGGTACCCGCTTGCTACTATATTTGTGGTATGGAGTTTTTCACGAAGATTGACATTCCAAGGCCAGGTTTTGGCATCGACTACACCAAGAAACTGGCATTTTTCGGGTCCTGCTTTGCCGACAACATCTCGGCGCAGTTCAGCAGCCGGAAATTCCAGGTGCTCTCCAACCCCTTCGGGACGGTGTACAACCCGGTTTCCTTGGCGGCACAAGTCAAGGCGGTTGCCGAAGGGCGTGTTTTCGGGGATGGGGATGTTTTTCAGGACGGCTGCTGGAAACGCGGCGCAAGTGCGGCCGACGCAGGCACGGCGGGTGTCGGGGCTTGCGGGCCTTGGCACAGCTGGGACGCTCACGGCTCTCTCTCCGGAAAGACTCGCGAAGAATGTATCGACAAGCTGAATGCCGCCGCGGCAATGGCACGGGATTTTTTGCAGAAGGCAGACATCGTTTTCATCACGCTCGGCACCGCGTTCGTGTACTATTTAAAGGACAGCGGTAAGCCCGTATCAAACTGCCACCGGCAAGACCCAAGCCTGTTCACCCGCAGGATGATTTCCGTAGAAGAGGCGGCAGCGGCCCTGGAAAGTATCGTGAAAGACCTGCGCAGCCTCTCCCCCACCGTCAACATCGTCTTCACCGTGTCACCCCTTAGGCACATGGCCGACGGAGCCCACGAAAACAGCCTTTCCAAGGCGACGCTGATGCTGGCCGTTGACAAGATTGCGAAATGCGGGACTGAGATTGCCACGGTCGCATCACTCCCTCGCAATGACATCGCAAGTCAAGCAAGCGCGGGAGTTTACTCACGCATTTGCGAGACGCAGCAGTCATGCGCTTCGCGCAATGACAACACCCATTATTTCCCGAGTTACGAAATCGTGATGGACGAACTGCGAGACTACCGCTTTTACGCCGACGACATGGTTCATTTGTCCAAAACGGCAGAAGAGTACATCTTCGAGCGGATGGTAGAAACCTACTGCAGCGACGCCACCCGCGAAAACATCGCCCGCGTGGAAAAATTCCTGAAAATGGCGAACCACCGGATTGTGGACAACCACTCCCCCGCTACTGCCGAATTCCAGAAAAAGCTCGCAGCACAAGCCGCGAGCCTTAAAAAAACAATTCCGGGATTGGTGCTTAATACGGGAAATTAAGCACCCAACTTCGCTCTAATCCAGTTGTTGGCGTTGGCGATAGCACCGGCAATCTTGTCGACTTCCTTGGTACCAGCCTGAGCGCGGTCGGGGCGTCCACCGCCGCGGCCACCGCAAGCAGCGGCGAGATCCTTGACGAGGTCGCCGGCCTTGATGCCCTTGGCCTGAACGTTCTTGCCGACCATCACGGCGATGCTTCCGTTACCATTTACCTTGTTCGCAATCACGGCGACGCTGTCGGTGTCGAGCTTGTTCTGAACGCCGTCCAACAAGTCCTTGTACTTGTCTTCGGGCATGTTGAGTTCGCGCACAAACAGGTTCACGTCCATCACGTTGATGCCGCCGTTCAGGAGTTCGGCAGCGGCGAGGGTCGCAAGTTCCAACTTCACGGACTGCAGGCTCTTTTCGAGGCTCTGCGTCTTGGAGAAGGTCTGCTGGATGCGGTCGAGAACTTCGGCGTCCTTGCAGCGGAGCTGTTCGCGGAGGGCCGTGAGAATCTGCGTACCGGCGCGGAGCAGCGAGAGTGCGCCACGGCCAGAAACGGCTTCGATACGGCGCACGCCAGCGGACACGCTAGATTCGCTGATAATCTTCACGAGGCCGATGTTACCGGTATTCTGCACGTGCAAGCCACCGCAGAGTTCCTTGGAGAATTCTTCGCCCGCGCAGCCCATCTTCACGACGCGGACTTCGTCGCCATACTTTTCGCCGAACAATGCCATAGCACCGCTGGCCTTGGCTTCGTCCACGCCCATCACCTGGGTGTTGACCGGCAGGCATTCCATCACCTTCGCGTTCACGATGTCTTCCACCTTCTGGATTTCTTCGGCAGTCATCGCGTTGAAGTGGCTGAAGTCGAAGCGGAGGAGTTCGTTGGAAACGAAGCTACCCTGCTGCTGCACATGAGTGCCGAGCACCTGGCGGAGCGCCGCCTGCAGCAAGTGGGTGGCGGAGTGGTTCTTGCGGATGTCGTTACGGCGGTCGTTATCGACGGTCGCCATGAACACAGCGCCCATCGTCGTTTCGTTGGCCGTACCCTTCTTCACCTTACCGCGGCAGAGGGCGGTGTCGTTCACCTTCACGGTGTCGAACACGTCAATTTCCAAATCAGCAGAAACGAGCGTTCCCTTGTCGCCGACCTGGCCACCCATTTCGGCATAGAACGGAGAGGTTTCGAGTACGATGCTGAGCACGCCCTTGTCTTCACGCCAACGCACAACCTTCGTTTCGCAAGCGGAGAGTTCATAGCCTACGAACTTGGTGCTTTCTTCGCTGT
>DGRZ01000008.1:0-78305 GCA_002391195.1 Fibrobacter sp. UBA4375 | reverse complement strand
CTTCGCTGTACTGCGTCCAGCCTTCGGTACCCATCGTGTTGATGCCCTGCTTCATGTTGGCGCGGGCGCGGGCCTTCTGTTCTTCCATGCACTTGTTGTAGCCTTCTTCGTCAATCGTGAGGCCCTTTTCTTCGGCGAGAATACCGGTGAGGTCCGGCGGGAATCCGTAGGTATCGTAAAGGAGGAACACCTTGTCGCCCGGCACGGTTTTTGCGCCGGCACCCAACTCCTGCACGATGCCGGCAAAGCGTTCGAGGCCGGCGTCCAGCGTGCGGATAAAGCTTTCTTCTTCGCTCTTGATGACGCTTGCCACAAATTCCTTGCGTTCGCGGATTTCCGGGAAGGCGTCGCCCATCGTGTCGGCGAGCACCTGCACCAGCTTGAAGATAAAGGCTTCCTTCTGGCCCAGCAGGCGGGCAAAGCGGCTAGCGCGGCGGAGGATGCGGCGGAGCACATAGCCACGGCCTTCGTTGCTCGGGAGTGCGCCATCGGCAATAGCGAAGGAAATAGCGCGGATGTGGTCGGCAATCACACGATGCGGAGTACCGGCTTCGCCATCGTTGTACGGCACGCCACTGAGTTCAGCAATCTTTGCGATAATCGGAGTGAACACGTCGGTATCGTAGTTGCTGGTCTTGCCCTGAAGAATAGCGCAGATACGTTCGAAACCCATACCGGTATCGACGTTCTTAGCCTTCAGCGGAATCAGGGAGCCATCGCTCACGCGTTCGTACTGCATGAACACGTTATTCCAAATTTCAATATAGCGGTCGTTTTCGCCGTTCACGCCCTTGATCGGGTCCCTGAACGTTTCGGCCTGCGTAGCGAGGTCGCCGCGGTCATAGTGGATTTCGGAGCAGGGGCCGCACGGACCGGTGTCGCCCATTTCCCAGAAGTTGGAGTGAGCATCAAAGCGCATGATGCGGTCATCCGGAAGACCGGACACGTCCTTCCAAATCTGCCAAGCTTCGTCATCGTCCTGGTACACGGTTGCGAACAGACGTTCCTTCGGGAGCTTCCAAACTTCAGTCAAAAGTTCCCAAGCCCAAGCGATAGCTTCTTTCTTGTAGTAGTCGCCGAAGCTCCAGTTGCCGAGCATTTCGAAGAAGGTGTGGTGGTAGTTGTCGCGGCCCACCACGTCGAGGTCGTTGTGCTTACCGGACACGCGAAGGCACTTCTGGCTATTGCATACGCGCTTCCAGCCCTTGGGATTATCGCCCAGGAAAATCGCCTTGAACTGGTTCATGCCCGCGTTCGTGAACATGAGCGTCGGGTCGTCATGGGGAACCACCGGCGAAGAACGCACAAAGAGATGGCCCTTGGATTCGAAGAACTTGATAAAAGATTCGCGCACCTGCGCAGAAGTCATAGTAGGCATAATGTGTCCCTTTTATTTTTCGGGCGTAAATTTAGAAATTTATCAGTCCCTAAGGGGGGAAGTCTCCCCCTCGTCAAAGCCTTGCCCAGTGTCATCCTGAGCCCTTCGACAAGCTCAGGGTAAACTCCGTCGAAGGATCTGGGGCAAGTCTTTGCCTACCCCTTCTCCTAGGGGCAACGCCCCTAAAACCCCTAACTCTATGACCATCAAACGATTACAATTTCGAAAAATTTCCGTTCAAAAAACGCTCTGACCAAAAGCAAAATCAAGCCTCCAGCGGCGGTTCAAGCAGGCCCCTGCAATTGCTATATTGGGACTCACAAAAGAACAACAAAACAGAAGTCTCGACCCGCACTACTACGGCAATTCGGGCGAGCAAAGAGGAAAAATGATTAACGCATGGAACGGCTTTGAAGGCGGACTCTGGCAAAGCGAAATTAACGTCCGCGATTTTATTCAGCGCAACTACACCGCCTACGACGGAGACAAGTCCTTCTTGGCGGGCCCGACGGACGCCACCCAGAAACTGTGGGACGAACTGCAGAGCCTGCAGGCCGAAGAACGTAGGCACGGCGGCGTGCTGGACATGGACACCGACATCGTCTCCACCATCACGAGCCACAAGCCGGGCTACATCAACGAGCGTCTCAAGGATCTGGAAAAAGTCGTGGGTCTGCAAACCGACAAGCCCCTGAAGCGGGCCTTCATGCCGTTTGGCGGCATCAAGATGGCCGAAGAAGCCTGCCAGCAGTACGGCTACAAGCCCAACGCCGACCTCCACAAGATCTTTACCGAATACCACAAGACCCACAACCAGGGCGTATTCGACTGCTACACTCCCGAAATCCGCGCCGTCCGCAAGGCCCACCTCTTGACCGGCCTCCCCGACACCTACGGCCGCGGACGTATCGTGGGCGACTACCGCCGTGTGGCCCTTTACGGTATTGACTATATCATCAAGCAGAAGCAGAACGACCTCGCCCACGTAGGCGACGGCACCATGACCGACGACGTGATCCGCCTCCGCGAAGAAGTGGCCGAGCAGATTCGCGCCCTGCAGCAGATGAAGGTCATGGCCGCAAGCTACGGCTTCGACATTTCCGAACCGGCAACCAACGCCCAAGAAGCCTTCCAGTGGCTCTACTTCGGTTACCTTTCCGCCATCAAGACCCAGAACGGCGCCGCCATGAGCGTGGGCCGTATCTCTACCTTCCTGGACATCTACATCGAACGCGACCTCAAGAACGGCACTCTCACCGAAAGCGAAGCCCAGGAACTGGTGGACCACATGGTCATGAAGTTCCGCATGGTGAAGTTCGCCCGTATTGAATCTTACAACCAGCTCTTCAGCGGCGACCCGGTGTGGGCCACCCTCGAAGTCGGCGGTATGGGCCAGGACGGACGCTCCATGGTCACCAAGAACGACTTCCGCTTCTTGCACACCCTCGAGAACATGGGCCCCTCTCCGGAGCCGAACCTCACGGTGCTCTACACCAAGCGCCTGCCCGAAAACTTCAAGGAGTACGCCGCCTACATTTCTGTGACGACTAGTTCCATCCAGTACGAAAACGACGACGTGATGCGCCCCATCTGGGGTGACGACTACAGCATCTGCTGCTGCGTGTCTGCCACCCAGACCGGCAAGGAAATGCAGTTCTTCGGCGCCCGTGCGAACCTCGCCAAAGCCCTCCTCTACGCCATCAACGGCGGCAAGGACGAAAAGGGCGGCCTGGTGCCCGGCATGCAGATCGGCCCAGAACTTGCACCGATTACCAGCGAATTCCTGGACTACGACGAAGTGATGCACAAGTACGACATCATGCTGGAATGGCTCGCGGGCATCTACGTGAATACGCTGAACCTGATCCACTACATGCACGACAAGTACTACTACGAAGCTGCTGAACTTGCCCTCATCGATACCAATGTGCGCCGCACGTTTGCAACAGGTATCGCAGGCTTCAGCCACGTAGTAGATAGCCTTTCTGCCATCAAGTATGCCAAGGTGAAGGTGGTCCGCGGTGACGACGGCCTTGCCAAGGACTTCGTGGTGAAGGGAGATTTCCCCAAGTACGGTAACGACGACGACCGCGCCGACGAAATCGCCGTGTGGCTGTTGAAGGAATTCATCGCGAAGATCAAGAAGCACCACACCTACCGTAACGCCGAACCCACGACTTCTATCCTTACGATTACGAGTAACGTGGTGTACGGCAAGGCCACCGGCGCTCTCCCCGACGGACGCCCGGCAAACGCCCCCTTCGCTCCCGGTGCAAACCCGAGCTACGGGGCCGAAAAGAACGGCCTCCTCGCTTCCCTCAACTCTGTCGCGAAGCTCCCGTACGAATACGCTCTGGACGGCATCAGCAACACGCAGACCATCAGCCCGAATGCTCTTGGCCATAGCGACGACGAACGCGCCCAGAAGCTCGTGACCGTCATGGACGGCTACTTCGCCCAGGGCGCCCACCACCTGAACGTGAACGTGTTCGGCGTGGAAAAGCTGCTGGACGCCCAGGCCCATCCGGAAAAGGCAGAATACGCGAACTTCACCATCCGCGTTTCCGGCTACGCCGTCAAGTTCCTCTCCCTCACCAAGGAGCAGCAAGACGACGTGATTAGCAGAACCTGCCACGGCGTGCTGTAGCCAACGGAAAATGGGTTTGGCTTCCCAGCCGTAATCCTGATACATCTTGACCGAAAGACCCTTCGCCTTAACATAGTCGCCAATCATCTCGGTGCGCTTGTTTTCGCGGAGGGTTTCGTTGTTTGACATGTTCTTCACCCATTCGTCATAGTATTCGCCAAAGATTTTCCTGGCGCTCTTGTCGTAATGGGAACCGTCTTCATAAAGGCCTCCTTGTTCTACACCATTACTATACCTTTTCTTTTTATAAATAAAAATTGATAATTTTAATAAATTTAATCAATTATCATTATAAATTGTATTTTGACGCAAATTCTCTTTTTTCAAGCGCAAATCGTCGTTTTTTTATCTATAATTAGGGCATGGCCCCAAGTGAAGTCAACGCCCTCATCAAGAAGCTCTCGCCCTTTCTGGACGAAAGTTCCGAAGTATTTCGCGAACTAACCGTCTTTTTTGGCGAAGGCGGCAAGATTGAGGTCCATCACGGAGACCTTCAGAAATTCCTGGGCCGTAAACGGCTCTACCGCGTGATACGCCTGAGGGGCGAAAGCTACAAGGACTGCGTCTATCAGCTGGTGGACGACCATCCGGAATCCATGGAAGCCCTGGGCATGCTCCGGTATTACAAGGCCCCAGCAGGCCCCATCCACTGGGAACATGTGGAGGCCGCCGAAATCGCCATAGGCAAAGAACTGACCACCAATCCCTACGGCTGGGCGCCAGACGCCTGGACCCTTTTCGAGCACTGCGAATCCGAAGGCAGTCCCGCGCAGAGCAGTACCGGAGACCACGAGATGGTGGCCATTCTCGCCTTCGATTACGGCGACTAGACCTTCGCTCAAGGCTTCACGAATTCAAAGAAAGTAACGCCCGGAACGCTCTTGGCGCTTCGACCTTCCAGATACTCCTTGAAAGGAATTTCCAGCACCTGCTTTTTGAAAGCGGCGTGGCGGAGCATGGGAAGCTCACCAGGGGTGAGCACCATAAATCCCGTGTGGGTGGCGTCCAGATTCTCCATAGGAGCCACAAGCCCGACACCCTGCACCTTCATGGGCCCTTCGTAAACACGCCCTGCCCATTCTAGGGCCTTGTCATAAGGCAGGTAGCGGATTTCTACAGCAGGGTCGGCGGCTTCCTTGCCATTTACCAGGTATTTCAGGTTTTTCTTCTTGAAAAACTCGTTCTTGCCGATGGTCTTCACCACCACCGTATCCCCCGGCATGGAAAGCTTGCGGGTAAACCTCGTATCGCTAGCCCAGTCGGCAAGCAGGTAATGCTTGCGGTGGCTGTAATCGATAATTCCATCCTTGTAGCGGATGCTCTGCAACACCTTGAAAAGGGAATCTTCACTTGTGGCTAGCGCCATGGCCAGGGCGTGCTCGATATAGGTCACGCAATCTACGGAATCCATATAGACAAGCGGTTTTGTTTCGATGGAATCCAGGTAGCCCTCGCCCATGGGCCCAAGCAGATAAGGCGTTCCTTCCATCTTGCGGGAGAAATATTCCAGGCGAGCGTCCAGCCCGCGGATGTTCTGGGCGTCGAGCCACATCTCCTTCATCTTGAGGAGCGACGCATAATCGTCGTTGGTCTGGGCAATAAGGCGCATCCATAGAGTATCCAGCACGTCTTTCAGGGTGGCATCCTTATTCTTGCCAGTTTCGTTCAGGTACATGGCCACCGTCAGGGTGTCACCGTCCATAGGGAACAGGTAGCCCACCAGGCCGTGGGCCTCGCCGATGAACCCCGTCTTGAATCGGGTCAGCCACGTGTATTTCAGGTCCGTCATGCGCTTGGCGCCCGTACCCACCTTCGGGCCCGCAAAACTGTTCATGTAGAACTCGCCTCTGGGGTGCCGGGCCATCTTGGCCAGCAACTGCGTTTCTACGGAAGGTTTCAGCTTGTTCTTGGGCGAAAGACCGCTTCCGTCCCAGACTTCAAAATCATCGAAACTCAGGCCCATTTCCGTAAGGAACTTTTCTTCCAGTTTCTTTCCGTTCTCTACGTTTCCCTTGCCGAGAATCTTGCCGCCCATGTTGCGGAAAAGACTTTCGGCATGGTAGTTCTGGCTACGCTGATTGATTTCGTCCAGAATACTCAGGAATGGTGCCGCCGAAAAGATGAACCGCTTGATTTCGATGCCCTGAGGAATGTCATGGTTCTCTTCGAAGACAATGCCGTTTTCCTTGAGCATGTACATGAACGCCGCACGGAAATACCCCACAGGGTTACGGATAGGGAGCACGAGACTTGCGGAATCCACGTCCATGCCGATAGTTCCACCCAGGGTAATCACGGACTTGTCAGGTTCCAAGGCCCAAGTCCATTTTCTCTTTTTCCCGGGAACGGTCTTCAGGTCATTCTTGACTGTCACGTAGCCCACATCGGGCACAATGGAGACTATAGCCGAATCCCCTTCCTTCTCGCCGGGCTTGAAACGGACCATGGTGCAGTTGTCATTAAAGTCCAGCGGGGCGATTTCGGCACCGTACCAGGCGTCGTAAAAATTCTTGCGCCAGTGTTCCGCCTTCCAGGGGCCGTCATAAAAGCCCGTATCCAAATCGATAGTCCCGCGGATGGTATCGATTCCTAGAGCATGGATGGAATCCACCATGGCGTCTATCATATAGAAAGGATCCGCATAGTAGCGTCCCGAAAAATTCGGGTCCCCTTCACCGCGAATCTGCACCGAGCCCAGGAACTTTTTCTGCTGGACACTTCCCATCAAAGAAATTTTCGTTTCGGGAGCATAGTCCAGGGGCAAAAAGTGCAGGGCCGTCGCCGTGGTCAAGGTTTTGAGGGTGCTCGCCGGAGTAAACTTTTCTTCGCCACGGATGTTCGCCAGTTCCTTACCGCTCTTGAGGGAGCGCACCGATATTCCGAGACGGGAACCAGGCACAACGGAATCTACGTAGGTCTGGTAAGGCGCCAAGTCAATCCCGGCAAACAGCGGGACTGCCGCAAAAACACAGAACGCAAGGCAACGGAGCAATTTCATCATCCGCTACTTCTTCCTGATAAGGGCCGACAGGGCCATGCCCGCGATGGCGGCAACAGCCGCAATGACCACAACCAAAACAAACACCCAGATGGAGCCGCCCTCTTCTTCGACGACAACCGTCATGGATTCAGGAGTCACTTCTTCTACAGGGGCGAACAGCAGACTCTTGATATGGGAAACGGCGCGGGCTTTGTCCAGCGTGTCGGCATAGCCAAGAGACTTGTTGATCTTCTGGTGGGCATCCCAGAACAATTCCACCGCCTGGTCTTCCACAGCCTCGCGAGAAGAACCTTCCCTAAACAAGTCACCCAAGGCATTGGAAAACTCTATCAATATTCCTTCGATAGCCACCCATTCCGGAATGTTCGGGAAAGACTTTCCGGTTTTCATGGTCTCGATAATCCTGGAATAGCGGGCGTCCTTGTCCCAGATGTTCACGATGCTTTCGTCGGCAGGCAAGAACCCGACCTGCCGGGTGTAGGCGTCCATGTTGTCGGCCCGGAGCAGGTAGCAGAGAAGCCGTTCTGCAGCAGGCCTGTGGGCCTTGGGCAACACCAGATGGCTTCCGCCTACAAAAGAAACGATTCCCGAATGCCCCGCCAGAGGCTCCACGATGGTTATTCCGTCTTCGGCGATGGGCGAATCCTTGAGGCCGCCGTCCTTGCCTGCAATTTCCATCTGGCGGATAATTTCGGAGGTGCCGTACAGCACCAGCTGCCCGCCACCGATAAACCGTTCCGTTTCCTGCACGGAATTTTCGTCCAGACCGTAAGGGGAAATTTCCCTATCGGCAAAAATCCTGAGGTAGTAGGCCAGCCCCTTGAGGGTCGTAGAATCCAGCAGGGCGCTGCGGTAACCTGCAGAAGTCTTCGTGATAAAATCTCCGCCAAAGCTCCAGATGAAGGGCGCCATGTGTTGCGGGCCGGTCCAGTCCCCCTTTCCGGGCAGGGCGAAAGGCGCCACCTTGGCTGCACTATCGGAACCGCCAGCGGCGTTTTTCGCGAAAGCACGCAGCACACCTATAAATTCGGAGTAAGAATCCACCTCCTCTTTTTTCAGCGCAAGCTTTTTCCACATCTTCTCGTTGGCGTACAGGGCCCTCACGTCCACAAACCACGGGAAGGAATACACCAGGGAATCCTGGGGCAAGCGGGCCGCCTTGAAGCTCTCCCTAAAGAATCGTGTAGCCCCTACCTGTTCCAGGTAGGCGTCCAGAGGTTCAATCGCCCCGGACGAAGCAAAGAAAGGAACCCAGGTAGAGCCCAACTGCAAAACGTCCGGGCCATTGCCGTTCGCTGCCGCAGAATCTGCACTGTTCAGCGCCTTGGAAATTTCGGCAAAGGCTTCGCCCCAATTCAAGAACCTGATGCTTACAGGGATTTTCGTTTCGCGCTGGAACCGTTTGACAATGCGCCCAAGCGCCCGCTGGGAACCGATACCGTTGTCCATGACCCAGAGGGAAAGGGTATCGTCCGGAGGCGCCACCAGGGCTGGCTGCGATGCCAGAGAACGCACCGAGAAAAGGCACACCAGGGCAAGCGTCAAGACGGTAGAAACATTTTTTGCAAACCGGATCATTTGGCGAACCGTTTGAAATCCTCAAAGAAACTCGGGTAGGTCTTGTTCACGCAGGCGGGGTCCAGAATCTTGATGGACACGCCACCCAAAGAAACAAGGCTAAAGCACATAGCCATGCGATGGTCGTTGTAAGTCTCGATGGAGGCGCTCTGCAAATCTTTCGGCGGCGTCACCGTGATGCTATCCATCGATTCGCGAACTTCGGCGCCTACCTTGCGGAGCTCTGCAGCCATGGCGGCAATGCGGTCTGTCTCTTTCACGCGCCAGCTGGCGATACCCGAAATGGTCATAGGACCGTCGGCAAAAAGCGCAAGCACCGCAAGGGTCATGGCGGCATCGGGAATTTCTACGGCATTGAATTCGCCGAGACTCTTCAGCTTGCCCTTGGGGCCCGTGCATTCCACCCAGTCGGGGCCAAGCTTTACCTGCACGCCCATCCGCTCCAGCACATGCACAAAGGCAAGGTCTCCCTGGATACTTTCGGAACCCATGCCCAAGACCTTGACGCTGCCTCCCGAGATGGCGGCGGCGGCCAGCGGGTAACTTGCAGAACTGGCGTCGCCCTCGACGGTGTAATCCCCCGGGCTCTGGTAAACGCCCTTGGGCACGTAGAAATCGGAAAGCCCTTCGTGCTTGACCTCTATACCGAAACGTTTCATCACGTCCAGGGTCAAAAGCACGTAGGGCGCCGAAATCAATTCTCCCTCTACATGAATGTGCAAGGGTTCATTGCAATAGGGCGCACAAATCAAGAGGGCCGTCAGGTACTGGCTAGAAATATTCCCGCGCACAGAAACAGAACCGCCCTTAAGCCCGTCCGCCTTGATGCGGACCGGCGGATAACCTTCCGTCTCCTCGTAGGAGACATCCGCTCCAAGGCTCTGGAGGGCTTCCACCAAATCCAGGATGGGGCGTTCCCGCATGCGTTCTTCGCCCCGCAAGACAAATTCCCCGTGACCAAGGGTCAGGGCCGCCGTCAAGGACCGCATGGCCGTGCCCGCGTTTCCGAGGAACAGTTCCACAGGAGCACCCGACTGAGTCGCAGGTGCATCCACGGGGCCAGCGTTTCCGCAGACTACCGCCTCCGAAAAATCATCCGAAAACTGGATTTCCACGCCCAGCTTCTGCAGGGCCTCGCCCATGTAGCGGGTGTCGTCACTTTTCAGCAGGTTATGCAGCCTGGTCTTGCCTGCCGCCAGGGCCGAAATCAAAAAAGCGCGGTTCGTGATACTCTTGGAGCCCGGTAACTGGATAGTCCCCTCGAAGGACTTGAAAGCGGGCAACTGCTCAAAACTCTTGCGGAACTGAAAATCTTCCATACGTAAAAATTATACATTTTTAAGACGGAGCCGATGGAGCTCCACTCCGCAAAAGAGACCACAAAGGCAGCCCCTGCAAACCAGAGCCGCGAGGAACCCATGGAACCAGAAATCACTACCAAGGAATTCGAAGTCCGCTTTTCGGATTGCGACCTCCACAGCCGACTGAAACTTTCCAACCTGTTCCTGTTCATGGAAGAAACCGCCATCGCCGACGCCGAAGCAAACGGTTTCGGCCTCTGGAAAATGATAAAGGCGGGCTACACCACCGTCATCACCCGCATCAAGCTCCGGATTTTGCACGTTCCCCTCTGGGGCGAAAAAATTTCCATTTCCACCTGGGCCAAGGAATTCTACAAGGACAAGGTGTGCCTCAAGGACTATTCTATCTTGGACGCCCGCGGAAACGCCATCGCCCAGGCCACATCGTCGTGGCTCCTGGTGAACCTCAAGACAGGCAAGTCCGAAAACCCGGCCAATAGCCCTTACCCCATCCCGCTGTTTCCGGGCAAGAACGCCCTGCCCGAGATGATGGACATTCTGGGCCCGAGTATCGACCCCGCCGTGGTGCAACAGGAGACCGCCCACTACAGCGACCTGGACATGAACCAGCACGTGAACCACTGCCGCTATGTAGATTGGGTCACCGACGTGCTCAGCAAAGAAGAAATCAAGGACCGGGGCATCCGTTCCATACAAATGAACTACATCCAGCAGATTCCCCTAGGCGAAAAGGTGAACCTGGTGCGTTTCAAGAACACCAACCACCACGCCTACATCTTTGGCATGAACGCGGCCGACATGACCAAGTGCCATTTCCAGGCCCGCATCGGGTTCAGGGACTAATCACGCCCATCCCCGGCCACAGTTCAAAGCTGGCGCTCCCGTTCTGATCCGTGCGGAAAAACCGCAGGGAATCGCCCAGCACGTATTTCAGTTTCTGCACGACCTGTTCCGACGGGTGGCCGTAAGGGTTTGCTGCCCCAACGCTTGCCACCGCATATTCCGGCGACACCTGCGCGAGGAACTGGAGACCGCTGCTGCCCGCTGACCCGTGATGCCCCACCTGCAACAAGTCCGCCGTTAGGGTCGGCGACAGCTCCAGCAGACCGCGCTCCCCCAGGCTGTCCAGGTCGCCAGTCAAGAGGGCCGAAACCTTGCCCCACGCCACCTGCAACACGACGCTCCCGTGGTTTCCCGACACCACGTCATAGTCCGTAGGCCACAGCACCCGAATGTCCGGCGCCTCCCCGAAACCGAGGTGGCTGCCACCAGACGAACCGGGCGCCAGCCCGAATTGTAAAGCGTCACCCCGCAGGAGCGTATCCACCGGAATTCCCCGCTTGTGAGCTATATACAGCACGCTATCCCGCCATAAACCGCCTGCCGTATCGGGCCCTACGAAAAGATGTTTCACCCGAATGTCCTTCAGCTCCACAAACCCGCCTACATGGTCCCGATGGTTGTGGCTCAACACAACCCACTCCAGTTCCCGGACGCCCCTGGCCCCGAGGCTGTCGGCCACTCCCGCCGAATCGGGCCCCGCGTCGTAGAGGGCGAACCGTCCGTCATGCTCCAGCAACACCGCAAGTCCCTGCCCCACGTCCAGCGCCGTCACACGCAAGGGGCGTTCCTCCTCCCCCGCTTCGCTCACCCAGGTACACCCCGCCGGCACAATGCAGCACAGGGCCGCAACAACGGCAACACATAAGGGCACCCTGACACAAACAACAAGATTCCGCAAAATTCGAGTCATAAAACCTCCTAAAAAAAGACCCTTTACCTTTATAGACGCTTTTTTCGCCCCAAAAAAGCCTTGCTAAAAAAAATTTGCTATCTTTCCCACACAATGGCGAACAAGCCTCTGGAGACACTATGCAGTTACCCAAGTACAAAAAGAAAAAGCGCATCAAGCTGAAAATCTGCCAGGAACCTGGCTGCGGTCGCGAGTTCTGGGGCCACCCCATCGCCAAGTACTGCGAACTGCACCGCGACATCAAGCAGCGCCAGAAGCAGAAGAAGAGCATGGACAGCATCGAGTCCAAGAACATCATCTTCCGCCACAACTATACGGAGTCCATGGACCTCACCTTCAAGTGCTGTCTGGAAGGCTGCGACGAAAAGTTCACCATCAAGGTGTTCCCCAAGCAGACGGTTTACCCCCGCTTCTGCATGGAGCACCGGAACGACTTCAAGCGGGAAAACTTCCTGCGCATTATGGCCAAAAAGGGGGGCGATTAACCGCCAGTGCCCCTAAAACGGCCCTTTTCTCTTAAAAATGGAAACCACCCCTTGAAATTTGGGGTGGCTTTTTTATATTTGGGCTCACACTCATGGTGGGTGTAGCTCAATTGGTTAGAGTCCCAGATTGTGATTCTGGATGTTGTCGGTTCGAGTCCGGTCACCCACCCTTCAAAATCCCGCGAGGAATCGCGGGATTTTTATTTGCAACAAACGGAACCAACCTATCATCCGCACCGGTTTACTTCTTCAAAAGCACACCACTGCGCACCACCCTGTCATTCAACAACAGCACACCAATGTAAGGTCCATCGGCAATTCCATCAACAACGAGAGTTTCGCGATAGGCGCCAACTATTCGATGTCCCAAGTCCAGGGAACGCACCTCACGTCCCTGCATATCCACGAGTGTAAACCTTATGGTCCCTGCAACCGGCATATCATAGCGAAGAACCAGAAGGGACCCCTTAAACAAAGCACCGAACCCTAATCCGGAGACAGATTCAAATTCATAGATACCAGGAGACCTCTCAACGTCTACATTCTCTGTAGTAAGTCTCTCAATGTTCAAATCCACTACGGCCGGCGCCCCCCAAAGAGTATCGGAGCCTAATAACACACCTACATGGTACAATAGTTGGAACTTTCCCGAAAGTGTTTTCGTTTTTTCCAAGGAATCAAGTAGAAACTCGTCTACAGGGTCCATTTTTAGCACCTTTACCGCAGTCATATCCATTTCAATGGCTTCTTCAAGCAACTTACTGTAGACTTTCTTTACTTGGAATTCGCCTTCTCCAAACGTTAGTTCGATGTTGCTTACAACAGGTGGATTGGGCATACCTCGAAGAAGCGGATAGGTGACTCCTTCCTTGATGAACCATACTGAATCAAAATTGAACTTATCAAAAGACATTCTCGTACGCATTTCATCAGGCGTAAGACCACTTCCTATCTCCAATGAATCAACGCAATTGTCCGCAAGGTAATAGAACTCGTCCACAGGCTGCGATAGCGAAGCCATGCCACCGCAATAGTTTATTTCGTTCCTTACAACATTACCCGCGACATAGCCCCTAAATCGAGCAATAGGGGTATTAATTAGGGCATTCGCACCATTGATCAAATACACATTACCCGTTGAATAACAATCTTCTATTACAGATTGGTTCACTCCAACAAAAGCCGAACTCCCAGTGACATCACCTACCGAATAGGATTGTTTAACAGAGCCATTATTAACTCCAACAAAGCCTGCACCGCCATGAACATCTCCTTTCGCAAAAGATCGTTCAATCAAGCCATCATTCCAACCAACAAACCCACCTGAACTCACTTCTGAGGCCTGGACATTCCCTGTCGCAAAGCACTCAGAAATAGCCGTTTTGTTCAGGCCAACCAAACCGCCGACATACTCCTTGCCAACAACATTTACCGACGCATGTAACCCCCTCATATTTTTACCATAAGCCTTACCAATCGCTCCACCTACGTAGGCGCTAGTCTGTGCTTCTATGGTACCAGTCACTGTTGAGCTCGAA
This sequence comes from Fibrobacter sp. UBA4375, assembly GCA_002391195.1. GTDB lineage: Bacteria > Fibrobacterota > Fibrobacteria > Fibrobacterales > Fibrobacteraceae > Fibrobacter. The sequence goes on along the minus strand of DGRZ01000008.1, from coordinate 64,603 downwards.
ATATTTCCGCTATCGGTCGCTACAATTCCTCCGACTCCGTCAAAGCCAAAGATTTCACTTTCAGAACCGCTTACACTATGCGAAACATTGCCTGCCTCCCCGCTCTTTGCCTTAACATCTATACTTACAGTTGCAGAGTCAATCTGACCTTCGACAGTATTCAACGCGGCAATACCGCCTATGGGGCCAGTAGCATCATTCGCCTTCACCTTAGCTGAAGCCCGTTTAACAAGACCCCTATTGACTAACGCAATCCCAGCCAATTGCCATGAGCCATCCATCCATTCTGCATCAACATTTACATCAATGATAACCCCATCATTTATTTCGGCAATCCCCGCAATAGAACCTCCCTTAAAGGCCCCCTTGACAGCGCAACTTTCAATTCGCCCCTTATTATCATAAACAAGACCTGCCCCATGATAAATATTACTTAGTAGCGCGTCCACATCTACATAGCTTATTGAGCCCATATTCACAGAAGCCAAAGCCCCAACATGTTGGAGTCCACTTTCTCCAGTGGAAAACTCATACTTTTTGAAAGACAAGCTATCAACCATACCAGTTGTCGCAATCGTGTCTATGAACCCTTTAGGTTCATTGTCCATGTAATTCATAAAAAGACCGTTGATGCTGTGGCCACCACCATAGAGTTTTCCACTAAACAGTCTCGAAGTATCTTGAGACGTGTATCCGCCAAGAACGACTCCACTGCAATCGCAATATTCTTCATATATGTCGATTTTTCCAATAGGCTTAAACCCCGTACCTCGACCGCTAAAACGGGCTTCCCTCTTGGACACAGATGCGTCAATGTCGTTAACAACACGATAAATTGAGGAAAGTTTGTATTTCCCATATCCGATGGATTTTAAGTCTCCGTATGTTTTAATAAGAAAAGGATCATCTTCGGTACCCGAACCTTTCATCTTTAACATCGTCGAGTCTACAGTCAAATTCGGATAAACCTTCTCCTTCATCGTTTGGGATATGGGATAAGCTCTTCCCAACCAAGACAGGTAAGGGTATGTCGTATCAGCAACGATTTTCCAAGTGTTTTCAATGTCCCAGCCTTCATAGTTTTCTTTTGATACCATTTGCCGCGTGTTGCGAAGTTCTCCCGCAGCCGTCACATTGACAAACCAAAGGCTACTGTCGTAATAGACCAACACATAGTCTGATCCTTTATCAGAGCCTACAAGACCACCCCATTTTGAATTTCCCTGAACTTTACCAGCCGCAAAGGAGGTCCTCACCGTCGCATGATCAGAATTGCCCACCAAACCACCAACATTCCTTTCACCCACAACATTTGCGATAGAATAACAATCCGAGACAACCGCATCGTCTAGATACCCAACAAGGCCACCCACATACTCCTTACCAGAAACCAAGAATCTCGACGCACTTCTTTCTATGGTTCCCGAAGTCTTTTTCCCAACAACAGAGCCAACATAGTTATCACCCATGACATCGTTTTTTACAAAAATATTCTCAACTACAGCTCCGTTATCAACGCCTGCAAGAGTGCCAACATAGTTCTTGCCCCGAACAAAGCCCTTATCACTACTGTCACCACGTGTATAGTCTTCGCCAAAGTAAGAAGTTGTATCAAAAACGATTCCAGTCACCCTAGCCTTTTTTGCAAGTGCGCGAAAAAGGCCCACAGAATCCTCATCAGAGCGGTTAATATTCAAGCCCGCAATAATCTTATTATCGCCAATAAAAACACCACTAAATTCACCAATTGGTTCAAAACCCTTACATATAGAGCCATCAGCATTGCAATTTTCCCTTTTTGAAAGAGATGCATCGATATTGCCCATTAACTTGTAATACTTATCAAGAGTGTATTCGTATTTTCCGATATACTTAAGTTCTTCATAATTGTGAATTTGGTAAGGATTTCTTTCTGTTCCCTTACCCGCAAGAAAATTTACCGTTCCATCATCATCAAGCTTTCCCGGCTCCATCTGACCCATACCCTTAAAATACGGATATGAAATATCCTCCTGAATTTCCCATACGGCATCAAAATCGTATGTACTGTATGTTTCTTGCTTCAGCATACTCGCTGTCGGAAGTCCACCACTTTCTACCTGAGCTACTGTTCCATCAAAGAAACAGGTACTCGGATCCAAAGCAACATATAGCGCAGACGCCGCCAGGCCTCGTCCGTCGGGAGCTTTAATCATACTTGCAGAATAAACACGACGAACAATCGGTGCATAAGATTCAACATAACCGAAAACGCCGCCGACATATTCATATCCTTTTATGACATTGATGGAAAAGGCATCATTTATGGAAGCGGACAAGTCACCAACCACTCCGCCAATATAATCATCACCCTTGATATTTCCCGTTGTTGCAACAATGGCAATATTCCCTCCAACAGCTTCCCCAATCAAACCGCCCACAAAAGATTCGCCCTCCACATCTCCATTGAGCGAAATCACATTTGTAACTACGGAATTCTTTGTTGATCCCGCCATGGCTCCAACGAACCAACAACCTGTAACTTTCACGTTCATTAATTTCAAATTTTGAATCACGGCATTTTGCGCATATCCAAAAAAGCCCGAAAAATCACGTTTTTCATTTCCTATCTGTAGGTTTCTGATAGTATGTTTTTTTCCATCAAAAACACCTACAAACGCATGAACACTGTCACCAATGGGTTCAAAATTCTGACCAAGACCATCAATATCCGCAGTCAATTCATAATTTGCCTCAAGTGGATATGCAATATGATTTCCGATTTTCTGAAGTTGGGCAAAAGATGAAATTTCAATCTTATTCGGAACCGCCATATAACTAGATGTTCCCCAAACGGTATCCCGCCCGTTCACCGCTCCAATCCTATACCCGTAATAAAGCGAGTCACTGTCGCCGGAATCACCAGAATTATTCCTTTGAGCCCACCCAAGCCACTTACCAATAAGTTCTCCATCCACATCTACAAGTGAAGCGACCAACGGATTTTCTTGCCATTTTGCAGCAGCTGTCGGAATGGCAATCGGAACTTGCGACTTTTTCGAAAATGGATTTATGTCCAAATAGGGGAAAGACCTGCCTTCGTCAATTGCCCAATAGTGATATTCATCATAACCCAAGGTACTCCAATCCACAAACGATGTAAAACTCATCATTTCTGCCGTTGAAAGACCAACCCCACCCGCACTAGCATCAAGGCCTGAAATTTCAACATTCCAATACGAACTTACAACCGCATTGTTTCCCGAGACACTCCCCACAAGCCCACCAACAGCCTCATCTCCTTGAACTACGCTAGCCGCATAAGAATACCTAACAGAACCAGAACCAACAGCACCGCCAACATATTTACTTCCACGTACTGTACCTATTGCATAGGAGTTTTCGACCTTGCCCATTCCAACAAGGCCTCCTACATAATCCGTTCCTTCAACAGTTCCATGGATATAAGAAAAATAGGCGTCGCCCTTGCCAACAATTCCACCGATTTTTTCATCAAAAGAAACGCCCGATGAACGAATCAGATCCATTGTGGAAAAACAACTATAAACCGTTCCGTTTCCAGAGATTCCTCCTACTTCGTCTACTCCCGCTTCTGTAGGCGTAATCGTACCATGGGACTGAGATAGATACGCATCACCAAATCCAACAATTCCGCCGGCTCCTTTTTCCATGACGATGATATTCACATCAGCAGAGGCATGGTTAATCGCTACGTCTGATTTGCCTGCAATTCCACCAACCCCCCACAAGCCCTTGATTTCTCCCTGAAAAGACACATCTTCGAGGACAGCCTGTCCTCCAGAAGGGGATACGACTTCACCAGCAATGCCACCGACATAGCTTCGCCCCAATACGAATCCATTCGTTATATGCACATTTCTGATGGAACCCGTCTGTTTGGCAGCAACACCTGCAACATGGTCAAATCCCGTTGTGCGTCCCGTTACACGAATATGGTCAAAATTCAAATTGGCAACAGAGCCACCCAAATAAGAAATAAAAGCGACATTCGCCTCACAAGGAAACCAAATAGTCAGATTGGAAATAGTATGGTTATCTCCGTTAATCGCGCCCCCAAATATGGTACTAGCTGTAGCGTCTTTATTCATACCGATAGGAACAAAGCCGTTACAACCGTCCTCATTACACATTTCGTCCATTGAAGCCGAAGCATCAATATCGCCTGTCAAAACATAATTTGAGGAATAGAGGTAAACACCCTTGCCTATGGCCTTCAAATCTTCGTAATCTTCAATCTGAAATGGATTTTCAGAGGAGCCATCCCCCGCCATAAAACCATTTGCCGCAAACAACTGGCCTACGAACAGCAATATGGCTACACCGAGAAATGTTTGGATTTTCACGCACATATTCTTAATTTAGAAAACATCAATCAGAAAAGCCTTCAGCCCAAAAACATAAAAACCCATTATACTGAATTATTTTTCACTGAATTTTCTTTCAGTATGGTATTTTTGAAAGATAAAATCAAGAGCCCGTGAATGTTTTATGACGGAAATAATGGTCCAATACAAAAAGGAGCCCCCGGCAATTGCCGAGGGCTTTCCTTTGCGTAACGTTGGTCCGTGATGGCCACGCCCTATAGTTTACCCCGGACTTGTCCCGGGGCAGGCTCGCCATGACACCTAGACTACGAGAGTCTGGAAATCATGTAACCGGCGCAGACTGCGGTACCGATAACGCCAGCCACGTTGGGTCCCATGGCGTGCATCAGCAAGAAGTTCTGCGGGTCATACTTGGCACCTTCCACCTGGGAAACACGTGCAGCCATCGGCACGGCGGACACGCCTGCAGAACCGATGAGCGGGTTCACGGGGTTCTTCGGGGAGCACCAGTTCATGATCTTCGCGAGGAAGAGGCCGGCAGCGGTCGAGAAACCGAAGGCGACAACGCCCATAGCGATAATCATGAGGGTCTGCGGCTTCAGGAAGATGTCGGCAGACATCGTGAGGCCCACGGAAGTACCGAGGAAGATGGTCACGATGTTCATGAGCTCGTTGGAAGAGGTCTTCACCAAGCGTTCCACGACGCCGGCTTCCTTGAAGATGTTGCCGAGCATGAGCATGATGATAAGTGCAGAAGCATCGGGCACCACGAGGATGCAGACGATCATCACCATCACGGCGAACACGATGCGTTCGGCCTTGCTCACCTGGCGGAGAGCCTTCATGCGGATCTTGCGTTCCTTGTCGTTGGTCATGAGCCGCATGATAGGCGGCTGGATGAGCGGGACGAGAGCCATGTAGGTGTAGGCCGCCACGGCGATAGGTCCAATCAGGTGCTTTGCGAGTTTGTTTGCAGTGAAGATGGAGGTGGGACCGTCGGCGCCGCCGATGATACCGATGGAGGCCGCTTCACCGAGAGTAAAGCCACCGAAAGCCACGGCACAGAACATGGTCGCGAACACGCCGAACTGGGCGCCACCGCCGAGAAGCAGCGTGCGGGGGTTGGCGATAAGCGGTCCGAAGTCCGTCATGGCGCCCACGCCCAAGAAGATGATGGGCGGGAACAGTTCCAGGTGGATACCCTGGCTGATGTAGTAGTAGAGGCCGGCAGTGGGCGTGAACATGCCTTCGATGCTCCAGCCGCCGTCGTAGAAACCGGCACTCGGGATATTCACCGCCAGCGCACCGAGGGAAATCGGCAAGAGCAGCAGCGGCTCGTACTTTTTGACAATCGCCAAGTACATCAGGACGAAACTCACGATCCACATGATCACCATAGGGCCGGTGACGTATGTGAATCCGGTGTCGCCTGCGAACTCAACGACCGAATTTAAGAGTGAACTCATCTAGCGGTACCTCTTAGGCAATGGTCATGAGGGTCTGACCGTCAACGACGGTGTCGGTTTCCTTGACGGCGATGGAGTTCACGGTACCGGCGCAAGGAGCCACCACCGGGTTTTCCATCTTGAGGGCTTCGATGATAGCCACTTCCTGATTGGCTTCAACCTTATCGCCAACCTTGACCTTCAGCTTGAACACGGAACCGGCCAGCGGGCACTTCACTTCGGTACCACCGGCAGCGGCAGGGGCTGCGGCAGGAGCGGCAGCGGGGGCAGCGGCCACGGGAGCAGCAGGAGCTGCGGCAACGGCGGAATCAAGAACTTCTACTTCGACGTCGTAGGTCTTGCCTTCGAAACTGATACGGACTGTTTTCTTCATTTTGATTTTTCCTGGCTTTAAGCCTGTTGAGTTTTAAAAGTTTGCCTTACTTGACAATCGTCCAAGCAGGGGAGTTAATGTTTCTGTAGGCGGTCACGCGGCAGGGCTGACCAATGGCCTGGGTTGCAGCGGCGGTCACCAGGGCAAGGAACTGATCGTTGGTCATGCCGGGGTGTTCTTCCAGGGCGGCCACGGCTGCAATGCCGAGGAAAGCCTGGAGCTGCTTGTTGGTGAAGCCCGGGTGCACGCTCTTTGCGTTCGGGTCCCAGTCACAGTGGGCAGGGCCGATGGTCTTCGGGGCCGCAGCGGCAGCAGCAGGAGTTGCCTTGACCGCAGGTGCCGGAGTCTTAGTCTTGTTGAGACCCAGCTTCGCCATAATGAAGCTCATGAGGTAGCAGAGCACCGTGAGACCGATAATCACCACCATCACCACTATGAGGCCCGTGGCCTGGAATTCAACCAGGGAGCCGATGCCGAAGGTGTCGGCTTCGCCCTTGCAGCCCTGTTCGGTGGAGTACTGGCCCTTGCAGTAGGTGGACCCGAGCTTCGCCTTGGCGATGGGGAGCACCTTGTGGCCAGCGGCGTTCTCGATGGAATCGCGAACATCGCGGGCAAGCACGGCCTGTTCGTAAGTCTTGTAAAGCACGGCGTGGTTGCCAGCATGGGTTTCCACAATCTTGTAGACCATGGAATCGTCCATGTGGGGCATGGAGAGCTGGGCCTGCACCTGGGCGGCATCGGAAGCCTGCATCAGAGCGAGCTGTTCGTCGAACTTGCCCTTCACCTGTGCTACAGGTTCGCTTGCCACAAGCGCCGGTTGTTCAGCAGCTTCAACGGCGGCTGCGACTGCTGCATTCTGAGGTGCAGAATCCACAACCTGGGCCGAGGAATCAGCTGTGAGTTGTTCTGTTTCGTTCATATTGGAATCTGTCCATTTAATTAAGTGAACTGTTAATAAAAATCAACGGGGGGAAAGATAGTAATTAGGGGCCAGGGATTAGGGGTCTAGGATTAAGAAAATGACGGGAAGGACGTTCTTTTTCACGAAAGCCTGTGCTGACGGTTTGCGGTTCAAGCACCAAAACTGCCATTTTTTTCAAAAGATTTGGCACGACGAGATCCACTTCCACGAAATCCCAAAGGCGCACTGAGCCGCCCTAGGGCTCATTCAATTGTCAGGATATTGCTAAAACCCGTAACCCTGAAAATGTCGTTAATGTCGGAATTCACGTTCTTCACAATCATCTGGCCCTGCTTGCTCATGACCTTCTGGGCCATAAACAGGATTCGGAGTCCTGCCGAAGAAACGTAGGCCAGGTTCTGGAAATCAAACACCAGGGTTTTCACCCCGTCCAGCTTGCCCACGACTTCCGCTTCCAGCAGCGGGGCCGTCAAGGTATCCAGGCGCCCTTCAAGGGCAAGGGTCAGCTTATCGTTTTCAGTAGTCTTGGTAATCTGCATAAGATTGTTCCTTTTTTAGTTACAAAGTCTTGGTGATGGCCAGTTCGTTCTTGTCGCCGTTCCTGCGGTAACAGACACTATCCATGGTCTTTTTCACGATGAATATCCCGAGGCCTCCGATGTCCCTTTCTTCAAGAGGCAGGGTCACGTCAGGGTCCGCCTGCTTGATAGGATCGTAGGGCTTACCGTTGTCGATAAAGGTAAGCCTTGCCGAAAGCGTCGCCTTTCGGACTTCCACAATCAAGGTCACCTCGTTAGCACCCGAGAACTTGACAATGTTACTGTAGATTTCATCGATGGCGATATTGATTTGCATCTGGGACTTCATGGAGCCTTCCATAGGAGCAAGGATTCCCTCAACAAAGGCCGTCAGAATATCCTGGTTCTCGGGAACAACGTCCACAATCTTTTCGTAACGTTCCCAGGCGTCCTTCATCTGCATCTTCTTTGCCCCGTCCATAGGCGTGAGGATATCCTGTACAAAGGACTTGAGAGCGCCCTTGTCGTTTTCGGCCACGTTCACCGTCTTTTCGTAGCGTTCCCATACGGGTTCGTCGCTTCCGTTGAACTTAACAGCAAGCATGGTAATGTCATCGAACTGCGGAGCCTTCTGCACAAAGCCGTCCAGCTCCCTCTTGACCTGCGTGCACGTGTCAGAAGTGTTCTGCCGGCCACCCCTTTTCAAGGCATCCAGAAGCCTGTCGTTGCCGAACAGTTCATCCTTGTCATTGGTCGCTTCCGTCACGCCGTCGGTATAGAGGAACAGGGTATCGCCTTTCTTGAGGTCATAGGTCTGCTTGGTATATACAGTATCTTCCATAGCCGCCATGACCAGTTCCGAGCGGCTAGGGATAAACTCCACCGAACCATCTTCGTGGCGAACCGCAGGAGGATTGTGGCCGGCAGAGGCAAACTCCACATGTCCCGTGCGCAGGTCGATAATTCCCGCCCAGACCGTCACGAACATCATCAAATTGTTCCGCTTTGCCAGAGCATAATTCGTCTTGTTAAAGGCATCCACTACGGACTTCAAGTTCTTCGACATGGTACGGAGGATTATTCGAGCCACCATCATGAACAGAGCCGCTGCAACGCCCTTTCCGGAAACATCGCCCACCACAATGCAAAGATGGTCGTTGTCTATCTTGAAGAAATCGTAGAAGTCGCCTCCCACTTCTTTTGCGGGGAGCAAGAAGGGGGCAAGTTCATGGCGGTCATCTTCGGAATTTTCGTCGCGCTCGGCTCCGGGCAACATGGAAAGCTGAATATTACGGGCAAGGTCCAGCTCCCGCTCAATCCGTTTCATGTCTTTCTCTTTTTCGATATGCGCCTTGAGCGTAGAAAGCATATTCGAGAAAGCCGTCGCAAATTCCGCCACCTCGTCACGGCCAGAAACCTTCGGAATATCCACATCGAAATTTCCACCGCCAAGTTTCTTTGCCGCAAAAACGAGCTCCTTGAGAGGCTTTGCCACTCTGAAAGAAATCAGCAAGATGATGACAAGAATAACGCCATAACCACCCAGGGCAAGTATCAAGAAAAGCTTGCGGGTGTCTCTCTGGTCTTGCAAAAACTTCTGGACAGGCCACACCACCATAAAGGTCCAATTGTTGGAGTTGATTTTGGTGTAGTAAACGGCCGATTCTTCTCCGCCGGCCACCGTTCCCATAAACAGCCCACTTGGGTCCCTATTTTTTCTGTCAAAGTCAACGGTGCTGTTGCCGCGGATTTCCTTGACCACTATTTCACGATTTCTTTTCCCTTGGGCAATGCTTTTAGGGTAAGCGACAGCCACATTATTTTCCGAGGTGATCAGGGCATAGCCCCCGTTAGAAACAGGAATCGTCGCGATTTCGTCTTTAAGGAACTCGATAGACATATCGACGGCCAGAACGCCCGCCAAAACATCATCGCCATTTTTATCCTTCTGGAAAATAGGGACGGTATAGACGGCAATGGGTTCGGGAACGAACTCACCAATAAAAGGTTCCTGCCAACGGCTGGTCTTACCTTCCTTGGTGCTGGAATACCATTCCTTGTCCTGGTAATTGGCTCCCGTAACCAGGCGGATTTCGTTTTCGGTAAAGCGGGCAAGACGCATAAATTCACCCTTGGGAGTTTCCGGGCCCATGCCAGGTTCATAGGCCAGCACCACAGCCACAATCTGGGGAATCAGGTTACGGGCGTTGGTAAGGGAATGCAACAGGAAGGTATCCAAATCGGCCTTGGTCATTTTCCTCTTGCCTAGGGTTTCTGCAATGTCATCGCCCACAAGTTTCCCTGAATTGAACAGCTTGTCAATGTAGTTCACATTGGCCCGGCTGGTTTCCTCACCGTTTTCGATGGTAATCTTGTTCAGTATATCCTGAGTCTTTTGACCCATAATGGCAAAAATCAAGCCAAACACGACCGTAATAGCCGTCAAGATCATCATGGACTGCTTAAAGGCCAGCCCTCGGAAATTAAAACCCATAAAGAACCTCTTATTATCTACAGATAGGTTAAGGTCATTGGACAAAATGTATATAAATCACATCTAAAGTAAATGGACTGACCGGGCAAAAACCCTAAAATTGGAGCCACCCCGTAGGGAGTGCCGTCACGGGAACAATCCGCCGGACAGTCTGGCCGTCGCTGCCGACCACTACCGCCATCCCGGTCAAAAAATTTATCCAACGCTGGGGCGTAAATTTAAGACCGCAAAAGTGCGTAAGGCAGGGCACCACCCAGGCGTCGTGGGTCACGAACACGTTAACGCGGGCATGCCCCTTTTCAAGCATCATGGAAAGCATCTCCTCGGAGCGTTCCGCCAGGGGGTAAAAAGGAGCATCTGCGTCTTGCGTTTCCGTCACTTCTGCTTCGCGGGAATTGGCCGCCAGCCACTCACAGATACCCTCGTAAAAGCCAGCACGCAGCACAGCCTCATAGGCGGCATAATTTCGAACAAAGTATTCCGCCAGGCAGTCCAGCTTTTCCACCTCGGGAGCCTCAGCACCACAGCCCTTGCCGATAAACTCGGCCGTTTCCACACAACGCCCCACTGGGCTAGAGAAAAAGCACACATCGGCGGGTGTCTCGCCACCGGCACGCACAAAACGGCCCAAACCAAGGGCTTGCTCCCGCCCACGCTCCGTCAGACCCACGTGGGCGCCATAATCCGGATCGTTTGGCGTGATATGGTTCCGTTCACCGTGCCGCACCAGCAAGCAAACCCGCTCGTCGGGAGCGAGAGATTCAAAGAAGTCCTGGGCGCTTACAAAATCGTTTGTCATTACGTCTAGAAAATCATTATCCACAGCAAGTGGCCAAGCACAAAGCTCACGATACCCAGCACAAAGCCGCACAAGATGTCCGTCAGCCAGTGCACCCCAAAGTACACCCGCAAAAGCCCCCAGGTCAAGGGCAAAATCAGCATGATCCAGCCGTACCGGGGCACGCCGTAAAAGACGGCACTGGCTACCGCCAAGTTGTTCATAGTGTGTCCTGAGGGGAAACTGTATTTGTCCAGGGGTGGCACTTCCGCCTTGATTTGCGGGTTGGCGGCAAAGGGGCGAGGCCGTTTGGTGTTCAGCTTTACCACCTCGTAAATAATGAGACTTACCGCCAGGGCCATCAGGGCCTGCCACAAAATGGGCAAAAACTTCTCCCAACCCACCATCACGAGAATGAACAGCGCAAAGGCGCCCCAGATGTAGCCGTCACCAAGCCGCACATAAAAACGGAGCCGGTCGTTTACCTTCTCCGAGAAATGCCGGTTGGTCCAGTAGACCGACACCCGGTTGTCAAACTCTGCGATTTTCTTGAACATCGCCTTGAATTTAGTTTTTTTCGCACCCCAAAAGCCAACGCCAAACCAAAATGCTATTATTCCTGATGCAAATTAAAAATCCGGTCTAGATTCTTCGACTTCGTCCTACGGACTCCGCTCAGGATGACGTCCCTAGCCCCTAGGCCCTAAATCCTAACCCCTAAGTAACTATGCGCGTACTCGTTCTTAATTGCGGCAGCTCCTCGGTCAAGTTCGCTGTCATCGACACCCAGACCAAACAGTCCATCTCCAGCGGCCTCGTCGAAAATATCGGCGTGAATGGCCACGTCAAGGCCAAGGGCCCGGTCGGCAACATCGACTTCAATTTCGACTGCCCCACCCACGCCGAAGCCGTTGCCGAAGTGCAGAAGTTCCTCGCCGAACAGAAGCTCACCGACACCATCGAAGCCATCGGCCACCGCGTGGTGCACGGCGGCAAGTACGTCAAGAGCGAGCGCGTCACGCAGGAAGTCATTGACTACATCCGCAGCATCACGCTGTTCGCCCCGCTGCACGAACCCGCACACGCCACCGGCATGGAATGCGCCACCAAGTTCTTCCCGGGCCTCCCGCAGGTCGCCGTGTTCGACACCGCCTTCCACCAGACCATGCCCCGCAAGGCTTACCTCTACGGCATCCCCTACAAGTTCTACGAAGAAGACAAGATCCGCCGCTACGGCGCCCATGGCACGAGCCACCGCTTCGTGACCGGCGAAGCCGCCAAGATTCTCGGCAAAAAGCCGGAAGACTGCTGCTTCATTACGGCTCACCTCGGTAACGGTTCCAGCTGCTCCGCCATTCTGAACGGCCAGTGCGTTGATACCACCATGGGCTTCACCCCGCTGGAGGGCCTCATCATGGGCACCCGCTCCGGCTCCCTTGACCCGGCCATCCTCTTCTTCATCAGCAAAAAATACGGCTACGACATTGACCGCCTCGACAAGCTGGTGAACAAGGAATCGGGCCTACTCGGCCTCTCCGGACTTTCTAACGACATGCGCACCCTGACGCAGGCCGCAAGCGAAGGCCACGTGGGTGCACAGATCGCCCTTGAAACCTTCGCCTACAGGCTCACCCGCGAAATCGGCGGCATCGCCATGGCTCTCCCCCGCATCGACGCGCTGGTGTTCACCGGCGGTATCGGCGAGAACAGCAAGCTCGTCCGCAAGATGGCGATGGACAACCTCAAAATTCTCGGCTACCAGATTGACGAAGCCCGCAACGAAAAGAACGGCAAGGAATCCGGCCACATCATTAGCAAGGACGGCACCCCGACCGCCATGGTCGTCGCCACAAACGAAGAACTGCTGATTGCACTGGATACTGAAGCGCTGGTGAAATAAGTTAGGAATTCGGAGTTCGGAATTCAGATTTGATTTCCGAACTGAATTTTCAATATTTATACAATTAAATGCTCCGCTTTAGCGGAGCATTCTTTGTTAATCCTGAATTTTTAATTCTGAATTCTGACTTCTGAAATCTGAACTATTTAATCGTCCAGCTCTGGCGATTCACCTGCAGGATCTTTCTGCCCTGCACTTGAGCGGCAGCGTTACGCACGTCGGCTTCGCTCACCGGGAGTTTGGCCTTCCACATCACGCGGCCCTGCATATCGAACAGTGCCACGGCGCCGTGATTAGCAGCAATTGCACCCTGCCAGGTGGCCTTCGGGGCAGCAATCATCGGTGCAATCCCTGCCGGAGGAGCATCCATTGCAAACACAGCAAAGGAAATCGTGACATTTGTAGAAGCATCCGATGCAACAATCTTTATAGACACCATTTTACCCGGATCAAGTACAACACCATCCAGTGAAGACAATACCAAATTATCGCCATCTACGGTCCACGAAATGTACATGTCAGATCCACTTACCGCAGACACCTCGTAATGAAGTTCGTCACCATCGGGGTCTAAAATCCATTTCTTAAGGTCAAAAGCCTTGGTAAAGACAGACTCTGTTCCTACATACAGAGAATCGTAATATTTTACAAGAACGGGTTTGTCATTCACGCAGGCAATTGTCGCAGGAATTGCAAGTTCTGTCTTCGCCCCTTTGGTGTCCGCAGCAATCACTATAACTTGGGCATCACCGCAGGCATCCTTGACAGCCTTGATTTGCAAGGCTCCAGAAACCATGGTCGGTGCAAGCAAGCTATCATCGGTACGTGTGGTAAAGGTCAAAGTTGCATCCTCATCGTCTGCAAACCAACTCTTGACCTCAGCAGCAGTAAACCTCTTTATTCCAGAGAAATCTTCCGTCAAAGAGCTAAGGCGGTTTCCAACGGTATCCGCTACCCCGGCAACAATCTGGGGCGGCAGATTCTTGTGAGCCACCGTCAGCGTAACAGTGGCCGGTTCAGACTCAACTCCTTCGGCATTCACGATATAGTAGGTGAACGAATCAGAGCCTTCCTCCTTGCCCGCAGCATAGGTAAACGAACCGTCTTCGGCAAGTGTCACCTTGCCCTTGCCGGCATCTGCCACCAAATAGGCCTTGAGAGTTGTCTTTCCGTCGGGGTTCACGTCGTTTGCAAGAACGCCCTTGCTAGCGGCAATCTTGTTCACGGAATCCTGCACCACGGTATAGTCGTCATTGAAAGCCACAGGTGGATCTACCACGGAGTTCACCTTTACAAAGAACCACACACTTGCGGTATCGCCATTGTCAGCTGCAAACAGTGTCACCTTGGCAACGCCATTTGAATCTTCTACAGCATCCACCATAATTAGGTAGTTTCCGTTGTATTCTCCGGCATCAACACTCACAACCCCGCTAGACATCGCCTTCACTTGCAACGACGCTGCAGTCACGTCCGGGTCGCTAAAGACAACATCGGTAGTGGAAATCTTGACCGTAAACGAACCGAAGTCTTCATCCACTTCCACCGTATCTTTCATCAGTTCGTATTCGTCCGAACCTATCTTGAATGTCGGATTAACCACTTCCACCTGGATGGGGTCATCTACATTCGTAACGGAAATAGTTACCGTAGCCACGTTACTCGTTTTGACTTCGTAGCTGTCATCTCCATCACGTGGCAATTCCTTCAACCGGTACGTAAAAGCGTCTTCGCCAAAGAAATCCTTTGCCGGGGTATAGGTAAATCCCCCATTTTCTACGTCAAAATCCAAGGTACCGTGACTAACCGACGTAACGAGTTCTGGCACATACTTGTCGCCATCGGCATCGTCATCATTTACCGTCACGAAATTCCTGAAATCGACGGTCAAGGTCTTTTCTTCCTGGGTCGTGTAGCTGTCATTTACAGCCACCGGAGCATTTTCTCCGTCAACCGTAGTTACATCCAGTTCATAGACAGCAGTCTTGTTGGTCGGGTCTTTTGCCGTAACAGTCACCCTGGCACCACCCTTAGGATTAGGGCCTGTTTTCAGATTCAGCACATGAGTGGTATTGTACTGGTCATCGGCAAGTACCACGTCACCCGCATTCTCCGCCAGAATCGACACCGTGTAGGTAAGGGCCTCGCCATCGGGATCCACAAAAATTTCCGTCAAGTCCAGAGAATGTACGTTCCCCTCGTTCAAGGTCACAGAACCAGGGCTTTCGACACCTTCTACCAGAACAGGGGCAAAAGTTTCACATTCATTGCCAAGGATAAAACTTTTCAACTGGAAGATGGAAGTGTTGACTGAATTCGTCACAAATCCCTTCTTGTAGCCGAACTGCACTCCTTTCTGACTCGTCACATCCCACGAAATTCTTGGAGACGAAGTCCAGCCCTGCTTTAGTTCATTAAAAGCGATAAAAACCTTTTTAAATCCATTTGTCGAATCTAATTCCGTACCATAGAAGTTGCTACTTGATTCCAGGTTGGACTGCTTAAAATCCATACGCAAACGAGTTGTAGCACTATAAGTCAAGCAAACGCCCTTGTAAGCAGAAAGGTCTACGGAAATCGTTTGGTAAGAAGAGTTCTGCGCCCAGGCAAAGCCAAATCCGGCCCCATTATCAGTTGATCCTGCCGAAGCATGCATTACTGCGACCTTCACATTCTCAGCAGTAGTGGACGTGTCGACAGAGGCAAGCGTAGTTTTTTCTGGATACACGTAATCCAGCCAATACGCCGGAGCCTTTTCACCGGGACCCTCCTCCGTCCAGACCGTAGTTGCGGCAGAAACGGTAGAAACTAGAGCGCATAGCGCGCCAAACGAAATCATCTTTTTTATCATATTTGACCTCTTATGATGTCCCATCTGGCCAAAATGTAATAAAAAAATACGATAGTGATTTAAATCACGGGCTCGCCCGACTATCCCAGGGCGTCCAATTCCTCAAAACGCAGGTAAGCGCGTTCCAAAGCAGCCTCCCTTTCCGCAATTTCGCCCTGCAGCTCCACAATCCGGACCGCATTGGTGTACACCTCGGGCTTCGAAAGCTCCGTCTGGCGCTGGGCGATTTCCGCCTCCAGAGCCTCGATTTTTTCGGGCAGGGCGGCGTATTCCCGCTCCTCGTTGTAACTGCGCTTTTTCTTTTTTGGCGCCTCGGCAGGGGTAGCTCTCGCAGCGACGGAGCCCTGCTGGCCTCGAGTCTGTTCCCTTTCGGCCATGGCACGGGCTGCGCTGGCGGCTTCCTTTTCACGCTGTTTTCGGTTGGCCTCGTAATCGCTGTAACCACCCACCGCTTCAAAGACATTCCCGTTTTCTTCGATGGCCAGAATCTCCGTAGCCACCGAATCCAAAAACGCCCGGTCGTGACTTACCGTCAAAACCGTTCCCTTGTAGTCCGCAATCAAATCTGCCAGCAGGTCCAGAGTTTCCATGTCCAAATCGTTGGTAGGTTCGTCCAGCACCAGCACGTTGCTGGGGTGGCTAAAGAGGCAGGCCAGCAACAGCCGGTTCCGTTCACCGCCGCTCAAAGCACTAATAGGGCCTCGGGCCCTGTCCGCCGAAAACAAGAAGTCCTGCAGGTAACTCAGCACATGGCGCTTCACGCCGTTCAGCGTAATGTATGCCTGTCCGTCGCCGATGTTTTCCACCAGGGACTTGTCTTCCCGAAGCCTGGTCCGCATCTGGTCAAAGTAGGCCACCTGCAGGTTCGTCCCTAGCCGGACCGTTCCGCTTTCCGGCGCAAGTTCACCCAGAATCAACCGCAAAAGCGTGGTCTTTCCCGAACCGTTGGGCCCCACGATTCCTATGCGGTCACCACGGAAAATTTCCGTGGTGAGGTTACTGATCAGGGGCGAGCCGTCGTAAGAATAGTTCACGTCGGTAAGGCGAGCCACCAGGCGGCCGGACTTTTCCGCCTCAGTAATCTGCATGTTCACGTTCCCTACCCGGGAGCGCCTGGCCGCCCGTTCTTCTCGCATCTTGATGAGGGCGCGGACCCGGCCCTCGTTCCTGGTGCGGCGTGCCTGGATTCCCTTACGGATCCAGACTTCTTCTTCGGCCAGTTTCTTGTCAAAAAGGGCGTTGGCTTTTTCCTCTTCGGCCAGGGCCTGGTCCCTAAACTGCACAAACTTGTCGTAAGGGAAATCCCAACTGCGGACACGGCCTCGGTCCAGTTCAAAAATCCTTGTGGCGGTACGGCGGACAAAGGCACGATCGTGACTTACAAAAAGTACGGCACAATTCAAGCGGGTGACGATTCCCTCCAGCCACTGTATGGCGGGAATGTCCAGATGGTTGGTGGGTTCGTCCAGCAAAAGCAGATCCGGGTCCTGAGCGAGGGCCCGTGCAAAGAGCACGCGACGCTTTTGCCCGCCACTCAGGCTGTCGAACAACGCGTCGGCCGCAATGCCCGTCTTGCCGAGTATTGCCTCGGCATGGGCATTGTGGTGGCCGTCGCCTGCGGCTCCACCTACGCCAGAAAAAACCACATCCCGCACAGTCCCTTCCAAATGGGCGGGTATCTCTTGAATCATCCGGGAAATCTTCAGACCGGAACGCTTGACAATGTCCCCGGAATCGGCCTTCATGTCTCCCGACAAAATTTTTAGCAGGGTGCTTTTCCCTTCCCCGTTCCTGCCCACTAGGCAAATGCGGTCCCCCGATTCAATATCGAAAGAGACCTTATCCAAAAGGGGAGGCCCCCCAAAGCGGAGCGTGATGTTCATGGCGGAAAGTATGGGCATGCCACAAAAATAGAAAACTGGCGGAATTCCCGAAAAAACGCCAGTCATTGACAACTTGTCCAAGAAAAAATATCCAAAACTACCGTTTTTAATGCCCCCGGGGGGTATATTTTGGCAAGTTGACCATAAAAAGTCATTGGATGGGATTGTTATGGATTTAAAAATTTCACTACTGGGCGCATTAGCTTTTTCCATTGCCGCCCATGCGGCAATACAGGCCACATTCTACGTTTCTCCCAAGGGCAGCGACTCCAACAAGGGAACCGAGGAATCCCCCTTCAGGACCATCGAGCAAGCAAAAAAGGCGGTGCGCGCCATTAACGGAACCATGACCGGTGACATCGAGGTGATCCTCCGTGCCGGAACCTACGCCCTTCCCTCCACCGTCACCTTTGACGAGGGCGACGGCGGCAAGGACGGCCACTACGTGCGCTACAAGGCCTACGAAGGGGAACACCCGCTCATTAGCGGCGGCATGCCCATTACCGGCTGGAAAATCCACGACAAGGACAAGAACATCTGGAAGGCCGAAGGCGTCGATAGCCGTTTCCGTCAGATTTACGTGAACAACAAGAAAGGCATCCGTGCCCGCATGCCAAACTTCAAGGACAACGGGGACCACAACTTTTTCCGCCTGAACAAGGTGGATTCTACCGGCAGCGCCTTCTTGCTGAACAACAGCGACATTGGAGAGGCCAACTGGGGCAATCTGGACAAGGTGGAAATCCACCTGATGATTGCCTGGTCCGAAAACATATTGCGGGCATCCAAGATTACAAACCAGGGCTATGTTTCAAAATTTGAGCCCCAGGATCCCGAAAGGACCCGGCTTTTCAGGCGCAAGTACCCCATGCTGGGCACGGCATTCATGAGCAACCCGCCAAAACAGCAGGTCTATTACCTGGAAAACGCCTACGAATTTATGGACGTGCCGGGAGAATGGTACCTGGATGAACAGGAAAAAGTCCTTTACTACAAGGCAGAAGAAGGCGAAGACATGCAAAAGGCCACCGTGGTAGCGCCGCGCATCAATACCCTCTTTAGCGTCCTAGGGAAAGACACCAAAAACAAGGTGGGCTACATGAGTTTTGAAGGCCTCACCTTTGCACATTCCAACTACCTGCGTCCCAGCGACGAAGGATTCCTAGACCTGCAGGCGGGAATGTTCAATGTGGATGTAGCAGACCGCGGGATGCTAAACAGCAACGAATTTTGGCTCTGGCGCCCCGATGCAGGATTCCGTGTAGAAAATGCCCACCACTTGCTAGTTTCCGGCTGCATGTTCACCCAGATGGCGGCCACAGGGCTAGACTTTGTTTCTGGCACAAACGATGACCTGATTCAAGGAAACGTGTTCTACGAACTGGGTGCAGCAGGCATCATGATTGGCAAGTTCTCCCAGGATTCCACAACGGAAATCCACATTCCCTACAACCCCACGGACAAGGACGAAATCAGCACCCGTGACACCATCCGCTACAACCTGGTCACCCATGTCACTAACGAACATCAGGGAGCCGTGGGCATTGGAGCAGGTTACCCCCGCTTCATTGTTATCGAGAACAATGAAGTTTCCTATACGAACTATTCCGGCATTTCGGTGGGCTTTGGCTGGACCAAAGAACAAACCGCGATGACAAACAACAAGATAAACAAGAACAACATCCACCATATAGCCCGTTTACTTTGCGATTCAGGACCCATCTATACTCTTTCAAATCAGGGAACTGGCAGCGAAATCAAGGAAAACTACCTCCACGATTACGGAACGCCTGAATGGGCTGACTACTGGGTTTTGCCCATCTATTTGGATGAAGGTTCTAGTGGCTTTGCCGTTGAAAACAATTCCTACAGCAATTCTCCGTCAGGAGTAGGCAAAAACGCACCGGGGTACTTCACCGAAAACAACAATGGCGGATTCATTGCCTCTGTTGCAGACGCGGCAGGGCTTCAGGGCGATTACAAGGGCATGGGCGACTGGGTCAATTACATTCCCCTGCCAGATTTCACGGAACAACCAGATGAACCCAGCAGCATCCGCAAAATCACCTATAGCGTAAACTTTATGCCCAATGGAAACACCGCCCTCAAGGTGTTTAATGTCAACGGTCGCTTCTTGGGTCGCATTGACTACAACACAAACGCCGATCTAAACTTGGCCGAAACCCTAAAACAGGCCGGTTATGCAAAGGGAATCTACATTATCCGCGGCACAGGGCATGCCTACTCCAAAACAGTGCAAGTGAAATAGCGTTGATTATTCCTTAGCAACAAAAATTGGCGAAATTCTTCAAAATTTTGGGAATTTCGCCTTTTGCCTATTGACAACTTGTCCACGGGAACTTGCATTGTAAAGGGTTTTTAACCCCCTTTTGATAATATTTTTGAACAGGTATTAATAAAGGGGCCTTTGGGAAGGCCAAAAAGGGATGTGGTTATGTCTTTTGCAACGAAAGCAAAAATCGTTTCGATACTTACGGGCTTTGGGCTCTGCTCGGTGGCCCTGGCAGAAAACCCGATTTTCCAGACCTACTATTCCCCGGACCCCGCCCCGGTTGTGTTTGGCGATACCGTCTGTGTTTATACTGGCAACGACGAAGGTGGCGGATTTTTCACCATGAACGGCTGGCGTGTTTCCTGCTCCACCGATATGGTAAACTGGACTGATCGTGGCACACTTATACTTTCTAGCGAAAGTTTCCATGGGAGCGCAAACAAGAACGACGACTGGGCCGCACAGGTTGTGCGCCGGAACGGCAAATATTATTACTATGTAACCGTCGGGAGTGGCTGCCGATCCATCAATGTTGCCATAGCAGACAAACCCGAAGGTCCGTTCAAAGACGCCTTGAACGGAAACCATTTGGCAGCAGCGAACTGCGATTATATTGACCCCACCGTATGGATAGATGACGATGGCCAAGCGTACCTGTATTGGGGTAATCCGAGCCTTTATTGGGCAAAACTTAATGAAGACATGATTTCTTTTAATGGAGAAATTCATAAGACAGATATGAATTCGGGTTTTGCTCCTCCGGGCGAGCCTTCAAAATACACCGAAGGCCCCTGGATTCACAAGCGTAACGGAACCTATTACATGATATATGCCTCTCATGGCATACCCGAGAAAATTTCCTACTCCACCAGCAATTCCCCGACCGGTCCTTGGAAATGGGGAGGCGTAATCATGGATCAGGGAAACGGAACTGCATTTACAAACCACTCCGGCATTATTGAGTTCAAAGGACGTAGTTTCTTCTTTTACCACAACCAAAAGAATGTGGGGGGCAATGGCTTCAGCCGCTCTACCGCCGTCGAGGAATTCACTTGGAATGTCGACGGCTCCATTCCCACCATCAAATCCACCGACAATGGCGTGGTAAAGCCTATCAAGAATCTTAACCCGTATGAACGCGTGGAGGCCGAAACTAAGTCTTGGGTTGGCGGCATCAATGTAGACAAATCAAAAAAAGATAAAGACGGCGTTCCCTACACCATCATCAATCATGTCGCCTCCGAAAATGGTACGGTTTACCTCACCAACATGAACGACAAATTCTACACCAAAGTCCGTTCTGTGGACATGGGTGACGGAGCAGACAACATTACCGTCTGCACTAGGGGTAACAGCGGCAAGATCGAAGTTCATGCAGGTTCCGAAACTGGAACCTTGCTTGCATCCATCAATGTCCCGGCAAGTTCCAAGTGGCAAGAAACCACTGTCGCACTAACCGATGCTGTCGGCGTCGATGACTTGTTCTTTATGGTCAAGCAGGCTGGTTTCGATTTTGACTACTGGTACATGACTAGCGAAAAAACAGCCATTCCGCAAGCCCCCTACAACGGCATTGCCGCCAACATTCCGGGAATCATTGAGGCCGAAAACTACGACGAGGGCGGTCACAACAAGTCTTTCTATGACGCCGACCGCAACAACCAAGGCAAGGCATACCGTCAAGACGAAGTGGACATTGTAGGTTTTGGCTGTTCTGACGAAGACAATACCAAGAACTGCAAGACTTACGCAATAGGCTACACCCAAGAGGACGAATGGCTAGAATACACGGTAAACGTGACTGCCACTGCTGCATATGACATCACGGCAAATGTGGCTACCCCATTTGAAACCGCAGGTCTCCAGCTGTTCATTGACGACAAGCCTATTACCGAATCCATTACCGGCCTAAAAACCAACGAAGAAAGGTTCGATGTCTACAAAGAAATGGAGTTAGGTTCTGTGGAACTGAAAAAAGGCACCCATGTCCTCAAACTGCTTATTACGGGCACCTACCTGAATGTGGACTGGCTCATGTTTACCGACCCCAATAACCCCAATGCCATCGTTTCCAACACCCGTTTTGTTCCGCAAGCAAATTCCATCTATAACGTGTTCAGCGTCACCGGCAAGCACATGGGCCGCATACAGGCGAAAGAAAACGTTACCGAAGCCCTGCAAAATGCCGGGTATGCAAGGGGCACATACATCGTCCGCAGCATCAACCACTCCCAAACCCTACAGGTCCAGGTAAAGTAATTCCTGCCTAAAGTCTATTAGAAGAGGATATTATGAACAAGGTGATCTCTATGGTCGGCCTTATCGGCCTAGCCGCCATCGCAACCGCATGGGCACAACCTAACAACGAATGGAACGGCAAGCCCCGAGTTTTTGGCGTAAACACCCTTACACCTCACGTAACCTCCATGCCCTACACTACCGTAGAGGAGGCCGTCAAGGGTGACCGCCATGCCTCCAAATGGTACCAAACCCTCTCTGGCACCTGGAAGTTTTTCCATGTAGACAAGCCCAGCGAAAGGAACAATGACTTTTACAAAGACTCTTACGATGTTTCCGGCTGGGACGACATTCCCGTTCCATCGTCCTGGCAACTCCTTGGATACGACCACCCCATTTACACCAACGTGATTTACCCCTGGGCACAGACCCATAACGTGTCCGCCCCTGCAGCCCCCACCAACTTTAACCCGGTGGGCCATTACCGCCGCAACTTTACCGTGCCAGACGCCTGGAACGGCAAGCGAATCCGCCTACACTTCGAGGGAGTAGAATCCGCCTACTATGTTTGGGTGAACGGCAACTATGTGGGCTATAGCGAAGACAGTTTTACCGGTCACGAATTCGACATCAACAAGTACCTGCGCAAGGGCGAAAACAACATCTCGGTGCAGGTATTCCGCTGGTGCGACGGCAGTTGGCTAGAAGACCAAGATTTCATCCGTCTTTCGGGAATCATGCGTGACGTCTATCTCTACGCCGTTCCTGCGGTGCACATTCAAGATTTCCAGATTGACGCCACCCTGACTAACAATTATAAAGATGGCATTTTAAAGACTACCGCATGGATTTACAACTCCACCTCTTCCACCTCTGGCGAATATACCATTGAACTTTCGCTCTACAACGATGGTGGCACCGAAGTCATTGCCCCTGCGGCACAGAAGGTTTCTGGAATCGGTCCCAACGGTGCCGAAAAAAGCGTGCATTTTGAAATTCCCTATTCCGCTCCTAAGCTTTGGTCGGCAGAATCTCCCAACCTCTACACCGCAGTCCTTACCATCAAGGATGCCAGCGGAAACATATTGCAAGCCGAAAGTAACAAAATCGGTTTCCGCAAAATCGAAATAAAAAAAGACAACGGAGCTCCCCGCCTTTACGTAAACGGCATGCCCATCAAGTTCCACGGTGTAAACCGCCATGAACTGGATCCGGATAATGGCCGCGCAGTGACCTACGAACGCATGGAAAAAGATATTATCCTCATGAAGCGATTCAATATCAATGCGCTACGTATGTCTCATTACCCCAACAACCCCTACATGTACGACCTTTGTGACAAATACGGCATTTACGTGATTGATGAAGCCAATGTAGAAAGTCACGGTGCCAACAGCCAACTTCCCAAGAACAGCGACGACTGGCGTGCTCCCGCAGTGGACCGCATGAATTCCATGGTGCAGCGAGACAAGAACCACCCCTGCATTATCCTCTGGTCTCTAGGAAACGAGGCCGGCAACGGCAATGTTTTCGCCTCTGAACGGGAACGAGCCCACCAGATTGACTCCACCCGCTATGTGCATTACGAGGGAGACTGGAGCAATGCCGATGTGAACAGCTGGATGTACTTTGGGCCAGACGCCGTCAAGAACTACAACGACGCTAACAAGCCCATTATGCTTTGTGAATACGAACATGCCATGGGCAACAGCGTAGGGGACCTGCAAGAATACATGGACGCCTTCTACGGCAATCCCCGCTCTTTTGGCGGCTTCATTTGGGACTTTATAGACCAGGGTCTTCGTCACAAGGGAACACCCTACTTTGAATTCGGCGGCATGTGGGGCGACTGGCAAAACGACGACAACTTCTGCGCCAACGGCTTGGTGTTCCCCGACCGTAAAGTTCAGCCCGAACTTTGGGAAGTCAAGTACCAATACAGCCAAGTGCGCGTCCATAATGTTGACGCCGCCAAGGGTAAAATTGAAATCGAAAGCCGCTACCTGTACAAGAATCTTGGCGACTTCCTCGATGCCTACTGGCAAATCAAGGAAAACGGCAAGGTCATCAAGGAAGGAAAACTCAACGGGACCCAAATGAACATCGGCCCGAACCAAAAGAAAGAAGTAACCATCGAAATGCCCAAAATCGAAACGACCATCGGGGCCGAATACCACCTGGACATTGACTTTCGCCTAAAGAAAGATGAACTTTGGGCAAAATCCGGGTTCAGCGTTGGCCACGAACAATTTGGTATAAACCTGGGCCAGCTTTGGTCCACCGAGGTAGATATCGGCACCATGCCAGGCTACAAGGTTTCCCGAGTCAGTGGCCTTTCCATTGAAGGTACGGACTTCAAGATTGACTTTGACGAAACCAATGGTACCCTTGCCAGTTACATTCTTGACGGTGACACCATCATCAAGAACGGCGGCATTCCCAATTTCTGGCGAGCCCCCATCGACAACGACAAGGGTTTCAACATGGAAAAGGGTCATGGGGAATGGCGTAGCGCAAGTAAAAAGCGTTCCGTAACCTCCGAGGTCAAGGAGGTTTCGCCGCAAGAAACCCAGGTAACCTTCAATTTCAGTTTCCCCGATGTGGGCAGTTCCAAAATGAAAATGACCTACTATGTGTATGGCAGCGGCGACATTGTAGTGGAATACACGTTCAATCCAGACGGCAGCAAGAGTTACATTCCAAACGTCGGAACCCTCTTTACGGTTCCCGGCGGCTACGAAAAAGTGCGCTGGTTTGGCCGCGGCCCAGAAGAAAACTACATGGGGCGCAACCGCGGGAGCTTCATGGGCCTTTACGCTACGGTTGCCGATTCCATGACCATCAAATATATGGAAATCGGCGAAACGGGCCAGCGTACCGATGTCAAGTGGGCTACCCTGACCAACAAGGAGGGCAAGGGCCTGATGGTTGTGGGCAACCCGCGCATGGAATTCAGCGCCCAGCATTATACCCCCGAGCAACTCACCGATGTAAAACTCCCCTGGGAACTCAAGCGGGACAAAGACATTACCCTCCGTGTGGATTTACACCAGATGGGCCTGGGCGGAGTCAACTCCTGGGGTGCAGAACCCCTCAACGCTTACCGCCTGAACGCAAACCGCGAATACTCCCACAAGTTCCGCATTGCGCCAATCCGCAAGCAGTTGAACGACCCTACGGAATACTCGCTTCTTGGCTTCAGGAACTTTGGCTGGAACGATTTGCCGGCCACCAAATACCCGGGAGACGACATCTACAAGAACCAACCAGAAAAAGACATTACCGACGATACAGGCAACAACACGGAAAAGCCGGAGGCCATCCCGTACCATACCGCCGAAATCCCGGTGGACAACACCGTCCGCCACTACAACGTGTTCGACCTGCAAGGCCGCCTGGTGGCCAGGTTCAAGACCGTAGGCATCGAGGATTTGCAAGCCAAGACAGCAGCCGCAGTTAGCCACTCCGGAATGTACCTGGTCAAATCCAAGGCAGGAGTCTCTTTCCGCATAAATGTCCGTTAAAAAAGCCCCAAAACAAGATAATTTTTGACAAACGGGGTATTTTTTGGGATTTTTCCTGCAACCTCGGGGCATTCCCGCACATCCAAATAGCAGAATGAACGAAAGAGGTGTCCTGAACGGCTTGAAAAGCGGCAGCCGCGAAGCTCTTGCCATGCTCTGGCAAGAACATAGCGGCCATGTGCTGAATCTCGCCTTCCGGATGCTCAAGGACCGGGACCAGGCCGAAGACATACTGATGGATGTCTTTGTCCAGGTGCCCAGATCCGTTCAGAAATTCCGTGGCGAGAGCAATCTCGGCACCTGGCTCTACAGGCTCACCGTCAACGCCTGCCTCATGAAACTCCGGGCAGAGCGTAGGCACGCCGAACTGGAAGAAGAAAACTGGGACACTATCGTCGAAAGCGCCCTGGGCACAGAGGAAAAGGAACAGGAGTTCGATGCAGAACTTTTAACCCTTGGGCTAAACCAGCTGCCCGCCGAAACCCGGAGCATGCTCTGGCTCAAGGACGCCGAGGGGCTAGACATCAAGGATTTGACAGAGATTTACCGCATGCCCGACGGAACCATCAAGGCAAGGCTCAGCAGGGCGAGGCACTTTGTAAAGGACTTTTTGACAAGGAAACAAAAAAATGCGTGATTCCATCGACTTTTCCAAAATGGAACGGATTACGCCTAGGGAAGATTCCTGGGACAAGGTCTGCGCACGGCTCGACAAGGCCGAAAAAGAGCGCACCCTCAAGTTCAGCTTCTTTTCCGCCATTCCCATCGCCGCAAGTTTCCTGCTGGTGGGTTTCAGCCTGTTCCTCAGGTCCATCGACGCCAATGAAGCCGCTCCGGCCGTCAAGAACCAGGTCGCCGCATCCGACATGGCTTCAGCCGACGTCGCCGCATCTCAAGCCGACAGCGCCGTCAATCTCAGCCGCTGGTACGGTAACCTCGGGCAGAGCGATGCCGACCTGGAATCTTTAGAGGAATTTCAATTCATCAGTTATCTCTTAAAAAAGGAGGATAAGTAATGAAAAACTCCGTTAAAATATTCGTGGCAAGCCTCATCGTGCTTGCCTGCGCCGTAGGGTTCTTCCTCGGCACATGCTGCAGTGTGCACTGTTGCCACAAGCATTCTTGCGACCGTATGGACACTCCCGAAAAAGTGGCGGCAGCGCCACACGAAGGCTATTTCAAGAAAGGCCACGAAGGCAAGGGTTTCCAGAAAAACTGGCCCCACCCGGCCATGTTCGATTCCCTGCTGCAGGTGACTCCAGAGCAAAAGACCGCCCTGGAAAAGCACCGCGAAGAAACCGGCAAGGCCTTCAAGGAACTCCATGGGCAAAAGATGTCTGCCGAAAAAGAACTGAAAGAGGCACTGGAAAGTGGCGACGAAGCTAAAATCGAAGAGGCCAAGGTCAAAATCCTCGACGCCCAAAAAGCCCTGCTGGACAACCGCATCGAAGGCGTCAAGAGCATCAACAAGATTCTCACCAAGGAACAGCAAGAAAAGTTCCACCAGGTCTTGAAAGAGAGCTTCGAAAAGTTTAAAAAAAGGCCATCATGGCAAGCGGGGCCCCCGGGAAAGCGGGCCTACACCTCCCCCCGAACGGGATACCCCGCCCCATGAGGCCCCTTAAATTGCACAAAATTCCTTGATACACAACAAGGTCCCGACAAAGCTGCCGGGACCTTTCTTTTTTCTCAATTTTTATTATATTCTTTTAACAAAATAATGGAGGTTCTCATGAGATTTTTCTGGATTCTCGGAATATCGCTTGCAATCACAACCCTTTCAGCCTGTTCTTCAGACAGCCATTCTTCTTCTGAACCCGAGGATACCCAAGACAGTTCGTCCTCCGCCTCCCTGGATGACGTTGACGACATCCTGGACAAAAGTTCTGCTTCTACAGAAAAAGAAGAAACTAAGACCGAAGATGGAGGAGATGAACAAACTATCAAATCGTCCGGTTCCACAGCATCCACCGAAGTAAATGGTCTCATGCGTTCCGCCTGCGACACAAAAGATGGCGAGAGTGTTCTAGAAGCACTGGACGTGGTCAACGAAAAGGCCATCGACCTGTTTGAGGCATTCGCCGACAAGGACTTTGACAAGGGAAAATCCCTCAGTACCGAAGTCAAGTCTGCCTACAAGAAGGTTTTGAACAAGGCTCCCAAAAACTGCAACGCCCAACTGGGTTACGCAGTAGCTTCCATTGTGGACCTGGCCAACAACAAGACTCTGAAAGACTTGTACAACGATTACGATTTCTGGTTCAACGACTACGGCATCGAAAGCCTGAAAGACTTCACAGACATGGTAACCGCCCTTTCCAAGAACAAGAGCTTTACCAAGACCGCCCAGGAAGCCCTTGAAAAGGAAGTCGCCCCCACGGTGGATTCCGCCATAACATACATGCAATACATTGTGGCTCAAGGCGACTACGCGCTGCAGCTCAGTGACGGTGAAGAAATCCTCGAAATGGACAACAGCGAGTTCGGCATAGCCCTGGGTGGCCTGTTCGCCACAAAGGCCGCCATTACCATCGCTACCAGCATGAATCTGGAAATCGATGACAACGGTAGCTACAGCTGGATCAACAACCTGGATGGACTCACCGTGGGCGAAGAAGAACCCACCGCCAAGCAAAAGGCTGCCCTTGTCAAAATCGTGAACCTTATCGGTGCAAACGGAACTTTCACCTCCATTTACAGCAACAAGCAAAAGGAATGGAAAAACATCCCGAACCTGGTGGATAGCGCCCTTACCGAAATCCGTGCCGCATTCCAGTACAGCCTTAACGAAAGCATGACAAAGGGAAGCCAGGACTACGACCTCTACGTGGTGGGCAAGGGTACTGACGCAGACATCAGCACCAGTGACGTAAAGGACATCATCGAAAATCTAGGCAAGGGACTAGAAGCCACCCGTGGAGCCTACGAAGTAGAACTCAAGGGAAAGACCTTCGTGGTCAATGCTCGCAAGTACTTCGAAAACGTCAACGGAACAGAACCGTTCCTTCCGTACTACAAGTTTGATGGCAGTGACCTGACCACCTTCAAGTTCACTAACAAGGCAGGAACGGAAACGGCAACATTGATAAGCTTCCTTGACGGAACCCGCTCCTTCCCCGACGACGGCGAGGGCGTGATTATCTTCAAGGACCCCACCTTTGGCGGAATATTCCCCGACTTCGAACAAAAGGATGTCTGGGAACTGATTGACAAGCTGAAGGGCATCAGGTTCAATTTCTGGGACAGTGATGATGAGAGCAGCTCTGCCGAGGTGTATTGTTTCTACCGCGATGAAAACGTCAACACCTTTTATTCATATGACGAATGTGTAGAATATGGTGTCGGCGAGTGTTACTACGATTGCTACTAATCCTTGCGTAACCTAGCGAAAATTTTCTCGGCGGCCCTGCTCGTTGCAAACACTGGGTTCGCCAGGAACTCCGGGCTCGTCCAGTGCGACGGGCTTTTTCTGTTGGACTGGAGGGGTTCAAAAGCATCAGCCAAAGGCTGCTCCGCCAGCGACAGCCTGCAGGCAGGGGATTGGGCTTTGGGGGCTAGCGTCGGAAAGACTCGCTATCATCTGGGCTACCGACGTGACAGCGACCGTAAAAACTATTCCTGGAATTTGAAGATGGGAGAAGCGTTCACTACAGGACACATATCCCTTTCCAGGGATTTCAAATTCTTTGGCGTAGATGCCAACATCAACGCACTCCCTGCCATAGGGGTTTCATCCCGTTTCCACCTTCCCGACTCCATGCTCTACGCCAAGGCATCCATCAACGCCGGACTCCTTGAACTTTCGGGAATCCGCTGGCATTCCGACTGGGAAGAGGATTATGTCCCTACCATTGACGCTACCTACCAATCCACCATACTCGCCAAAAGTTTTTCTGCGGGAACAAGGCTACTGAGCCACCGACTGCAAGGGGAATTTTTCTACGGGGAAACCTCCCCTGACATCGAGAACCAGTGGGGTTACGCCTTCAGCGATTCCTCTGATTTTTGGGGGACGGACTTCCGCTACCTCTATGACGGACGCAACAACAAAGTCCAACTTTCTTACGCCTACCTGTACGCCGATATCCGGCTGTTCGGCCTGATGCGGGAAAATGGCGACGAGGTAAGCGAAAAGAGATTCGCCTACCTGCCCCTGGGAATAGACGCAAACCTTTTCCAGGCGAACTTCCTGCACAAGTTCCAAGACGGCGACCGATTCACGGCAAGGGCCGTTTACGGGACCCTGGAAATAAACATCCCCTGGGAAAGCAGGCGCTTTTACGAGACCCTGGCCCCAAATCGAGCCTTGAAAAGCTCCACATTAAAGACTCTTTCATTTAGCGTTTTCCAGCGTTCTTTCCGCGTATATGGCGACATTGACGGAAAAGTATTTGATGCTGGACTGGGTTACCAGTGGAACCTGAATGTGGGCCGTTGGCACCTGCTACCCAAGGCAACCCTTGACGGTTTTTACGTCTCTTACATAGCCAAGCTCAACATGCGCATGGAAAAAACCGGGTTCTTCCACATCAAGCATTCTACCAGCACCTGGCAACAGGAGGGCTATGTCGTCGGAGCATTGGCGGGGCTAGGCACCGAACTGCAATCCCCGTCAAATGCCTTCTTTGCCTCCTTCGGCATGGAACAGATTATTCCCCTGCACTTTCACATCGAAAAGGGACCAGACAAAGGACCTGCAGAAGAACCCGAGCCACCCGACATTCCCGATACCAACGAAGACATCACAACAGAAAAGAACAAGGGCAGTTCCCTTGCCGAAAAATGGGATTCCTTTTCTTCGCTTGTTTTCCGCAACGGATTTGCGTTGCAAATCCAAGCGGGTTTCAGATTCTAGGAAATCAGTCCTCTTCGCCCTCAATGGCAGCGGCACCGTTACCGTGCAAGGCCACCAGGCGCACGCCATTCAGGGTCAAATACGGGTCGTAGGTGTCAATCACCTTGCTGTGTCCCATGACCATGCGGCCCCAGCCTCCCGTGGCAAACACGGGAACTTTCTTCTTGCCCATCTCGGCCTTGATTTTGGCCACCAGGGTTTCAAGCTCCGCCATGAACCCGTACAAGAGACCCGCGCGGATGGCGTCGTCGGTGTTGTTGGCAATCACATGCTCCGGCCATTCAATGCTCACCGGCAAAAGCCTTGCCGCCTTCTCGGTCAAAACGTCCAGACTGGCGCTGATACCGGGAATAATGATACCTCCCGCAAAGCCGCCGTCCTTCATCACGTCGAAGGTTGTAGCCGTTCCCATATCTACCACGATGGCATCCTTGTAGCCACGGTCCCGGAGAGCGATGATATTGCAGAGACGGTCAGAACCTAGCGAAGCCGGGTTCGGGTAGGCGATAGGGCATCCCAGGCAATTGTCGGAACTCACCACCTGCACAGGCCGCTTTAACAGGGTCTGCAGTGCCTTGATCCACGGGCGTTCATGGGCAGGCACTACCGTCGAAAGCCCCACGTGGGTAATAGTTGAAGGCTTGATTTCGGAAAAACGGACAAGACCGCCAATGCGGTTCATCACCTCGTCGCTAGTAGTCTCCTTGCGGGTGGTGAGCCGCCAGTGGTCCACCACCTTGTCGCCCTTGAAAATACCAAGAACCGTGTGGGAGTTGCCCACATCCACCACAAACGAGAACGTATCCGTCTTTTTCAAATTCTTTTTCATCTACCATTTGTCATGCCCGGCTTGACCGGGCATCTCCTTTTCCACATAGAGACTATATCCTCATGGAGATGTCGAGAGCCTTCACACTATGAGTCAATGCACCGACCGAAATATAGTCAAGGCCAAGGGTAGCGATTTCCTTCGCCCGTTCCAGCGTCATGTTGCCGGAACCCTCCACCAGGCACTTGTCGCCGCTTTCCTTGATAATCTTCAGGGCCTCGGCCATCATCTCGTTGCTCATGTTGTCCAGCATGATCACGTCTACGCCCTTGTTCAACAAGGCCCGCAGCTGGTCGAAATTTTCCACTTCCATTTCCACCATCAGGCCCTGCTTGTTGTTCTTCTTCACCACTTCAAGAGCCTGCAAAACACCGCCTGCCGCAGCAATGTGGTTGTCCTTCACCAGCACCATGTCGAAAAGTCCCATGCGGTGGTTAGAACCGCCCCCTACGCGCACGGCGTATTTTTGCAATGTGCGAAAACCGGGCACCGTCTTGCGGGTGTCCAGCACCTTGGTCTTGCCGCCCTTCAGGGCCTCCTGAAAAGTGTGGGCCACCGTGGCCACGCCGGAAAGTTGCTGGATAAAGTTCAGGAGCGTTCGTTCGCCTGTCAAAAGTTCATGGGTGGTGCCGTCCATTTCGGCAATCAAATCGCCCTTTTTGACCACGTCGCCGTCTTTCTTGTGGAGCGTCACCTTCACGCTTGCCTTCAGTTCCTGGAAAACCAGTTCAATCACAGGGAGTCCTGCCAACACGCCGTCTTCTTTCGCTATCAGGCGAGCATGCTGCCTCTGGTCGGCGGGGATAGTCCATTCGCTGGTCACATCGCCGGTACGCACGTCTTCGGCCAAAGCGAGACGGATCATGGTGAGAGCATCTTCGGTAGGAAAAACTGGAGTAGAATTGTCGCCGTACATAATTAATTCGGAATTAGGAATTCGGGGTTCGGAGTTGATGTTAATTCAAAGTTTAGACTTTAAAAGCGGATTTCAGATTCCGGAGTAAAGATAGTTCGAATTTCAAAAATCAAATCTAATAATTAATTCCGAATTCATAAATCCGAATTCCGAATTTTACTGAGCTCCTTTTCCGGTCAGTACCACATAGACCGTCCGCACGAGAATCTGGAAATCCAGAAGCAGGCTCATGTTCTCGTAATAATACATATCGTACTGTAGCTTGATTTGAACATCCTCAATACTATTGTCATAATGGTGACGAACCTGGGCCCAGCCGGTAAGACCGGG
Organism: Fibrobacter sp. UBA4375; assembly: GCA_002391195.1. Lineage (GTDB taxonomy): Bacteria > Fibrobacterota > Fibrobacteria > Fibrobacterales > Fibrobacteraceae > Fibrobacter. The sequence continues at coordinate 32,087 of DGRZ01000008.1, read as the reverse complement.
TTTCATCTTCAGACGTCCAATATAAAAGGGAATCTGCTCACGGAGCTTGCCAATGAATACGGCACGTTCGGGGCGAGGCCCCACCATACTCATGTCGCCTTTTAATACACACAAAATCTGCGGTAGTTCATCAATGCGAGTCTTGCGCAAGAAATGCCCTACACGGGTAATACGAGGGTCCTTCTTGGTGGCCCATTGGGCACCGAACTTTTCGGCATCGGTGCGCATGGTGCGGAACTTGTAAACCGTAAAGGGCTTACCGTACAGGCCGATGCGTTCCTGGGAATAAAAAATGGGGCCGTGGTCATCCAGCTTGATGGCAATGGCCGCCAACAGGCACACCGGCAAGGAGCAAAGTCCGATAATTCCACCAATAACAATATCCAGGAATCTCTTGATCTGCACCTGCCAGGGCGGCATGGCTAAGGGGAACAGTTCCTGCAGTTCGAACCCGTGAACCAGGTTACTCTTGAACCTGCCATTGACGGCAGGGTAAAGCTCAGGCACAATGTAGATATGCAAGGGAAGTTCGCAAACCCATACCAGCACACGCATGATTTCTTGCGGAGAAGAGCTGTCATGAGCGATAATGATTCCCGAAATGCCCAACTTCTTGACCAATGCGGGCAAATCCGAATACTTGCCAAGAACCGGAACATCGCAAAAATGATGGTCCATCACCTGATAGCGTTCATCAACAAACCCCACCACCTGCTGACCCACCTCAGGAGCTTTTTTCAAAGCTTCTGCAATATTCTTGCCGGATTCCGTACAGCCAAGGACCAGCACCTTGTTGGCCCCATAGCCCCGACGGAGCAACGACCTTAGCCCAAGGTACAGCACCATGCGGAAAGCAGCGACCAGCACCAATACAAAAACGCCATAGACCAAAATCCAGGTAAATCGAGAACCGTAGATGTAGTTGCCAGTCAGGGGAGCACCGGCGGCCACCTTGCCCATAAACTCAGAGCCGAACAGGCCGACAATAATCAGGACCACACCCACAAAAACGGCCCGCAACACCCGCAAGACCTGCAAGGTTCTGGACTGTAAAAGCCACGTGCGGTACAGCCCCGTAAAGGTAAACCAGAAAAGCCAGCAGATATTCAGGGCACACCCGATATGCCAGTAGGCATCCAGGGTCTTGGAAGGGTCGAACTTTTCGGCAATCCAGCCGCTATGGAACTGAACCCAGTACGCCAAAACAAAGCAGATTGTCAGGGCGAGAAAGTCCGAAAGGAGAAGGAGCACCCTTTCCAATGTGGCGGCACGAATCATACAGGCTTAATCTACAAAATGGTCCGTCCAGAAACCAATTTTTAGACCAGGAAACGGATAACCTGGCTCTTTTCCACGATTTCGGGCAGGGCGTCGATAGCGTCCACCGCTTTCGAGGCCTTGCTGTCCTGGGTCTTTTCGGTAATGACCACAATGGAAACCTTACCCGGGTCCTTCACGTTCTTCTGGATGATGGTCTCGATGGAGATGTTGTTATCGGCGAGAACGCTTGTAATCTTCGCAAGCACACCGCAGGCGTCACGAGAGGTAAAGCGCAGGTAGTAGCGGGAGGACGTTTCCGAAATCGGCACCAGCGTGGCGGAATTTTCCACATTGAACCAGCCCATGGGGAGCGCCTTGCGGCTGCCCATGTCCACAGAGCGGGCCAAAGACACCAGGTCGGCTACCACGGCAGAGGCCGTCGGGAGGCGGCCAGCACCGGCACCGGTCTGTACCGTTTCGCCCAGGTTATCGCACTTGAGGTAAACCGCGTTAATCACGCCGTTCACGTTGGAAAGTAGATTGTCGTTAGAGACAAAGCAGGGATGCACACGGGCATCCACACGGTCACCATCGCGATGATAGATACCGAGGAGCTTTACGCAACAGCCGATTTCCTTGGCAAAGGCGATATCCTGGGCGGTAATCTTGGAAATACCCGTCACATGGATCTTTTCAAAATCCACCCGCTTGCCGCTGCAGAGGCTTGCAAGCAGGGCCGTCTTGTGGGCGGAGTCGATTCCTTCGATGTCGAAGGTGGGGTCCGCTTCGGCAAAGCCCAGCTTCTGGGCGTCCTTCAATACCACGTCAAAGTCCAGGCCTTCGTCGGCCATGCGGCTGAGAATGTAGTTGCAGGTACCGTTGATGATGCAGCTCAGGCTTTCTACCGTAGAGCCCAGCAGGCCTTCTTGCAGGCTGCGGATAATGGGAATGCCTCCACCTACGGCAGCTTCGAACAGCACGTGCAGTCCGTTCTTGGCGGCCAGGGGGAAAATCTCGTGACCATACTTGGCGAGAAGAGCCTTGTTGGCGGTCACCACGTGCTTGCCGCTTTCGAGGGCAGCCAGAATCCACTTGCGGGGCATGTTGTAGCCACCGGCCAGTTCCACCAGCACATCGATGTCGTTGCCGGCAATCATTTCGTCGGCGTTGGTTGAAACCTTGTAGCCCTTCGCCTTGTAGGGGGCCACTTCTTCTTCGGACTTGGCGCAAATGCAGGCCAGTTCCAGTTCCACACCGAGCTTTTCCTTGTACTCGGCAATTTTCTGCTCCAGAATCTGGATAACTCCGCCACCGACGGTTCCCGTTCCAATAAGACCAATACGCAACATAAGGCGTCTCCATTTTGAATTTTACGGCGGTAAAGATAGAAATTAGTGGTTAGTGTTTAGTGTTTAGTGTTTAGTGATTAATCAAAAAACGAGGCTTTTCTCATTTGCAATCCTGTTTACTAACCACTGTTTACTGACCACTTTTTCTACATTTCTCGTTATGGAACAGGGATCGGTAAATCCAGCCATTGACTCCATACTCACGGAGCAGAGGCTAAAGAACATCGTCTATCCGGCCAGGCTTTTCCGGGCCAGGCTGAACGAGGAGTTCCTGCGGGCGAACCGCACCCGCAAGCCCTTCATCTTTGTCCAGATTTACGCCCACCAGTTCGACCTGTTGGGCTGGGCATGGCCGAACCAGACCGTAGAGCAGACCTGGCGTATCAGCCTGCTTACCATGTTCTCCCACCTTCGGTTCATCGATGTCATCGGCTACCTTTCCGACGGAAACGGCATCGGCGTCATCCTGCTGAATTCGGACCTTTCCACCCTGGAGAACATCCGAAAAGAAATTCTCCACAGGCTAAACGACGCGGGCCTTATCCAGAACCTGCGGCACAAGCCCAAGAAGCCCATCTTCAAGGCCTACCTCTATACCGGCCTCCAAGAAAAAGAAAACCTGGAACTGGCGGACACAATCAAGGAATTCAACAGCACCAACGGCAGTTTCTTCCGCGTTGACCGCCTGAACATGGACCACATCTGGCCCCACCCCCACAAGATCCGTTTTCGGCATATCATCAAGCGGTGCGTAGACTTTACAGGCGCCCTGCTGGGCCTGATTATCCTTTCGCCGGTGCTTTTATTCTGTGCCCTGGCCGTAAAGATCAGCGACCCCAAGGGGCCCATCATCTTCAAGCAGACCCGCGTGGGCAAGAACGGCTCGTTGTTCACCATGTACAAGTTCCGAAGCATGTACGTGGATGCCGAAGAACGCAAAAAAGAACTCATGGCCCTGAACGAAACTGGCGGCAAGACCTTCAAGATCAAGAACGACCCCCGCATCTACCCCTTCGGTCGCATTCTCCGCAAGTTCAGCCTCGACGAACTGCCCCAGCTGGTGAACATCATCAACGGCGACATGTCCATCGTGGGGCCCCGCCCGCCTCTCCCCGAAGAGGTGGAAACCTACGAACCCTGGCACCGCATGCGTCTTTCCGTAACCCCCGGACTCACCTGCATCTGGCAGGTCAGCGGCCGCAGCAACATCAGCTTCGAAGGCCAGATGCGCCTGGACAACGACTACATCCGCCGTGGCGGCAAGCTGGCCGACGACTTCAAGCTCATCCTCAAGACCTTCAAGGTCGTGTTCAAGGGCGAAGGGGCGTATTAGGGGTTAGGATTTAGGGGCTAGGATCTAGGATCTAGGGGCTAGGATTTAGGGGCTAGGATCTAGGATCTAGGGGCTAGGATCTAGGGGCTAGGATCTAGGGGTTAGGTAATAGGTCTTAGGTTTTAGGGCCGCAGGTTTCAAGAAGTGTCATCCCGGGGGATTCCCTCTTTGTCATCCCCGACTTGGTCGGGGATCCGCTTGAGGCGTCAATGATTAGTGGTTAGGGGAAAGCCTTCCCCTCGCTTCTGCCACGTCGTCATGGCGGGTCCCACCCCGCCATCTAGCCGTGTCATCCGCTACCCCTTCTAGCGGGGGTTCTCCCCCCCGCAACGCCCCCGTTTGCCTTGCAGCCGTAAACTTTGTATATTGTGGACGAAATGCTAGACAAAGAAGTTTTAAAGACCGTCAGCCGAATTGAACTTTCTGTGCGCGGAACGCTGGACACCGTGATGACAGGCGCCTACCACAGTTCCTTCAAAGGGAACGGTATGGAATTCAGCGAAGTCCGGGAATACATGCCGGGCGACGACGTGCGCACCATCGACTGGAACGTAACCGCCCGCACGGGCTCTCCTTACGTGAAAAAGTTCATTGAAGAACGCGAGATGACCATGCTCTTGATGGTGGACGCGTCCAGCTCTTCGGAATTCGGTTCCGGCAAGCAAATGAAAGGCGAAGTCATGGCGACTTTGACCGCACTTCTCGCCTTCGCCGCCATCAAGAACAACGACAAGGTGGGCCTGCTGATTTATACCGATCAGGTGGAACTGTTTATCCCGCCCGAGAAAGGCCGCAAGCACGTGCTGCGGCTTATCCGCGAAATCCTCTATTTCAAGCCGCAGCACCACGGCACCAACACCCAAGTGGCGCTGGAATATGCCGGCAAGATTCTGAACCGCCGTGCCGTGGTCGTGGTGATGAGCGACTTCTTGGACGAAGGTTTCGAGAACGCATTCAAGATTCTCCGTAAGCGCCACGACGTGCTTGCGGTCTCTGTCGTTGACCCCCGTGAAACGGAACTGCCCCCTGCAGGACTCGTGGAACTGGAAGACCCCGAAACCGGAGAAACACTCCTCATCGATACCGGCGACGCCACCTTCCGGGAAGCGTTCGCCCGTGAAGCTAAGCGTCAGGGCAAAGCCACCAAGGAACTGTTCCAGCGCATGTCCATCGACTTCGTGCGCATCGAGACCCACGACGACTTCAAGGACACCGTGGCCCCGCTCATCGAGCATTTCCGCCGCCGCGCCAAGATGGCGAGGATGTAACAGTTGCCAGATTCCGGCTCAAGGCCGGAATGACGCAGGAATCGGCCGATACCCCAGCAGTTTCATGCTGTAAAGGGCCGTACCCTTGCTGATGCTGCGCACGCCGGTAGCATAGCCGAAAATCTTGCGTAGCGGGACTTCCGCTTTCAAAAAGTGGGTCTTGCCGTCGCCGCCAATTTCTTTCACCTTGCCGTCCCGTGACTGGATATCGCCGGTCACAAGACCTGCAAAGTTCACGGGGCATTCCAGCGAAAGCTCCATGATGGGTTCGTAAAGTTCCACATCGGCAGGCTTGATCAGTTTTGTAACCGCATCGGCGCAGGCCTTCTTGATCATAGGCGGGAGCGCCCCCTCGGTCCAGGTAAACTCGTGAACCTCAAAGCGCACGCCTACCAGCGCTCCCTTGCCGAGAATCCCGACTTCGGCAGATTCCAGCAGGGCCGAGCGGACACCGGCCAGAATCTCGCGGGGAGCCGTCTCTAAAAATTCCGCAGAAAGCCGTATGTCGTGGGCATCGCCTTCCAAAGGCGTCGCCGAAAGCTTGATAGAAATCTTGTGGGGCCCAAGCTGGAACGAATTTTCCACGGGACCCACCTCACGACATAAACGCTCTTGCCAGCGCACCTCGGGGCTTCCGGCCTTCACTTCGCAACCGAATTCCCGCTTCAGGCGCGAAAGCAGCACATCCAGCTGCACCTCGCCTACGGTATGCAAGTACCAGAAACCGCCGTCATCCTTCTGGACGCGGAAACTGGGGTCCATACGGCCAAGCATGTTCAGGCTGTTGTCCACATGCAAAAAGTCCTCGGAACCCAGGCACTCCACGCGGGTCTGCAAAAGCGGTTGGTACTTGTTGCGGAGGGAGGCTCGAGGCTCGGGGTTCGAGGTTCGAGGTTCGGGGTTCGTGCCTCGCGCCTCACTTCTCTCGTCTCTCGTCTCTCGCCTCTCGTCTAAATAAATCACCTCTCCCAGTTCCGTCTCGAAAGGCGTACGCATCGCGTAAATATCGCCTGCACGGATTTCATCTACAGGCACCAGCAGGTTCGCCTTCAGTCTCGAAAACTCAAAGCCCGCAGGCCATGCCTTCCGTTCCAAATCCGTGTGGCTCCGGAATATGGAAATCTCCCCCACGCCCTTGAAATACCGGAGGCGTATCACCTGACCCAGTTCGCCCTTGTCAAAGGCAGGCACCTCTGGCAAAAAGAAAGTCAGCGCCGTCGTGAGGCTTCGCACGCCAAAACCTTCCATGGCAGAGCCCGCATAGCACAGGGCGTAATCGTCGCTTGCCGCCAGGGCCTTCAGCCCCCGTAACAGCATTTTCGGTGGCACCGTTTTGCCTTCCATGGCAAGCTTCAAAATCTCGTCGTCAAAATTGCTGGCAAATTCCACCGCCTCGGCGTAATGCTTTTTCAGGTCGTGAGCCTGATCCCAACCGTCATCCACGTTCCAGCCTTCGTCCACCACTTCTTCGCCGGTAGCGGAATGTTCCAGGCGGCTTTTGCTCAGCACGTCCAGCACGCCGGTCATCTTGCCGTCCCGATATTCCGGCAGCGTCATGAGCACCGGCCGCACACCCAAAACTTCTTCGATATTGATGAGGGTTTCGTCCAGGGAATAGTCGGGATTGTCCAGCTTGTTCACGAACAAAATCGTCCGAACGCCCGCCTCCCGGAGTTTCTTGAAAGCGGCCACCGTCTGGGTCTCTACACCGCTGGCGGCACTCACCACAAGAATCGCCCCTTCCACCGCCGTGAGGGCCGTGTCCACCTCGGCGCCAAAATCCACGTGACCCGGCGTATCGATAAAATTGAACCAGGTATCCTTCCACTCAAAGTGGGCCACGCCACTTTCGATAGTAATGCCCCTGTCCTTTTCTTCGGGCAGGTAGTCCATGGTGGCAAGGCCTTCTTCTACGCGGCCCGGACGACGCACCTCCCCTGCCGTGAACAGAATCCGTTCCGACAAGGTGGTCTTGCCCGCATCCACATGGGCAAGGATGGCGATGTTCCGGACAGGCTGCGACATGGGCCTATTTTTTCAGCTGCGATTCCAGAAATTCCACACGGGCGGCCAAGTCCGCATAAAGCTTTTCCAAGGTTTCCAGGCGGGCATCGTGCTCCCGGTCCTTGATGGACTGGCGGTGCAGTTCCGAATCCTGTTCCTCGTTCTTGGAATCCACGGAATTCAGGCGGAAATCGTGTTCCGCGTCCTTTGCCACCTGGGCCTTGATCTTGAATTCCTGCTCCCGTTCCTTGCTGTAGAGGGAATCGATACGCAGGTCGTGCTCGTAATCCTTTTCGGCCTGGGCATCCAGGCGGGCGTCGTGTTCCTGGTCCTTTTTCACAAGTTCGGATATGCGTTTATCCCGTTCAGCATCTTGCATAAAGCCCCCTTGGTAGTAGTAGGGAAATGTAGTAATTAGAAGTGTGGGGCTCGTGGCACGAACAAAACAAAAGCCCGGGGTTCAGAGAACCTCGGGCGTGAATGTCCAAACGATACGGAATTAATTAGTCAAGAGCTTTCGCCAACTTGGGCAAGGTGGCGTCATCCATTACGCAACGGACAGAGGCATAGCGTGTTTTTGAATCGCCTCCATCGGCACCATTCCAATTAAAGTTTTCATCTATGGTGACATTGTTTCCGAATGCTGTTCCAACTTCATCTGACGACCAGAAATACGCCCCAGAAATACGGCTTCCACTTGAATTATCTCGGAAATTAATTTCCAACATATTGAATCCGAATTCATCATTGCCATTATAGCCCTCACTCCATCCGCTTGTGGATCTGAGATTTTGTAAAGATTCTTTTGTTGTTGTTCCAGCTGCCGAAACAAGATTAATCCATTCGTCGCCACTCGCGGTATGCCAACCATCTGGACAAATACTACCGGCCGCATCTGTCCAAGTATAGGCTCTGCCATACAACGAGCACTCGGAATTATCTCCCGAATAACACCTAGTTGAGCCATTATCATACCGCAGGTTTTCGGCCATCCAAACAACCTTATCCGGTCCCATTAAGACTCTGTAGGCGTTGCCGTCTCTCTTGTCGACAACATAGACAAAATCTTCGTCTGTCGGATCGATATAGTAGTAGTTTTCGTCAACACAGGCCCAGTTTTGCTGGTGTGTATAAAGATTATCGCCACACTTGTCCTTGATTACAGTGCCAACGCAGGACTGTGTTTCGGGATCGTAGACAACGCCGCCACATTTGCTCACGCTGGAGTTAGCGCTAGACGGAGAGCTAGATTCAGTACTGGAGGGAGAACTGCTTTCGGCACTGGACGGAGAGCTAGATTCAGTGCTGGAGGGAGAACTGCTTTCGGCACTAGACGGAGAGCTTCCTTCGCCGCCTTCATCACCTTCACTAGAGCCACCGTTTCCACCGTTACTCTTCTTGGAGCTACTAGAATTGCCGGTCTTGCAGCGGCGGCCAGTGCATTCTTCTTCGCTGGCGGAACTTTCGGGCTCTTCGCTGTCGCTGGACTCCACATCCTCGTCCGTCTTCTTACTACTGGAGGACTTGGGCTTAGCCGGCGTGGTGGGCTTCAGCAGGTCTTCCAGTTCTTCAAGTTTTTCCTTGATTTCGTCCTCGTCAAGGCCTTCCTTGAACTGTTCCACGGTGGCAGAGTCCGTGACTTCCACCCACTTATTCTCAAAGCAAGCGAAGTAGGTGTCGCCAGCCTTGGCCACTTCCATCTCGCAGGTGTCCGGAAGGGCTGTTTCTGTCTTGTAGGATGGGATGGCATTAGAGGCGCCGCTGGTGCTTTCATCACAGGCGGTAAGGCATGCCACGGCCGTCAGGGCAATAGCCGATGTCCATAGTAGTTTTTTCATAGTTTTCTCCTTTTGAGGGGAATAACCCCCCTCTAAATATAACAATGAATATAGAAAAAAGGGGGGGGCAGTGGACCTCGGGTGTTTTTTTGTACGTAAATCGTTTAGTAGATGAACAGCATTTCCCTGTATTTGGGCAGGGGCCAGCAGTCGTCGGGCACGATTTTTTCCAGGGCGTCCACCACGCCGCGAAGTTCCGCCATGGCGTCGAGAATATCCTCGTGGTCCTTCTCCAGGCAGGCCTCCATCTTGGCAATGGCGGCCATCAGCTTCGAAGAGCCTTCACCCAGAGCCTTGGCGTAGCTGTCCAAGCCAGGGAATCCCTGGTTCAGGGCCATTTCATTTGTCTTGAGGGCCTTGGAGTAAGAATCCACCACCTTGGGCAAAATCACGTTCTTCGCCAGGTCACGGGCGATTTCCCCTTCGATATGGATACGCTTGTGGAAATCCTCCACGTTCACCTCGTAGCGGGATTCCATCTCGCGACGGTTCATCACGCCGTACTTCTCGAACAGGGCCACGTTCTCGTCTTTCACCAGGGCCTTCATGGCTTCCATAGAAGTCTTGATGTTAGGCAGCCCGCGGCGTTCCGCTTCGGCAATCCATTCGTCGGTATAGCCGTTGCCGTTGAAGATTACGCGCTTGTGTTCCTTCACGATTTTCTGGAGAATCTTCTGCAGTCCCGTATGGAAATTCTTCTCGTCCAGTTTTTCCAGCTGTTCGGCAATCATGTCAAAAGCTTCGGCCACGATGGTGTTCAGCACCACGTTAGGTTCGGAACAGCTCTGGCTAGAGCCCGGAGCGCGGAACTCGAACTTGTTTCCCGTAAAGGCGAAGGGACTCGTGCGGTTACGGTCGGTAGCGTCCCGAGGGAGCGGCGGCAAGGCGTCTGCGCCAATCCGCATGGCACCCGCCTGCTTGCTGGACTTGGGCACGCCCTGTTCCAGCTGGTCGATTACGTCCATCAGCTGGTCACCAAGGTAAATGGACATGATTGCCGGAGGCGCCTCGTTGGCCCCCAGACGATGGTCGTTACCTGCTCCAGCCACCGTCATGCGGAGTAGGTCAGCGTGGGTATCCACCGCATAAATCACGGCGCAGAGGGCCGTCAAGAAAACCGCATTCTGGTGAGGGTCCTTGCCGGGGTTCAGCAGGTTTCCATGACCGTAAGTAATGCTCCAGTTGTTGTGCTTGCCCGAGCCGTTCACGCCGGCAAAGGGCTTCTCGTGGAGCAGGCAAACCAGCCCGTGCCTATCCGCCACCTGACGGAGCACTTCCATAATCTGCATGTTGTGATCGCAGGCCAGGTTCACCTCTTCAAAGATAGGAGCCAGTTCGAACTGGGCAGGGGCCACCTCGTTGTGGCGGGTCTTGGCCGGAATTCCAAGTTTCCACAACTCCATTTCCACATCGTTCATAAAGTTCAATATACGGGTGGGAATGCTACCGAAGTAGTGGTCGTCCATCTGCTGGTGCTTGGCAGGTGTTGCCCCAAAGATGGTGCGGCCCGCCTGGTACAGGTCCGGCCGTTGCAGGTAAAAACGCTTGTCGATCAAGAAATATTCCTGCTCGGCGCCAAGAGTCACGGTGGTCTTCTTGGGACTCGCCTTAAAACAGGTCATGAGCCTACGGGTAGACTTGGAAAGAGCCTGCAAGCTGCGGAGCAGGGGCGTCTTCTTGTCCAGGGCCTCGCCGGTATAGCTGCAGAACGCCGTGGGAATACAAAGGGTCGCGCCGTTGCCGTGACGCTTGATAAAAGCGGGACTGGTGGGATCCCAGGCGGTGTATCCGCGGGCCTCGAAGGTGGAGCGCAGGCCCCCGCTGGGGAAACTGGAGGCGTCCGGCTCACCCACAATCAGGTTCTTGCCGCTGAACACCATGATGGGCTTGCCTTCTTCCAGTTCCAAGAAGGAATCGTGCTTTTCGGCGGTAGAGCCGGTAAGGGGCTGGAACCAGTGGGTAAAGTGGGTGGCGCCACGGTCCAGGGCCCAGCGTTTCATGGCATGGGCCACTTCGCTTGCGATGTTGGCGTCCAGGGGAGCGCCCTCATCGATGGTGGCCAAAAGCTTTTCACAGGTTTCCTTGGAAAGGTAATTCCGCATGGCCCGGGCGTTGAACACGTCCTCGCCGAAATAGTCGATGTTTGCCGGCGTGGCGGGCTTGATGGGGGTGGCGGGTGCCGAAGCGATATCGTTGACGGTATTCTTGCGGGTGCTGATCATAGTGCGTCCTTTTGTTTCGGGGCGAAAAATAGAAAGGGGAACGGTAGCTTTGCAGTGGAAAAACGGCAAATTTTAGGCTGTTTTCTTTACATTTTTGTAAAATTCATCACTATTATTACATATTTGTAAAGAACGTACAAAACAAACCGCCTAACAATCCTATATTTAGGCCATGGAATTCAACGCCCTGCAAACAGAAGCCCTGCGCCAAATCGACGACGCCCTGCACCATATCCGTGCCAAGGACCGCCTGAGGCAAAGGCTGCAAGAAATCATCGGCAACAATTTCGCCGCCGTCGAAACGGGGTACCAAAAGAAATTCCAGGAACTTCGGGACCTCATGGGCGGCACTCCCAGCGAACTCATCGGAAACACCCGTGCCATGCAAGAGGTGGAGCGGCAGGTGCGGCAAATCGCAAGTAGCGACGCCGTGGTGCTTATCCGCGGGGCGGCAGGCACCGGCAAGGAACACACTGCAAGGACTTTGCACCGCATGTCCGAAAGGGCGAGCGGGCCCTTCGTCATCTTGAACTGCGATTCCCTGAACGCAGGCGAAGGATTCAACTCCCTGGAGAGCGAACTGTTCGGCTACGAAAGGGGCGCCTTCACTGGCGCCACCGCGCGCCACCTGGGCAAGGCGGAGCAGGCAAACGGCGGCACCCTTTTTATAGACGAGGTCGGCTCCCTGCCCCTTGCCGCACAGACCAAGCTTTTGCAGTTTTTGCAAGACCGGCGCTTCAGCCGCCTGGGGAGCAACATTTTCCAGAACGCAAGCATCCGGATTATCGCCAGCACCGACAAGGACCTCGAAACCCTGATGCAGCAGGGGCTTTTCCGCGAAGACCTCTACTACCGCCTGAACATTTTCCAGATCAAGCTGCCGGAACTGTCCCAACGCAAGACGGACATTTTGCTTTTGGCGGATCATTTCATCGCCAAGATGAACCTGAAATACGGCAAGAAAATCCAGAGGCTCAGCACTCCCGCCATCGACATGCTCATGAGCTACCACTGGCCGGGCAATGTGCGGGAACTGGAAAACTGCATCGAACACGCCTGCCTCGCCACCACAGACGTAAGCATCAACGCCTACGACCTTCCGCCTACATTGCAGACCGACGTTACCTCGGGCACGTCGCTCATTCCCGAAGGTCCGGCGTCGCTCTCCACGCTGCTCCGCTCCTACGAAAAAGAAATCCTGATGGAAGCCCTGCGCAAAAACAACGGGAACCTGAGCGCCGCCGGCCGCGACCTGCAGGTAAGCCCCCGCATGATGCATTACAAGGTGAACAAGTACGGCATCGAGGTCCAGGAATGAACAACGCTCGCGAAGTCCTGTCCAACCAAGACGGCCCTTTCAAGGATTTGGAAAAGCTGGTCCGCAAGTACGCCACCACCGAATACAAGAGGCCCATCGCCGACCACACCCGGAATGCCTTCGCCGACGCGGAACAGTTCATCGAAGATTTTTACACCAAAGGGCACGCCCAGTCCGAAGGACCATCCTGCGCTACCCCACAGCCTGTCATTCTAGATTCAGGATGCGGCACCGGCGAAAGCACACAACATCTGGCAAGGCGTTTTCCGGACTATCCCGTCATCGGCATCGACAAGTCCGCCATCCGTCTGGACAAGGCGGGCAGGGCCTTCGACACCGCTCAGTCCCGCGGCACCGAGGCGCAAACCAACAACGCCCAACAAAATGAACCTAAAAACATTTTCTACGTCCGGGCGGAACTCATCGACTTTTGGCGGCTCGCTTTGGACAAGGTAACAAGCGGACAATGGGTCATTCCCTACCACGCTCTTTACTATCCCAATCCCTGGCCCAAGCAGAGCGAAGCGGGCAGGCGTTTCCACCTGCACCCCATATTCCCTACCCTGTTGCAGCTAGCCCAAGAAACGGAGTTGCGGACCAACTGGGAAATCTACGCTCGGGAATTTGAACTGGCGGCGGGCATTTTACAGAAGATGCCGGTTAGTGATTGCTTCCCCTCTTCGAGGGTCGCAATGACAATCAATAGTGAAGCGTTCGAGCCTGAGCAGCCCATCACCGCCTTTGAGCGCAAGTACAAAAACGCCAGCCAGCAACTGTGGCGGGTCATCGTCAGGCTATAACGAAAAAAAACGCTCCAAATTCCATTTTTTTCACTTTTTGAAAAAAAATTATATATATTGGGGGAGATGCAGTACCATTTCGAAAGTCTTAGCCCTGTCTGCGAGCACACCCACAGTTCGCTGTCGGCTTCCGCCGACCGTGAACTTTTTGGCATGATTTTTGCGAGGGGGGGGCAACAAATTCTGCTTCGCTGATTACTTTGTACAAAACAAGCGTTTTGGCGGAAAGGCTATAGCCTTCTCCGCTTTTTTTGTTTCCAAGGAGCAACCATGCTAAACAAAAGAATACAGATTTATGCTGGTATCATGGCTATAACTTTTGGCACAACATTTGCCACCGAGATCGGGCAAAATGAAATGCAGGAACAGCCAGAAACAATCGCCGAATCAAGCGAAACTCAGGCAGTAGAGCCGACCGAACAAGTCAGCCCTCCAGAGCAGAGCAGTCCGCAGCAAGTCAATCCGCAACAGCAGGAAAACTACGGCAGCACAAACCAGGCTTACGAACAGCCAAGCTACAACCAGGGCAATCCCCAGCAAGGCTATGGACAGCCTCCTCAGCAAGGGTACGGACAGCCATATCCCCAACAACAGCCATATCCACAGCAGCAGGCCTATCCCCAGCAACCATACCCCCAACAGACCTACCCGCAACAACAGGGCTACTATGGCGACCCAAACCAGGGCTACGGGCAGCCGTATCCCCAGCAACAGCCGTATCCACAGCAGCAGCCATACCCCCAGCAGCAGCCATACCCCCAGCAGACCTACCCGCAACAACAGGGCTACTACGGCGACCCAAACCAGGGCTATGGACAGCCGTACCCCCAGCAACAAGCCTACTATGCTCAACCCCCACAGCAGGCCATGAGCAATAACGACCAAGAAAAAGGGGACTCCAAGGAAAAAACCAAGCTGCTCCGTTCACTGAACTTTTCACTACCCATAGAAAGTGAAAAATGGACCATCAAGAATTCCGATATCGAGAAGGACCTTGAAGCCAGCCATCTGGTCTTTATGGGTAACTACAATAGCATCCGTATAGACGATGACGGCTATTCATCCACTGTCGGGCTTGGCGTAGGTTTTGTCAGGAGTGAAGTTGGTGCCGGCGGAAGTTCCAATCTCGACTTCAACGGCTTCGACGTAAATATCCGGTTCGGACCGGGCTTCGCCCCAATTACGGGAGACTTCATGCTCGCCGTCCACGTACTGATGGGCTTGGACCTTAAGATGATTTTTTCCAAGACAAACGAATCAGAAGGCGAAGAAGAGGCGAAAAAACGTGACTCCTATGATGTCTATGAAACCGAATACAATATGACATTCTTCACCTTTGACGTTTTCCTTGGGGGCGGGCTGGTTTTGGCCTACCAGATTAAGCCCAATTTTGGAGTCATGGCCGGAATCGACGCCTCCTGCAATATGATTGGTGTCGGCTACTGGGGCGCAGAAGTGAACGCGACAATGAAACACATGGTAGACGACGAGGTTGTTGAAAAATACTCCGACAGCGATTCAGACAAGAAATTCCTGATGTATTACTTGACCGGTCCAAACATCGTGCCCCGCATAGGCGTTTTCTTCACATTCTAACAAGAGGGAGATTAAAATGAAAAAGTTTTACTTTATTTCGACGTTGGCCCTCCTGTGCGCAATACTCTTTGGCTGTGCCGCCGAAAATAGCGCTGAAGCGCTAGATTGTTGGGCGAGAAAGTGCACCGATGACAAGGCCAAGGATAAAGACAAGGATGAGGACTCCAAGAGGCCCCAAGGTTGTAACTACTACGTAGATGAACTCACGGACGCCCCCCATTGCTACGACTACGGCGAAACCATGTGGGTAAAAGACGAAGACAAAATCTATGTATGCGAAGACAACGGACTGACGCAAGAGGGTTACTGGAACCTCCACTCCAAGCTTTCCGACTGCGATGACTATGTATCGACATACAACTACACAAGACCCTCTGGATGCAATTACTACATCGATAATCTTTACGATGCTCCCGAATGCCGCAATTACAATGAAACAATGTGGGTAAAGGCAAAGAATACCATCTACGTATGTGGAGATGGTATGGGTCAAAGCCAGTGGATTCCCCTTAAGGAACTTACCGATTGCGACGACTATGTACCCCCATGGGAAGAGTCCAGTTCCTCTTCCAGCACCATACCAACTGGGTCCAGTTCGTCAAGCAACAACAGTAGTTCCTCTTCCGCCATTACATCGACAATCTGCGGCGACCTTTGGTGCGGACCAGATGGAGATTATGTAGTAGAGACGGGATTGGACAATGGTTCACACACGTCCGGTTACTGGTTTGAATTTGACGATAGCGAAGATGGTGGCCGCTCCTCCATCATTTGGCCCGTAGCTAAAGGAAACGAATTTAACGACTATGCCTTGGATCCTGTTATAGACTACTGTCAGGGAATTTGCGGAACCGCCTCCCTCAACATAGGTACACTTGGACGAGATCCTTATGTCGGAATAGGTTTCCTTATCGCTGGGGAAGAAGCCGGTGGTTTTTGGGATGAAGCTGATGTCTCTGATTGGCTAGGCATATGCGTTGTCTATTCCTCAAATGTAGATATGCTGCTCGAACTCAGCCTTGGAAGCGAAGTAGATGCTGGATACGGCTACGACCTTCCCGTAGACACCCTTTATCAAGGTGAGATGGTGGTACAAAATTTGCCATGGTACGGATTCCAGCAGCGAGGTTTCGCAAAGGGGCAAGGTGGTACAATTGGAGGAGATCAGGCCGCAACGGGGCTTGCCGCCCTTAAATTCTGGATAGAAGGCAATAGCGGCAGCAATTACAACTTCAGCATCATCAGCATAGGCAAATACGGAACCTGCGGACGTACAGGTAAATAAAGGTTTTACTTATGACCATAGAAAAATGTTGGGCCGTATTGGCTACGGTGGCGTTTCTTGCCACCTGCGCATCTGCGCAATCCGATTACAGCCAGTCGCAACAGGGATACAGTCAATACGGACAACAACAGCAATACGTCCAGCAACCGCAGAACGGCGTTAATCAGAACTATAATGGCCAGGCCTATTACGGGCAGTACAATCAACAGGGGTATGCGAATCCGCCACCACCAAACGGCTATTACCAACAGCCTTACCCACAGCAACAATACAACCAACAACCATACCCACAGCAGCAGTACAACCAGCAACCCTATCCGCAGCAGCAGTATAGTCAGCAGCCCTATCCGCAGCAGCAGTACAATCAACAGTCCCAACAACAACAGCCCCTCCAGCAGGAGCCACAGGCAGCGGAACCGTCCCCAAAGAGCGAGAAAAATCCCGGCAAGAGCCTACAAAGCCTGCACGCATCCATGCCTTTTGAAAACGAAAGGTGGAAAATCGGCGACGGCCATACAGATTTTTCCTCGTTGGGCATAGAATTCAACTGGACCCGTCTCCGCGTGAAGCCCAACGGCTATTCTTCGGTCTTTGGAATAGGCCTTGGCTACAATTCGGGAGAAATCGACAACGGATTCGATGTTGACGGAATCGACTTCAACCTGAGATTTGGCTGGGGCATCGCTCCAGTTCAGGGCGACGGTGACCTAATCCTGGCCATCCACTTTATTTTTGGACTTGATGTCAAAATGCTTGATGAGGCAAGCGAAGGCTATGAATGTTCAGCCACCTACGTGGACCTGATGCTCGGAGGCGATTTCATTCTAGCATACGCGCTATCGGAAAGTTTCGGCGTACTGGCAGGAGCCGACATTACCACAAATGTACTTGGACTTGGCGTACTCTCCGTGGATTCGCCAAAGACGGACGACAGTTGGTTGATTAGCTACCAATTTTCCGGAATAAATATTGTGCCCCGTCTGGGAATATACTTTATATTCTAGTTCCTCTCTTCCAGCCACTTCACGAAGGTAGGCACGTTCTTGGTGAACTGCACCCGCACATGGGAGTCCTGCAAAATCAGGAATTCCGTGAGACCGTATTTCTTGTCTTCGGCGCCCCAGTCATAGGTATAGCCCAGACGGGTCCAGGGGTAGCCCGTTTTCTTGACGTAGGCCTTTGCGCGGCTGTCGTCGAACCAGCGCTTGAACGAAAGCTTGAACTCCTTGTCGTAGGTGTAGTCGTCAAAGCTTTCGTCGAACTTCAGCGTCATGGAATCCAGCTTTACGTCGGTCTGGTAAGCCGGACGCACCAGGTCTATGGGCTTCACCCACAAAGCAGAGAAATGGGTATACTTCGCGCTTGCACGAATTCCCAGCAGTTGCTTGAAGCGGACATCCCAATCCTTTACGCCAGCATTGTTCGACTTATACCAGGAATACAGTTCCTTTTCCGAAACTACCCATACTTCCTGCGACATGACCAACGTATCCGTATCGTAAATGTCAGGCCTATCGTGGAAGGTAATCACCAGCACATGGGTAGAGTCCCTGTCCCAAGTCACTCCATCCGACTCCGGCGTGACGGTGACCAGCGGGTAAATCTCTTCTTGTTTCGCTTCAGCCGCATCGGCAATAGCCGCCTCGTATTTCACCTGCAGCAAGGAATCCGAATCCATGCCCGTCGATACGGTTCGCCCTCTCGGCGTCACCACTTCGCAGTAGGGAATCATGTGGAAGCCGGTGGCCACCTTGTGCTTCTCGAAAAATTCAATGAGCAGGTCATCGTTCTGGGTAAACAGCTTGTCCCCTTCCACAAAGGAAATCACCGTCTTGCAGAATCCCGATTCCGGCACCACCAGGCCCGACGCCCCGTCCTTGCGGGTGGTATCCAGCACGAACTTGTGCTTGTCCTCGCCACAGGCGTATTCATAGTATTTCAGGGTTGCAACTCCCGGGCCCATCTCCTGCACAAAGAGGTTATCCTGGTCTTCGCTATAGGCAGGTTTCACCAGCACCGTAGAATCTCCCAGTTGCATATACTGGGGACTGGCCTCGCTGCAGTAGAAGGCGGGCTGCCTGAACACGCCGATAACGCCCGACTTGTTCTTGAAAAATTCCGGGTCATCTACCTTGGGCCCACCAGCGCACCCCCAAAAAGAAAGGGCGACTGTCCCAACCAAAGCACTCAAAAAAATCTTTTTCATCACAGATACAAGATAGCTATTCAATGACATTCCCTTGACCATACATCCAATTCTAAATAAAAAGAAACCCCGCGGTTTTACCCGCGGGATTCCTTTAAGCGACTGGTTAGCGATAAGTCCCAGGTGTTTTTATTTTGCACGAAGCGCCATTATTTCACCTCAAAGCAAACCATAGACTTACGAACTCATCACTCATAACCCACAACTCATTAGGCTTCTTCAGCCGGCTTTTCGGCAGCTTCGTCAGCAGCCTTCTCAGCCTTCTTCTTGGTGCTCTTCTTCTTGGGGGCGGCGGCTTCACCGATGGTGGTGCCAGATTCGCCCGGCTTGTGAGAGTCCATCCAAGCCTTCAACTCGGCGGATTCACGGTTCTTGAAGTAGTCCACCACAGAGAGGAAGATCTTGCGGTTGTTCTGGTCGATTTCGGTCACCACAGCCGGAACTTCGTCGCCAACCTTGAATGCATCGGCAGGAACCTTGATGTATTCAGCGGTGAGCTTGGAAACCGGGATGAAGCCTTCGATACCGTCGGCGAGTTCAACCACGACACCGCGGTCCAGCATGCGAACGATCTTACCCTTCACTTCGGCGTCCACGGGGTATGTGGTTTCCACAGAATCCCACGGGTCTTCGGTGAGGTGCTTCATGGAGAGGCTAATGCGGCGCTTTTCCTTATCGACGGCCAGCACAACGCATTCCACCTTGTCACCCTTCTTGACCATTTCGTTGGGGTGAGTGATCTTCTTGGTCCAGGACATGTCAGACACGTGGATGAGGCCATCAACACCTTCCTTGATTTCGACGAAGGCGCCGAAGGAAGCGATGTTGCGGATTTCACCAACCACGCGGGCACCCGGCGGAAGTTCAGTTTCGATAGAATCCCACGGATCGCTTTCCAGCTGCTTCATGCCGAGAGAGATACGTTCTGCATCTTCTTCAACCTTGAGCACCACGGCTTCCACTTCCTGACCAACGGAGAGGATCTTGGACGGATGCTTGACATGCTGGGTCCAGGACATTTCGGAAACGTGGATGAGGCCTTCAACGCCGCTATCCAGTTCAACAAATGCACCGTAATCGGTAATGGAAACAACCTTACCCTTGACGATGGCGCCTTCCGGATAACGTTCGGCGATATCCTTCCACGGATGGGGCTTAAGCTGCTTCATGCCCAGAGAAATGCGTTCCTTCTTGTCGTTGAAGTCGAGAACCATGACTTCGACTTCCTGACCAAGCTGGAGCATTTCGGTCGGGTGGTTGATGCGCTTGTAGCTCATGTCGGTGATGTGGAGCAGGCCGTCTACGCCGCCCAGGTCAATGAATGCACCGAAGTCGGTGATGTTCTTGACGATACCCTTGCGGATCTGACCCTTTTCGAGGGTTTCGAGCACGTCGCCACGCTGCTTGTTGCGTTCTTCTTCGAGAACCACACGGCGAGACACGACGATGTTACGGCGGGCCTTGTTGACCTTGATAACCTTGAGGTCGAATTCCTGACCGATGAGGGCGTTGATGTCCGGGATCTGACGGAGGTCGATCTGGGAACCCGGCAAGAAGGCGTCGATGCCGAACAGGTCGACAACCACACCGCCCTTGATACGCTTGGTGAGCGTACCGCGCACGACTTCGTTGTTTTCGAAAGCGGTGTGGATGCGGTCCCACACGCGCACGAAGTCGGCCTTCTGCTTGGAGAGGATGAGACGTCCGTCTTCATCTTCCAGCTTTTCGACAAACACTTCGATTTCGGAACCGATTTCGAGGGAGTCCGTGTCCTTGAATTCAGCACGGTCAATGACACCTTCGGACTTGTAGTTCACGTCGATCAGCACTTCCTGGTCGTTCACCTGGCTAATCTTACCGGTAACGAGCTTGCCCTGTTCCAGGCAGTCCATGCCGGCGTAGATGTCGGCGTTGGCCTTGCGGAAGTCGGGGCTGCATTCGCCTTGGGCGGCGAGGATTTCAGCGAGATCTTCTTGAGTTCCGAATTTGAGATTTTGAGACATATTGTTTATTTGGGTTGTGGTTCAAAGGATTCAGGCTACGCCACTACACCTACGTAGTCGAGAATCTTTTGCACCTGTTGTTGGATTGAGATGTGTGTAGTGTCAATTTCGATTGCGTCGTCCGCCTTCTTGAGGGGGGCGTTTGCGCGGGAAGAGTCCAGCCGGTCCCGTTCTACCAAGTTGTGGAGGACCTCTTCCAGGGTAACTTTTTCGCCCTTTTCAAGGAGTTCCTTGTAGCGGCGCTCGGCGCGGACCTCTACGTCCGTCACCATGAAAAACTTGTACTTGGCATCGGGGAACACCACGGTTCCAATGTCGCGGCCATCCAGAATGCAGCTCTGCTTCTTGCCGATTTCACGCTGCTGCCTGGTCATGGCGGCACGGACCGACGGGAGGGCGCAGTAGATGCTCACGTTGTTCGACACCTTCATGCCGCGAATTTCGCTTTCGCGGCACACGCCGTTAATCAAAATGTGATTTTCGGAGTCGAACCCCAGAGTCAGGTTAGAGAGCAACTTGTCCATGGCGGGGCCGTCCTCGGCAGGGAGTCCTGCGTCCAGGGCAGCTAACGTCACGGCGCGATACATGGCGCCCGTGTCCAAATAGGTGATACCCAGGGTCTTGGCCACAATCTTAGCGGTGGTACTCTTGCCGGTACCCGAACCGCCATCCAGGGCTATCACGAAATTCTCGCCACTTTTACTCATAAGTGGGGACAAATATAGCTAATTCAGAATCCAGAGTTCGGAATTCGGAGCTTTTCAAGGAAACAATTCCGAATTCATAAATCCGAAATCCGAAATTTCACCACACATCGTAGAAATAGTGGTGTTCCACCCCGGTATAGGTGTCGGCGTATATGACCTCGGCGCCCGAATCGTAGACCGTCAGGCTGTAATTGCCATCCAGGTTGAACTGGTAATAGTATTCGCCATAATGCCGGTCGTAAGCGTAATCGTACTCGTCTTTCCAGAAATAGTAGGGGCCGTATCCATCATAGTAGACAGTAGCATCCCCGTTCCAGTCCACCTTCACGGACACCGTCAAAGAAGGCGACAGGGAATAGGCATCACCGCACAAGTAATCGGCCCCCATCCAGGAGCAGTCCTGCCCGTAATAATAGTGGAAATGGAGCTTCGCCTGGTAACCGTAATCAGAGTCATCGGTCCCCCAGTCCCCGCAACCCACGAGCACCAAGGCAAGGGCAAATAAAAGAATCGATAAGTGTTTCATGTTTCTTTACAAGAATCCCCCGACAACAGTCGAGGGAAACCTAAAAATTAATTTGTCAAAAATTAGTCAGATTCGTAGTCGCCGTGGACTTCTTCTTCGGCAGCTTCGGTGTTTTCATCTTCAAACTTCTCTGGAGCCTGCAGGTCGCGGGTACTGCCATACTTGCGCTTTTCCTCTTCCGTCAGCTTATTGGAATACACGATGTCTTCCTGTTCCTGGTTGGCAGCTTCCTCCTCCTGCTTCAAAACACGCTGGCCTTCTTCCAGGCGGCGGCGGATATGCTCCTTTTCCATTTCTTCCAGGTTGGTGCCCACCTTGGCCTGTTCTTCGGAAACGATGTAGCGCTCGTTAGCCTCGTCCATGGCGTCCTTGATGCCAATCAAGCGGCCCTTGCCATCCACCTTCAAGCCCGCCTTGCGGAGAGTCGAAAGAGGCAAACGGCGGGCGGCCACCTTGTATTCTTCCTTGAATTCATCGCCATCACTAATCTCGTTGGCTTCGCTCTCAGTTACATAATCCAATGCTTCATTCCAACGAGAACCCTGCACACACGATGTAAAACCCACCAAGGCGTTGTCAATCTTTTCGGGATCGTCCGAAACCGTACCTGCACAACCGGCAATAATCATTGCCAAAAAAGAAACACCCATCAATAGTTTTTTCATAGGATTTTCCTCCGAAAAAATAATAACCCTTTCAAATATACACATTTTTTTTTGAAAAATCCTCTTTTTACCTTTTTTTTGCATTTTTAGGCATTTCCTGCGGACAGCACCCCCCTTTTTTCTATTTTTTCGCCCATTATGAGCGAAAATGCGGACATCTACCGGATATCTACCGGCGACAACAGGGAAATCGTCCTTGTAGGCACGGCCCACATCTCCCAGGTTTCCAAGGAACTGGTCAGGGAGACCATCGAAAACGAAAAGCCCGACACCGTATGCGTAGAACTGGACGCCGGGCGCATGCAGTCCCTCAAGGACCCCGACCGCTGGAAAAACACCGACCTGAAGTCCGTCATCAAGAACAAGCAGCTCGCCACCCTCATCGCCAACCTGGTGCTGGGCTCGTACCAAAAGCGCATGGGAGCCCAGACCGGAGTCAAGCCAGGCGCCGAACTGAAAGAGGCGGTGGACGAGGCCGAAGGAAACGAAATCCCCGTGGTCCTTGCCGACCGGGATATCAAGATTACGCTGAAGCGGGCCTGGGCATGCACCCCCTGGTACCGTAAGCTGAGTCTTCTGGGCGGCCTGTTCGGGAGCATCTTCGACAAGACTCAGGTCAGCGAAGAAGAACTGGCCAAAATCAAGGAACAGGATTCCCTCAGTGCCATGATGCAGGAATTCGGCAAGACCTTCCCCGAAGTAAAGAAGGTCCTGATTGACGAGCGGGACCAGTACCTGGCCAGCAAGATCAAGACCGCCCCTGGAAACAAGGTGGTGGCCGTGGTAGGCGCCGGTCACGTGAAAGGAATCGCCAGCATCATCAGCGAGAACAAGGAACTCCCCAGCGAAGAATCCATCACGGTTATCCCCAAGGGCTCACCTATCTGGAAAATCATCGGCTGGGCAATCCCCGTAGCCATCGTAGCAAGCATTATCTACATCGGATACCAAGCGGGCATCGAAAAAGCCGGCGAACTGAGCCTCCACTGGGCCATGCTTACCGGCGGCGGCGCCATGCTGGGTACCATCATCGCAGGCGGACACCCTCTCACGGTTCTGGTGGCGTTGGTCATGGCGCCCTTCACAGGGCTTACGCCGCTTATCGGCGTCGGGTTCTTTACCGCCCTCACCCAGGTCTACATGCGCCCGCCGAGAGTCCAAGAAATGGAGACCCTAGCCGACGACATCTGGCAGGTGAAGCACTGGTGGAAAAACCGCGTCACCCGCGTCATGCTCTGCTTCTTGTGTCCGGGAATCCCCGCCATCATCGGGAAAATCCTCGCCATATTCAAGATATACCAGGCGTTCTAAATCAATTCGGAGTTCGGAATTCTGAATCCGGAGTTATTGGATAATTCCGAATTCTGAAATCCGAAATCTGAAATATCCTAAATCCTCTTCACAATGAACATGTGTCCGGGAGCACGAGCCGGGTCCAGGCGCACAAAGTTCTTGCTGCCACGCCACACGAAACTGTCTCCGGTAATCACGTCCTTCAAGAAGTAGAAAGCGTCTTCGGCCATGCCAAGCTTTGACATGTTGATTTCCACCAGGCCTTCTTGGGGGTTGTCCATGTCCATGTTGCACACGCACAAGATAATGTCGTCACCCGTCTTCTTGGAGTAAACCATCAGCTGGTCGTTCTGCGCGTAATGGAATTCCAGGTTGTCGTATTCCTGCAGGGCGGCATGTTCCTGACGGGCGGTGTTTACCCGACGGACAAAGTCCTGGATACCCGGACCGCTCCAGTTGTGAACCTTGTACTGGTACTTCTCGCTGTCGGCCAGTTCTTCCTTGATAGGACTCGGGATATTTTCGCACAGCTCGTAGCCGTTGTACATACCGGTAAGGCTCGAAAGGGTGGCCGCCAAGAAATAACGCTGCTTGAAGGCGTTGGGGCCCTTGTAGGCCAGGTATTTCGGGAAAATGTCCGGAGTGGTGGGGAAGAATATTCCGCGCATGTATTCCTTGGCACCACTCTGGGTAAGTTCCTTCAGGTACTGTTCGAATTCCCATTTGGCAGACCGCCAGGCAAAGTAGGTATAGCTCATGTCAAAGCCGGACTTTGCCAAACGGTGCATCATTTTCGGGCGAGTGAATGCTTCGGCCAGGAACACCAGTTCCGGGCGTTTTTCCTTCACATCGGCAATGAGCCATTCCCAGAAGGGGAAAGGCTTGGTATGGGGGTTGTCGATACGGAAAATTTCGATTCCCTTGTCGGCCCAGAACAGAATGATGTTCTCGATTTCTTTCCACAGGGCCTTGTAGTTTTCGTTGTAGTAGTCGAAGGGGTAAATGTCCTCGTACTTCTTGGGCGGGTTTTCCGCAAACTTGATGCTGCCGTCCGGTTCGTGGTAGAACCATTCCGGATGGCTCTTCACGTAGGGGTGGTCCGGGCTGCAGTTGAGGGCAATGTCCAGGGCCAGTCGGAGTCCCTTATCACGGGCGGTCTTTGCAAAATGCTCGAAGTCCTTCATGGTTCCCAGTTCCGGGTCCACGTCGTAATGGCCTCCGTTCTTGTTACCCACGGCGTAGGGGCATCCCGGTTCAATGGGTTTGCCCTTCTTGTCCACCTTGGCGTGCAAGGCGTTGTTTGCGCCCTTACGGTTCGTGACACCGATCGGGTGAATCGGCACCAGGTAAACCGTATCAAAGCCGAGATTCACAATGTAGTCCAGTTGCTTTTCGCAGTCCTTCCAGGTAGCGCTCTTCTTGGGGTCGGTGCCCTGGCTCTTGGGCCACATCTCGTACCAGGTTCCTACACGGCTGTAGGTAGGGTCCACACGGAGCTTCATCACGGGGGACTCGGTAGGAACATCCTTCGGTTCAATGGTCCAGGCGCAAATCTTGTATTCGTAGTAACCGATGTTATTGACGGTAAAAGAACCTTCCCACTGGTCGTTATCCACAAAGTGCATGGGAGCCTTTTCCCATTTTTTCTTGGACACGTGACGGTAGAAAATCGCAGCGTCGTACTTCTCGTGACTGTGACGGAAAATATCCGCCGTAAGCGTTACCGTATCACCGGGCTCACGCTTGAGCATAAAACGCCCCCCTTCGATTTGGGGGCAAATGTTTTCAATAACCAGATTGTCTTTGTGGGTAGGAATAGTAGCCATAATGCCGTAAATATAATTACTGGCGATGGCCCTGGAATCTCATGCAAAGAATCGCACCGACCAAAACCATACAGGTAAGGGCAAAGGAACCTCCGTAAGAAAGGAACGGCAAGGGAAGCCCCGTCACGGGCATAAGCCCTATGGTCATGGCGATATTCACAAGAATATGGAAAAGGAATATGGTAGAGGCCCCCATGGTAATCAGGGTGATAAAGGGGTCCGAGAAAAGCTTGCAGGTAGAGGTGGCGCGCCAGAGGAACAAGAAATAAAGCACAAGGATTACGGCGCAACCCATAAAGCCGAACTGTTCCCCCAGCACGCTAAAGATAAAGTCCGTATGTTCTTCGGGCAAGAAGGCCAGGTTGGTCTGGGTGCCATGCCCGAAGCCTTTGCCCTTGAGACCACCTGAACCAATGGCCGTCAGGGACTGCAAAACCTGATAGCCATCTCCCAAGGGGTCACTCATGGGGTCCAAAAAGGTATTCACCCGCTTCTGCTGGTGGGGCTGCAACATGTTCCAGGCCATAGAACTGGCATAACCCGCAAAGATGTTCACCACCAAAAACAAAACAGTCAAAATCTTGGGCAAGCGACGGCGCACCAAGGAGAACACCACAGCACAAATCAGGAGTCCCCAAAGCACCTGAAACATAGTCGTCTGGGAATGGGAGAACAGTACCGAAAGGAGCGGACTTGCCAACAGGAACATATCCGTCAAAGTGAGTCCCGCAAAAAAGAACCCCACGTAGGTTACCGCAATAAACACCAAGGCCGTACTCAGGTCTGGCTGTTTCAACACTAGGGCAAAGGGCACAATGAACAAAAGCATGGGCACAACAAAGCTCTTCAGCTTGAACAAGCTCACCGGATGCCTGGAGAGCCAATAGGATATGGTCAACAGGTAAGCGATCTTTGCAAACTCCGAGGGTTGCAGCTTGAATATGCCAAGGTCAATCCAGCGGCCTGCGCCCTTCACCACGTCACCGGCAAAAAACAGCACCACGACAAGCAGAATCAATGCCGCCACATACATGGGTACCACCATCCTCTTGAGCCAATCCAGACGCAAAAAGACAATGCCCGCCGCAATGGCGCTACCGCAAACAAAGTAAATAATCTGCCTAAACCAGAAAGTCTCGTAAAAGACCACCTTCTCGTTGTTGGTGGCGGAATAAACCAGCAGCACGCCGCAGACCATCAGGCAAAGGGTCAAGAAAAGAAAGAACCAGTCCACCTTCAGGGACTTGTCCAAAAAACGACCGGAACTCATTTCTTGTCCTCCTTCCCAAAGTAGGCCATCAGCACCTTACGGGCAATAGGGCCCGAAACGGCGCCACCACCACCAGCAGCTTCCATAATCACGGCTACCGCGATTTCCGGATTGTCCAGCGGGGCCACTGCCGCATACCAGGCGTGGGTCTTTTCGCCCTTCTTCCATTCGCCAGAACCGGTCTTTGCCCCTACGCGGATATCGGGCACGCGGCCGCGCTTACCTGTTCCTCCGGGGTGGTTCACCACAGAATCCATAGCCGCCATCAAAATACGGTGGGTGGATTCCTTCATCTTTCCGGAGCGAACAATTTCGGGTTCGTACTTTCGGACCACGTTTCCTTCGCTATCCCGAAGTTCCTTCATAAAATGCGGCCTGTAAACGCCCTTGTTGGTGGCAAGAGACCCAACAAGCACCGCCTGCTGCAAGGGCGTCACAATCTGGCCCTGCCCAATGGACAAGTTCAGGATAAGCCCCCTGGCCCAACGCCAACCCAAGCGCTTGTTGCGCAAGTTGAAAGAAACCGAATCCGGAAGCCACCCCGCCTTTTCGCCGGGAATATCTACGCCCAGGGGTTTTTCTCCTAGGCCGAAACGCCTGCCGAATTCGTTAATGCGGGTCATGTCAATGTCGAGACCGGCCTGGTAAAAGAACACGTCGCAGCTGAGCCGGATGGCGTTCACCACGTTCAGGTTTCCATGGCTTCCCCAGCACTTCTGGTAGCGGGCTCCATACTGGAAACCGCCCGTACAAGATTTAGGATAATGCTTGAATTCCGAAAGCACGCCATACTCCAGCCCCGCTCCGGCCGTCACCAGCTTAAACACAGACGCCGGCGGGTAAGTTCCCGAAATGGCGCGGTTGGTCAAGGGCCGCAGGGAATCCAGGGCCACCTGAGCCCATCCCTTGTTGCGTTCGCGCTTTTTCAAAGAGAAAATATTCGGGTCCAGCCTAGGCGAACTCACCATGGCAAGAATTTCTCCATTACGGGGATCTATGGCAACCAAAGCACCTCGGGCCGTATCCGGAATGGCCTCTTCTGCCACCTTCTGCAATTTCAGATCGATAGTCGATACCAGATGGAGTCCCGGTATGGGAGCCTTGCTATCTACCCCCTTCACCTGACTGATTTCGCGGCCGGAGGCGTTCACCTCCACCACCTTCACACCGTTTGTTCCGCGGAACTCCTGGTCATAAAACTGTTCCAGCCCTTTCTGGCCAATACGGTCACCCTGGGAGTAATTTTCGTATTCCGGCAACTTCAGCTGTTCTTCTGAAATTTCGCTGGTGTAGCCCAGCACATGGGAAGCAAGTGTCCCGTAAGGGTAGGCCCGCCTGGACTCGATAAGGGTCACCACGCCGGGCAGTTTTTCGGAATGTTCCTCTATAATGGAGACCTGCTCCGGCGAAGCATCTTCCAGAATGCGGATAGGCCTGTTCTTTATCCAGCGGGTCCGCTGGAATGCCGTATCCAACGAAAGGGAATCAAACATCCTCTTTCCGTCCTTGTCCACAATATGGAGCAAGGCGTTAAACACAGAATCCCGACCAGCCTTTTTCCGAGGCAGGTTCAGCGCCTGCAAGGCAATCTGGTAAGAAGGCCTGTTACGCACCAGGACCTCGCCGTTCCTGTCGTAAATAAAACCGCGCTCGGCCACCAGTTCCACACGACGCAAGCGGTTATTTTCCGACCGCTGGAAATTTTCGTCATAGTGAGTATGCTGCAAGGAATAAAGCCGAAACAATAGAATGACAAACAGAACGAATACGGCGGTCATATAGACCAGTACGTTCCAGTTCCGATTCTGAACACTCTCGTTATCGGACTTATTAAACATGGACCTTTTTCTTTTTCCCGATAGACAAGTGGAAATAGATGGCCGCAACAAACAGCGTGTAGGCACACTCCGGAAGGGTCTTGGAAAAGAACAGGTTGGTAACCACATCCTTTTCGAGCCCCGTCAAGAAGAAATAAACCATGTCGCACACAAAGAATCCAAAGCCGAGCACTCCCAGTTTCATGGGCAGGTTCAATGTCAAGAACCTCTCTTCTAGCTGGCCTACCAAGAATCCGAGCACCGTCATGGAAATGGTGTTGGCACCAAGCCATTCCGCAGGTCCGTAGACATCCTGGGTGAATCCAGCAAAGAAT
Source organism: Fibrobacter sp. UBA4375 (assembly GCA_002391195.1). Taxonomy (GTDB): domain Bacteria; phylum Fibrobacterota; class Fibrobacteria; order Fibrobacterales; family Fibrobacteraceae; genus Fibrobacter. The sequence continues at coordinate 3,166 of DGRZ01000008.1, read as the reverse complement.
CCCCAGAAACACCCTGCCGCAGGCCCGAACTTGATGGCGATAGACACGATCATGATAACGACAATATCGGGACTTGCTCCGAACAGCTGAATCCATTCAGCAACCGTCATCTGCAAAATAAAGCAGACGATAAATACCAACAGAACTTTTATCCACTTCAAGCTATTCATCTAAAAGTTCCTGCACAACCCATTCCGGTTCCTTGCCCATCACAAAGACCTCTTCCAAAGAAGAAAATTCCTGGAAAGGCACAACATCCATCAACTGCATCACTTCCAAGTCAGAGGGGCGAATTTGGGTCACCGTACCCACCGGGATTCCTTTCGGGAAAATTCCCCCAAGGCCAGAAGTAATCAGGGTATCCCCCACTTTCACGCCGGCGTGGGTCGGAATCATGGCCGAAAGGGTTCGTCCATCTACAGATTCCAAGAAGCCCACCACTCGTGTCCTGCGTTCCAGTACAGACAACTTAAGATTCGGGTCCACCAAAAGCTGCACTCTGGAATGAGTGAGGGTAGCCTTGGAAACTTTTCCGACCAAGCCGTTCATAGAAAACACCGGCATGTCTTCCTTGACACCTCTTGACGTTCCACGGTTGATGACAAGAGTCGTTAAAAAACGGCCGGGATTATGGCCCACCACACGTGCGGTCACAATGGGATAGTCCCACTTGTCGTCAAAGCGCACCAGCGCATGCAGTCGGGCAAGTTCTTGCAGGGCTTCGCTGGCATAGTACGTCTCTTGCCGGAGCCTTGCGTTTTCCTCTTTCAGCATCTCATTTTCATGAGCCACCGAGCGGAATTCATCTACCGACGAAATTACCATCTGCGCCGGATAAAACACGGAGGCGAGAGCCGCCGATATGACGCTCTTCTGCGTGGCCTCCGGGGCCTGACGCATCAAGATTCCAAGCAGTAGAAAGAATGCAAAGGCGACTATGCCATGCTTCTGCGAAAACAAACCGACAATAAAGCGGAACGCTCTAAGCATCGAGGACCGTTTTCAGTTGGGCTAGTTCGACGAGGCAATCAATACGGGACGATACTTGTCCAAATCTTCGAGAATGCGGGCGGCACCCTTGCAGACGCACACCAGGGCTTCGTCGATAACGTTTACAGAAAGGCCCGTCTCCTTGCGGATACGTTCGTCAAAGCCGCGAAGCTGGGAGCCACCGCCGGTCATAATAATGCCCTTGTCGTAAATGTCAGCAGAAAGCTCTGCAGGCGTCATGCTCAAGGCCTGTTTCACCGCTTCGATAATGGCGGTCACAGGTTCGTTCAAGGCTTCACGAATTTCCGTGCTGTTGATGGTCATGGTACGGGGCATTCCCGCAATAAAGTCGTGACCGCGAACTTCCATGGTCAGTTCTTCTTCCAGGGGGCTTGCAGAACCAATCTGTATCTTGATCTGTTCAGCGGTGCTTTCGCCCACATGCAAGTTGTACATCCTACGCAGGTAGCTCACGATGGCTTCGTCCATCTCGTCACCGCCCACGCGCACAGAAGCGTTGCAGACCGTTCCGTTCAAGGCAATCACGGCAATGTCAGAAGTGCCACCGCCAATATCCACAATCATGTTACCAACAGGGTCTTCCACAGGGATTCCCATACCCACAGCAGCAGCCATGGGTTCGTGCACCAGGTGGACTTCCTTGGCACCTGCCTGCTTGGCGGCGTCAATCACGGCACGTTTTTCCACTTCGGTAATACCGCTGGGCACACCGACCACCACACGAGGTTTTACCATCCACAGGGGGTATTTCTGCACCCGCTTGATGAATGTCTGCAAAAGGGTTTCCACCAGTTCAAAATCCGCAATCACGCCATCGCGCATAGGGCGCACGGCACGGGTTTCGCCAGGAGTACGGCCGAGCATTTTCTTGGCTTCGAAGCCGATGGCCGAAACCCTGTTGTTCTTGCTATCTACAGCAATCACGGTGGGTTCGTTAATTACAATTCCTTGACCTGCAACATGAACCAAGGTATTGGCGGTTCCGAGGTCTATACCGATATCGCAAGAAAATAATCCAAACAAAATATTTCCCTCTGTGTGAAGATTTTGTTGATTAATATAGTAATTAGTTGTTAGGGACTAGGATCTAGGGGCTAGGGGTCACTTCGCTTTGAGGCTCGAGGCACAAGGTGCCAGGTCCGGGGCGCAAAACTCAATTCTTCAACGAATCTGCCCCGAAGAACAGGACCTTGTAGTACCGGTCCCAATGGCGGGCGCTCACATCGTAGCGGTATTTCCGCTTCTCGTGAAGCGCCATGTCCTTGTAGATAAAATAATCCACTTCAGCGTAGGCAGAGTAAATCTCAGCCTCCGCCCCAGAAAACAACCTAAAGTCCTTGACCCGGTAATAGGGCGTGTCCAACAAGGCATCCCGGCTTCCAGCCTTCATAGTCTCCGCCACCATGAACTTCAGGTCTTCCTGAAGGTAGGCCTCCAGCTTCTTTTCAATGCGGTCCGTCCGTTCGGAACAGCCGGCGAAAATCACCACAACAAGTAACAAGCTAACAAGAAATCTCATGAACATAAAGTAGAAAATGTAAGCCAGGCATTAGAACGTCTTTCCAAATTCTGGATTCTAGATGAATTTAAAATTTTTGATGTTTCATAGACTCTTTGCAAAAAAAAAGAAGATGGCACAAAAGCCATCCCCTTATAATATATCAGGTCTTGAAAAAGAAGCAAGCAGGACCAGGAGCCGAGCCCCCGTAGCGTATTGTAATACGTGAGGGGGCGAGCTATACGACACTTGGGGCATCGCCCCTTAGTGGAGTTATCCTCTATGGGGAGACGCCGTAATGCGAAGCTTATTTTTTCAAGAACTCATTGATGCCGGCTGCAGCGCGACGCCCCTCACCCATGGCGAGGATCACAGTGGCTGCGCCCAGCACGATGTCGCCACCGGCGTAGACCTTCTCCATGAAGGTCTTGTTGGCGGCGGCATCTTCAAGAAGGATGTGACCCTTCTTGTCCACAGAGAGTTCCGGCGTGGTGTTGCTGATAAGCGGGTTAGAACCGTTACCGATAGCAACGAGCACGGTGTCGCATTCGATTTCGAAGCTTGCGCCTTCGACCTTGACCGGACGCGGACGGCCCTTTTCATCGGGTTCGCCCAGCTCGTACTTGTCGACAAGCATGCCGCGCACGTGGCCGGCTT
>DGRZ01000007.1:804-8082 GCA_002391195.1 Fibrobacter sp. UBA4375 | reverse complement strand
GCCAGTACGGAATCTGGTCGAGGGTGAGGCCTGCGGCGAGCTTTGCAGAAATGAGGGCGATCGGGAAGCCGGTAGCCTTGGAAGCAAGAGCGGAAGAGCGGCTGGTACGCGGGTTGATTTCGATAATCACCACGCGACCGGTCTTCGGGTCGTGAGCGAACTGCACGTTGGTACCGCCAATCACGCCGATGGATTCCACAATCTTGAAGGCCTTTTCCTTCAGTTCTTCTTCAAGCTTCTTGTCGATGGTGAGGAACGGGGCAGCGCAGAAGGAGTCGCCGGTATGCACGCCCACCGGGTCGATGTTTTCGATGAAGCAGATGGCGATCATCTGGTTCTTGGAATCGCGCACGACTTCGACTTCAAGTTCTTCCCAGCCGAGGATGGATTCTTCGATGAGGCACTGGTGCGTCATGGAGAGTTCAAGGCCGTTGGAGCAAATGGTGCGGAGTTCTTCCACGTTGTAGCAGAAACCGCCGCCTGCACCACCCATAGTGTATGCCGGGCGAACCACCACCGGGTAGCCGATTTCAGACACAATCTTTTCGGCTTCTTCCACGGAGTGGCAAATGCCAGAGCGCGGTGTGTCGATGCCGAGCTTCTGCATGGTTTCCTTGAAGATTTCACGGTCTTCGCCGCGTTCGATAGCGTCGAGGTTCACACCGATGACCTTCACGCCGTACTTGTCCAGCACGCCGGCCTTGCTGAGGGCAGAGGCGAGGTTCAGGCCAGTCTGACCACCCAAGTTCGGGAGGAGGGCCTGCGGACGTTCCTTTTCGATAATCTGGGTGAGGCGGGCGACGTTCAGCGGTTCGATGTAGGTGGCATCGGCCATGACCGGGTCGGTCATGATGGTAGCCGGGTTGGAGTTCACGAGCACAATCTTGTAACCCTGTTCGCGCAGGGCCTTGCAAGCCTGGGTGCCGGAATAGTCGAATTCGCAAGCCTGACCGATCACGATTGGGCCAGAACCGATGATAAGGACTTTGTCGATGCCTTCAATCTTCATTTTTTATCTCCGTTATTGCTAATTAATTTTTAAACTCTGGTGTTTTAGTGCTCGTGGACCCTATCGCTGCGCTCCAGGGTGACGTAGGGGGTGTGCGTCGCTTTGACGCTGGGTAAAAAAAATGCCGAACCAAATGGTTCAGCAAAATCAGAAAACGAAAAAACTTTAACTGCATCGGAACCGTGTGTTCCGCAAGGTGCCTTTGCCTTATTGACCTTATGCAAAATCATCTTAATCAGTCAAAGTTCATTCAGTTCAAACTTGCGCAAATATAGCCAAAAAATGTAAAAAAGGCAATATGTTTTTACAAAAAAATGTCCCTTACACCAAGGAACATTTAACTAATTGATCAGCAAAGAGTTACGGAATCAACTTTGTTTTCTACTCAAGCACGGCAGATTCTTGTTCTTCCGGTTCCGTATTTTGCTGTTCCCCTTCATTCTGCTGGCATTCCGGCAAGTTTGGGTCATCGGTGCAATTGTCCTTTGCTTCGCTGCCCGAAGAACTTCCGCAAGCCCCGATGAAAATAGAAGCGACCAACATCGCCCCGACAAATATTTTATTCATAACAACCATCCTTTTCTTCAGCCCATAATATAAAAAATATTCCCGCGAGATCCAAATGCATTCAAAACAACAGACCCGTTTAGAGGTACATATAAACTCATGTTATCTAGGTACAAAAAAAGCTACCCCGAAGGGCAGCCTTTTTTAGACCTCAAAAGATCGATTACTTCTTGGCCTTGGACTTAGCAGCGTCAGCCTTGAGGGCAGCACCGGCCTTGAAGCCAACAGTCTTGGAAGCCTTGATCTTGATGGTAGCGCCAGTCTGCGGATTGCGACCGGTGCGAGCAGCACGGCTCTTCACAGCGAAGGTGCCGAAGCCGATCAGCTGGACGTTGCCGTCCTTCTTGATACCGGCGGCGATACCGTCGAGAACGGCATCAACAGCGCGGCCAGCGGCAGCCTTGGATTCAAAACCAGCTTCCTTGTTAGCGAGGATGGCTTCAATGAGATCTTGTTTGTTCATTTTTTAACTCCTGAGTTAAGTTTAAGAAAGTTATGCGTATATTATACCTTTTTTTTTGGCAAATGGGGAACTTTTTTCAAAAAAAAATTTTTTTTCTTGATTTTCCCCCAACCCCCATAAATCAAGCCTCGGGGGGCGGTTCGGGCATATCAAGGTCGTCGTCGAACCTGTTCTTGGGGAGCTTCTGCAGGTACACCAAGCACAGACAAGTGAACGGAATGGCTACAAGTAACCCTAAGAAGCCCAACAACTTACCCCATATCGACAAGGACAAAAGAATGCCCACGGGAGGCAAGTTCATGGAGCCTCCGACAATGTGAGGAACTAGGAAAAAGTCCTGAATGACCTGTACAACAAGGTAAATGGAGCAAATAATCAAGGCCACTTCCCAGAAGGGCATACCCGTATTCAAGGCGTGAACCACGGCCAAAACAAGGGCCAAGGGGATGGTGGTAAGCTGCAAGTAGGGAATCATGTTGAGGGCGCCAGAGAAAAGCCCGAAGGCAACCCCCATAGGAAGCCCCATTATACCGAACCCGATGGCATAAAGGGTTCCCACTGTCAAGGCCACCAGAGACTGAGCGCGGAAATAGGTTCCCATAAAGCGGTCTGTTTCTTTCGCGAAGGATATAGCATTGTCCTGAAACCGCTCAGGGACCAGGCTGTACAAGCCCCGACGGAGCTTGGGCATATCCAGCATGATAAACACCAGATACATGAAAATTACAGCAGCACCGGAGAACCACAGAACGATTGTTCCCGTGTAAGAAAGCACACCCCAGGCTCCAGGAAGAACCTTGCCAGCGATATTCTGCACTTCTCTCCAAAAATCCAGGTGCTGCATAGAAGCGGACAACTGCTCCCAAGAAATCAAGGACTGGATGGTTTCGTACAATCCGCCGGGCATCAACTTTTCAATCCGTGCAGCCCATTCCGAATCGTTGAACACCTTGGCAATAAGAACGCCCAGGTTTTGCACTTCGCCAATCACCAAAGGGATAAACAAGCGAAGAGCGCCCGCGAGGGCAAGCCCCGCCACCAATAAAACGATTATGACGGCTATAATCCGGTGCTTCACCTTCTTTTGCAAGCGGTTTACTATGGGATCTACGATATAGGCGATGAGAAACGCCGCAAAGAAGGGGAACAGAACGCCCCTCAGGTAATAGATCAGCAACATCCCGACCGTAAACAGGACCAGGATCTTGAGGAAATGCATGACCTTGTCCAAGTTCCAATGCTTAATCATTTTTCCTCCTGTATTCCAGCGGCGAAAGCCTGTAGACCTTACGGAAATTCCGCTCTAGACGAGAGGCCTTCTTCTCCCCCACTTCAAGAGCGATTTCGGCCAGGGACTTGTCCGTAGACTTCAAAAGACGGGCGACCTTTTCCATCTGCTGTTTCCGGGCGATTCTATCTTCTGGTTTGCGGAAAACCCTGTAAATAAAACATACAAAGAGTATGGCCAGTAGTCCAAGGCCAAAGAACATTCCTTTCTTAAAATCGCGGTTTTCGCCCCAAAGCCGCAGGGACTTGACCTGGATGGCGTCGGGAATTCCCCGCAGGGTGCCCCGGCCGTTATAAACCTCGAGAAGTATGGCCCTATATAAATAGGTAAGGCCATCATCTTTTTCTAGTCCCATGCCCGCCAGCCACCATTCCGCCGTCTTGAAGTCAGCGATGGCGACCTTGGCCGAACCGAAACTTCGACCCGCCGGAGCCTGGGTTTCCAGAGGGCGGTAACTCATGTACAGCCCTTTCTGCGAATACTGAGGGTCGTCTGTGAGAATGCGTAGACCAATAGAATTCATCCGCACGGTGGAAACTTCCACCTCCAGGGAATCAAACCTGGACAGGTCCATGTAGCCTGCAGGCCTCCCGTCTTGGGACATCAGGTTGAAACCGAACCCGGCAAAAGGGAACGCCTTGCCGCTCCGGATATTCACTACCGCATCCACGAGAGAATCGCTTACCGTCACTTCGGAGGTGGAAAAGCCCATGGCCTCGTGGTCTGTCAGGGTGTAGATTTCAAAAGTCCTTGACGGGAACAACTCCAGGGAGTTGCTCTTGAACTGCGTAAAGAAAAGCCCCCACAAGGCGAAGGCTACGGCAAAGAATATTAGACCGAGAATCTTATTTCTGTTCTTCATCTTCTCTTTCGGTTTCGTCCTTGACCTGGTGCCGCCTGCCGACGGCTATAATGGTCAGCACCACAAAAATAGCGAGCACGATTCCGAAACTGAAACTGCTCATGCCGATGGCCTTGATGCCGTGAATCTTGAGCGAAAACGACTTGCCTCGGGCCTGGTTCCAGCCGGGGGCGATTTCTAGCCGTGCAGCGGTTTCCATGTGGGTGTGCTTGTTGCCCGATTCCGTCTTCACATCTTCGTACCAGAAATCCGGCGTGTAGAGCTGGTCTATGGGAATGGCGACGCGGTTACGGCCTTTCTGCAGGGGCAGTTCTTTCATCAAAAGCCTGAATGTCTTGGCCTTCTTGATATCGGTAATGTCCGGGTCGTAGGTCCAGAGTTTTACCAAGACCTCTTGGGTCCCCTGGGCTTCCATGTCAAAAATCAGGGAATCTACAAGGGACCAGTTGCGGTAAAGTTTGGCGCTGTCCGGGTCAAAGTTCCAGAGAAGCCCGCACCAGGCCGCAAGGGTGGTGTCTTCTCCAAGGGTGCAGCGGAAAGAAAGGGCGTCGCCCTCTTTCCCGAATTCAATCCTGGACATTCCTCCGTCGGCCTGATCATCGTAGGCAAGCAGGGTCACACCCTTTTCAAGAGGAAACACCGCCTCTTCGAAGGTGACCTTGGGGAGCAGCAGGTAAGCCAGCAGGACCACTGCCGCTATAGCCGAAAGGATGATATAGGTCTTTTTCATGCTACTCGAAGAATTTTTTCAGGTGGATGTTGTACGGAATGGCATCCAAAGGATCTTCATCGGGTTGTTTTTCACCAAACAATTTAGAAACAAGTGAATCGATAGCGCGGATAAAAAAGAAATGGTGCTTGCCACTAGAGGCCGGTTTCTGGAAAGGCGAGTCGATGGTCCGCTTGAGAATGCGCAGGACCATGGAAGGCGGCAAATGGAACATCTTGCAGCAGGTGGTCGCCTTGCCCTCGTAGCCGTAGTCAGGAATTTTACCATCCACCAGTGGTTCACCATGGTCAATGCAGCAGGCGCCTGTCATGTCCGGGTCCGCCACGTTCTTTGCAAGCAGGGCATTGTACCAGAGCTCGCGGGACTTGTCCGGCAGGTCTCCTCGGAGGGCCGTGGTCTGGTCACAGGGAAAAAACGCCGAAAAGCACTTGGGGCACATGCGCAGGTCCAGATGACCGATTTTCATCTGGGCGACTTCGGATTTGCAAAACGGGCAGGTACTCATGGAGAGGAATATAGTTAATTCGGAATTCGGAGTTCGGATTTCGGAGTTATGATTAACTAAATTTAGCCCATGGCTAAAGTAGTTCAAATTACCGCTGAAAATTTTGAGACCGAGGTGGCACAGGCCTCCGAAAACCGCGCCGTCGCCGTACTTTTCTCCTCGGCAGAATACCCCGACTGCGCCCCCTATTCCCAGCTGTTGGGGACTCTTTCTACCAGCATGGACTTTACGCTGGGTGTCGTGAGTTGCGACGAACGGGAAAATATGCAGCTCATTCAGGCGTTCCGGGTGCGGTCCGTGCCTGAAGTCCATATTGTAGACAAAGGCCAGATTGCCGATGTCATCCAAGGCGTTCTCCCCGAAGCGGACCTGAAGAAGCGTCTCGAAAAGTTCTTCGTGAGTGACGAGGCCCGTTTCCAGATGGCCCTGGAAGACGCCATCGCCCAGAAAAACTTCGACCAAGCCCTCCCCATGCTCGACGAGGCCCTCGCAAAGAATCCCGACGACAAGAAGTTGCAGCTCTTGTGGGCCAAGGCAAGTCTTGGGCTCGGCGACACCGAAAAGGCGAAGGAAGTTCTTGCCAAGTTTACCGAAGCAGACGACCAGTACCGGGAGGCAAAATCTCTGCTGGAGCTGCTGGACTTTCATGCCGAAGCCGCCAAGAAAGACGTTACAGGCAAGGAAGCCGTTGTCTATCACGAGGCCTGCAAGCTGGCCTGTGCCGAAGACTTTGAAAGTGCCCTGCAGACATTCCTTAATTTGTTCGTAGAAGCCCCTGAGTGGAACGACGGGGCCGCCAAGAAGGCCATGCTCACCCTCTTTGGCGTCTTGGGGCCCAAGCACGAACTCACCTGGAAATACCGGGCCAAACTGAACACCATGATGTTTATATAGTTTAGACGAAAGAACGGCTCTTCGAGCCTACAGACGAAAGACGAGAGTACAATAATCAACATTTCGTTCTAATTTCTTGTAGATTTCCATGTTCTAGGCAAAAATTCTCCCCCAACATCTCTCGTCTCTCGTCTCTCGTCTCTCGTCTTTTCTATCTTTCTCGCCGTATTTATTATACAGTAAAACAAGGGATTTATCCCATAGGAAGACACAAATGAAAAAGATCAAGTTCCAGGACACCTCGTTCCGCGATGGTTTCCAATCTATTTTCGGTGCCCGTGTGTTCGCCAAGGACTTTATGCCCGCGGTCGAAGCTGCCGTGAAGGCTGGCATCACCCACTTTGAAGCTGGTGGCGGCGCCCGTTTCCAGGCCCTGTACCAGAACTGCGGCGAAGACGCTTTCGACATGATGGACGAGTTCCGCCGCGTGGTGGGCCCGAACATCCGTCTGCAGACCCTTGCCCGCGGTATCAACGTGGTGGCCCTCGCTCCGCAGCCCCGCGACATGATCAAGCTCCATGCCGACATGTTCAAGAAGCACGGCATGACCCGTATTCGTAACTTCGACGCTTTGAACGACGTCAACAACCTGATCTACTCCGGCAAGTGCATTACCGACGCCGGTCTGGAACACGAAGTCGTGGTGACCATGATGGAACTTCCTCCGGGATGCGACCTCAACGCCGCCCACAACCCGGAATTCTACGAACGCATCCTCCGCAACATCTTGGACGCTGGCGTTCCGTTCGCATCCGTTTGCTTCAAGGACGCTTCCGGTACCACGAACCCCACCAAGGTTTACGAAACCTTCAAGCGCGCCCGCAAGCTCCTCGGTGATAAGGTGGAACTCCGCATCCACAGCCATGACACCTGCGGTACCGGTGTGGCCCAGTACAAGGCCGCTATCGAAGGTGGCGCCGATGGCGTCGACCTCGGCCGCAAGCCGCTTTCCGGCGGTAC
>DGRZ01000007.1:0-667 GCA_002391195.1 Fibrobacter sp. UBA4375 | reverse complement strand
TCGGTGAAGACAGCATCGTCGACGATCACATTCCGGAACTCATGGAAGCCAACAACGTGGCCGTCGAATGCCTCAAGGACTACAACTTCCCGCCTGAAGCCCGTCAGATTACGACTGACGTGATCTTCAGCCCCATGCCGGGTGGCGCTCTTACCGCCAACACCCTCATGATGCGCGAAACCAAGACCTTCCACCTGTTCCCGAAGGTTATCGAGAACATGAGTGAATGCGTCCGCCGCGGTGGCTTTGCTTCTTCCGTGACGCCGGTTTCTCAGTTCTACTTCCAGCAGGCTTACATGAACACCCTGAACCAGGCCGCAGGCCGCGGTACTTGGTTCAAGATGACCGAAGGCTACGGCAAGATGCTCCTCGGTTACCAGGGCAAGACTCCTTGCGAACCGGATCCGGAACTCGTGAAGATCGCTGCCGACCAGTTCAACATGAAGCCCTTCAAGGAAGCCTATCCGGGCGTCCAGTGCGCAGAAGAAATTCTCGAACCGGGCATTCCGAAGGCCAAGGCCCTCCTGGAAGAAAATGGCCTGCCGGTCACCGACGAAACCATCTTCATCACGGGCTGCCTCCAGACGAAGGCTGGCAACAAGGGTATCGAATTCCTCAAGGGCAACCGCCACATTGGCGTGCCGAAGAAGGACCCGAACGCCGCTCC
>DGRZ01000084.1:592-17066 GCA_002391195.1 Fibrobacter sp. UBA4375 | reverse complement strand
CGCAAGGGTGTATTGCGTATCATCTGTTCGAAGAACCCCCGTCACAAGCAGAAGCAGGGATAAGGAGATCGTATGGCACGTATCGCTGGTGTCGATTTACCGAAAAACAAGACCGTCGAGTACGGTCTGACGGCAATCTATGGTGTCGGTCTGTTCACCGCAAACAAGGTCTGTGCCCAGCTGGGTATCGACAAGAATAAAAAGTGCGATGACCTCACCGAAGAAGAACAAGGTAAGATTCGTCATCTCTTGGAAGACGAATACTCCGTGGAAGGTCAGCTCCGCGCAGAAATCACCTTGAACATTAAGCGTTTGCAGGATATCGGCTGCTATCGCGGCATCCGCCACCGCAAGGGCCTCCCGGTCCGCGGTCAGCGTTCCCGTACCAACGCCCGTACCCGCAAGGGCCCCAAGAAGACTGTGGCTAACAAGAAGAAGTAAGGAGATTCCTCGTGGCTGAAGAAGAAATTAAGGAAACTGCTGCCGCTGCCGAAGCTCCGGTTGCTGCCGCTGAAGAAGTCAAGGTCAAGAAGGGCAAGAAGCGTATCGACATCCAGGGTATCGCCTGCGTCAACGCTACCTTCAACAACACAATCGTTTCTATCACCGATGCTCGCGGTAACGTGGTCGCTTGGGGCTCTCCCGGTAATGCCGGTTTCAAGGGTTCCCGCAAGAGCACTCCGTTTGCCGCCCAGCTCGCTGCCGAAGCCGCTGCCCACAAGGCTTTCGATCTCGGCATGCGCAAGGTGGATGTCCGCGTCAAGGGCGCCGGTGGTGGTCGTGAATCCGCCGTCCGCGCTATCAAGAATGCGGGCCTCGAAGTCCTCTCTATTCGGGACGTGACGGGCATTCCTCACAACGGTTGCCGTCCTAAAAAGAAGAGAAGAGTCTAATCCAAAGAGGTATCGCCAATGATGTGGAAATCACTTCAAATGCCGCGCAGCTTCCAGAAAGTGGAAACCGGCGAAGACGGCCGCTATGCAAAGTTTGTCGTAGAGGCCTTGGAACGTGGCTGGGGTATCACCCTCGGTAACGCTCTCCGTCGCACGCTCCTTTCCTCCCTGCAGGGTGCGGCCATTGTCTCCGTGAAAATCGAAGGCGTCGAGAAGGAATTTTCGACGATTCCCGGTGTCAAGGAAGATGTCACCGATATCATCCTGAATCTCAAGAGCATCCGCGTGAAGCTCCTTTCCGATCACGACGAAACTTTGCACCTGGACGTGTCCGGCGACGGCGAAGTTACTGCCAAGTCCTTTATGGAAAACCCGGGCGTGGTTGTTTTGACCCCCGATGTCCATATCGCTACTCTGAACGGTAACGCATCGCTTTCCATGGACGTGAAGATCTCCAGTGGCCGCGGTTTTGTCCGTGCCGACGAACTGAAGGACAAGGACGCTCCGATTGGCGTTATCGCTACGGACGCGAACTTCAACCCGGTGCAGAAAGTCGCAATGCACATCAGCGATACCCGCGTGGGCCAGAAGACAGACTACAACCGTCTGGAACTGGAAATCACCACCGACGGCTCCATCGACCCCGAAGATGCCTTGGCCTACGCTGCCAAGCTTCTCGTCGACCACCTGGAAATCTTCATCAATTTCGAAGGTGACCTGGTGACCGAAGGTGCTGAAGGCCAGGACGAAGAACACCAGCGCATCGCGGAACTGCTCCGCACTCGCGTCGATGAACTGGAACTCTCTGTTCGCTCCAGCAACTGCCTGCGTATGGCCAACATCCATACGGTCGGTGAACTTGTGCGCAACAAGGAAAACGATATGCTCAAATACAAGAACTTCGGTCGGAAGTCCTTGGTGGAACTTAACGAGGTGTTGACAGCCATGGGCCTCTCTTTTGGCATGGATGTCGATGAATACTTGAAGGATTAAAAATGAGACACGGTGTAAAAAACAAGAAACTCGGCGTTAACGCCCAGCACAAGCGTGCCATCCTCCGCGCCCTTGCCACTTCTATCATCGGAAAGGGCATGGAAACCGAACAGGGCAAGCGCTATGTGCGTACAACCCTCCACAAGGCAAAGCTTGTCCGTGGCGTGGTAGACCGCATGGTGACCTATGCCAAGAAGGGCGATCTTTCTGCCCGTCGTGAAGCTGCCCGCTTCATCATGGATCCCAAGGTTCTGCAGGACCTGTTTGCCACAATCGGCCCGCGCTATGCAAACCGCAACGGTGGTTACACCCGCGTGCTGAAGCTCGGCCCCAACCGCCCCGGTGACGCTTCCGAAATGGCCCTCGTGGGTCTCGTGGAAGACGAAATCGTGGTGAAGGCCAAGAAGGGTGTTGCCGAACCTGCCAAGTCCGAAGCCGTTAATATGGTCGAAGGCGAAAGCAAGGCTGCAGAATAATTTCTAGAAATGTTAAAAACACCTCGCTTTTCTGAGCGGGGTGTTTTTTTGTATATTTAATTAGAGCTTTTTTTGAGTAATGTATTATGCACCATGTAGTTACATGCGTACTTTTAATTTTGTTCTTTTCGGTGGGGTCCTTTGCAACGGAAAGGGACCGATCTTTCGGATTAAGTTCATCTCCAACGGTGTCAAATCGAAGTGGAATTGCTTTGAATCCGACTTATGCCGACCAATCCGTAGATTCCAGCTATGTGTTGGGACCAGGTGATTTTTTAGACTTGGTGTTGGAAAATAACTATGTGACTGTACAAGTTTATCCCGATGGCTCTGTCGCTATAGAGGAATGTGGTGCAGTCAATGTTGGTGGCAAGACCCTTGCTGAGGCCCGCCAGCTAATTTTGGACTTGGTGTCAAGACGCTATAAGCGGGAATATTGTTATGTTCAGCTGGCGGCCTTGAAAAAATTCAGGATTAACGCCATGGGGGCAGTATCTCAGGTCGGGCAGCATTTAGTGGAGTCTCAGACAAGATTGAGTTATTTCATTAGGCAAATTGGAGGTCTTGTATCTAACGCCAATAGAGAGGACATTTGGGTTATACGAGGGAATGACACACTGCATATAGATTACAATGCCATGTCGTCTCGGGGCGATTTCAGTGCTGATATTATGCTAGAACAAGGTGATAGAATTTATGTTCCCTTTGTTGCTGTAGGTGATAACGTGGTATTGATTTTTCCGGATTCCAGGACGAGCGTCGCTTATCAAGAAGGCCGGACTTTGCAGGATTATTTTAACCTCGCCGGTGGAAGTCGGATGGATAACCTTGGCTACAAGTCTGTTTGTGTTAGGGAACCCGGCAAGTCGACCAGATGGATAACTATGTCAGAGATGAAACTGACAAAGGTGGCTCCCAATACCGAGGTGGAGTTTTCTATTCAAGAAATGGTTGTATATGTGGGTGGCGCCGTCACGGCTATGGGAAAGTTCCCCTATGATCCCACATGGCATGCCATTGATTACATTTCAGCGGCGGGAATTAATATTACAACGGGTAGCTGGGGACAGGTGTCGGTATGGCGCGGAAGCGAACCAAAAGAAATTTCAGTAAAAGTTGCTGAGGACGAAATTTTACCCGGCGATTTAATAGAGATTCCTAGAAGCCGTTATGAGTCCTTCAAGGATTTTACGTTGTTTTTGGCTTCATTGTTGACGGTCATTTCTTCGGCCCTTATTGTTTATGTGACATATAACAACAATAAAAAGTGATATATGGAAAAGCAAGAAAATTTGACATTTTTGGAGTTGCTGCTGCGATTGCTCAATAATGCTCTTGCGCATTTGAAACTGTGCACGGTGATAATTGCTGTTCCTACTATTGCTGTTTTTGTTCTTGTTATGTGGGTCATTGATCCTGTTTATAAGGCGTCTGCAATTATCACTCCCCCTAGCAGTGATGGTTCCATCGGAAGCGGAATCGGCAATTTTATCAAGTCCGAAAAAAATGCCGGAGGTATGCTAGGTTCTTTGTTGAAATTATCTACTGAAAATGAGTCAGATGTTGTCTGGACAATTTTTAATTCTTGGGAACTGCATTTGCAGGTTATAGAACATTTTGATTTGGTGAAACATTACAAGTTCGATGGAAAGTATGCGGCTGATATGTTGAAAATGTTTAGGGAAAATTTTAGTTTTGACTATAACGACGAAAATATGTTTCAAGTCTCTATCGAGGATAAAGATTATCGGTTGGCTGCAGAAATGGTCGATTTTATGCTGGATAAGGCTGATTCGGCATACAACGCCTATAAGACAGCACAGGCTAGACAATCTCGAATATATCTAGAGCAACGTTTAGATTCTTGCACAAAAGAGCTCAATCGTCATTTGAAAAAATTTGCAAAATTCCAATCGGATAATAATTTCTACGATCCCGAAATCCAGATGGAATCTACCATCAAATATTTAAATGAATTGCAAGCCAAGCGGGAAGATCTTTCTTTGGAAATGGAATATGAAAGAGATGATCGAGGAGAGAATAGCAAGCGTTATGAGCAGTTGCATAAACGTTATGAGGGCGTAAATAAAGCGCTTAATGGCACGTTGACCGGGAAAAATGGAGAGGTTGGTATTGTTTCGTTGAAAAAATCTTCTGAGCTTGCGGCAGAATATATGCAGTATAAGTCGGAAATAAAGGTTCTTGAAGCTATGTACCAGATGCTGATGGCACAAAGTGAAGAAATGCGGCTGGCGGAATCAAAAATGTTGACCAATTTGCATATTTTGGAGCCCCCATGGGAAAATGATAAGAAAGTGTTTCCTAAGCGTGGTTTGATGCTCTTATATACAATGATGATATCGTCCCTGATGGCGTTGGTTGTGAGCTCACTTTTAGAAAAATTGAAGCAAGAATCAAAAAACTCGATTTTAGCACAAGAAATCCAAAAACTAAAATCTGCCATCAGGCTTTGATAAATGATTGATTTTATTGATCAAAATCCAGTAAGCGCGGCATGTTTTCTTGTGGTTGCTTTTTGTCTTTTTTACACATGGATGTGTAAAAAAGATTTTTTTCATCCGGTAGTCATATATGTGTTCACGCAATGCTTGACTTTGGGTATTGCCTATTTAAAAGTCGTGCCGCAAATGACTGATTTTCAGCCCTTAACTTGGTGTGTTTGGATGGGGGCAATGGTTTCGTTTGCGATGGGGGCACTAACGTATTATTGTCTTGCTCCTTCACAAAATAGCTCTATGAGCGTAAAAAAAGTTTTGAATTTGCATTTAGATAGCTATTCCTGGAAGAAGCATTTTATCTGCTCTATTTTTTTATTGTTGTTTTTTTTATGTGGTGTTGCTGGAATAAGTTTTGTTGCGGGTGGTTTAATCGTTTTTTCGTCAGATCCGAGTCATTGGGTTTCTCCGGACATTGATTATGGGTATTTCCCCATTTTGGAATCAACAGCTCCTCTTGTTACCTGCTATTTTGTTCTGGCTTCGTTCAAAAATTTGAATCCGTATAGGTGGATTCGCAACGTGTCAAGAGTGTGCGCCGTGGCAACGCCCCTGATAGCGTTTATGTGCTATCCGAATCGTTCGACTGTACTTTTATGCTTAGGATGGTCCATAATCATTTATAATTATGTGAAAAAGAGAATAAACGTCAAGTACATTGTTGTAGCAATGGTTTTGGTGGCGGTATTTTTCGTTTTTGTGGCCCAATTTCGATCGCAATATGGTGCCAATTCTATAAAGGGAATGACATCTCGCCAAATTGTGTTGATGCCTTACAAATATATAGCCAATAACTATTGGAATTTGGATTATGCCATTAATCCGCCAACGGATCGGATGATTCACCCGTTTACGATGGGTATAGACGCCTTATATGGGATGTTTGAATATACGCGTTTCCCGATGGCGATAAGGGATATGATGGGTTGGGATAATATGTTTAATAAGAGCGTCCAAAAAGTGCCTGGATTTAATACGACCGGTTATTTGTGGGAGGTTTATAAAGATTGGGGCGTTGTTGGAACAGTATGGTTTCCGTTTTTTGTTTCTTTTTTTATGTGCTATTTGTACGAAAGAATGAGTCGATTTGCTACTCCCCGGAACATAATCTTTTATTCGTTGTTTTTATATTACATTGGTTGGTGGTGGTTTGTAGAAGGGTTTAAGCGAGGGTTGTTTTGGCTGTGGATATATATGATATTGTTTTTTTGCTGGTTTTGTGGCATGGGTGTACGCAGAAAAACGGACGAGCTGCCCTTGATAACGTCGGGTATAGGTGAAGAGATTGAAGAAAAATGCGAATTGCGATTTTGACATCGGTATACTGTGCTGAATTTGGTGTTGCAAGGGTAATATCTTCGCAGCTCCCTTTTTTGGTGGATGCTGGTTTTGAAATAGATTTGTATGCGTGTGAATTGGATCGGGCATTACTCTGTTCAGGGGTGCAGGCCGTTCGTGTTCCGACGCATCTGAAAGGCCTCCGAAAATCATTAATAGCCGGTCGATATGATGTCATTATAGCTCATACGGATCCATTTTATCAGTTTCTAACTGAGAACGATTGTGGTGCTTTTACCATAGGGTATGAACATGGTTTTCCTCCTGTAGAACTGTGCTTGCCTGAAGAAAGGGAAGCAAGGCTTAAAGAAATTGGAAATCGTCAGGGGTTAATATACCCGACTCTAAATCAGATTGTGACAATTAGTAGGTATGGTGCTGAATATTTGAATTGGCCCAAGGCAAGTGTGATTTATAATGGTGCAGATCACTATGAAAGACTCTACAAGAAAATCTGTCCCGATGTTCAGGGGCCCATAAAGATATTGACCGTAACTCGTTATCGTAAGGGGGAGTGGAAATATAAGGGGCTAGATCATATTATTCGCTTAAAAAAAGAACTGGGAAAAATATGTCAGATAACAGTTGTTGGTCGGGGAGATGAAGATTCTGCTCGAAAATTAAATATTTTGGGAATAAACACCCCTGGCGTTGTCACAGATCAGGAATTAGCTTCTTATTATTCCGAATGTGATGCCTTGGTAAGTTTTTCCCAATGGGAACTTTTTAATTTGCCTCTTGCTGAAGCTGGATTTGCTCATAAACCAGCTTTGGTTTTGAATCTTTGTGCACACCCTGAGGTGACGCCCTTCGTTTTTGATTCTTACGAGACTCTTCGTGATTACTTAAAAAATTCAACAAGAGATTCTTTGAAAGCCGACGGTGAAAAAATGTTCGCCTATGTGCACACTCGTTTTCGCTGGAAACAGAATGGGGAAAAATTAGTGAGGCTAATAAGATCGAGCTGTTCGAATCCTCGTTTTAATCGTCCGATGTTTAGCAAAAAAGTTTTATGGGCTTTCTGGAATTTTCGTGAATTTTTACGCCAAAAATTATATAAGAAGTGGAAGAAACGTTCATGAGAAAAGATTCCCTTCTTTTAAATGCGACTGTAAATGGCACTGCTCAAGGATTGGGCAGGCTTGTCCGTTTTATAATAACTAGTATTGCTATTGTCAAGTTTGGTGCTGCGGGCTGGGGAGAGGTGGCCTTTGCCTATACCCTTATTACCTACATCAATTTTGTCTTGAATTTTGGTATGTCGTCTTTTGCGTTGATTGAGAAACCTGACGACACTGTGTTAGATAGAAAAATTTTTACGGCAATGGGCTATATTCGGGGATGTTTGGTTGTTGGACTTGCGTTGGTAGTGATTGCCGCATATTTTGCTTTAGATTGGACTTGTGGAACAGTTTTGAAGATATACTTATTGACGGTTTTCCTGAGACCTGTAAACATTGATTGGTTGATTGCAAGGAAAGGCCTTGCGGGTATTAATTCCTTGGTCCAGTTCTTTAGGCAGGGACTACTGCTGGCCCTGATTTATTTTGTGCATGTTCCCTCTATCGAATATTTCGCCGTAATGGATGTTGGATCAGAGGCGATGGCCACAATTGCCCTGTGGGTTGTCGGTCCTAGGAAGGGTTTCTCCCTGGGGCTTCCGAATAAGGGGGAATGGAAAGAAGGGTTGCGGTGTTATCAGGGATCCCTTATTCTATTTGTTTCTTCGGCGTTGCTTTTGCTGCACCAGAACGTAGATATCTTTTTCTTGAAGTTTTTTGGTGGAAATGCTATGGTGGGGATTTACGACTATTGTTATCGTTATGCTTTGTTTGTCTTTTTATTGGGAGGTTCTTTGAGTGAACCGCTACGACGTCAGTTAGCTCGCTTAAAAGAAGTAAGCGCGGAGCAAGAATCGGACCGACTTGTGTTGTCAAGTCATAAGATACTGGGCGTGATGAGTGCAGGTTTCCTTCTTTTTGCGCTCTTGTTTTCAGAATTCATCTTTTCAAAAATAGTGCCGATATCGGTTGATTTCCCGGCATCAAGACTCATGTTTCTTTTTGCCTGCTGGCTGGTGGTATCTTTTTTTTCGGTTCCGTGGAGCGAATGGCTTATTTCTCAATCCAAGAAGAAATACCTTGTGCTTGCTGCAATTGCGGGCTGTGCAAATCTGCTATTCAATTTGTGGTTGGTTCCTACTTACGGAATTTTCGGTGCTGCCGTTGCAAAAATCTGCTCTGAGTTGAGCATTTTTATTTATCTGTTCCTCTCTGTGGATGCCAAGAAACGCAGACAGTTTACGAAGGTATTCTATATTCACCTTTTACTTATTCCCTGCGTTGTCTGTTTCTGGAAGACGGGAGACGTTTCACTTTGGCTTGCGACTGCGACAATCGTCGTGGAAGTTTTGGTGATCTTCTTTACAAAATACTTGTCAAAACGTGATTTGCAGGTTCTTGCCAGAAACTAGGGTCTAGCTGTAACTGAAAATTTTTTTGAAGAAGGGTATGCCGATAACGCATCGGGTTATCAACAACAGGATTCCTGCTCGCATCAGGAAAATGGCAAGGCTTGCTAGCTGGCCGTAACTTTGGATGAACGGCTCAAAGGTGTCCCACGGGAAAAAAGGACACTCGATAGCATGGAAGCAGAAGATGGCTAGGCTGTATTTCCCTATGAAACCCAAGAAATTGGATGTTGGTTTGCTCTTGGTGATTTTGCGTGACAGTAAGTAGAAAACGAGTGTTCCCCCTAGGGCTCCGGCAAGATCGATGATATAATGCGCTCCGAATAGGCAGGCGTTAACCGACATGCCGGAGAATAGCAGACAATAACCCCAGCAGAGCACGGTGAATGCAAATAGCATCCACTTGTATTTTGCGTTAACGTTACCAAATGACTTGAGCAGATTTCCTACGAAGAAGAACCCGAGGGCGCAGCATGCCGAAGGGATATACCACGGAATAAATATGTGAAAGCGTACCGAGTTTTTCATGCAGGCGATGCTGAGCAAGAATATGGTTGTCGCCTTGAACCAGTGAGGAATTTTGCTTTGGAAAAGAAAATGCGCTATGAGCCGAACGAAAAAAAGGGCCGTGAGAAACCATAGGGGGCCTAGTTCAACCACTTTGTTCAAAATGGGCAGTGGGATTATCGGTGGGCCTCCAAGCAGGGCGGTGAGAGCATGCTCCGAGCTGGACTGCCACAGAGTGCCACAAAGGATGTCCTTTAAAAGGGCGATTAGAACTAGAAGAAAGCAAGAAAAGAGGTAGGGGACGATTAAGCGCCTAAAATCAACCCTCAGTTCATCCTTTAGGGGCCTTGCTTTGTAGAAGTATCCCGAAATAAAGAAGAACGCGGGCATGTGGAAAGAGACGAAAAAGTGTTCCACTGTGAAAGAGAAATGGCTGTGCCCGGCAATGACAAATAAAATTAGGAGTCCCTTGAGTACATCGAAGGTCTGATCGCGTTTTTTTTCTTGAAAGGCCATTACGATAATATAGCAAGAAAGCGTTTTGGTAAAAAGTTTGAACAATCCTTTTACAAAAAACAAAAAAAAGGCGATAGTACATTGTAGAGAAAAATGAATGGAGATAGGGCGTATAAAGATGGGTTGTTGGTTTGAGGTCCCACATTCCGAGCATTTTTTTTGTATCTTTGTCCTCAAATCGCGAGAGTGGCGGAATTGGCAGACGCGCCAGACTTAGGATCTGGTACCTCGGTGTGTGGGTTCGACTCCCACCCCTCGCAGAAATTTTAATCTACTAACGAATACCGGAGTCTATATGTCCGTTGAAATCAAAGAAACCAGCGCAACCCTGCGTACCCTCGAAGTCAATATCCCCCAGGAGGACCTGAAGGCTCCTTTTGAAAAGAAGCTGTCCCAGTACAAAAAGCAGGTGACGCTGAAGGGTTTCCGCCAGGGCCAGGTTCCCAAGGCCATGATTTTGAAGCAGTTCGGCGATTCTATCCGTCATGAGGTCGTGAACGAGACCGTAGATGCCGTCTTGAATGCCGAACTCAAGAAGGCGAACATCATCCCCGTAGGCCAGTTGAAGGTCGTAAAGTTCAACGACGACAAGGAATCCGCCATTACCATGACGGTAGAAGTGGAAATTGACCCTGAAATCGACATCAAGGGCTATGCCGACACTGGTGTGACCGTTCCTCAGACCGCAGTCCACGAAGAAGAAGTCCAGGCCGAATTCGACCACCTGATGAAGATGTGGAGCAAGGACGAACATGTGGACCGCGCAGCCCAGAAGGGCGACGTGGTGGTGGGCAACTACCTGGATGTGGTGATTGACGGCGAAAAGCAGGAACTACCCGAGAACCGCGAATTCCGTAGTCTGTTGGGCGAATCCGCCAGCCCCGGTTTTGACGAGGGTCTGACCGGTGCCAACGCTGGCGAAACCAAGGAAATCAACTTCAAGTACCCCGACGACCACAAGGACGAACGCTACCGCGGCAAGACCGCCCAGTTCAAGGTGGAAGTGACGGACGTGCGCCAGATTGTTCCGCCTACCCTGGACGAGGAATTCTGCAAGAAGGTGGGCGTCAAGGACGAAGCCGAACTGAAGAGCAATATCGCCGAAAGCCTTGCCAACCAGAAGCAGGATGCCGCCAAGACCAAGGCCATTGACGAAGCCATCGACAAGCTTATCGAACAGAACCCGTTCGAGGTTCCCAATGCCCGCGTGGCAGACCTCATCAAGTGGTCCATCAACCGCAACGTGCAGGACCCCAAGGATGCGGTGGAACCCACCGAAGAACAGATGAAGACTTTGGCCCCCGAAGCTATCCGCGAAATCAAGAAGCATCGCATTCTGGAGTTCGTGGCCAACAAGGAAAAGATCCGCCCGGCACAGGCCCAGGTGGACGCCCGCCTGCAGGAAATGGCCAAGGCTTACCACATCGAATTTGACGACCTGAAGTCTCATTTCCGTCAGTCTGGCCGTATCAACCAGCTTCGTGAAGAACTCCGCTTCCAGATGGCTGCCGACTTTATCGTGGGTATCCGTCCGGCTGCCGAAGAATCCAAGTAAAAGAGGTTAGTTAATGATCATTCCTACCGTCATTGAGACCACCGGGCGTGGTGAACGCGCCTATGATATCTACTCCCGCCTCCTCAAGGAGCGCATCATCTTTTTGGGCACGCCCATCAACGATGAAGTGGCGAACAACGTCATGGCGCAGCTGATTTTCCTTGAGTACGAGAACCCGGAGAAGGATATCACGCTGTATATCAACAGCCCCGGTGGCTACGTGTCGGCAGGACTTGCCATTTACGATACCATGCAGCACGTGCGCCCGAACATCGCCACCATCTGCATCGGTAACTGTGCCTCTATGGCGGCGGTTCTCTTGGCGGCAGGCACCAAGGGCAAGCGCTATGCGCTTCCCCATTCCCGCATTATGCTGCACCAGCCTTCTGGTGCGGCCACGGGCCAATCCACCGACATCCAGATTACCGCCAAAGAAATTATTCGCACCAAGGATACCCTTGCTGAAATCGTGGCCAAGCACACCGGCAAGTCTATCGACGAAGTCCGTGAAAAGACGGACCGTGATTTCTATATGGGACCAGAAGAAGCGAAGGCTTTCGGCGTCATCGACGAAGTCTTTGTCCCGCGTAAAGAGGGAGTCTAAGATTCATGTACAGGAATGGGAAAAACCGCCCTGCGGTAACGTGTAGCTTTTGCGGAAAGTCCGCCGAGCAGGTGGACAAGATGATTGCCGGCGCAGGCGTGCATATTTGCAGCGACTGCGTTTCCATGTGCTACCGCATTATCGAAGAGGACAAGTCCCGTTCCTTGCAAGAAAAGCAGGCGGCAGAGGTCGCAAGCCAGAAGCCCCTTCCGCTCCCTTCTGAAATCAAGGCCCACCTGGACGATTTCGTTATCGGTCAGGAACAGGCGAAGATTGCCCTTTCGGTGGCGGTCTATAACCATTACAAGCGCCTGCGTTACAAGCAGGCCCACCCGAACGGCGATACCGTTGAGGTGGAAAAGTCCAACCTGCTTCTGGTGGGCCCTACCGGGTCGGGCAAGACCCTCTTGGCCCAGACTATGGCCCGCTTTTTGGACGTGCCCTTTACCATCGCCGATGCCACCGTGCTTACCGAAGCGGGCTACGTGGGCGAAGACGTTGATAGCATTATCGTGCGTCTGCTTCAGGCCGCCGACTACGACGTTTCCCGTGCAGAACGTGGAATCATCTTCATCGATGAAATCGACAAGATTGCCCGCAAGACGGCGAATCCTTCCATTACCCGCGACGTGAGCGGCGAAGGTGTGCAGCAGGGCCTGCTGAAACTTTTGGAAGGAACCGTTGCTGCAGTGCCTCCCAAGGGTGGCCGCAAGCATCCGGAACAGCCCCTGGTGCAGGTGAACACCAAGAACATCCTGTTCATTTGCGGTGGCGCCTTCGAAACCCTGGACAAGATTATTGCCCAGCGGGTGAACAAGGGCGGCATGGGATTTGGCGCCGACATCCGGAGCGAATCCGACAATTCCCTGAGTGAACTTTTCAAGCAACTGGAACCCGATGACCTGATTAAGTTCGGTCTCATTCCCGAAATCGTGGGCCGCTTGCCTATTGCGGTTGCTCTCGAAGAACTGGACGAGAAGGCCTTGCTGAACATCTTGACCCAGCCGAAAAACGCACTGGTCAAGCAGTTCAAGAGCCTCTTCGCCATGGACGGCATCGAGCTGGACTTTACCGACGAGGCCCTCAAAGAAATCGTCCGCGAAACCATGAGCCGAAAGACGGGTGCCCGCGGGCTTCGTTCCGTCATGGAAAAGTCCCTGCAGCAGGCTATGTTCGAAATGCCCGGTACAGGGGCCAAGAAGCTGGTACTTACAGACGAAATTATCCGCAGGGGCTTGAACCCTCTGGCGGTTTCCGGGAAGAAATCCTCGAAAAAAGCCGGCAAGAACGTGGCGTAACGCCCGGTTTTGCTTGCTTTACTATTATTGAAATATGGCTTTTGATTTTTCTAAGGTATTCCCTCTTTTGCCTTTGAGGGACGCTATTGTTTTCCCTTTTACGACCCGCCGTATTCTGGTGGGCCGCGATATTTCGCTCCGTGCTCTGGAATACGCCGAGGCCCACGATGGTGAAATTATTCTGGTGACCCAGAAGGATGTTGAGCAAGAAGAAATTTCCAACCCGCTTTTGGACTTGTACACGGTAGGCGTTGCCGCCCACGTGAGCAACGTGACGCCTTTCCCCAACGGCTGCGTGAAGGTGGTGCTGGAAGGCGAGCAGATTGTGGATCTGCGTTCTGTCGTACTGAAAGACGGATTCTTGCATGTGACGGTATCTCCCCGGAAAGTTCCTGTTGGCAACAAGGACAAGACCGAAAGCTTTGGCGACGTGCTTTCTAACTTCAGGGACTATGCCGCCAAGCGAAACATTGCCGAAGGCATGGTAGATGCCTTCTTTGGCATGGACAGCCAGCTGAACGCCTTTTACGGGATAATCCCCTTCTTGCAGATTTCCTTGGCCGAAAAGCAGAACTTCTTGGAAGCGGAATCTCTGGACGACATGGCCGCAAAGTTGTTGGCCCTCATGTCCATCACCGACGACAACGAAAATGTGATGGTCAAGATCCAGCAGAGCGTTCGTCAGAAAATGGCCCAGCAGCAGAAGGAATGGTTCATCAGTGAACAGATCCGCCAGCTGCAAGACGAACTGAACGACGGTGAAAATTCCTCCTCGGAACCGGACCAGCTGCTAAAGAAACTGAAGGCCAAGAATTTCTCCCCGGCCATCATGGAAAAGATGGAAGAGGAAATCGCCCGCATGCGCCTGATGCACCCCACCACGCCGGAATATGCGGTAGTGCGGAACTATATCGACTGGTTCCTCTCCATGCCCTATGGCGTTTACAGCGATACGGTGCTGAACCTGAAAAAGGTGAAGGCGGATCTGGATGCCAAGCATTTCGGTCTGGACAAGGTGAAGGACCGCATTCTGGAATACATCGCCGTGCTGAAACTCACAGGCACGGAACGTCGTGCTCCCATCCTTTGTCTGGTGGGCCCTCCCGGTGTTGGCAAGACCACCCTGGTGGAATCCATTGCCGCCTCCATGCAGCGGAACTTTGTGCGCATTACCTTGGGCGGTGTCCGTGACGAGGCCGAAATCCGTGGGCATCGCCGCACCTACATTGGCGCCATGCCTGGCCGTTTTATCCAGGCGCTTCGCCGGGCCAAATGCATGAACCCTGTGCTCTTGCTAGACGAAATCGACAAGATGGCCGCCGACTTCAGGGGCGACCCTGCCAGCGCCTTGCTGGAGGTTCTGGACCCGGAACAGAATCACGACTTTACGGACCACTTTATGGAAGTGGGCCTGGACCTTAGCCGAGTGCTGTTCATCGCTACCGCCAACTCCGAGGCTGAAATTCCAGACGCTTTGCGGGACCGCTTGGAAGTGGTGCGGCTCCCCGGCTATTACGCTCACGAAAAGAAGCAGATTGCAGCGAAGTTCCTGATTCCAAAAATCTGCGAGCGGTGCGGTGTTGCCCTGGACAAGGACATTTCTATTTCCGACACCATCATCGAAAAAGTCATTCGGGAATGGACCCGCGAGGCTGGCGTCCGTGAACTGGAACGCTCCCTGGAAAGTATCGTCCGACACCGTGCCAAAGAAATTGTCATGGGCAAGAAGGTCAAGAAGGACCTGACCGAAAAGCAGCTGCAGGAATACCTGGGCGTTCCCCGCTTTACCGAGAACCGCCTGCCTGCACCTGGACATCACGGCGTGATTACGGGCCTTGCCTGGACTAGCGTGGGCGGCGAAATTCTTACGCTGGAATGCAAGCTCCTTTCGGGCAAGGGTCACCTGTTGCTTACCGGAAAGCTGGGCGACGTGATGAAGGAATCGGCCCAGATTGCCTTGAGCCTTGTCCGGGAACGTTTGCAGCGGTTCGGCATAGACCCTGCCATCGTCAAGAAGACCGATATTCACATCCACGTGCCCGAGGGTGCCGTGCCCAAGGACGGCCCGTCGGCGGGAATCGCCCTTACGCTGTCCCTGCTTTCGGCCTTTACCCGCAGGCCCGTGTCGCCGGACATCGCCTTTACAGGCGAGGTGAGCCTTACGGGAGACCTGCTGCCCATCGGCGGGCTCAACGAGAAGGCGCTTGCCGCCCAGGAGGCGGGCGTCAAGACGCTCTACCTGCCCGAAGGCAACAAGAAGGACGTGACGGAACTTCCGGCCCCTGCAAAGAAGGGCCTGAAAATCCACACGAAAAAGCACATCGACGAAATCATCAAGGAACTGTTCCCGAAACCTAAAAAGTAAGGTTTTAGGACCTGCCGCCCTTGTCATGCCCGTCCCGGAACAGGTCCGGGATAAACTCCGGCGAGGATCCGTGTGCGGTTTCTCACCCTTGTCATGCCCGCGCAGGCGGGCATCTCCTTTTTGAACTTTACTATATTCCCGAGAAGGAATCAATACACAAGGAGTTCTTATGAAAGCAGGAACCTTTTTAGTCGGTGCGATTGCCGGTGCTGCCGCCGCTGTCGCTTTATCCAAGAAGTTCATGGGCGGCAAGTGTGCCTGTTCTGAGGCGGCGGGTGCCGACGAAAATCCGGCCTTGAAAGAAGCCGAACAGGCTGTGGATACCCTCCGCGGTTCCGTGGACTGCCTGCGCAAGGAACTGAACAACCGCATTGAATCGGAACAGACCTACGCCGCCAAGTGCGAAGAACTCAAGGACCAGGTGGCCAAGCAGGGCGTGGAAATTGACAACCTGAAGAACATCATCGACGCGAACAACGCCCAGACCAAGAAACTCGAAGACGAGCTGGAGCAGAACAAGGCCGGCAAGTAGCTGCTTTTGGATGGTGCGCAAAATTAGCGAGACTCCCGACAACCTCGGGAGTTTTTCTAATTTTGGATTTGCTTGTTTAAGTTTTTGCAAAAAAAAGGAACGCTATGCCAGCTTTTGATCCGAATGCGAAAAAGATGCTGATTTCGGGAAACGAGGCCATCTCGCTTTCTATGCGCCACTGCAATGTGCAGTTTGCCGCAGGTTACCCGGGTACCCCCTCCACCGAAATCCTCGAGGACTATTCTGAACTCGGCGGGTATGCCCAGTGGGCCCCCAACGAGAAGGTCGCCGCCGAAGTGGCCCTGGGTGCAGCCTTTGGCCATGCCCGCAGCGTGGTCACCATGAAGATGGTGGGCCTCAACGTGGCAAGCGACGTGCTCTACACCGCGACCTACACGGGCGTGGATGGCG
>DGRZ01000084.1:0-469 GCA_002391195.1 Fibrobacter sp. UBA4375 | reverse complement strand
GTTGCCGACGACCCGGGCCAGGGCAGTTCCCAGAACGAGCAGGATACCCGCAACCACGCGAAGGCGTCCGTTTGCCCGATGTTCGAGCCCAGCAACTCCCAGGAAGCCTACGACTTCTTCCGCATTGCCATGCAGACCAGCGAAAAGTTCAAGATTCCGGTCATTCTTCGCATGACGACCCGCGTGGACCACTCCAAGTCCATCGTGGTGCCCAAGGAAGAACTCCCGGCCATGGTGCCGAACTTTGAACGTAACATCGCCCAGCATGTGATGGTGCCCGGCTTCTCCAAGCCTGCGGGCCGCAAGCTCCGTGCCAAGATGGACGAGATGGAAGCCTGGAACGTGGCCGAAGGCCCGAACAAGGTGGAAATGCGCAGCGCCGACATGGGCATTATCACGAGCGGCATCAGCTACCACCACGTGCGTGAAGCCGCCCCGGAAGCGAGCATCCTCAAGCTCGGCATGACCT
>DGRZ01000102.1:22981-23203 GCA_002391195.1 Fibrobacter sp. UBA4375 | reverse complement strand
AGGAAGACGAGGTGGTGGGTGAAATTGCCATTGCCTGCGCTGAATCGCGAAACGTGAATTTTCTTTCGAAGTGCATCGGGATTCTCCGGGACGACTATCCGAAGATTAAGTACAACTTATATTCGGGCGACAGTGAGCGCGCCCTGGAAAAGCTGGACAAGGGCATTTTTGATTTCGCGGTGGTTGTAGACAACGTTGATTTGGAAAAGTACAACTGCCTTG
>DGRZ01000102.1:22745-22892 GCA_002391195.1 Fibrobacter sp. UBA4375 | reverse complement strand
ACCGCTGGGGCGTGGTGATGCGTCGAGACGACCCTTTGACCAAGCGGGATTTTATTGAGCCGAGGGACTTGCTCAACAAGCCGCTGTTGGCGTCGCGCCAGGCGATGGTGGCGGATTTGCCGAAGTGGTTCGGCGACGATATTTCGA
>DGRZ01000102.1:0-22597 GCA_002391195.1 Fibrobacter sp. UBA4375 | reverse complement strand
GATGGCCTTGTGGATACGAGCCGCACTTCGCGCCTGTGCTTCAGGCCGCTCATGCCCGAGCTCACCACCAACATGTACATCATTTGGCGGCGGGGCCAGCAGTTCACGCGGGCGGGCGAACTTTTCCTCGACACGCTCCGGCACGTGCTGGGGGAATAAAAGCGGATAAAAAAGCTATCTTGGTGTGTAAACGTATCAGAATATATAATGTCAACCATTATCAGTAAATTTACGGATGCGGCTCTTTCGGAGATGCGGCAAAACCACACGTACCGTACCATGCGCCTGATGGAATCTCCTGAAGCTTCCCGCGTGTTGCTTCGCGACACAAAAGACGGAAATTCTCATGAGCAGGTTCTGCTGGCGTCTAATTCTTACCTGGATTTGGCGAATGTTCCGGAACTGAAGCAGGCCATGGCCAATGCCGTGCTGGAATGGGGTACAGGGAGTGGTGGCGCACGACTTACCACAGGCAACAAGACTCCCCATGTGGAGCTGGAATCCGAAATTGCCCGTTTCAAGGGCGAAGAAGCCGCCATCACGTTCAACACGGGCTACATGGCGAACGTGGGAACGATATCGGCACTTTGCGGAAAGGGCGACTACGTCTTTAGCGACGAGCTGAACCACGCAAGCATCATAGACGGAATTCGTTTGTCGCGTTCCAAGTGCCTTGTTTACAAGCACAACGACATGGCTGATTTGGAACGTGCCATTTTGGAAGCGAAAGATGCCGCCGCAAAATCCGGTGCGGAATTCCGTGGAATGGTCGTAACCGATGCTGTGTTCAGCATGGACGGCGACTTGGCGAACTTGCCGGAACTTTTACGTATTGCCCATGGGCACGATTGCCTTTTGATGATTGACGAGGCCCATGCTACAGGCGTAATTGGCAAAACAGGGCGCGGTTTGGCGGAGCACTACGGTTGCGGACACGCCGATGTTACCGTAGGTACGCTCAGCAAGGCCGTTGCCGCCGAGGGCGGCTTTGTGGCGGGTTCGGCGAAGTTGATAGATTTTTTGAGAAACAAGGCCCGGAGTTTCATTTTTACGACAGCGATGGCTCCTGCCGTTGCCGCTGCTGCCCTGAACAACCTGAAGTTTATTGACGCCCACCCGGAAAGGGTTCAGCAGCTTCGTGGCAATGTGGATTTCTTCTGTGAAAGCCTCCGCTGTGAAGGTTTGGATGTTGCTACGTCGCCATCGGCTATCGTTCCCATTGTCATCGGCAACGAAGCCAAGGCGATGCAGGTCTCGGAGGCCTTGCAAGAACGTGGAATTTTGATTCCGGCCATTCGTTACCCGACGGTTGCCAAGGGACAAGCCCGTTTGCGTGCAAGCCTTATGGCGACCCATACCAAAGAGGAACTTGAATTTGCCGCCCATACCCTGGCGGAACTGTGCAACACCCCGAACCTCGTACCTCGAACCTAATACCTAACCACTAACCACTGCTTACTAATCATGTCCAAAGGTTATTTCATTACAGCAACCGGCACCGATGTCGGAAAAACTTATGTTACGGCCCTTCTCGTGAAAAAATGGCGGGACCTGGGAATTGACGCGGGCTACTACAAGGCTGCCCTCAGCGGGGCAGAACTCAGGGACGGTAAGTGGGTTGCGGGCGACGCCGATTATGTCAAGCGCTTTGCAAGTCTCGTTGATTCCCAAGAACAGTTGGTCAGTTACGTGTACAAGGAGGCCGTTTCGCCCCACCTCGCCGCCCGTAAAGAAGGAAATCCTGTAGAACTTTCGAAAGTCCGCGAAGATTTCGAGGCGGCTTGCAACCGTCACGAATTTATTTTCGCAGAAGGTTCCGGCGGAATCATTTGTCCCATTCGCTACGACGGCGGTGCTGCCTCTGGTATTGATGATGTTGCAAAGGTCGTGCCGCAAAAAATTTTTCTCGTAGATATTATCAAGGCGTTAAATTTGCCAATCCTTGTGGTGACCACGGCGGCGCTAGGTTCCATCAACGCCTGCGTTCTTACCGTAGAATACGCAAGGTCTCGAGGAATCAACGTTCACGGCTTGATTGTGAACCGCTACGGCATGAGCAAAAATTTCGAGATGGAAGATGACAACATCAAGATGATGCAGGATTTGACCGGGTTACCTGTTTTTGCCAAAATTTCTGAAGGGGACAATGATTTAGGAGTCGATAAAACTTTCTAGATTTGGCCCGTATGAATTTTGATAGCGAACACCTGTGGCACCCTTACGCGGCGCTCAGGAATACACCTGCACGTTTTTTAGCAAAAAAAGCTCACGGCACGACCATTGAAACAGCCGATGGGCTGAAACTTATAGACGCCGTGTCTAGCTGGTGGTGCATGGCGCACGGACACAATGCTCCCGAAATCGTAGAAGCGATCAAGAAGCAGAGCGAAAAGATGTGCCACGTGATGTTCGGCGGGTTCACCCACGAACCTGCTATTGAACTTGGCAAGCACCTTGTAAAATTTTTGCCCGAAGGCCTGAACAGGATTTTCTATGCGGATTCGGGTAGCATTGCCGTCGAATGTGCCGCCAAGATGGCGGTGCAATACCAGCATTCCCTTGGTCATGCCGAACGTTGCAAGCTGGTGGCTTTGAAAGGCGGGTATCATGGGGATACGGCCGGAGCCATGGCGCTCAGCGACCCCGACGGAATGCATGTGCTTTTCCGTGGAATCATGCCGCAACATTATTTTGCCGAGCGCCCGAACTGCCGCTTTGACGCCCCTTGGGACGATAACGACTTTGTCTCGATGGAGCGTGTTGTGGAAGAGCACGAGAACGAAATAGCCGCCATCATTTGCGAGCCCGTTTTTCAGGGTGGAAATGGCATGTGGCTCTACAATGCGGGCTACCTAAAACGACTCCGCAAGCTTTGCGACGAAAAAGGCATCCTGTTGATTCTGGACGAAATCGCTTCGGGATTTTACCGCACGGGCCCGCGATTCGCGATGATGCATGCGGGGATAAAGCCCGACATTTTATGTATCGGCAAGGCCCTTACCGGCGGAAGCATTACCATGGCCGCCTGCGTCGCTTCGGAGAATGTGGCCGAAACCATTACAAACAGCAAGATTCCCGCATTTATGCACGGACCCACCTACATGGCGAACCCGCTGGCATGCGCTGCAGGTATTGCCTCCCTTACGCTTTTTGAAAACCGAAACTATGCGAGCGAAGTCGCCCGAATCGAAAAGCGGCTCCATGTAAATCTGGAACCACTCCGCAATCTCGAAAACGCCGCAGACGTGCGGGTTCTTGGCGCCATTGGTGTTCTGGAGCTAAAGGCAAAACCATCCGCAGACGATATTCTGCGCGTGATTCGCGAAACGGGCGTATGGCTCAGGCCTTTCTGCAACTATGTCTATACGATGCCGCCGTTTATTACAACCGATACCGAAATTGACCGCATTTGCGAAGCGATCAAGATGATTGGGGAATGTGAGCCTGCTCCAATTGTGGATGGCGAAGACGAATTTCACGAGTAAAAAATGGACTATTACAGTTTGAAAATGCGGGCTTCGCAGCAGATTGGCGAAGGCGACCAAAAACGCGAACAGCATATTTCCGGAGCAGAACGCATTGTGAGTCGTGAAGCCGTCGAGGCGGTTTGTTCGGCAATGGCCCGCCGAGCCCTTACCCATTCCAAGGGCGACCCAGACTTTATCAACATAAAAATCGAGAAGGTCTGCGAAAAGGATATCCAGATTTTAAAGGCACTGCCGGTCACACGGGTGGATGTGGACTCTTGGCAACAAGGACTGGACAAGGCCTTTGAACTCATCGATAAAGCTGTTTTTTCTTGTCATCCACGCGAAGGTGAAAATACAGGTTCCTTAAAGGATTTCAGAAAAAAGCTTCCTGAACTTTTGCGCGAAACCTTCCCCATGCGCGGCGCCATGCTTTACGACATTGCTACCGGAGAGCGGCTTGAACCCAATCATGAGCGGGGTGTGCGGGCCACCTACATGGATGCGCTCCGTTCCAGCGATGTCGATAGCCAAAAGAACCATTTCAACGAAGCTATCGTGCTTGCGACCAAGGTGGCCAATGCCCCCGGCATGGTGGCGGAACTCTGCATTTCTGACGACCCTGAATATGTAACGGGTTACGTGGCCAGCAAGGAACTGGGTTACGTGCGCATCATGAAAATGAAGGAAATGGGCGACGAAAATGGCGGCCGTATATTCCTGTTTGATTCCCGCAAGGCTAAAGCCGAAGAATGCATAGAGTACCTACAAAAAAAGAAGGTTCTTGTAGATACGCAGCTATAGCTTGACTGTTGAGTGTTTTTACACCCGGCCGGCGAACATGTTGCTGAACAGCATCAGTCCCGAAACAAAGATGATGATACCACCAGCAAGTGTAGCGACGGTGAAGATTTTCGTGGCGATTTTAGTATGGGCACTTCCCTTGTCGATTCCCTTGCGGAAAGCGACGGCGGCAATGCCGAAGGCCACGTTGGTAATGGTCATGCCGAAGCAAATGACGAGCGCTCCCAAGAGGGAAAGTGCCACCATGGAGTTCAGCAGGCAGAAAAGCACAATCAGCGCCACGGCGGGGCAGGGAACAATTCCCGTGACGGCGGCCACCCCGATGATTTCGCGCCAGCGGGCAATGGGCGGGAGTGGCGTTTCCGAGCAGTGTTCTGCGCTTTCTCCACCCTGTGCAACCATTTTGGCCTGCTTTCGTTGCGTGATAATATCGCGGATGCCGAGTACCACAAGTAAAATGCCCGTAAGCATCACCAGCGCATAGCTTGCTTTTTCGATGCCTATACGGCCGGTTTCAAAGGCGTTGAATACGGTGGCCTTGAAAATGGCATACAAAATAAGCAAAAGCAAGACGGCGCTCATGGTGTGGATCACGGTAATGCTCGCTCCCAGAGCAACACCTTGCCTCCAGCGTCCGCGACGGGCTATGAAATAGCCTACCACGATGGATTTTCCGTGCCCAGGGCCCAATGCATGCAGCATGCCGTACACGAGACAAATGGCGAGGAATTTCCAGATGACGCCCCAGTCGCCACCTTTCATGGCCGAAATGACGGCGGTGAGTTTTTCACGGAGAATTTTTTGTTCCTGGGCGATGACGGCGTAAAACGAGGTTTGCTTTTTAGGTGCGACAGTGGGGGCTACAGTTTCGCTTGTGGTGTTGCCGTTATCAGGTGCAGCGACTTGCTCTGTGGGAGTCGCTTTTTTGACATCGCCCATGTCAAAGCGTTTCTTTTTCACATCGGAAAACGCCAGGGAGGCAAGAATCAGGATTAGCAAAAGAACGATATACTTGTTCATAATTGAGTTTTCATAAGATGAAAATGGTTATAGACGAAAATAAAAAACAAAGAAAACTTTCAGGGCGATGAAGCCCTGTCACGACAGAAAGATTAAATAGCTTGCAACAACGCGGTCAGGCGAATTTCTATTTCGTCCCAGCTGCCACTTGACATGAGTGTCGGATTAAAGATGCTCCCGCCAAAAGACACCAAGTTTGCTCCCGCTTCCATGTAGGCTTTGGCGTTTTGCGGGTTTACGCCACCACAGGCCATCAAGGGAATGTCCCGGAAAGGACCCCGCAAGGCCTTGATATAATCTGGGCCGCCTACGCAGTTTACCGGGAAAACCTTTACGGCGGCAGCCCCCAGGTCGTAGGCCTTCTGCACCTCGGTTGGGGAAAGCGCTCCCGGAATGATGGGGATTCCTGCGGTATTGGAAAGCCGGATAATTTCTTTGCGGGTGTTGGGGGTCACGATGAATTCTGCGCCGGCGTTTACTGCCTTTTCCAAGTCGCTTTCGTGCCGGACTGTGCCCGCCCCTACCAATATTCCATAGGAACCGGCGCAATCCTTGAGCTTCTTGATAATGCTGGTGGCACCGGCAGTGTTCATGGTGACCTCGATGGCCTTGAGTCCGCACTTGGCGGCAGTTTCTACGCAGGCTTCTTCGGCACCCTGGGGAATGTCGCGGAGAATGCCCACGACCGGCATCGGTTTTAGAAATTCGAGAATGTTCATACTGTGAATATAGGTAATAGGTGGTAGGTTGTAGGGGGTAGAGGCTAGGATTTAGGGGCTAGGAAGATGTGGAATGTGAGGCGCGAAGAATGTCGTCCCACATTCCACACAACTCACAACTCATCACTCATCACTCGTACCTCAGCGCCTCTATGGGGTCTAGGCGGCTAGCCTTGCGGGCCGGATACCACCCGAAAAAGACTCCCGTGGCAAAGCATACGGCAAAGCTGATGATTACACTTGCAAACGATACGATCATGGGCCAGCCCATAACCGTTTTTACAATCTGCGAAGCCGCCACACCGAGGAGAATCCCAATAACACCTCCCATGAGGCTGATGGTCACCGACTCAAACAGGAACTGCATCAAGATGTCGCGCCCACGGGCGCCAATGGCCATACGGAGGCCGATTTCCTTGGTGCGTTCGGTAACTGACACGTACATAATGTTCATAATGCCGATACCGCCTACGAACAAGCTAATGCCCGCGATAACGGTCAGCACCAGCGCCAGCATGTCCGAAGTGCTGGTGACCATCTGGATCATTTCTTCTTGGGTGAAAACCCTGAAGGGGTCCGTGGGCTTGGTCCAGTTTCGGCGTTCTTTCAAAATGGTCATGATTTCTGCGGTGGCTTTTTCGGCATAGCCCTCGCCGATGGAGTTGGCGTAAATCTGCCGGATATTGGTGGTGGCAGAGAACCTGCGCATTACGGTCTGATAGGGCGTAAAAATCACGTCGTCGTTGTCTTGCCCGAAATCTCCGGAGCCTTTTGATTTCAAGGTGCCGATGACCTTCAGCGGGATGCTCTTGTAGCGGATGGTCTTGCCGATGGGATTTTCGCCTGCAAAGAGGTTCTTCACCACCGTCTGGCCGATAACGCAGACTTTCGCCATGCGGTCGGCGGCATCGTCGAACATCACGCCGTCTTCGATTTCGTAGTTGCGAATCTTGAGGTAGTCGGCGGAGATGCCGCTCAGGGTGGTGGGGGAGTTGTTGTTCCCTACAATGGCTTGCCCGTTCACGGTAATCATGGGAGACACGCCGTTTATGTAGGTGGCGTTTTCCCGGATGGCGATGACATCTTTTTCTTCTAACATCTCGGAAGATTCCGCCTGTACGCCGCCACGCCTGTTCCAGTTGGGCATGACGATGATGGCGTTGGTACCCATGCTGGTCATCTGTTCCTTGATGGACTGGCGGGACCCTTCACCCATGGCCACCATGGTAATCACCGCTGCCACGCCAATGACGATACCCAGCACCGAAAGGAAGGTGCGCATGCGGTTACGCAGTAGGGCGCAAAGAGAAATCTTTATGAGAGTGATAGGAGACATAGGTGAATTCGGAGTTCAGAGTTCGGATTTCGGAGTTGATGTAATTTCGGATTTCGGAATTCAGAATTATATTCTAACTCTGAAATTTGAATTAGTCATACGTCTCTGGAGGGGGCAATGCATCGAAAGCGGCTTTTGCGTCTTGCATTTCGTGGGTTTCGTCTTTCTTGACAAGGCCGTCTCGGAGTGTGATGGTGCGTTCGCTGAAGGTGGCGATGTCGGGTTCATGGGTCACGAAGGCGATGGTTTTCCCCTGCCGGTGCAGTTCCTGGAAAATCATCATGATTTCGTAACTGGTGCGGGTGTCCAGGTTTCCGGTAGCCTCGTCTGCCAAAATGATAACGGGGTCGTTCACCAGGGCCCGGGCTATAGCCACCCGCTGCTGCTGTCCGCCGGACATCTGGTTGGGCAGGTGGTTCACGCGGTCGGAAAGCCCCACCATATCCAGGGCTTCCAGGGCCCGGCGGCGGCGCTCCGCCGAAGACACTTCCGAGTTGTAAAGCAGGGGGAGCTCTACGTTCTCGACGGCGGTGGTTCGGTTTAGCAGGTTGTAGTTCTGGAATACGAACCCGATTTTTTTGCCCCGAATGCGGGCCAGGGCGTCTCGGGAAAGTTTTTCGGTGTGTTCCCCGTCCAGAATATAGTGGCCGGAGGTGGGCTTGTCCATGCAGCCCAATATGTTCAGCATGGTGGACTTGCCCGACCCGCTGGTACCCATGATGGTCACGAACTGCCCCGGAAATATGTCAAACGACACGCCCCGCAGGGCGTGAACCGTCTCGGAACCCATCTTGAAGTCCCGACGCAGGTTTTCGATGGAAAGTATGGGCAAATCGTTTGACATCACCTTGTTTTGATTCCCGTAAATACCTTCAGGTTGCCTAAAACGCCTTAATTTCGCGGCATTCTTGGGCAAAGTTAAAATATTGTGAGTAATAACTGAAAATTTTGCTATAATTTTCCCTAAAGTTATAAATCTAGGGGATTTATTCATGAAAAAGATAATAACTCTGTCGCTTTTGGCATGTAGCCTCGCGTTCGCGCAGGCGGGCATCCAGGGTGGCTCTGATGGTATCCATCAGTACAATACCAAGACTAATGGCCAGCTTGGATTCTCTATCGGTACGGGTGGCAATATCGCTCTCGACGCTTGGTCCTTGAGCCGTGGCGGTAACTATACTTCCAATGGCAAGACTTATGGTTTTAATGACTGGGCTCCGTCTCTTTCTGGCAACGTGAACGCCTCCGTGGGCCTTTACGAGTTTGTGGATTTGGGCTTGAATCTGCCCCTTTACTACGAACATGCCAAGTCCGATGGCCCTTCTGGCGCCAACAACATGTGGACTACTAGCCGTGGTGACTTGAACGTGTGGTTCAAGGTCCGTATGCCTTTCGACAGCCAAAAGAGACTGTTCACGGCAGCCATCCAGGTTGACGCCTATGTACCTTCTGGCGAAGAATCTGCCGGTGTGCGCCCCCGCCATGCCTGGTACCTGAATAGCAAGGGTGAAACTCACCCCTTCACTACTAACGCCTTCGGTATCGGTGGAAACTTGATCCTTACCTTGGATTTCGTGAACATGGGTATCCCCGTCCGTTGGAACGGCAATGCCGGAATTGTTTATACCGTCGATCACGACCTGCCGGTGACGATGATCTATGGTACGGGTATCAATGTCATGCCCTTTGACTTTATGGACGCCTTTGTTGAATTCTCCGGCGAATTCCGCGTCGAAGATACCGGATATCCTCGTAGCCCCCTGGTTGACCCCATGTTGCTTACCCCCGGTTTCCGTTTCCACCTGCCCTTCAACATCGACTTCGCTATGGGTCTTGATGTTGCCGTGCGCGCCCTCAGGAACTTCACCTTCGATGGCGACAAGGAAATGGAACACAGCAAGGATTACAAGCTCACGTTCTCTGGCGAAAATGACAACATAAGCACGTATTACTACACTCCGACTCCGCTCTATGCCGGTACTGCCTCTCTCGTTTGGCGCTTTGACGGCAAGGACCGTTCCAAGCAGAAGGACGAAGACAAGGACGGCGTTCCCGATGTCAAGGATAAGTGCCTGCATACCTTGTCCGGCATTACTGTTGATGTAGATGGCTGCCCCCTGGATACCGACAAGGATGGTGTTCCTGATGGTGCGGACAAGTGCCCCAATACCGCAGCCGGCGTGACGGTTGATTCTGTGGGTTGCCCCATGGACACCGACAAGGATGGCGTTCCCGATGGTTTGGACAAGTGCCCCAACACCAAGGAAGGCCGCCAGATTGACGCTACCGGATGCGAAAGCGACTTTGATAAGGACGGAATCCCCGATGCCGATGACCGCTGCCCCAACACCAAGGCCGGAGCCAAGGTCGATAGCACGGGTTGTGCCGCCGACACGGACAAGGACGGCGTTCCCGATGATTTGGACAAGTGCCCGAACACTCCGGAAGGAGCTGAAGTGAACTTTGAAGGTTGCGAAGGCGACCGCGATGGCGACGGCGTTCCCGACGCTCAGGACAAGTGCCCCAACACCAAGGCCGGCACTCCTGTGGACAGCACCGGTTGTACTGCAGACGCCGACAAGGACGGTGTACCCGATGCTATGGACAAGTGCCCCAACACTCCGGAAGGCACTTCTGTAGACAGCACGGGTTGCGTCTCTGACTTTGACAAGGACGGCGTGTCCGACGATTTGGACAAGTGCCCGAACACCAAGGAAGGAACCGTGGTTGACAGCACGGGCTGCCCCATCGATACCGACAGGGACGGCGTGTTTGACGGCCTTGACAAGTGCCCGAATACCGAAAAGGATATTCAGGTGGACAGCACCGGTTGCCCCATGGACATTGACCACGACGGCGTGCCTGACCATCAGGACAAGTGCCCCTACACCCTCGAAGGTGTGAAGGTGGATGCCAAGGGTTGCCCGCTGAACAAGAAGCAGGACCTGAACAAGCTGAAACAGGGAATCCAGTTCCAGACCAACTCCACCAAGTTCACCAAGGATAGCTATGGCACCTTGAATGACATCGTGGCTTTGCTGAAACAGATTCCGTCGGCCAACCTGGAAGTCCAGGGCCACACCGACAACGTGGGTAAGCCCGAAAAGAACAAGGAACTGTCTCAGGCTCGCGCTCAGGCTGTGGTGGATTACTTCATCCAGCAGGGTGTTGAATCTGACCGTCTCCGCGCTGTTGGCTTCGGCGATGAAAAGCCCATTGCCAGCAACGGAAGCAAGCACGGTCGTAAGCAGAACCGCCGTGTGGAACTGGTTCCGTTCGAAAAGTAATCAAACCCTTTTGAAAAAGAAGACGGTCGTAATGGCCGTCTTTTTTTATATTAATAATCATGGAAGTGCGTTTTTTTACTCTAGTTTTATTCGTCACTTTAGTGGTCTTTGTCGCATGTACGGACAATGCCCATCCCGTATCCCCCAAAGACGAAAATCTAACTTCATCTGCAAGCATCATCGAACTAGATTCGTCGTCAAGCATAGACAAAAAATCCAGTCCATCTGGAAAATCCGAAAATTCCAGCTCATCAAAGGCGTCAGACAAGTCCAGCTCGTCGGGAAAGTCCGATGATTCTAGCTCATCCAGAAACACCAATGATTCCAGTTCATCCGAGAGCACCAGCAACTCCAGTTCATCAGAAAGCACTGGAGAATCGAGTTCCTCGAAAGATGAGTCTAGCAGCTCAATAGTAGAGTCCAGCAGTTCTGAAGCGTCCAGTTCATCTGAGTCCAGCAGTTCTGAAGTGTCCAGCTTTTCAGAATCCAGTTCTTCTGAAGAATCCTCCAGTAGCGAGACATTGAGTTCGTCATCCGTAAAAAAGACTGCTTGGGGCTACTTGAACCAAGAAATGCTTGCCAACGGAAATTACGAGGAATTTACCGATACAAGAGATGGCCAGAAATATAAAGCGATCAAGGTGGGCGACCTTACCTGGATGGCGCAGAACTTGAATTTTGAGTACAAAGACGTAAATGGAAAAACCATCCAAAATTACTGCTATAAAAACGAATTGGATAGTTGCGAAATTTATGGAAGACTGTATTATTGGAGCGCTGCCATGGACAGCCTAGGATTATATTCTGAAAAAACAAAGGGCTGTGGATACGAAGTAAAATGTAATCCCGAAGAACCAGTTCGTGGAATTTGTCCCGAAAATTGGCGACTCCCTACAGAAGGGGAATGGCATGATCTTATCTCTATTCAAAATGCACCTTATTCATTAATCTCTGATGTAATACAATATGATTATCCTAATTGGGAAAAAGCAACGAACACCACAGGTTTTTCTGTTTTGCCGGCAGGATTGATTCCCAACGGCAATGAAGGCGATCAGGCACAAATGGTAGGAGAAAAAGGTTACTTTTGGAGCTCTACGGAATATGAATCATCCCAGCCGATATATCAGCTATATAGAGCCCATATGGTTATTTTTGGTTCTAACAATTATCAAGGCTATGTTTCTAACAGCACCGAAGAAGCTTTTTATGAAAAGAATTTTGCCTTGTCTATCCGTTGTGTAAAAAAATGAATGGGTAAAAAATCATTCTTTATTTCATGAATCAATCTTTTAGAGGATTTAACAAAATGTCTCGCAAAATCTTGGTTACAGGTGCCGCAGGCTTTATCGGTTGCGAAGTTTCATTGATCCTCTTGGCCAAGGGCTACCAGGTGGTTGGTATCGACAACCTGAACGATTACTATCAGGTAAGCCTCAAGCAGGACCGTCTGAAGCGTCTGAACCATGATGCCTTCCGGTTCGAGAAAATGGACCTTGCCGATGCCGCCTCCATCAAGGGCCTTTTTGAGCGGGAACATTTTGACGGCGTTATCCACCTTGGCGCCCAGGCGGGTGTGCGTTACAGCCTGGTGAACCCCCAGGCCTACATCGACAGCAACATCACGGGTTTCTTGAACATTTTGGAAGGCTGCCGTTTCAATCCGGTGGAACACTTGACCTATGCCTCTTCTAGCAGCGTCTATGGACGGAACACCAAGACGCCTTTCAGTACCGAAGACCCGGTGTGCATGCCTTCTAGCTTGTATGCAGCCACCAAGCGCAGTAACGAGCTGATGGCTGAAACCTACCACCACCTTTACAAGATTAATGCTACCGGCCTAAGGTTCTTTACTGTTTATGGCCCGTGGGGCAGGCCCGACATGGCGCCCTGGCTTTTTGCAGATGCCATTTTGCATGACAAGCCCATCAAGATTTTCAACAACGGGAACATGATGCGGGACTTTACCTACATCGATGACATTGCCCAGGGAGTGGTCCGCGTGTTCGAGGCTGGAATCGGCAAGAAGGAATGCCGTCTGTACAACATCGGTCATGGCAATCCGGTGAACCTGCTGGACTTTGTAAAGACTCTCGAGAAGCATTTGGGAAAGACCGCCGAAAAGATCTACATGCCCATGCAGCCCGGCGACGTAGAGGTTACCTGGGCCGATACAAAGGCATTGGAACAAGATGTTGGCTACACGGCAGATACCGATCTGGACACAGGCATCAAGGCCTTTGCCGAGTGGTTTAAGGGATATAACCGCTAGCTCTGTTTTGGCGTGGCCTTGAATACCCACTTTTTATAAAGCGTAAAACTCACCAGCACGTAAACCACGTTGGCCACGATGTTGGCAAAATAGGTGGGTTTCATGAACTGCGAAATCCAAGCTGTAAAGCTTGCACACCAGGCGGCATTTGCGAGGGTGTAGGCGACAAGTTCCAGCACCAGCAGGTTCACGCCATAAGACACCAGGAACACGACTACGAACCGGATGATTTCTGCACGCTTCTTGTTGTGACTCTTGAAATTCCAGATGCGGTTGCACAGGTAGCTATTACAGCCTCCTGCTACGAATCCCAAGAAGTTGGAAAGTTCCACACCCCAGTCCAGCAGCTGGTGCAACACCCAGACCACCGCAAGGGTGATGAGGGTGTTCAATACTCCTATGATATTGTACTTGAGAAAGTGAATCACGGGAAAAGCCGCTGAGCTTTAGATTTCAACAAGGATTCCCGCCTGGAGGAAGACATAGCCTTTACCCACGTGGTCCAGGAATTCGTAACCGCTCATGACGAGGATAGAAGAGTAGTCCCCGTTCTTGATGTCAAGCCCACCGCCGACTTTCCAGAAAAGCTGATGGTCGCTCCCGATAAGGTAGCCGATGTCGCCTGTGGCGACGGGTAAGATCTGGCTTCCGATGGGCAGGCGAATCCAGAGGGCTCCGCTTAAGGGGACCAGTCCGACGTTGTCGATTTCTTGATAGCCGCTGCCCGCACCTACGAACAGCATTTGGTCTATGCGGTACCACAGGTGCCCATAAATATTTAGGTTGAATTTGGTTATTTCACTTGCGTGATTGACAACGCCAGCCTGCAAATCCATGGTAAATGCATTCGCTGGAATTACAGTGAATGCGATGACGAACAGGATGGCGGTCAGGATGCGTTTCATATAACTATGATCTCTAACTAAAATATAATCTCTTTTTTGAATAAATTTCACATCAAAGTCAATTATTCGTCTGAACGGGCTTCGCGGGCCCAACCACCGGATTTTTCCTTGCAAAATGAAAGGAAAAATCCTTTGAGTATTGCCGTGTTCATTGTTGTAAAATAATAAGCTCCGGGAACAATCTTGAAAATGCCTGCAAGCCAAAGGAAAAACAAAATTCCAAGAGAAATACGATATGGCCCATAGAACCATGCCAATGGTACATTCACGAGGAAGAGCAGAATGAAAATATGGGGAGAAAACCAACGTAAAATCTTGTGAGAAAAGAATAAATAACAACGCAAGGGCCTAAGTGGATTAAGGAGCGGGATATAAGAAAGCAAGTAATTGAAATTGGCACGTCCGATACGGACTTTTCTTCGATATTCTCCAGTGGTTTCTTTAGAAGTCTGTTCGGTGCCGATGGCGCTGGAAATGAATGTGCAATAGTAACCTTTTTGTAGAATCTTGGTGGTGACAAAAAAGTCGTCCATGACGCTTTTCTTAGTGGGCAAGTCGGTGTAAAGTTCTTTGCGTATGGCGTAAAGGGCTCCGTTTCCACCAATGAGCAAGTCCATCATGCCCTCGAACTTCTTGATTTCGGATTCCAAATCCCAATAGGCGCTTTCTCCCCAGCCTAATTCTGCGCCACTTTTATCTGTGAGAATCAGATGTCCGCAGGCACAACCGATTTTTTTGTCTCTGAAGGGGACGGTAAGTTTGCGGATGACATTTGGAAATAGCATGGTATTAGCATCGCAGAAAAGCAGGATTTCACCATTGGCCTGTTTTTGCAATCTGTTTAACATGGCTGCCTTACCTGCGTTCTGAGGGGCCTTGATGAGAGTGATTCCCTGGTCTTTGTACCGTTCTACGATTTCGGCAGTTTTGTCGGCGGAACCATCGTCACCAATAAGAATTTCCAGTTTTTCTTTGGGGTAGTCCAGTTCCAGCAGGTTCTGGATTTTGCGTTCAATGACGGCTTCTTCGTTGTATGCCGAAATCAAGATGGAAACAGTGGGCAGATTCTCTCCATTGACAACCTTGCCGCCTTTTCGCTTGAATATCTCGCTGACAAAAGGGAGGGTAATGGGGAACAGCACATAACAATGAACTACCAGGAACAGTAGAATCCAAAAAGCTATTTGCAAGTAGAAAAGAACCTGTTCGTTCATCGTTCAATCCATTCTTTTTCTTTTTCCAGGAACTTGTCCAACAGCATCTGCATCTCTTGTGGCGACATGGAGTCTGTCACTGTCAATATAGAAAGTCCCTTGGGAGCCACCAGCACAAAAGAGGGGAGAACGTTCAGTTCCCACACTTCGGAGAAGCATTTTTTGGCGGATGCTTTTTTTCCGTCGCAGACAATGGGCGATTCGGAATCCACATCCAGCTTGACGGGGTAAAACTTCTTGTTCAGAATGGAGGCCACCGTGGGGTTCATATAGACAT
This sequence comes from Fibrobacter sp. UBA4375, assembly GCA_002391195.1. GTDB lineage: Bacteria > Fibrobacterota > Fibrobacteria > Fibrobacterales > Fibrobacteraceae > Fibrobacter. The sequence continues at coordinate 7,296 of DGRZ01000102.1, read as the reverse complement.
TTTTGTCCATCACCCGGCAGGGAATGCACCAGTCGGCATACATGTCCACGAAGATAAGTTTGGGTTCGGTCTTTGCCTTTTCAAGAGCGGTGCTGTAATCCATCCACTGGACTAGGGATTGGGGGATAACCGGAGCCTTTCCGGAGTTTGGTGCTGCAAAAATGACGCCCGAAAAAAAGACGACATAAAAAATGATACCGGCAAGGTGGCGGAACATAAGCTAGTCCTCCCCCCGCCTGCGCGCAGGCGCTGCCTTGTTCTGCTCAATTAGCGTGTCCAGTCGGTCAATGACCGCTTTCTGGAACGGGACCCACATGTCCCTGTCGTCGAGGATGGCGTTCGCCTTCTTGAGGAATTGATCCCTGCTGTAGCCTGCTGAATCCAGGATTACCTTGCGCTTGATTCGAGCCGTGGGGGAATCCTTACCGTACATCTGTTCGACAATCAGCAGTTCGGTGTAGGTGTTCACGAATTTCTGGTCAACAGAAGGGGCTTTCTTGTCGCAGCCCGACTGCAGGCACAACAAGACCGTAAGTCCAAGAATCATCAAGAAGCGCCCGGCGACGCTTTTTAAACTCTTGATAATTCGTGGTTGAACGTCGGTCATGACGGTTTTCAGGTTTCGCTTTCCAGGGCGTTTTCAAAAAGGCCTTCTACATATTCGGCCTTGCTGAAAGGCACCAGCTGGTCGATGCGTTCGCCCATGCCAATCCAGCGGATGGGAATTTGCAGGGAACTCGCGATGGAAAGCACCGCTCCACCGCGGGCCGTGCCATCCAGCTTGGTGACCACCAGGCCCGTAAGGGGGAAACTCTGGTTGAAAATCTTGGTCTGGTTGATGGTGTTCTGACCGGTGTTGCCGTCAATGACCAGCCACATGTCGTGAGGCATTTCGGGGTTCACCTTCTTGATGACGCGGACTATCTTCTTGAGTTCTTCCATCAGGTAGTCCTTGTTGTGCAGGCGGCCGGCGGTATCGATAAGCACCACGTCGCAACCGCGGGCCACGGCCGCATTGCAGGCGTCGAACGCCACGGCTGCTGGGTCGGAGCCTTCTTGATGTTTTACGAATTCGGCGCCGCTACGTTCGGCCCAGGTTTCCAGCTGGTCGATGGCTGCCGCACGGAAGGTATCGCAGGCGGCAATCATCACCTTCTTGCCTTCGTCCTTGAGGCGGGCCGCCAGTTTCCCGATGGTGGTGGTCTTGCCGGCACCGTTTACACCGATGACCAGCACCACATGGGGCTTGCCCTTGAGTTCAAAGGGGGGCGGATCTTTCAAGAGGCGCTCCGCCTCGCTCCGCATAATGTCAAGAACCTGCTCTGTGGTCAGTGACTTGCCGAGAGCCTGTTCGCGCAAGGCGTCGGTCAACAGGAAAGCGGCTTCGACGCCCACGTCGGCCTTGATGAGGTGTTCTTCCAGCTCTTCCAGGGTTTCGTCGGTAATTTTCCCGGCGCCTACAATGCCCTTGAGCTCGCCCATGAGGGCGTCACGGGTCTTGGCAAGGCCGCTCTTGATGGCAGAAAAAAGTCCCATTATACCAGGCTCTCGACCTTATCGACCAGACCGTAGGCCTTGGCCTCTTCGGCGCTCATGAAGTTGTCGCGTTCTGTGTCCTTGTCGATTTCCTCGATGCTATGGCCCGAAGTCTCGGCAAGAATCTTGCCCGTGATGTTACGGATGCGGAGCATTTCTTCGGCCTGGATCTGGATATCGCTGGCAGGTGCCACGATTTCGCCGTGAATCAGGGGCTGGTGGATCATGATACGGGCGTTGGGCCAGGCGTAGCGCTTGCCCTTGGCGCCAGAAGTGAGGAGGACAGCTCCCATGGAGGCGGCCTGACCACAGCAGACGGTGACCACGTCGCTCTTGATGGCGTTCATGCAGTCGTAAATGGCAAGACCGCTAGAAATCACTCCGCCCGGGCTGTTGATAAAGAACACGATGTCTTCGTGGTTCAGGGAATCCAGGTACAGGAGCTGCTTGACGATGCGTTCGGCGCTTTCGTCATCCACTCCGCCCCACAAAAAAATCCTGCGCTTGGAGGCGAGGAACTCCTCGGCCTTTTTCATCATTTCGGGTGTTTGGTTTTCTTTCTTTTCGCTACAGTCAGCCATAATGAATCCTTTTTGTTCAAGTACAATTTAGAAATTATTCAACACTGAATTATCGCCATTTCCTTGCAAAATGTAAAGATTCCTATATTTGGCCTATGCCCGCGTGCAACGATAAAATTTTGGTAGGCCTTGTCAGTCCCGAAGTCCTCTCCGCCATAGAGTCGGACTCCATGCACCCTGTGTTTCTGGATCTGCAGGCCTGTTCGGCGCTAGAAATCCGGTATGACTTTTTCGAAGAGTCCCTCTGGCCGGGCCTTTCGGCGCGGGTCCGGAAGGTAGCACCCCACGCCATGCAGATAGGCACCATCCGCCTCAAGCGGGATGGCGGGGCCTTTCAAGATTCCCGTGCCGGAGACCGCCTACCCCTGTGGAAAAACATCCTGGAAGCGGAGCAGGTGCCGGGCTGGCTGGACCTGGAGCAGGACTGCCTCTACGACTACGAAAAGCTATCCGCCCTGGCCGACCGCCGGAATGTAAAAATCCTTATCTCTCAGCACAATTTTTCCCGCACGCCTACGGACATGGAACTGCGGGATTACGCCCGAGACGTTTCCCGCCTGGGGGCCGAAGGTCTGAAAATTGCTGCCATGTGCAACTCCGACGAGGACTGCGACCGTCTGTACAGGTTCACGCAGAAATTTTCTGGCGACTTTGAACTTTTTGCCGCCTTCGGCATGGGTGACTTTGGCCGGGTAAGCCGAATCTGGTCCCTGAAAGAGGGGGCGAACCTGACCTACGGGGCTATTGGCCAAGTGGCTGCCCCCGGTCAAATCCAGGTGCCGGTGATGGCGAAGGCCCTCGAAAAACTGTCGGATTTTCATTCCAAATTCGAAATTTCCGCGTTTTTGAACGAAAAATGACGGTTTTCCTTTTTTTATCCTTATTTTCTGGCAAAAAGGCCTTAAATTTTCTAAATATCTATCTTGTAGATAGAGGATAACGATATGCGTCTTTCTGAACGGTTTGTAGATAATTGCATTTTGATCAATTCTCCTTGCGAAACCAAGGAGGCCATTCTGAACGAACTGGTGGATACACTTTGCAGCGCCTATAAGCTGGAACATCGCGACGAAATTTTTGAGGCCGTCTGGAACCGCGAAAAGACCCGTTCCACCGGTATCGGTTGCGGACTGGCCGTGCCCCACGCCAAGATTGACTACGTGGACCGCATGTGCATGGTGGCCGCCACTGTCGAAAAGGGCTTGGATTTCGAGTCCTTCGACGGCGAGCCCGTTTATTTGCTGATTCTCATCGTAAGCCCCGGAAACACTGTCGGACCGCACCTGAAGGCCCTGTCTTCGGTGAGCCGCCTCTTGGCCGACGGCAACGTGCGCAAGGAGCTGATTGCCGCCAAGACCCCGGCGGAGTTCCTGACCATCCTCAAGGGCGCCGAGGATAAGTATTTATAAGGGGTTAGGGTCTAGGATCTAGGGGCTAGGGAAAAGTTTGAAGCACGGAGTGCGTGATTTTAAATCACTAAATCCTAGTCTCTAATTTCTAACCCCTCTAACATCCCTTGACAACCTCCTATCCCTTTTATATATTTGCACCCACCTCGGACGGTTAGCTCAGTTGGTTTAGAGCGCTGCTTTCACACGGCAGAGGTCACTGGTTCAAATCCAGTACCGTCCATTCGAAAGGTCCTGCTTCGGCGGGACCTTTTTGTTTTTGGGTACAAGAGGCGTCGCCTAGACCTGCCCGAAGAACAGGTCCGAAAGGGCAGAGCGGAACTGGTTGATGCGGTCGGCGCTGGGTTCCCGGTGGGGCCAGGTGAAGTTGCTCAGGAGGACTACAGCCGCTCCCTTTTCGGGGTCGGCCACGATGCTTGCCCCGGTGAAGCCGGTTTTTCCGAAAGTGCGGGGGGAGCGGCGGCTCCCCATGAACCGTTCGGCGTTCAACTCCCAGCCGAGGGCCGTTTCTGCACCCACCTCCGGGGCGAAGGCGTTGTGGCTTACTAGGTCAAGAAGTCCGGCCGGAGCCACGGTCTTGCCTTCGAAGACGCCGTCGTTCAAGACCATCTGCACAAAGCGGAGCAGGTCGGGAACGGTGCTGAACATGCCGGCAGAACCTACTGGGAAAAGTTTCCGGAGCACCCAGGCGCTTTCGTCGTGAATTTCCCCCTGGATGGTGCGGCCCCGGAATTCGCATTCTTCCGTGGGCATGATCTGCTCCTTGGGGAATCGTTCCAGCGGGTCCCAGCCGGAACGCTCCATCTCTAGCGGCTCGAAGAAGGTTTCACGCCCCAGCTGCTGCAGGGACTTTCCGGTGAGGCGGTTCAGAACGATTCCCAGCAGCACGCTGGGCGGGTTTCCGTAGTTGAAGGCCTTGCCCGGCGGAATCTGGAACTGGTAGGTGAACAGGGCCTCCAGAATCTTTTCGGGCGGGAGCGTCCGGAGGGTCTTCATGGGTACGCGGTAGTCCAGGCTGTGGGTCAGCAGGTGGAAAATCCGGATGTCGTCCCGGTAATTGGTGTGCAGCTCCGGAATGAAATCTATGACCTTGGCGTCAACGTCCAGTTCGCCCCGCAGAATGCCACACAGAGCGAGAGTCGAGGTAGGGCAAACTTTGGTAAGGGAGGCAATGTCGAAGAGGGTGTCTTCGGCAGTGTCCAGCGCAACGACGTGCCGCGAACCGTCGGGCAGTACAAAACCTGCCACGGCCTTGCTAAAGATGCCTTGGGCTTTGCCCTGTTGCAAGAGTGCTTGGATGGAGGTCTGGTCAAACAAAATCAGTTCCTTTTAAGGTTATAAACGGATTTCTAATTAACATTTTGTAATATACAAAATGTTAATTAGATTCAAGCCAACGACTCAAAAACACGTTATACACGCAGTAGCTTCTGCCCTCTAGCGAGAGCGTTTCTAGCAGGAGTTCCTTTTCTATCAACGACGTGACAATCCGCTTGACGGCTGCTGCGGTTCCCAGTTTATATTTATTCAAGAAACTACCCGCCGTGGGTTGTGCAACGGAGCCTTCCTTGGCAACCGCTTTCAAGAACTGCCACTGTTTATCCGTCAGCAAGTTACGGCGTTCCAGGAACCCATTCATTCCCTCGCGCAAGATTTCGGCACAAGACAGGCGAACATCGGCCAAAGTAATTTTCCTGCCAGCATCACGGAACAAGCGGTGGCAAAGATACTGCACATAGAAGGTATGGCAACGGGTCCACTCTAACACAAACTCAAGAGCATCATCATCGATGCGACGACTCCCCATACCAAACAGTTTCTTGATAAAATCGCCATAAACATCCGGCTGGATTTTGTCAAGATAAACAATATGCGTACTTTCGTAGAACGGGCTTTTTTCGTTCACAAACATATCGGTCATGATATGCTTTGGGCTCCCGCAAAACACGAAGCGCACATTTTTAAGCGGCTGGATATAGGTGCGCAACAGCGCCTCCATATTCACGCCCTTAAAATTGCGGATAATTTGGAATTCATCAAATGCAATGACAAACGTCTTCTTCTGGGAACCTAGGAAATCAAAAATACTTTTGAGCGTAGAAAGTTTCTGTCCCTCATTTTGGTACGTAATGCTTACCTGTGGCGAACCCGAAACAGGATCATACGACACCAATGGACGAATTCCCGAAAAAAATGAGAAGAACTTCTTCAAAGTAGGCTCGGCCTTCACATTAGCCACAATGGATTCCGAAAGGAGCTTGACAAAGTCCTCCAGATTGTCTGCCGAGTAAATGTCGCAATAACAGAGCGTCATGGAGGGGCGCTTTTTGGCAAATTCATCAAAAACATGGTAGACCAGCCCTGTTTTGCCATAACGACGCGGAGAAATCAGCGTCACATTGATGCCGTTTTCCAAATCGTCTATAATATCCCGTGTTTCTTTTTCGCGATTGCAAAAAAGTTCAGCACTTTCGTAAGGACGCAAAACAAAAGGATTTTCCATAGGCACCTCCATTCAACATTTTGTAATATACAAAATGTTAAACGAAAAGTCAATAGCGATTATCAATAAGGAATAGCCCTGTTCACTTACAGTTCAATCACCCTGTCGTTCTGCAAGAGTTGCTCGAAGGTCTGCCTTTCGCGGATGACCTTCAGTTCGCCGTTCGTGTACATGGTCTCGGCGGCGTAGCGGCGGCTGTTGTAGTTGCTGCTCATGGCGGCACCGTAGGCACCAGCATCATGGAGAATCAGCAAGTCGCCGACCTTTGCTTTCGGGAGCTTGCGGGTCACCACGAAGCCACCTTCTTCCTGCGTGAACACGTCACCGGATTCGCAGAGCGGGCCTGCCACCACAGCGTCGACCATCTCGTTCATCTCGCGACCGTCGCGGGCGATAATCGATATGGCGTGATAGCTGCCGTAGAAGCTCGGGCGAACGAGGTCGGTAAAGCCGGCGTCCACCAGGTAGAACAAGTTGTCGCCCTGCTTTTTGACGGCGCGGATTTCAGCCATCAGGTAACCGCTTTCGGCCACCAGGTAGCGACCGGGTTCCACTTCCAGGTGAACCTCGTGGCCGATGCTCTGCTGGATGTTCTTGCGGGCCTTGTCCCACAGGTCGTAATAGGCCTGCATGTCAATGCGGTTGCCCTTGTCTTCTTCGTGATACGGAATCGGGAGGCCGCCCCCTGCACTGATGGTGCGCAAATGAGAGCCCAGGCGGCGGCTAGCGTCCACCATGGCGTCGCAAACCTGCGAAAGGTGCTCGAAGTCAGAGCCGGAACCGATGTGCATGTGGAGCCCGGTAATCCACATGCCGTTTGCCTGCGCGAGCTTGACGCAGTCCTTAATCTGCTCGTGCCACACGCCGTGCTTGCTGAGCGGGCCGCCGGTATTCACCTTGCTCGAATGCCCGTGGCCAAAGCCCGGATTCACGCGGAGCGTAAGTTCCGACTTCACGCCGAAATCGGCAAGCTGCTGGATCATGTCGGGCGAACCCACGTTCACCGCGATGTCGTACTTCTTCACGAGTTCAAGCGCGTCACGGTCAAAGATATCTGCGGTGTAGACAATTTCGGGAGCCTTGCCCTTCTGCTGGCCACCCTTGAAACCCGCCTTCAACGCGCGGACGATTTCGCCTGCAGAGACGGCATCCACCACGCCACCGAGCTTGCGCACGAGCGCTACGATAGAGAGGTTCGGGCATGCCTTCTGGGCAAAACGCACGGTGTCGAAAACCTGGACCTCCTTCACGCGCTTCTCGATGGTGG
>DGRZ01000113.1 GCA_002391195.1 Fibrobacter sp. UBA4375 | reverse complement strand
GGCGTCATCGTGCAATTCGGTGGCCAGACTCCGCTGAACCTCGCCATGCGTCTCAAGAAGGCCGGTGCAAACGTCGTCGGCACAAGCCCCGAAGACATCGACCTCGCCGAAGACCGCGACTTCTTCAAGCAGCTCGTTGACAAGGTCGGCATCAAGCAGGCCGAAAGCGGCATCGCCCACAACGTGGAAGAAGCCCTAACCATCGTCGAAAAGATCGGCTATCCCGTGCTTGTGCGCCCGAGCTTCGTTCTCGGCGGCCGCGGCATGGTGATTGTCTATAAGGAAAAGTACCTCCGCAAGTTCGTAGAAGAAGCTGCCGCCATTGGTGAAGGCAAGCCGATTCTTATCGACCGCTTCTTGGAAGACGCTACCGAACTCGACGTGGACTGCATCAGCGACGGCAAGCACACCGTGGTAGGCGCCATCATGGAACACGTGGAGCCCGCAGGCATCCACTCCGGCGACTCCGCGAGCGTCATCCCGCCCATGACGCTCTCCAAGGAAATCCAGGACAAGGTCCGCGCCTACGCCAAGGAATTCGCGAAGGAACTCCACGTTTGCGGCCTCATGAACATGCAGCTCGCCGTGAAGGATGGCGAACTCTACATGATCGAAGTGAACCCGCGCGCCTCCCGCACCGTACCGTTCGTTTCCAAGTCCATCGGCGTCCCGCTTGCAAGCTACGCCAGCCGCTGCATGCTCGGCGAAACCCTTGAACAAATTGGCTTCACCGAAGAAGTCCACGTGCCCTACGTGAGCGTCAAGGAAGCCGTATTCCCGTTCGTCAAGTTCCCGGGTGTCGATATCACGCTTTCTCCGGAAATGAAATCCACCGGCGAAGTCATGAGCATCGATCGCGACCGCGGCCTTGCCTACCTCAAGAGCCAGCTCGCTGCAGGCAACAAAGTGCCGAGCGAAGGCAACATCTTCGTCTCGCTCAAAGACGAAGACAAGCAGAAGGCAGTCCCGCTCATTCGCCAGCTCGTGAACCTCGGTTACGAACTGTACGCCACCCGCGGCACCTCCACGATGCTCTACAACGAAGGCATCAAGACCCGCGCCGTGTTCCGCATCTCCCGTGGCCGCCCGAACCTGCTGGACCTCATTCACGACAAGGAAGTGCAGTGGATCGTGAACACCACCGAGAACGGCGCCGAAGCCATGGTCGATGAAATCCAGATGCGCTCCAAGGCGGTCGTCTCCGGCATTCCTATCACGACGACCATCGCCGCCCTCACCTCCACCGTCGAAGGCCTCATGGACAAGCACGACTTCGGAAGATTTGAAGTGTGCAGTTTACAGGAGTACCATCGCCACGTGAAGAAATAAGATGTGATTTGGGAAGGTCCCTGAGCTTGCCGAAGGGCCGCCACGCACCCTGTCATTGCGAGGGGCGAACAGCCCCAAAGCAATCTCTAGCTTTATTATGACAAAAGGACGCTTTTAAGCGTCCTTTTGTCTATCAGTCCTTTACACAGCGAACCGAAAGACTCCAGCTTTTGCAACTTTCTGCACTAGCGAGTGCCATATCAGAATCTCCCGACAAAGACATATGGTACGCCGCATAACAAATTTCATTCGTTGCCTCTGAAGAACTCCAAAAACCCGCCGAGCTTCCCTCTCCTTGATAGTGACCGGGAAAATCCGGATCATTGTCAATTCTATCATGATAACCTCCAGGAAGTGCAGAAAAGCCCACATCATCCGTACCAATTTCACTACCATTCCAGCCTACAGACGCTTTTAGGATATTTCCCTCTGCTTTAGAAAAATCTCCACCCCTTGCCGCACCAAAAAGTTTATCAAAGTCTCCCCATGAGGGCAGATGCCAACCTTCCGGGCAGGCCTTAATCGCATCATCCCAGTCATACAAACGGCCATACTTGGCACACATCCCTACTTCATTATTGTAGCAATGACTTTTCTCCGTTTTGTATTTCAGGTTTTCCGCCATCCAGGTTTTGCCACCTATCACAACAGTTTTATAAAGCGAACCATCACGGTTGTCTGTAAATGTTCCATACTTTGAAGCCTCGGCCTCAGCATGCGCTTTTTCAACTTTCGAAATAGCCTTATTGACTGCCGAGCATGTCGGGTGAACAGATTCATAATGGGTGTCATTATCGTAAATATGCTGTAGCAACCTGTTGCACTTCATTGGTTCCGTACCTAGGCCACAAAAGCCAACCTCGAATTCATCCGAATTCGCGTGAAAAATAAATTGTATCACAACTTTTTCCAATTTTGCGCACTCATCTCGCAACGCGAGCAACCTTTCGGCATCTAACGAACCTATATCTTCCTTGGTCAAAAGGGCTCCATATTGATATAAAAAGAAAGCATAGATTGTTTTTTTGCCCGGCCAACCTTTCGCCTCGACAACCTTCACGCCCTTATCCGTTTCAAAGTATTTCCACTCGACATCGCCAAAAGAACTTTCGATAGCCTTGCCAATTGTCGTTTGCTTGTAATCATTGAGGGTCCCACCCTTAACCTTTTCTATTTCCATTGCATCACAACCAAACATGCAAATTGCAACGGAAAATGCAAGAACCATTTTTAGGAGATTGTTGATCATAGTCATTCCATCCTCTAATTCAATATGTCAACGGAAATATACATTAAGGTGAGTGTCGCGGCAATGAAGCGCAAGGCGAACAAGGCTCGAAAGCTGTCCTAACCCCCACCCCACTTGCGCAAATCATCGGATAATTGTATATTATTGCCCAAAAGAGCACGACACACGATGACAAAAGACGAATTGAAAGCACTGTTCAGCGACTTGGAAAGCGACCATATCGAGCGGACCATTTCGACCACGAACACCGACAAGTTCGGTCAGGCCATTTGTGCATTCGCCAACGACTTGCCCAACCACCGAAAGCCGGGGTATCTGTTCCTGGGCGTGACCGACGACGGGAACGTCCAAGGAATAGACGTGACAGACGCCGTACTAAAAAATGTGGCCGCTATCCGCACCGATGGGAACATTCAACCGCAACCGTCCATGACCGTCGAAAAGGTTTCGATGGACGAAGGCGACATCGTAGTAGTAAAGGTCGAACCTTCGATATTCCCGCCCGTCAGATACAAGGGACGCATCTGGGTAAGAATCGGCCCACGTAAAGGAGTGGCGAACGAAAACGACGAGCACATCCTCATGGAAAAACGTCGGGCTAATGTCACCTCATTCGATTCTGCGCCGTGCCTTAGTGCAACCATTGACGACTTGGATTTAAGTCTGTTCAAGCACTACTTTTTGCCCAAAGCAATGACAGACGAAGAACTTGATGCCGAAAGTAGAGAGAACCGCGATATTAAGCAACAACTGAGCGTGTTCGGTTTTTTCGATACACTCCATGATTGCCCGACGAACGCGGCAATGCTGTTCTTCGCAAAGAACCTGAGAAAGTTTATTCCAGGGGCTTACATCCAATATGTCCGTTTCGCAGGCAAGGACCGTTCTGGCGACATTCTGACGGAGCATGAGTTCAAAGCGAACCTCTGTACGACTTTGCCAGAACTTGACACATTCATCAAGACGACTATCGCAAACCGACGCCCCATACCTGTCAGCGCATTGCGCGAAGAACAGGTTGTTGATTATCCCGACTGGGCTACGCGAGAACTTTTGATGAACGCCATCTGCCACAGGGATTATTCGACGAACGGACCGATACAATTCTATCAGTATGACGACCGCATCGAGATTATGAACCACGGCGGGTTGTATGGTCGCGCCAACGAGAGCAACTTCCCCAATGTGAACGACTACAGGAACATCGTGGTCGCCGAAGCGATGAAAGTCCTTGGTTTTGTCAACCGCCATAGCCGGGGCGTGTTAAGGGTGCAAAAGGAGCTGAAGGCCAATGAAAATGGCGAGGCAGTCTATGATTTTGGCTACCAGACCGCAATCCTTGTGCGGGAAAATAAATCGCCACTTGGAGAACGAATGATGGCAGAAGCCATCGTTAATGGCTACTTGACCGAAAACAGCGAAAACAGCACAAAAACAGCATTTTCAAACAAAAAACCGTCAAAAAAACAGACAAGAAAACAGCCAAAAAAACAGCCAAAATTCAACATCCCTGAATTTCCGTCACAGGTCGTTGAGAATGTTTTCAAGGCTCTTAAAATGAACCGTAAAGCAAAATACTCATGGCTCGCGGACAATCTAGGTGTAAGTGAACGCACCATACAGAGAGCCATAGACGACCTTAAGAAAATGGGCTACATCAATTCGGAACACTCTAAGGTTAAAGGCGAGTGGCAGCTGCTGAAATAGAAGGTCTTTGCTGCATTTTGCGTTAGGGATTCCCCAAAGGGGATAAGAACACTAGGGGAGTAAACGCCCAAGTGTTTCTATAAGTGACCCCTTGGGGACAAGACCCACGTAGCGGGGCTTGGTTCTGGGAGGTGAGCGGCAAGCACAAGCGTGCCGATTGCCCCCAGAATAGCATGCAGAACGAGTGTTGCAAAATTATGCTCGTATAATTTTAGGATCGAGTGCAGCCGCGGACGGCATCGCCCACAACGTGGAAGAAGCCCTCGACATCGTCGAGAAAATCGGCAACCCCGTTCTCGTGCGCCCTAGCTTCGTTCTCGGCGACCGCGGCCTTGCCTACCTCAAGAGCCAGTTGGCATCGGGCAACAAGGTCCCGAGCCAGGGCAACATCTTCGTCTCGCTCAAGGACGAAGACAAGCAGAAGGCCGTGCCGCTCATTCGCCAACTCGTGAACCTCGGATACGAACTGTACGCCACCCGCGGCACCTCTACGATGCTCTACAACGAAGGCATCAAGACCCGCGCCGTGTTCCGCATCTCCCGTGGCCGCCCGAACCTGCTGGACCTCATTCACGACAAGGAAGTGCAGTGGATCGTGAACACCACCGAAAACGGCGCCGAAGCCATGGTCGACGAAATCCAGATGCGCTCCAAAGCAGTCGTGTCCGGCATTCCTATCACGACGACCATCGCCGCCCTCACCTCCACCGTGGAAGGCCTGGAAGACCGGCTGGCCTTTAATTCCGGATGTTACAAGACTCCAAAGGCCAGCCTCTCGCGCGGCAACTCAGCCAAGGCTTCCTTGCCTTCGCTCACAGGGGACAAGCACGACTTCGGAAGATTCGAAGTGTGCAGCTTACAAGAGTACCACAGGCATGTGAAGAAGTAAGAAGCAACTAGAGAAAGGTCCCTGAGTCTGCCGAATGGCCGCCCCACCTTAAGTGTCATGTCGGACACCATTCCGACATCGCCTTATAGACAAATATGTGTTCCAGCTGGGCACCTGTTTTTCACCCATTCAATTACTACTCGTTTTCGGGAAACATTCTTACAAATTGATATTTAACTTTATCCTGTTTCCTATAGTAATAAGAAGCCTGTATAATAAATTCCAAAATTATCAAGCAAAAGTTAATTAAGGGACAGCAAGTTTGAGTAGTCGCACAAACACAACAGCCTCTATCAAATGAGATGGCGAACAAAAGTAATGTCACTTGCATTACTAAAATCGCCTTGAAAAATATTTCATAAAACCCAGGCATATCATCAACATTTTTTCCATAATCCTTAAAAAATATTTCAAATTGATTATAATCATCCGTTCCGTAAGCCAATTCACGTATTTTACGATTCAACAGCATATCACGACGGAAAGACCAACCAAAATGTATAACAACTAAAGCCATCAAGCAAAATAAGAAACCCGCTATCATTATGGAAACATGCATGACAAAAGGTTTAAACAGTAAAGCATCTTCAGTAATTTTTACGACACTTGTTTCCAAATGAGTGTACACATAGCCTAGTCCAGCAAATATGCCAATAAAAGCAACCACCAGCTGCATAAATACATTCTGGTGGCTGTTTTGATTTTCTGCAAATTGTCTATGTAAATCCAGTTCTATTTTTTCACACAAACTAGACATTTTTATTTAACACCTAAAGCAGCTGCTATGGCAGAAATCACAATCATTAAAACGAAAAGGCCGCCACACCCAATACCACTCCATTTCATAATCTTTTTTAGGCCGCCAGAACCTCCTGCTGATTCACCCCCACTCGGTTTTCCAGAAGAAAACACTTTCTTCCACCAAATAGGACTATAAATTCTCGCATTAAGGTTTTGCATATTTTCTAGCATTGTTTTTTGTGGAGGCACAACATCCTTGACAAAAGAATCTAATCTTTCACAAAAACCTTGTTCATCACCATAAAACAATTTTCCCTCATCAACGCATCTATACAGCAATGCAGCCCAGTGTTTATACCAATAACTATTGACAGACTTTCCCGCAAGAGAAGATTTTGCCAACGATAAGAATTCTAGAATTTCGCCCTTATTATGAGGAACTGCAACAGTCTTCAGGTACTGCGCAAATTCCTGCTCCGATGCCGTAGGTTTATAATTTATAAGCCCACCATCACCATCAGTATCTCCAGATGTCAAAAAAACTTTATTATTCGCTATATAATCATCAATAAACTTATTCTTCTCTTCTTCAGAAGAAAAAGTTCGCTTTTTAAATTCCATATTGTATGCAGCAAGACTCAAGCTACTTCCATTAAGGAACCGATTCCGCAAATCGCTTTTTCGCTTAATATCAAATTCTCTTATTTTATTTTTGAAATCCGAAATAGCACTTCCAATCTGCGAAATTCCTAATTCCATTCCGCAATCCGGACATCTTACAGCATCAGTATTCAAAACTGTACCGCAATTGGGGCATTTCCTTATCTTTCCTACAAACACCTGTTCACGCTTAGCGTATTCTTCTGGCTTATTTGCAGAGCCAGCCCATTCCGTTGCAGTTCCACATTTGGAACAAAACGCGATTCCATCTTCCAGCTTATTTCCGCAATTTTGACAAAACGGCATATATTATCCTTTGTTATTAGTTAAACCTTTGTGTTTATCATCTTGTAAGCAATGCCTGCATATACAAACAACAACAGACCGGTCAAGATGATGTATGGAGCTACATAGAGTCCGAGAATTGAGAAAACTAGATTATCGGCAATAAAAGCAATCAAAAATAAAGATGACACAAGTCGAATATTAACAGAATGCCCTTCCCTTCCAAAACGAAAGCCAGAAACGCCCACAAGGGCAGAATAAATCGTTATTCCCCCCATTATGGTAATCAGCCACACATTATCGTTATCTGCATTCATGGAATACAGACCATATCCAGCAAGAGCGGACATTCCCAAAGAAAGCAAAATCATAAACCAGTTTGGTTTCATCGTCGCCCCCCCCTACTTTGCCATTTGCGGGATTTCCGGGGGCATTAACGCAACTAACTTAAGAACATCAGGAATATTCTCTGCCGTCAGCCATTCTCGCATTCCCGGTTTCCACACCAAGGTGTCCTTAGTTACCTTTTTCTCGTTTATGAGTCTAGAAAGTTCACTCTGAGAAAATGGCCCCGCTTGTTTTCCTTCCAAGACAACATAGTAAACACCGTTATTTACCGAATTCAACACCACATTTTGAGGCATAGTCGCAGTCGGAGTCTGCATTTGGCTAAGCGTCTGATTCATAGCATTCGTCATCTGCTGGGCTACCGCCATACCAAGGCCAAATTCCACAAGACGATCCATCGAAAAGAAGCTGTTATCACTCATATGTTTCTCCTACAATGAAGGCGGAACTGGCGGCACACCGGGATTACCCGGAACCGGCGGCACAGGAGGAACAGCCGGAGCAAACAGAGAAGCAAGTTCCGGCACCGTTGATGCCGCGGCCCAAGCAGACATTCCCACTTTCCACACCAGAGTATCCTTGGTCAAAGTCCCCGCAGCAATCATCTGCTGCAAAGCATTCATATCAAAAGGTCCTGCAGACTGGCCATTGACAACCACATTGTACTGAATCTGCGGAGGCATGGGCGGGGGCGGAGGAGCCATATTGGGAGTCATACCGGGAACACCCTGCATTCCACCCATCATATTATTCATCATTCCCGCCATATTCTGACCAACGGCACCACCAACAGCCATGCTAGCCATCATTGCACCAGGATTGAAAGCGCCGTTTCCGCCCATATTCATTCCGCCATTTGCCCCGAGTTGTCCCAAGGCGTCTGTGCCAGCCAAAGCAACCTTGGTCTGCTGATTTAGCTGATGAGCCATAAAATTTGCACCTTCAGTCTGCAATTTCTGCGCACGCTGGGCTTCTTCTCGCTGAATACGGAGCGATTCCTCCATATTTTCGGCATTGATACGCTGCATATCCTGCATATTCTGGATATTCACAGCGCTCTGCGCCTTCATCGTATCCAAATTCACATTCGCCTGTGTTTTGGTAAATTGAGTCTGAATATCCTGCGTAACACTCTTAAGGGTCACATAAGCATCACTCGTCTTGTCCACCTCAATCGTAGCAATATCTACTGAAGAAACAACAACACCGAATTCACTCTGCAAACGCTTCTTGAGACGTTCTTCTATGGCATCACTCACTGCCATTATTTTCTTTTCAATTTGAACGAGCGGAATATTATCAACGATATTGATAACGGTATCCTTGACATACTTAACGCAAGCATCCTTAATTTGCTTTTGGAACGCGTCCAAATCAAAATTCACAAGGCGATGCAGCTTGATAAATTCACGATAGTCCGCAATCTTAAAGCTCATCGTTCCGCGGACCGCAACGGGAACGCCTAAATCGGGTTGACGCGGATCAAACACATCAAAATACGGAATCGCGAACTTAATCTGGATGATGCCAGCAAGATTGATATAGTAGACTTCGGCCTGGAAAGGAGAAGCCCCGCCAAACGCCAAGCCAACAATACTTGCAAGTACAGGGAAGTTCGCCGTTTCAATTTTCTTGTCAAACGGACCTTCGATAAAATCCTGCTGCGTTCCGTCTTTTTGATTATATACAAATACAGCGACTTCACCATCTTTGACGCGAACGGTGGAACCATACCGAATGGCATTCTCTTTTTTTGTGGTATTCGCTTCCTGCCCCGCAGGACGCCACTTCCAAATAAGATACGACGGTTCGTCGCACCGGATGGCGTCCATAAAGCCGCCTTCATTTACCTTAGGAGCATTACTGCCAAATCCAAAAAGACCCATAAAATACCTACTGTTAATTTGAACTAAAAAGAGTTATCACCGCTCATTTCAGCGTTCGCAATACCCTTGACGGAATACAAACGCCAAAAGGGCGGTTTCCAACTCGGAAATCGTCTCTGACAAAATCACTTCGTAAACTAAATTTTACACGGGAGGGGGGGGGACAGAATAAAACGAGCCACTTTTGAGCCCATTTTTTTCATTTTTCTTCTACCCATCAAATTCATACAGAAATAAATATACATAAAAATTTGCAAACAATACATCTGTTCTTAAAATTTTCTTAGAATTTGATTGTTTGCCACCCCCATTTGTGCAATGCACCCCACAAAAAGTATCTTTACGAAAGAAAAGGACAATATATGGCAACCTACATAAAACCGATGATTGCCCGTGACATTCTTCGCAAGGCCAACCTTTTGGAGTAGTTTTTCCGAGTTGCTTTTACAGCTTGTTTTTTTATATTAAGGAAAGAGGTTCCCTATGACTGCAATGGCAGCCGAATTTTCTGAAATCATCGAAACGCTTACCGAGGAAGATTTGCGTTCGGCCTTGGATTATGTCCGGTTTCTCTCGGCATCCCGCAAAAAAGCGGCAAAGGCGACCATGAAACAGATTCAGGGAATTTTCGCCAACGACAAGGGCTGGAAAAACGAGCAGGAGATGCTTGCTGACATGGCCAACTTCAGACGGACCCGAACCGCTTGATGAAAATCCTGCTTGAGACAAATGTCCTGATATCCGCATTTGTCCTTGGAGGCAAGGCGGGGCAAAAACTTGCGTTTTCGCACAGAAAAATGTATATTAGTCTTGAAAACGGAGGTAAATTATGATTGTTACCTTGAGAAATGTCGATATGCCGTTTTTGAGCGTTATAGAGAGTTTGTTGCAACTTCGCAAGGATATCTATATGGAAACATCTGAAGAAGAACCGAACGATCTTACCGCCAAGGTTATGGCAGAAAGCGAAGCCGGGAAAAATCTCAGCCCCGTTTACAAGAATACCAGCGATTTCATGGCGGCTTTGAATGCTTGATTTACGGTTTACGAACCAGTTCAAGAAAGATTACAAACTTGCCCAGAAACGTGGCTATGATTTGTCCGAATTCGAAGCAATCGTAAACAAACTTCGCAATAGAGAAGAACTTGATCCGAAATACAAGGATCACTAGTTATCCAACAACAGGAGAAACCATCGGGATTTCCACCTGCATCCTGATTTGGTAGTCATCTATCGCATTCAAGAAAACGAACTTATTTTAGAAATGGTCCGCATGGGAACACATTCGGACCTATTTAGGAAGTAGCTTTTGCGTTTGGGATAGTGACCCCTTGGGGACAAGACTCGCGTAGCGAGGCTTGGTTCTAGGAGGCAAGCGACAAGCGTAAGCGCAGGCGATTGCCCCTAGAATATAGCCCGACCGCACATATATGTGCGGGAACGCTCTTTTCCTGTAAGTTCAGAGACCCAGCCTCATAAAACAGGTCTTTTCTGCGAAAGCGTAAATTTTCTATCTTTCCCGCGATGATTATCAGGCAATACAGCGAAGCGGACCTTGCGGCAATGATCCGCATCTGGAACGAGGTGGTCGAAGACGGCATCGCCTTCCCGCAAGAGGACTTGCTCACACCCGAAAGCGGCAGGCAGTTCTTTGCCGCACAGACCTACTGCGCCGTCGCCGAAGAGGGCGGCAAGATTTTCGGCCTATATATTCTGCACCCGAATAACGTGGGACGTTGCGGGCACATTTCAAATGCGAGCTACGCGGTCGCTTCGGAATCCAGAGGCAAGCACATCGGCGAAATGCTCGTGAAGGACTGTCTCGAACAAGCTAAAAAACACGGCTTCGGAGTCTTGCAGTTCAATGCCGTCGTAGAAAGCAACACGCACGCGCGGCACCTGTACGAACGCCTCGGATTTGTCCAGCTCGGAACTATCCCGAAAGGTTTCCGAATGAAGGACGGGCATTACGAAAACATTTGCCCGTACTATCACGAACTGTAATTCTCTTCCGCAAAAAACAAGATTACTTTATTCGTCACACCCTGTCCTTGCGCGGCAGGGATTTTACGTTTTTTGGATATTATTCAATAAACGAAAAACATTATCCGTAAAGCCAGCGCAGTTTTCTTTCATTTTCCCCGCGATTTCGCCGTTTTTCGCGAAATTTCGCGCATTTCTCTTTTTTGGCACGCTCTTTGCATATATGGCGCGAATTCCAAAATTCCTTGGAATGAAAACAAGGACAAGCGCCATGAAACTCGTTACGGCTTATATCCAACCCGAACGACTCAATCTCGTGAAGCAAGCGCTTTACGAAAACAACATTTTCAAGATGTCAGTAACCAACGTGCTCGGCTGCGGCCAGCAGAAGGGCTATAACCAGCGCTTCCGCGGTGTGGTGACCGAAGTGAATTTGCTCAAGAAGATCTGCCTCAAGATTGCGGTAAACGACGAATTCGTGCAGCCCTGCATCGACGCCATCATCAAGGGCGCTCGCTCCGGCGAAATCGGTGACGGAAAGATTTTCGTCACAAGCCTTGAACAGTGCATCCGCATCCGCACCGGAGAAACGGGCCCGGAGGCGATTGGATAAAAGGGGCTAGAGACTAGGATTTAGAGGCTAGTGATTTTTCGCCCTTCATTCACCCCTAGATCCTAGATCCTAAATCCTATCCCCTAACAACAATTTTTCAAGAGGAATTTTACCAATGAACGAAGTTACACAAGTCGTACCTGTCAGCGACGCCATCTTTATGACAGAAAACATCTGGATCATGATTAGCGCCATGCTGGTGTTTATCATGGGTCTCGGCTTTGCCTGCGTAGAAGCGGGTCTTGTGCGGGCCAAGTGCTCGGCGAACGTCGCGTTCAAGAACATCGCGGTTCCCGCCATCGGCATCACCATGTATGCCCTGCTGGGCTTTGGCCTCATGTATCCGGGAACCTTCAACGGGATTCTCGGATTCGCGGGCCTGGGTATCGGCGATTGGGCTAACCCGGACAGCTTCACCGCTGCCTACAACGGGCACTTTACGTTGTTTGCAGACTGGCTTTTCCAGGCCATGTTCGCCGCCACCGCAGCCACCATCGTCTCGGGTGCCGTCGCAGAACGCGTGAAGCTCCATTCCTTCCTCATCTTCACCGTCATCTACGTGGCCTTTGTGTACCCCATCGTGGGTAGCTGGACATGGGGCGGCGGCTGGCTCTCGACCCTCGGTGCACACGGTTTCCATGACCTGGCAGGTTCTACGCTGGTGCACTCCGTAGGTGGCTGGGCAGCGCTTGCCGGCGTGATGATTCTTGGACCCCGTATCGGCAAGTATGTGGGCGGCAAGGTGCATGCCATTCCGGCTCACAACATTCCGCTCGCTACCATCGGCGTGTTCATGCTGTGGTTCGGTTGGTGGGGATTCAACGCCGGTTCCGCTCTCTCTGGCGACCCGAAGGCTACTAGCTGGATTTTAGTGACCACGAACCTCGCCGCTGTTGCAGGCATCATTACCGCGACACTCACCAGCTGGATTGTCTCCAAGAAGCCCGACGCCACTATGGCCTTGAACGGCTGCCTTGCCGGTCTCGTTGCCATCACTGCCGGTGCCGACGTGGTAACCCCGCTATCTTCCTGGATTATTGGCGCCATCGCTGGCGTACTCGTAGTCGGCGCAGTATTCATGTTCGACCGCCTGCACTTGGACGACCCGGTCGGAGCCCTCTCTGTTCACCTGGTGAACGGCGTGTGGGGTACGATTGCCGTGGGTATCTTTGACATGACGGGCGATTACACGCTGGGAACGCAGGCTGTTGGCGTGCTTGCTTACGCAGTGCCCTGCTTCGCAGCCGCAAGCCTCATCTTCTACGTCATCAAGAAGACTATCGGACTGCGCGTTACTGAAAGACAAGAACTTCGCGGTCTCGACCAAAGCGAACACGGTCAAGAAGCCTACAGCGGATTCCAGATCTTCAGCAACATGTAAGTTATACTCCATAAATAGAGGCTATCCCGCGGGAGAAATCCTGCGGGATTTTTTTAATGTCGTACCTTGACGATATAGAAAAAGCCCACTCAGGGCGGGCTTAACAAAATGGTGGCGCACAAATGCAATGTTTTATTTTGACTTGATGCCAAGCTTGTTCATGCGGTAGTTCATCATACGGGGCGATACGCCCAGGTCGCGGCCCGCAGCGGAAAGGTTTCCGTTGTTGCGCTTGATGGCCTCGGTGATGATTTCACGTTCGTAGTTGTTCAGCATCACGTCGAGAGGCGCAATTTTCGTGCTGGTGACACCTGACTGTCCCGTGCTGAGACTGGTTTGGAGCGATGGCGGCAAGTTGTAGCTGTGGATGCAGTCGTCGCTTGCAGTAAGCACCGCCCGTTCCATGCAGTTTTCCAGTTCGCGGACGTTGCCCGGCCAGTGGTAGCTCATGAGCAGATTGATGGCCGTCGTCGAGAGCCGTACCACCTTCTTCGCGTAGCGCAGGTTCATCTTCTCGATGAAATGTTCCGCCAGCAAGATAATGTCGGACTTACGCTTAGCCAGGTCGGGCATGGAAATGGGGAAAATATTCAGGCGGTAGAAAAGGTCTTCGCGGAACTTGCCCTGAGCGATGAGTTCTTCCAGATTACGGCTGGTGGCCGCCAAAAAACGAACGTCCGAATGGAGTTCCTCGTTGCTGCCTACCCTACTGAAGGTGCGCTCCTGCAAGAACCGCAAGAGCTTCACCTGGGTCTGCATGGTAAGGTCACCGATTTCGTCCAAAAAGAGCGTGCCTCCGTTGGCGGCTTCGGCGCGGCCGATACGGCGGTTCACCGCTCCCGTAAAGGCACCCTTCTCGTGACCGAACAGTTCGCTTTCTACCAGGTTTTCCGGGAGGGCCGCACAGTTCAGGGTAATAAAGGGTTTGTCCTTTCTTGCAGACAAATTCACAATAGCACGGGCTATCATCTCTTTACCCGTACCGCTCCCGCCGCGAATCAAGACCGTAGCGTCGCTGGGAGCTACCTGGCGTACCTGTTCATAAATCAGCTGCATCTCCCGGCAGTTACCCACCAGGTCGCCCGGATTGTTAGAAAGCATGTCGCGGAGCTTGCGGTTTTCTTCCAGCATGGCTTCGCGTTCGTTGTGCAGCTCGATACATTCGTTGGCGGCATCGCCCGTGATGTTGGCGATAATTTCCAGCAGGGCCACGTCCCGGTCCAAGTCCGTCGCACCATCCACCGGACGGTCAATGGAGAGCGTGCCGATGACCTGGCCGTCGTGAATCAGAGGCACGCAGATGAAGGCCACCTGGTTTTCGTAATGACGGCTCCCCGTGCGGTTCAAGAAGCGGGAATCCTTGCGCAGGTCGGGAATCACGTGACTGATGCCCCGCTCCGCTACATGGCCCGTAATGCCCTCGCCCATCCGGTACAATCCACGCTGTTTTTCGGATTCGTCGAGCCCCCGGGACGCCTCGATCTTGAGGGTGTCGCCAAAGAGGAGCGCGAAAGTGCCCCGCAACATGCCCAGTTCGGATTCAAGAATGCCGAGCACGTTTTCCAGCAGCTTTTCCACGTTGCGCTCGTGGATGATGGCGACGCTGATTTTTTGAATAACCGAAATTTCGGAACCGATGGGAATTGGCATGGACATAAGATAGTAATCAGTGGTCAGTGGTTCAACGAGTTCAGATTTCAGAGTTCAGATTTCAGAGTTATTATAATTTCGAAATCCGAAATCTGAAATCCGAATTAGATTATAATTTCTCCCTGATTCTCCTGAGGGCTTCGCAGGTGCGCTGGTAGTCACCGAAGGCGGTCAGGCGGAAATACCCTTCGCCGCAAGGACCGAAACCGCTACCGGGTGTACCCACCACTTCGCAGGTGGCAAGCAGACGGTCAAAGAAATCGAAGGATTTTTCTCCGCCTTCGATCTTCCACCAGATGTAGGGAGCATGCTCGCCGCCGAACACGGTATAGCCAGCCTCGGCAAGTTCCTTGCGGATAACCCCAGCCGTGCGCATGTAGCCCGCAATGACTTCTTTGGTCTCTCGCCAGCCGACCGGACTGTAGATGGCCTCGGCGGCACGTTGGGTCACGTAGCTCACGCCGTTGAACTTGGTACACTGGCGACGGTTCCACATGGAATGGAGTTTCGAAAGTTCGTGGGGGATTACCGTGTAGGCGCAACGCACACCGGTAAAGCCCGCCGTCTTGCTGAAACTGCGGAACTCGATAGCGCAGGTGCGGGCTCCCGGAATCTCGAAAATGGAATGGGGCAGCGACTCGTCCTGGATGTAGCAGTTGTAGGCGCCATCGAAGAGTATTATCGCACCGTTCTCGTTGGCGTAATCCACGAACTTCTGCAGGGTCTCGCGGCTGAGCACAGTGCCAGTGGGGTTGTTCGGGCTGCAGAGGTAAATCATCTGCACCGGATTCTTGGGCAGGTCCGGCTGGAAGTTGTTCTCGGCGGTGGACGCCAGGTAGGTGACCTTAGAAAAATGTCCGTCATTTTGCAACACGCCCGCGCGACCGGCCATCACGTTGGAGTCCAGATAGACCGGATAGACGGGGTCCGGAATGGCAACTTTTACATTTTCTGTAAAAAGTTCCTGAATGTTTGCTACATCGCACTTGGAACCGTCGCTGACAAAGATATCTTCCGGATCCATCTCAATCCCGCGGGAGGTGTACTCCCCCGCCACAATGGCCTGCCGCAAAAAGTCGTAGCCCTGCTCGGGCCCGTACCCGCGGAAAGTCCCCTTCTCCGCCATCTCGTCAACAGCCTTGTGCATGGCCTTGATAACTTCGGGAACAAGCGGCGTGGTCACGTCGCCGATTCCCAGGCGGATGATGTCGGCATCGGGCTTTTTGCCCTGATATTCGGCAATCTTCTTGGCGATGGTAGAAAAGAGGTAGCTGCCGGGAAGAAGATCGTAATTTGGATTGATGATTGATTCGTTCATAATAAGTGGTCAGTGGTTAGTAAACAGTGGTTAGGTTATGAGGTTCGAGGCCCGAGGCTCGAGGTTCAGGATACTTCGAGCCAGTTTCGAAATAGACCAGGGTCATCCAGAGCGCGACTGCGCGAAGGATCCAGGGTTACGGGGAAAGCCTTCCCCTCGCTTCTGCCGAAACGGCATCCGCTACCCCTTCTAGCGGGCTTCATACGCCAGCCCGCAACGCCCGGCTTGCTGTTCATTCAAATTTCCCCTCTAAATACTTCAGTAGCAGGGCCGGTCATGAGAACAGGGCCGCCGTCTTGATGCTTGATGTGGAGCGTCCCGCCGTCCAGAATGATGTCGGCTTCGGCGCCCACGCGGCCCGTGCGCTGGGCCGCAACGAGGGTGGCGCAACTCCCGGTTCCACAGGCCATGGTGACGCCACAGCCTCGTTCCCAAACCCGCATGCGGATTTGAGTGGGCGCCCCCTGCTCTGCAGGCAAGACCTGCGCAAACTCGATGTTACAGCGGTCAGGAAACTGCTTATCTACTTCCAGGACACTCCCCCACTTTTCCAGCTGGATCTTCTCGATGTCATCGACGAAAATGACCGCATGGGGATTTCCCATGGAGACCGTCTCGGCGGTAAAGTCGAAAATGTCGGCAGAAAGCTTGATGCTCCCGAGGAAATCCCTGGGGAGGCCCATATCCACACAGACCCGGCCGTCATCTAGAAGCGAAGGCTTCACGAGACCGCTCTTGGTATGCAGAACAAAGACCTTGGTGCCGGCATCCTTGGCAAGTCCGCGACTGACAATGAACTTTGCCACGCACCGCGTGGCGTTCCCGCACATAGCGGCCTCGGAACCGTCGGCGTTAAAGATGCGCATCTCGAAATCAACACCCTTGGTGCAGCCGTCGCCCTCCAGCGGAGTCACGAGGACAACACCATCGGCGCCGATACCGAAACGGCGGTCGCAAAGCTTTACGATTCTCTGTTCAAATCCATCGCCAAGGTCCAGCGATTCTCCCGGTTCCAGCAGCACGAAATCGTTGCCCAGGCCGGTCCATTTTGAAAATTTTAAATTCATGCCAGCCATTTTGCAAAAAATGTGCCAATTTTACACAAAATGTTAAAATATGTCTAAAAGCGCCTAATTTCGGCAAATTTAAGCAAATACACCGATGCATTGGTTTTACAATTTTTGTAAATGCGACAAATCCTTTTACAATTCTTGTAAATAAATTTGTTAAGCCCAATCATTACAGCTTGCGTCGCTGGGCATGCGCCAGTCGGCGCGGGGCGATAGCGAGATGGTACCGACCTTCGGGCCATCGGGAATGCAACTGCGCTTGAATTGTTGCGTAAAGAACCGACGGAGAAACACGGCGAGAGCCTTGTCAATTTCTTCGTCAGTATGCTTGCCCTTGAAGGCGTATTTCGCGAGGTAGCGAAGTTTTTCGGGAGCGGCGCCGTATTTCGCGAAATGGTAAAGGAAAAAGTCGTGCAGTTCGTATGCACCGAGAATGCTCTCCGTCTTTTGCGCAATCTGGCCGCTTGAATCGGCAGGCAAGAGTTCCGGAGAGACGGGCGTGTCGAGGATGTCGCGGAGGACTGCGGCAAGTTCTGCGCCTTTTTCGCGGGCTTCAAGATGCGTGCCGGTTTCGCTGGGGGAAAGTTCCGCGCCGGTTTCGCTCGGGTTGTGAATTGCGCGGTCGGCATACCAGCGCACAATGTGGCGCACGAGCGTCTTGGGAATATCACAGTTCACCGCATACATGGACATGTGATCGGCGTTGTAGGTACTCCAGCCTAGCGCAATTTCGGAGAGGTCGCCCGTGCCGATGACGATTCCGCCTTCGCTGTTCGCAATGTCCATCAGGATTTGCGTACGCTCGCGGGCCTGCACGTTCTCGTAAGTCACGTCGAGCTTTTGCGGGTCGTGCCCGATGTCAGCGAAGTGCTGGAGGCATGCCTTCTGGAGATCGACGGTGCTGAGTTCCACGCCCAGGAGTTTCGCAAGTTCAACCGCATTGTTCCTGGTGCGATTCGTAGTCCCGAATCCGGGCATCGTGAGCGCAAGTATTTCTTTTGCAGGGCGGTTCAACAGCTTGAACGTTTCCGCAACCACAAGAAGCGCCAGCGTCGAATCGAGACCGCCACTCAGGCCAATTACCGCACGCTTGCTTCGGGTCGCCTCCAGACGCTTGGCAAGCCCCGCACACTGTATGTTAAAAATCTCGGTGCAAGATGTATCGCGAATTTCCGTGTTCCCCGGCACAAAGGGCGTCGACGAAACATAGCGGTACTGGAGCGTATCGCATGCGTGCAGGTTATCAAGAGTCGCTGCCCGCGCAATGATAGCGCGGCTGTCAAAATCCTGAAACGAGCCCTCGCTCAGGCGTTGCATATTCAGGCGTTCCACATCCACATCGGCATAGACGATTTCAGTTTCCCGCGAGAACGCCCTGCTTTCGGCGAGCATGCTCCCGTTTTCTGCAATCATCAGGTGGCCACTGAAGACCATGTCCGTCGTAGATTCGTGTACTCCGGCAGAGGCATACACGTAAGCCGCCATGCAACGCGCCGACTGGTTCATCACCAAGTTCCTGCGGTAATCGCGCTTGCCTACCAGCGCATCACTTGCAGAGAGATTCACGATGACGTTCGCACCCGCAAGTGCAAGTTCCCCGCTGGGTGGCGCAGACGTCCACAAGTCTTCGCAAAGTTCCACGCCCACGCGGACCTCGGAACCATCGCTACAAGAAACGCAATTCGAATTGTCAGATGCGCGACCTCTCACGGTGATGAAATTCGTGACAGGGACTTCGCCTGCGCCTTCTATAAAGCACGTCACGACGACCGCGGAATTCCCGGCCGATACATCCCTCGTTCCGCGCAGTAAATCGCGCCCGCTGGAAAAATGCCGTTTCTCGTAGAACTCGCGCTGGTTCGGCATGTGAATCTTGGGCGTAATCGCCACAATGCGCCCGTGCTGTACAAAGGCGGCGCAGTTATACAGCCTTCCGAATATGCGCAAAGGCAGGCCCACCGCAATCACGGCGTCGCTTTCTTTTAAGGCGTCCGCAATCCGCACCAACGCGCGGGTGCTGTTCTGCAAAAGCAGTTCCTGGTGGAACAAGTCGCCGCAGGTGTAACCCGTAATGCAAAGCTCCGGAAAAACGACAAAAGCCGCCCCGTTAGAGGCAGCAATTTTGGCGCTCCTGATGATTTCTTCGGTATTGTAGGCGGTATCGGCCACCTTCAACACCGGGGAAACGCATGCGAACCGGTAAAATCCGAACATAGTTCCGTGGGCAGTTTACAGCAACCGTTACTTGAGCGCCGCGACTTTCGCCTTCGCGTCGGCCATAGCACGCACCACGAGGGAGGCGCCGTTCGCGCAGTCGCCCACCGCATAGATGTGTCGGGCCGGATCCGAGATAATCGCTGTTCGCGGGGTAAGTTGCAGGCCCAGGTCATTCACGATTCCCTCGGCAGGCACGCCGGTGAATCCCATGGCGAGCACCACCAAGTCGGTTTCGATGACCTCGGTAGAATTCGGAACTTCGGCAGGCTTGAGGGGGCAACCCTGCGGGGACATTTCCCATTCTACGCGAACTGCTTCCACGCCGGCCACGCGACCGTCCTTCACAATGAACTGCTTGGAAGAAACATTCCAGCGGCGTTCACCGCCCTCGTGCTGGGCGTAGCTGGTGCGCAGCATGTACGGCCAATCCGGCCACGGAGTGGACGGAGAACGCTCCTCGGGAGGCTTGGGCATGAATTCCACCTGCAGCACGCTTTCGCAGCCTTCACGGATGGCCTTGCCCACGCAATCGTTACCCGTATCGCCACCGCCTATCACCAACACCTTGCGGCCCGTGGCGCTGAACTTTTCGAGATTGCTTTCACCCGACATTTCGGCACCGTGCAGAAAATCGAGGGCAAGGAAAATACCTTCGGCGTTGCGGCCCGGGATTTTCAAATCGCGGGCATTCGGCGTTCCAATGGCGAGGAACACTTCGTCATAATTCTTATGGATGTATTCCGCCGCGATGTCCTTACCGATTTCAGTATTGTAGACAAACTTGATTCCGGCTGCTTCAAGCAAGGCGATACGCCGGTCAATAATAGACTTGTCCAGTTTCCAGTTCGGGATGCCGTAGCGCAGCAGGCCTCCCGCCTTCTCGTGCTTCTCGAAAACCGTGACGGCATAGCCCTTGCGTCGCAACGCCTCGGCAGCAAAGAGTCCCGAAGGACCGGAACCGATTACGGCAGCAGTCTTCCCGTTGGGTTCAGCCGTCGGAAGCACCACGCGACCTTCCTCGAAGGCAGTCTCGATGATGAACTTCTCGATCTGACGCACCATCACCGGGTCATTATGCACGTTGCCGGTACAGGCGGATTCGCAGAGCGCGGGGCAAACGCGGCCCGTAAACTCCGGGAAGAACGCAGTCTTGCTGATGATATCGTAAGCGCGTTCCGCATTCCCGGCAGCAATCGCCGCATTGAATTCGGGAACAAGGTTTCCGAGGGGGCAACCCGCACCATGGCAGAAGGGGATTCCGCAAGTGTGGCAGCGTTCCGCCTGGCCGATGATTTCTATCGAGGTGAGCTTGCGCTCGACTTCGTTGTTGTCCTTGACACGCTCTTCGACAGGGCGGTAGATGTCTGCGATTCGGTTGATTTCCTGCATTATGCCCTCCCCTTCTTCGCCAACGCGTTCCTGTAATCCACCGGGAAAATCTTCACGAACTTCGGGCGTTCGCTGTTCCAGTTTTCCAGAATGCGCTTGCCCTTCTCGCTGCCCGTCGCCTCAACGTGCTGGTTGATGATATCAAGCAGTTCGCTTTCGCTCTCGGTACCCGGAAGCACGCTTTCGAGGTCGGCGGAATCCACGTTGCAGCTCAGGTCAAAGTGACCCGTCTCATCGTAAACGTAGGCAAAGCCACCCGTCATACCCGCGGCGAAGTTCACGCCCACGCGGCCAAGCACTACAACGCGACCGCCAGTCATATATTCGCAGCCGTGGTCACCCACGCCTTCGCTGACCAGAAGCATGCCCGAATTGCGGATGCCGAAGCGTTCGCCCGCGAGGCCGTTGATGAAAATCTTGCCCGAGGTTCCGCCGTAACCGATGACGTTACCCGCAATCACGTTGTCTTCGGCCTTGAAGCTTGCATTGCTGGGTGG
Organism: Fibrobacter sp. UBA4375; assembly: GCA_002391195.1. GTDB lineage: Bacteria > Fibrobacterota > Fibrobacteria > Fibrobacterales > Fibrobacteraceae > Fibrobacter. The sequence continues at coordinate 4,309 of DGRZ01000113.1, read as the reverse complement.
GCGCACGATAATCTTACCGCCCGAAAGGCCCTTGCCCATAAAGTCGTTCGCTTCGCCCTGCAAATCGAGGGTGATACCCGGAGCGAGGAACGCACCGAAGCTCTGCCCCGCGACACCCTGCAGGTGAATCTTGATGGTATCTTCGGGGAGGCCCTTCACGCCAAAGCGTTCATCCACCTCACCGGAAAGTTCCGTACCCACCGTACGGTCAACGTTGTGCACCACCGTGCAAAGTTCCACCGAAGCGCCACTCTTGAGAGTGTCGGCTACGAACGGCAAAAGTTCACGGCGGTCGAAGTTCACCAGCTCTTCCTTCACGAAATTCTTGTCGAAGGACTTGATGCCGCCACCCACGGTTTCGAAAATCTTGGAGAAGTCCAGGTTGTGTGCCTTGTAGAAGGCCATCGCCTCGTCCCGTTCCAGCAAATCGCTACGGCCGCAAGCTTCGGCCAACGAGCGCAGGCCAAGGCTTGCGAGAATCTCGCGGACTTCGTCGGCAATGAAGTAGAGGAAGTTTTCCACGTATTCTGGCTTGCCCGCAAAACGCTTACGGTATTCAGGATCCTGCGTAGCGATACCCATGGGGCACTGGTTCGTATGGCACTTACGGTCCATCACGCAACCGAGACTTACCAGAAGGTTCGTAGCAAATCCGAACTCTTCGGCACCGAGGAGGGCGGCCACCACCACGTCGCGGCCCGTCTTGAGCTGGCCATCCACCTGGAGCTTGATGCGTCCGCGCAAATCGTTCAGCACGAGAGTCTGTTCCGCTTCGGCAATACCGAGTTCCCACGGGAGGCCCGCATGCTTGATGGAGGTGAGCGGAGATGCACCCGTACCGCCATCGTGACCGGAAATCAGCACCACGTCGGCATGGGCCTTCGCAACACCCGCGGCAATCGTACCCACGCCCACTTCAGACACGAGCTTCACAGAGACACGGGCCTTCGGGTTGGCATTGCGCAGGTCGTAAATCAACTGCGCCAGGTCTTCGATGGAGTAAATGTCGTGATGCGGCGGCGGAGAAATCAGAGACACATTCGGGATGCTGTGACGGATACGCGCCACGAACTCGTTCACCTTGTGGGCCGGCAGCTGGCCACCTTCACCGGGCTTTGCGCCCTGGGCCATCTTGATCTGCAAATCCTTTGCATGACGCAGGTAGTCGATGGTCACGCCAAATCGGCCCGATGCCACCTGCCGAATCGCAGAACTGCGGATATCGCCGTTGGCGGCCGGAGTATCGCGGTCAGGGTCTTCACCACCTTCACCGCAGTTGCTCATGGCACCGATGCGGTTCATGGCAATGGCAATGGTCTCGTGGGCTTCGGGGCTCAAGGAGCCAAGGCTCATGGCACCCGCCACAAAATGTTTCACGATAGATTCGCGGCTTTCGACTTCACCAATATCTATCGGCGTTGCAGCCTTGAACTTGAAGAGGCCGCGCAGCGTTGCCTGACGTTCGGACTGGTCATTAATCAGCTTGCTATAGACCTTGAACTTCTCATAGTCGCCACCCTGCACCGCCTGGCGGAACGCGGCAAGCGACTGCGGAGTCCACAGGTGTTTCTCGCCATCCTTGCGGAATGCATACTGGCCGCCCGACTGCAGAACCTTGCTTGCATCGGCAAAGGCAATCTTCTGGCGCTCGCCCACTTCACGGGCAATTTCTTCCAGGCCGATACCTTCGATGCGGCTTGCGGTACCCGGCAGGAACTTTTCGATGAGTTCGTGGTTCAGGCCCACGGCTTCGAAAATCTGGGCGCTGCGGTAGCTGCGGAGCGTGGAGATACCCATCTTCGACATAATCTTCAAGAGCCCCTTATCGACAGCCTTTACATAATTTGCAGCAGCCGTCACCGGGTCCACATCCAGGTCGCCGTTGTGGCACATGTTGGTGATGCTCTCGAATGCGAGATACGGGTTGATGACCGTCGCACCGTAACCGAGCAACAACGCAAAATGCATCACTTCGCGTACTTCGCCACTCTGCACAATCAGGCCGATTTCGGGACGTACGCCCGCTTCTACCAGTGCGCGATTCACGCAGGCCGTCGCCAAGAGCGAAGGCATGGGCACGTAACCCCAGTCGATGTTCTTGTCCGAAAGCACGATGATGTCGTAGTTATCCTGCACGGCACGCACGGCATCGCCGGCCAGGTTCTGCAGGGCCGCTTCCAGCACGGAGCCGTCACCGCCCAGCGGGAACTGCATCTTGAGCACCTTCGCCTTGAACGCCTTGTCGCCAATGTTTTCAAAGCGGCGGATTTCGTCTTCCGTCACGATGGGGCGCGGAATCTTGATAAGGTGTGCCTGCTCCGGAGTTTCTTCCAGAATGTTGCCGTGGTTCCCGATGTATGTCGTAAGGCTCATCACGAGCTCTTCACGAATCGGGTCAATCGGCGGGTTCGTCACCTGGGCGAACAGCTGCTTGAAGTAGTTGAATAGTGGCTGCGGCTTGTCCGAAAGCACGGCCAGTGCGGCATCGTTACCCATGGAGCCAATCGGCTCTGCACCGTTCTTCGCCATGGGCTGCAAGATGACGCTCAGATCTTCGGCAGAATAGCCGAAGCGCTTCTGCTGCACCAGAATGTCGTCCGGAACGTCGGACGGGTTGATTTCGCTGAAAAGCCCGCGAACGCTCATCTTGTTCTCGGCAACCCAGCGGCGGTAAGGCTTGGCACGTGCCACCTGCGCCTTCATCTCCGCATTCTTCAAAATGCGGTGGTTTTCCAAATCCAGATAAATGATTTCGCCAGGCTTAAGGCGGCCCTTTTCTTCCACTTCGTCATCGCGCAAATCAAGCACGCCCGTCTCGGACGCCATCACAAAAAGACCGTCTTTACACAAAGTGTAACGTGCCGGACGAAGGCCGTTGCGGTCGAGAATCGCACCCGCATTCACGCCATCGCTGAACGCCACGGCAGCAGGGCCATCCCACGGCTCCATAAGCATGGATTCATATTCAAAGAAGCCACGCACATCGCGGCCCAGGTAATGTTTTTTGCCCCAGGCCTGAGGCATGAGCATCATCATCGCATGCGGAAGGCTACGACCCGCAGCGACGAGAAGCTCAAACATGTTGTCAAGGCTAGCCGAGTCACTCTGCCCCGCCGGAACAAGCGGCAAGAGCTTCTGCAGGTCATCGCCGATAATTTCGCTCTTCAGGTGCGGTTCGCGGGCGCGCAAGCTGTTGAGGTTACCACGCAGGGTATTGATTTCGCCGTTATGAGCGAGGTAGCGGAACGGGTGCGCCAGCGGCCAAGTCGGGAAAGTATTCGTAGAATAACGCTGGTGAACAAGCGCAATCGGGCTCTCGAAATCAAGATCGTTCAGGTCCTTGTAGAAGCCCTCGATCTGGCTTGCCAAAAGCAGACCCTTATAGACAATGCTACGGCGGCTGCAGCTGCAGATGTAGAGACCCTTGCAGGCCTTTTCCATCAGGCGGCGAACCACATACAACTTAATATCAAACGCGCCGTCATTTTCAAAAGCGGAACCGTCAAAAAACACCTGGCGGATATGGGGCAAAGTCTCGCGGGCCGTGCGGCCAATCTTTTCGGCATTCACCGGCACCTCGCGGAAGTTCAGCACCTTCACGCCCTCGGCAGCGGCAATCTCCTTGATCTTCGCGTCAAAGGCATCCGCTACAAGTGTATTCTCCACAAAGAACATCGCCACACCGTAACGTTCAGGGAGCGTCGGGTTTACCTTGCGGAAAAACTTGTGGGGCATAGAAAGCAAGAGACCCGCACCGTCGCCGGTTTCCGGGTCTCCACCTGCTGCACCGCGGTGCATGAGCCTCTTCAAAACGGTAATGCCCTGCAGCACAATCTGGTGCGAGGCTACATTATTAATATTGGCGACCAGGCCGACACCGCAGGCGTCGTGTTCGTTCATCGGGTCGTAAAGAGCTTGAGCGTTCATACTCGTCCTTTCCTAATTTTGCGAATCATTCTCAAATTCGCGCATTATTCCTTTTTTTGCGAAAGGACTTTGCAAAAACCGTGCCAAATCTCACCACAGCCCGCCAATTATTGAAAAAGCGGAAATAAAATGTAAAGAAAGGAAAATTATAGAGACTTTTAAAAATTTATAAATTCCGTTTTTTGTAAAAAAGTCAGCCAAACATTACAATTTACGTAATACAAAAATCAGATTTTTTTTATTAAAAACAAAATCCCCGCCACCATCGCTGGCAGCAGGGATTTTAAAGGATTTCCGTTAGGAAAAGGCGCTTATTAGGCCTTGTTGAGACGATCCTGGATCATGTCGATGATTTCGGAGAGTTCCTTCGGGAGGTGCTTGC
>DGRZ01000070.1 GCA_002391195.1 Fibrobacter sp. UBA4375 | reverse complement strand
TAGAGGACGAGGTGACCGACCTGTTTTTCGACGGGAAGGAATTCGTGGCGACGGGGCTCAAGGGCGAGTACCGTGGTCGCGCGTGCATCATGGCGACGGGTTCTGCCCGCAAGAAGACTCCTCTCCCGGGTATGGCCGAGATGGAAGGCCACGGCGTGAGCTACTGCGCGGTGTGCGATGCGTTCTTTTTCCGCGGGAAGGATGTCGCGGTTCTTGGGTCGGGCGAGTATGCCCTGCATGAATGCAATGAACTCCTGAATGTGGTCGGAAGTGTGACGCTCCTTACGAATGGTGCGGAACCGACGGCTGAATTCACAGACAAAGTAAGGATTGACAAGCGGAAACTCGCGGGCCTTGTGGGCGAGGGAACGTTTGGCGGCGTAAAGTTCGATGATGGAGAGGAACTGAAACTTGACGGGCTGTTTGTCGCCCTCGGCAGCGCAAGTGCCATGGATCTTGCGCGGAAGGCGGGAGCCGCCTTCGACGGCGGCAGCGTCGTGCTGGACAAGGATTACATGACGACGGTTCCCGGCCTGTTTGCCTCGGGGGACTGCACCGGCGGTACGTTGCAGGTCGCTGTCGCCGTGGGCGAGGGTGCCATTGCGGGCCTTGCCGCCATCAAGTATTTGCGTGAAAATCGCTAGGTGCCCGCGCAAATAATCCGCAAGGCTTTTTTGCCAAAATAGCAGACCAAATGCCTTGCTTGTGGACGTTTAGTCTGCAATATATTAGTTTGTGCGTAATAAAATTTGCTGCTTTAACGCCTTTTGATGCAGATTCTGCGTTGAAAGGACTTCTTTTTGTCATATTTTGTTTGGAAAAAAGACAAATGTTGTTATTTTGTTTGTAAAAAAGCAGACTAAATGACTGCTTTTAACCGATTTGGTCTGCTAAAATGTCAAAATGAAGGCTTTTAGCCCTCCCTATGCGTGGATTATTAAGTGCCAGGAGGGTCTTAGGGCAGGGCTAGCATGCCGAAGAACGTGGTTTCGTCAAAATTTAGTTTGATAAATCCAACTTGGCCCGATAGGGTCATCTTTTTTGATAATGCACATCTGAACACTGAAATGAAATCGGACCTCGGTACGAGGTATGCTTTCTGTAAGTTTTCCGGTTTCTGGGGGCGATATTCCAAAATTTTATTGCCGTGGTGGTAGAAAATGTTTAATTTTACCATGTGTTATAAGTGTTGTGGCAAAGTGTGTCAAGGAATCAAATGGATTTAGGCTATTTCATAGGCAGCGCCAAGACGGCGATTGACGGAAAGGGAAGGTCTTCCTTCCCTAGGGAACTCCGTCGCCAGCTGTGGGCTACCGAAGGGACTGAGTTCGTAGTCGCTCGCGACCCGGACCACACCCTCCGGTTGTACATGCTGCCTGAGTACGCCAAATTCATGGCCGAACTCGATGCGTTCATAGATCGCCCTCGAGCCGATGAATTCCGGAAACAGCTCGATGCCAGCCTAGTAGAAATGGATGGCCAGAACCGCATTCTTATTCCCAAGAAATTGTTGGAATATGCGGGTCTCACGACAGAAGTGGTTTACACTCCCGGTCGTGGACGCTCTCTGGAATTGTGGAACCCCGAACGATTCGAAAACAAGAGCAAGATCGATACCGATGCTGCTCAGAAGTCGTTCGACGAAATGTTCCGCCTAATCGGTTCGTCGGGAGGTCTTGATGGCAAACGCTGACCTCAGACAAACTAATTTACAGACAAACGAATATTCTGCGGCTCTTGCCGGCGCTACCGATGGCGTGTTCTATCACGACCCCGTGATGCTTGCCGAATGCCTTGATGGTTTGAACATCAAACCCAATGGTACTTATGGCGACTGCACGCTCGGCGGTGGCGGACATTCCTACGCGATTGCAAATAAATTAAACGAAGAAGGAACGCTTCACGCGTTTGACCGCGACGAGGAAGCGGTTGCGTTTGCGACCAAGCGCCTTGCGGGTGTGAAGTGCAAGTTTGTTGTGCACCCGGTACGCTTTGGTGAACTGAAGAACGAGATTGCGCCGAATACTCTCGACGGTATCCTTTACGATTTGGGAATCAGCAGCCACCAGGTCGATGATTCCAAGCGCGGGTTCACCTTTGTGGGCGATAACCCGCTCGACCTCCGCATGGACCGCCGTGAAGGAACCTCTGCGCAGGAATGGCTCAAGAATGTCGATGCAGAAACACTTGCCGGTGCTCTCCGCAAGAATTCGGATATGGACCGTGCGTTCAAACTTGCGACCCGCCTTGTAGAAATGGCGACTATCGCCAAAAAGGAAGGCCGTGCCATTTTGCCCTCGGACGTGAAGTCTGTTGTGGAATCGGTATTCCCCGACAAGAAGCGCGAAGTGAACGGCCTTTTGGCCCGCGTATTCCAGGCAGTACGCATGGAAGTGAACGGTGAACTGAAGGAAATCGAGGAAAGTCTCCGCGCCGCGGTGGATTGCCTCAAGGTGGGTGGCCGCCTGGTGGTGATGAGCTACCATTCCGTGGAAGACCGCTGTGTCAAGGAAACGGCTGCCGAATTCGAACGCGCTTGCATTTGCCCGGAGAACCTGCCGGTATGCGTGTGCGGTGGCAACCACCAGAAGCTTAGGAAGGTCAATCGCAAGCCGATTTTGCCGACAAACGAAGAAATTGCGAACAACAGCAGGGCTCGCT
>DGRZ01000059.1:310-28980 GCA_002391195.1 Fibrobacter sp. UBA4375 | reverse complement strand
TGACCTGCGGCGCCGAATTCGAAGACGCCGGCAAGGTGCCCGAATTCAACCCCGCTACCGACAGCGAAGAATGGGGCGTATTCCTCGCCACCTGCCGTAAGATTTTCGAGAAGGACCCGAAGCAGTGGACCCGCGCCCGCGAAACTCTCCGCGGCGTTTCTGAAGAAACCACCACCGGCGTGCATCGCCTGTACCAGATGGCCCAGGCCGGCCGCCTCAAGTTCCCGGCAATCAACGTGAACGATTCCGTGACCAAGTCCAAGTTCGACAACCTCTACGGCTGCCGCCACTCCCTCATCGACGGCATCAACCGCGCCACCGACGTGATGATGGCAGGCAAGATTGCAGTCGTGTGCGGCTACGGCGACGTGGGTAAGGGCTGCGCCCAGTCTCTGCGCGGTCAGGGCGCCCGCGTGATCATCACCGAAATCGACCCGATTTGCGCACTCCAGGCCGCCATGGAAGGCTACGAAGTCAAGACCCTCGACGAAGTGGTTAGCATACGCCGACATCTTCGTGACCACCACCGGCAACACCGGCATCATCTCTGCCGCGCAGATGAGCAAGATGAAGCACCGCGCCATCGTGGGTAACATCGGCCACTTCGACAACGAAATCGACATGGCTGGCTTGAAAAAGATTCCGGGCATCAAGAGGAACGAAATCAAGCCGCAGTACGATGAATGGATTTTCCCCGACGGCCACAGTATCCTCGTGCTCGCCGAAGGCCGCCTGCTGAACCTCGGCTGCGCCACCGGTCACCCGAGCTTCGTGATGAGTGCAAGCTTCACGAACCAGACCATCGCGCAGATTGACCTCTGGCTCAACGCTCAGGGCAAGCAGACTGTCGCCGGCATCAAGTACGAAAGCGGCGTCGTGTACACGCTCCCGAAGATCCTCGACGAAAAGGTCGCACGCCTCCACCTCGAAAAGCTCGGCGTTCACCTGACGACGCTTACCAAGGCCCAGGCCGACTACATCGGCGTGCCGGTCGAAGGCCCGTACAAGGCGGATCACTATCGTTATTAATAGGCAAACGCCATAAGCGCGCAGATATACATTAAATAGAGCACCCTCGGTGGATAACCGGGGGTGTTTCTATCTTTTAATGCATGAATTTCCTTGAATTTTTGAATGATTCGGTAACGCCCTACCATACGGTTCAGACTTTAAAACAGCTTTTAGAACCTGTGGGAACAGGAATAAGGCTTTTGGAACGAGGTGGAGCGCTGATTGCGGTCCGCTTGCCTCGAACGGTAGGTGCAGAATCTAAGTTCAGAATCGCCCTTGCCCATACGGACTACCCGACGTTGAAAATCACCCCCAATCCGGACTGTTCGGCTGCGGGCGTGCGGACACTACACCCTGAAGTATACGGAAGTCCTATTCTTGCCAGCTGGCTGGACCGTGACTTGGGTTATGCCGGACTTTTGGCCTACGAACTGCAAGGCAAGGTACAGACAAAGTTGTTCCGTGGAAAAAAGCTGTTCCGCATTCCGCAGCTTGCAGTCCACCTGAACCGAAACGTCAACCAGGACGGCCTGAAGGTGAACCCCCAGACGGACTTGAACGCCCTGTGGACAGCAGTCGGCGGCAAGGAACGCTTTGCAGAGGCCTTGTCGGCTGAGCTTCCTCTGGGGGCGCGCCTTCTGGATTTCGACGTGCAGCTGTTCGATGCACAAGCTGCACAGCTGGGCGGCTTTGAAGACGAATGGATTTATTCCGGCAGGCTTGACAACCTTTCCAGCTGCCATGCCATTGCAGAAGCCTTTGCCAAGGCGGAACCTTCGGAGCGGGATTTCCAGGTAGCCGCCTTCTTCAACAACGAAGAGGTAGGCTCCAACACCCGCGAAGGTGCCGCCGGCAATTTTTTGAAAAGTGTTTTGGATTCTTTAACTCCGAATTCCGAATTCCGAACTCCGAATTCACTCGCCCTTTCCATCGACATGGCCCACGCTTGCCACCCGAACTTTGTAGCCAAGCACGAGCCGAACCACGCCCCGGTTCTGGGCGGTGGAATTGTCCTCAAGGTCAATGCGCAAAAGCGTTATGCCAGCGATGTGTTCTCTAACGCCCAGTTTAAACTGATTTGCGAACAAAATAACATTCCGTATCAGACATTCGTCATGCGTAACGACATGCCCTGCGGCTCAACGGTAGGCCCTGCCGTTTCAGCAAGCCTCGGGATCCCGACAGTGGATATCGGCGAGCCTATGCTCAGCATGCACAGCATCCGCGAGATGACTGCAAAAAAAGACCACCAAGGCATGATTGCCCTGGTGTCTGCATTTTATTTGTAGGACTTATTTACGAAAGCCATTTCAGCAGCCGGATGACGCCCATCTTGGCGCACTCGTTGTGGGCCGAGACGTTGGTGCGGTGTTCGATGGCCTTGCGGTTCTGGTGGTAGAATTCATAGGCGCGGAGCAGCATTTCTTCGTTGGTCTTTGTGGGCTGGAAGCCCAGTTCTTTCTTGATTTTTGACGTGTCGAAAACGAAGGTGCTGGCAATCATCTTGTACTGGTAGGGGCCGAGGGGCGAAATGCCGAGCTTGCTGGCGAGCTTCATGCAAGGGATAATAAACCATTTGGGGAAATGGGCCAGCCTGGATTTTGACTTGCCATGCTCGATGACGTAGCTGTACACCTCGTTGAAGGTCTTCACGTTGTCCGAGCCGATGTTGAATACGGTGGTCCCTTGGTAATTCAAGGCGAGTTCACAGGCGTTGGCCAAGTCCTTCGCGTAGATAAACTGGTAACGGTTGTTTCCGTCGCCTACCATCCAGAGTTTTCGGTTTTCGTCAATAAATTCAAAGAGGATGGAAAGCAGTCCGAGTCGGCCTTCGTCCATGATGGTAGGACAGCGGAAGATGACAGAGTTCAGCTTGTCCTTGCGGGCGAAGAGAATCTTTTCCCCTTCCAGCTTGGACTTGCCGTAAATCTCGATGGGGTTGGGTTCTTCTGCTTCGGTGACGGGGTCGTCGAAGTTCTTTGCCCAGAGACAGTTTGAAGATGTGAATACAAGTTTGTTTACATCGTGGCGGATACAGGCGTCGGCAATAATTTCTGTGCCATCTACGTTGGATGTCCACAGGTTGTTGATGCGCTTGCGGTCGTGGGCCAGCATGGCGGCCAGGTGGAATATGGCGTCAAACTGGTTTTCGCTGAATATCTTTTCAACCAGCTTCTTGTCGCGGATGTCCCCCAATATGCTAGTAAGGTTTTCGTGCTTGTCTGGGTCGGGACAAAGGTCGATGCTTACGCATTTGTGACCCTTTGCAAGGAGCTCCTTTTTGAGAATGGAGCCAAAGAATCCGGCGCCGCCGGTAATCAGGAAACAGGACATGGCTAATACCCTATGTGTAGAATTACTTTGGGGGTAAAATTACTAACTTTTTTGCAATGGATTTCGAAAGTTCCATACTCGGAAAGATAAAATCGAAGATTCCCTGCCGAAGGGGTATTGTAGGCCAGTTCTTGCGTTATTTCGTGACTGGCGGACTTGCCTTTATTGTGGATTTTGGGGCTTTTGCGCTTGCCCTCTACTATTTTGACATTCATTACCTGATTTCGAACTTGATTGGTCTTGCGGCGGGGAATGTGGTCAACTACCTCCTGACTGTAAGGTGGGTGTTCAGCACGGAAAAGCGCAAGATGGAAAAGCACGTTTTTCTGGAAGTGGTCGTTTTTGTGCTGATTAGTCTCTTTGGGATGGGACTGAATGAATTACTGATGTATGTCTTCGTCGGGGTGCTCCATATTCAGGAGATGGTATCCAAGGTAGGAGCGGCGATAATCGTACTTCTGTACAATTTCCTAGCAAGGAAGTTTATTCTTTTTAAATCGGGAAGCAAGAATCCTAATTCCCAAGGTACCTTATGAGTGAAGAAAAGAAAGTCGCCGTCATCGCGGGAGCTGGTCCTGCGGGTCTGACCGCTGCCCTGGAACTTTTGCGCACCACAGGTGTGAAGCCTGTGATTTTTGAAGCCGAAGATGTTATCGGGGGAATTTCCCGCACGGCCCGCTACAATGGCAACCGTATGGACATAGGCGGCCACCGTTTCTTCAGCAAGAGCGATACGGTAATGGACTGGTGGCAGGGGATTTTGCCGTTGCAAGGCTCTGCCAGCAAGGACGACATCGCCATCGGGCGCAGCGTTCCGCTGGTGCAGGGAGGCCCCGATCCAGAAAAGACGGACTACGTGATGCTTTGCCGTAGCCGCCTCAGCCGTATTTTGTTCCTTCGCAAGCTTTTTGACTACCCGGTGAGCCTGAACGGCGATACCATCCGGAACCTTGGCCTGTGGCGTATGTTCAAGATAGGCATGAGTTATCTCAAGGTGCAGCTTTTGCCAGCCCGTAAGGAAAAAAGTCTCGAAGATTTCATGATTAATCGCTTTGGCGTGGAACTTTACCGCACCTTCTTTAGGGACTATACCGAAAAGGTTTGGGGCGTACCCTGCAACAAGATCAGCCCCGACTGGGGTGGCCAGCGTATCAAGGGACTTTCGATCACGAAGACCGTGGTGCATGCCGTGAAGCAGATTGTTGCCGGCAAGAAAAAGGCTGAAGCGGGAGCTGCCAATGGAGCGGATATTCGCCAGAAAGATACCGAGACGAGCCTGATAGGCCAGTTCCTCTATCCGAAATTCGGACCTGGCCAGCTCTGGGAAACGGTGGCCGAGAAGGTGCTGGAGAAAGGTGGCGAAATCCACATGAACTCGAAGGTGGTGGGCGTGAACCGCTCTACCGACGGCAAGCGTGTGGAAAGCGTAATCGTGGACCGCGGAAATTCCACGGAAACGGTTTCCTGCGACTATTTCCTCAGCACCATGCCGGTAAAAGAACTTGTGGCCGCCATGGACAACGGAAAAACGCTCGTGCCGGCAGAAGTCAAGCGCGTGGCTGACGGACTGGTTTACCGCGACTTCATTACGGTGGGCCTCCTTCTAGACAAGTTGCTCATCAAGAACCCCGCAAGGCCGGGTACTCCCGAAAGCAAGCTCAAGTTCGTGGCCGACAACTGGATCTACGTGCAGGAATCTGACGTAAAACTTGGCCGTATCCAGATTTTCAACAACTGGAGCCCTTACCTGGTGGCCGATCCCGAGAAGGTGTGGATCGGCCTCGAATACTTCGCCACCGAGGGCGACGAGATGTGGCGCATGCCCGATGCCGACTTTATCAAGTTCGCCATTGCCGAACTTGACAAGATAGACGTGGCGAGGCCTGCCGATGTCCGCGATTCCGTGGTGTTCCATATCAAGAAGGCCTACCCGGCTTACTTTGGTACTTACGGTGAGTTCAACAAGATTCGTGAGTATGTGGACCCGATTGAGAACCTGTTCCTGATGGGTCGTAACGGCATGCACAAGTACAACAACATGGACCACAGTATGCTTGCTGCCATGGAAGTGGTAAAGTGCATCCGCGAAAACTCCGCCGACAAGACCGCCCTCTGGAACGTGAACAGCGAAGAAGACTACCACGAAGGAAAGAAGGCCTAGATCGGTATTTTTAATGAAAAGAATCCTGAAAATTTTTAGGCAGCCGGAACTTTATATAGTGCTGCTACTTGCTTTTGTGTTAGTAGTGCTGAAAGTTTCTGCACCTGTTATCAAAAATGTCACATTAGAAAGACGGAGCGAAACAAAAGAAGTTGTCCTTCCGATTCTTGAACGCATGGGTCAAGGGGAAGTTTTTTCTGTCAAGTTTGGATTGAATACGGGATGGTCTAAAGAATTGAGCCTTAAATTGGTTCCCGATGATTGCGTTTTGGATATGGCTATAAATGGTAAGTCCGTAGATCCTAAGCGCTTTCCCGGCTATTGTGATTGGGCTTCTGGATTCACGTTGACAAAACAAGATTTTGAAAAATATGCGGGATTGCAGAACGAATATAAATTTGACCTGAAAATCCGAAACAATGGGGGAGCGGCAGGTTTGTCTGCCCTGATGAAGGCAGACTCTTTCTGTTCCCGAATACTTTCTGTTGTTGCTGCGTTTCTTTTCGGGTTACTTGTTTTCTTGATCGGTTCCCGCTTCCGGTTACATAAGGGAATATTGTTGATTTTCTTGCTGGGCCTTGCCTTACGCGGGGCTTATTTCCAAGAAACCAGTTATAGCCAGCGGGCATATGATGTTGATGGTCACATCGAATATGTGGGAATCGTGGCTGACGAGCACCGCATTCCAGACAATAAGGAATGTTGGACTTGCTACCACCCGCCCCTTTATTACCTGTCGGCAATACCTTTCTGGGAAGCCTCTTTCCTGTTCGATTATTCCAAGCCCAGAGCTCTCCAATGGTACAGTTTTATTATGTCGGCTTTGGCTTTGATTTTCGGGCTATATTGCCTGCGCATGCTTTTGACGGGTGGAGGTTTTTGGCTTGCCGCCTTGCTTTGGACTTTCTGGCCGTCCCTTGTCATGATGTCTCCGAGGGTTACCAACGAAGCCATGTTTTGCATGGCGCATGTGATTTGTTTCTGGGCCATTTTGCGGTATATGGCCACAAGGAATGGAGCGTATGTGATTCTATCGGTGGCCCTTGCGGCAATGGCCTATTGGGCAAAATCCACGGGAATCATTACCATCGCCATGCTCGGATTGATGTTCCTTGTCTATTTTGTTCCCAGCAGATTGCTGTCCTTTGAACGCAAGAAGAAATCGGAATATGTCGGCCTTGTGCTGTTCTTGGCCCTTTGTGGCATCGTGGGAGGCCTTGTTCTGTTCAATCCCGATATTGTGGGCAACTCCAAGAATTTGAACAGCGCCTTGATTGTGGGGGCACAGCCGGGTAATATGCTTTATTTTGATTTGGAAAACTTCTTGACCCACCCTTACACTAGTGCCTGGGATGACAACATGGGCCGGCAGTATTTCTTGAATTATCTCGCAAAGACATCCCTTTTCGGGGAATTCCAGTTGCTGAAAACGACGGCTGGGAACTGGCTTGCAACCATTATCAGTATTTCGCTGTTGGGCCTTGTGGGGTTTGCCCTGGTGGGGCTCTGGCGAATAAGATGGAATGCAAAGACTATACTTTGCTTGACCCAGGTAGTGATGTTTGTTGTGGCGGTGGCTGCACTACGGCTGAAATACCCATATTCGTGCAGTAATGATTTCCGCTTTATACTTCCAGTATTGATTCCCTGTATTTTTTTGTCGATCGAAGGAATTTTTGCCGAGAACGGCTCTGCACGCCGCCGAATTGCGGGCACATTCCTAGTGTTGGTTTTTAGCGGCTGTTCAACGGCTTTAATGCTTTTGCTATAGATTGGTCGTATAATTCTCATTTTTGTATATTACCATTGCAAAGATGAAGGCTTGAAAAATGCGATTGTTTTTGGTCATGTTGTGCGTGCTGTCGGTAACGCTTTTTGCGCGACCCATAAACGACGGCAATAAACTGTTCAAGAATGGCGACTATGTTGGCGCCTTGGAAAAGTATATGAAGGCCCGGGAAGCGGAGCCTGCAAACCCGCTTTTGTTCTACAATATCGGCACTTGCCAGTATAAGCTGGGCAATTACGACGAGGCCAAGAAGGAACTGGAAAGCGCCGTACGCATGCCCGACAAGAAAATGGCGGCAAAGGCGGCCTACAACTTGGCGAATACGCATTTCCGCATGGGCGAAAAGGCGGCCGAAGGTAGCGAACGCATTGCCGCCTGGCGTGAATCCGTCGCCTACTTGAAAAAGGCTATCGACCTGGACAACGGTTTTGAAAACGCCAAGAAAAACGTGGAGATTGTGCAGCGTAAGCTGAAAGAGGAACTGGACAAGCAAAAGCAGAACCAGGAACAGAATCAGGACCAGAACAACGACCAGAAGCAGCCTCCCCTGAGCGAAAAGGCGAAGGAAGTTCTGGCCCGTGCATTGCAGCTTTGCAAGGACGGCAAGTATGCCGAAGGCAAGGAAATGCTGGAAAACCTGATTGCCGAAGACGAAACAGCTGGTCAGCTCAGTGGGCATGTGCAGCGCATCGATGACATTATCGAAATTAAGGCTGGCCGAAAGCCCAAGGCAAAGATTGACGCCAGCAACACCGACAACGACCTGGAGGTAATCTGATGAAGAGAAGTCTGTGGTCGGTGATTAGGTTGATAGGCCATAAACAGGATTGCTGTCCCCGCATTTTTTCGTGTCATCCCCGCGAAGGCGGGGATCTCCCCTCTGTTTTGAACGTCCGTTTATTTGCTTTTTTTGCCGTTATGTTCTTATCTGTCGCTGCCTTTGCCGCCCCCAAGTCGGCATCGGCCTACTACAGCGATGCGGCATTCCAGTACATCGAAAACCGCCTGCCCTCTGCCGAAATCACCTGTAACGAAGGCCTGCAATACTACCCCAACGATCAAAAGTTGCAGATGCTCCTGGACCGTATTCACGAGGCCAAGGACGAGCAGAAGAACGAAAACAAGAAGAACGACAAGAACCAGGATAACAACCAGGACCAGAATCAAGACCAAAACCAGCAGGACCAGCAAAACCAGGACCAGAACGGCGGCGGCCAGTCCAGCAGCAGCCAGGAGGGCGGCAGCTCAGAAAGCAATAGCTCCGACAGTAACGGCGGTGCCGGCGAACAGCCGCAACCCGAGCAGCCCGAAGAAGGTTCAAGCGACAGCCAGGGCGATTCCTCCAACGATGGCGCAGAACCGGAAGAACAGCCCGTGCAGATGGGAGAGATGAGCCCCGAAGAGGCCGCACAGCTCCTGAAAGACTTTGACGAACAGAACGGCGAACGCAAGCCCTGGAAGCCTATCCGCGGCCAGGCTCGGCCAGCTAAGGACTGGTAAGGAGGTTAATATGAAAACAATGCAATTCCTTCTCGTCGGTGCGCTGGCGTGCTCTGCATTGTTGTTGTCTGCGTGTACGCACAAGTCTCCTTCCGGTACGGGGACAGAGGAGGAAGCCCCGGAAAGGCTAGTCCCTTCGAAAGAATTGTCCGCCAATTACACCCTGCTGGACCTTTTTTATATCTATGGACACGCCCGTAACGAGATAGAGGGCAGTGTCGACGCCTACGTTGGCAAGGGTTCCGCTTTGGATAGCAAAAATGCTTTCGGAGAAAAGAGCTGCACCAAGGGATATTACGACGTGTGCTATATGTACAACCAGATGACTGACCCCTACACGCGTTACTATGACCCGACAATGGCCGCAGCGATGCTAGCATCCCTTGTCGAATCTGAAAAAGGCTTAAGGATTGTGGGGATTGAATCTGCCCCCTATGACGAATTTGATGTGGAACTGTTTGTTGTGACATCGGCGGATGAGGGGGCCAGGAACCTCGGAATCCAGGAAGGCGACCTCTATTCCATGGACGACTTAATGATGGCCTATGAGGAATATTCCGGTCAAGATACAATCAAGCTGGACATCGCACGTCCGCTCCAGAATCAGTTATATCTTGTAACGGTTAAAGTTGCCGTCGAGGAAATAGGCCGACTACCTACGGTGTACCTTCATTACGAGCAAGATGGTATGGGCGATTCTATACCGGTTATCAGGATAACGGAATTTGACAGTAAGACCTTGGACGACTCGGGTACTTATGGGGAATTTGCCGAAGCCCTGAAAAAGACTGCTGGTTCAAAAGCCACCATTATAGATTTGCGCAATAATGGTGGCGGGGATACTGATCATTGTATTGCCGCCGCGGAGCAATTTCTTTCTAAAGGGGATACCATTGTTATAGATATCATTGCCGATGCGGATTCTGTCTTGACCGATGGCAGGCAGAAGTACATCCAGAAATTGGATACTGTAATTGTTGTCGCGAGCCAGGATGGAAGCGCAAGGGACCGCTATGTTGTTATGCTTGCGAATGAGATGTCGGCCAGTTGTGCAGAATTGATGCTTTCGGCTATTGCCTCCAACAAGAAATCCCCTGTGGTAGGTGCCTTGACTTACGGAAAGCAGATTGCGCAGTTGGGGATAGCGAAGGGGGAGGAAGACGAGGATATCCCCATTGCCTTGCCTGACGGATTGGCAATCATTACGGCAATGTATTCCTACGACAAAGACTGGAAACTATACCATGACTTAGGAATAGTTCCTGATTTTGAAATAAAAACCAGAAAGGCACAAATGGAAAAGGCTGTTGAACTGGCCAGTTCGGCGACCTATAGGCGCACTGCCGGATATGGTACCGAAAGGCTCGGTCACTTTGCAAAGCCTGCCGTCCAGACAAGGGGAAGGTCCCCGCTGAAGGCCATGAAGATGCGCTATAAGATTATCCGCTGATTCCATGCCCTCCCGTACCTTCGCCGCCATAGATTTAAAGTCTTTCTTTGCCTCGGTGGAATGTATCCTCCGGGGACTCGACCCGCTGAAGGCAAAGCTGGTGGTGGCCGACGAGAGCCGTACCGAAAAGACCATCTGCCTTGCGGTGACGCCTGCGCTGAAGGCCTACGGGATTCCTGGACGGGCCCGGCTTTTCGAAGTGAACCAGAAGGTCCGGGAGGTGGAACGACGCACAGGCGAGAAGGTGGAGTTCTTGATTGCAAAACCCCAGATGGCCAGGTACGTGGAGTATTCCACGAAGGTGTACAACGTTTACCTCAAGTACGTAAGTGCCGAAGACATTCATTCTTATTCTATCGACGAATGTTTTCTGGACTTGACGAAGTATCTGAAGCTGTACAAGAAAACCGCGCGGGAACTGGTAAAGACCATCATCCAGGACGTGTTCGCGACTACGGGCATTACCGCTACGGGCGGCATCGGCACGAACCTTTACCTGTGCAAGATTGCCATGGACATCATGGCAAAGCATGTAGAAGCGGATAGCGACGGCGTGCGCATTGCGGAATTGGACGAGATGAGTTACCGTAGGCAACTGTGGGCCCACAAGCCCATTACCAATTTTTGGCAGGTGGGCCGTGGCATCGCAGCCAGGCTAGAAAAATGCCACCTGAACCGTGGGCGGGGAATCCACACCATGGGAGATATCGCTCGGGTAAGCGTCAAGGAACCTGACGCCCTGTACAAGATGTTCGGCGTGAATGCGGAAATCCTGATAGACCACGCTTGGGGTTACGAACCCTGTACCATCGCCGACATCAAGAGGGCAAAACCCCAGTCCCAGAGCATGGGAGAAGGCCAGGTGTTGCAGGACCCCTACCCCTTCGACAAGGCCCGCCTGGTGGTGCGGGAAATGGTAGATACGGTATCCATGCGCCTGGTAGAAAACGACCTGGTGGCCAAGGGCATGGTGCTTACGGTAGGCTACGACAGGGAGAATGTGGACAAGGGAATTTATCACGGCGAGACGGTCATCGATTTTTACGGACGCACAATCCCGAAACCCGCTCACGGCACGGCTTCTATCGGGCACTACACCAGTTCCCAGTCCGCCTTTGCCGAGGCGGTCATGCGGCTTTTCGACCGGATTGTGGACCCGCAACTGACGGTGCGCCGCCTGAACCTGGTGGCCATCGACGTTGTAGATGAAAGCAACCAGGGCTACGACCTGTTTACCGATGCCCAGAAGCAGGAGCGTGAAAAGAAACGCCTCAAGGCGGAACTGCTCATCAAGAAACGCTTCGGCAAGAACGCCATCGTCAAGGGCATGGACCTGCAGGAGGGCGCCACCACCGTAGAGCGGAATGGACAAATCGGAGGACACCGGGCGTAGTCATGAGTTGTCAGTTGTGAGTTATGAGTTTTAATTATGGACTAAAACATTTTTGTACTTTTCTCAGAGGCGCATAGCGCCGACTCATGACTCAAGACTATTCAGACATAATAGATCTGCCCTACCCGAGGGACGACTGGAATTTTCTCATGAAGCACCCCCGCATGAGCATGGAGTCCCGTGCGAAGATTTTCGCTCCCTTTGCGGCCCTGCGGGGCCACAGTACGGCTCTGGCCAAGACGGCAGAGCAGAAATTGGACGACGTGGCCCACGAATTGACCCTGGACGACCAGGAATTCGGGGCATAAATTGGTTTTTTTTGCATAAAATTGCATTCTTTGCCAAAATCATTATTTTAACAATTCTTTTATAGGAAAAATCGAGTTTCGTATATATATTTAAGTTATGCGCAAACTTTATTTTCCTCTTTTTCTAGGCGTGGCATCCATGGCAGGTGCTGCTGTCACGTTCCATTATAATGTGGCCGGTTACGATTCTAACCTTCCCAAGGCACTGGTGGTGGAATCCAGCGACAATTTGAACGGAGCGAGCTATTCCATCAAGAAGGACGGAGCGACGGTCGCTTCGGGAACTTTCGGTGTGGGGTCGATTCCCACGGGGTGGACCAATGGTTTTACCGTCTATTATAATCTTGATTTTTCTAAAGTCAATACACCGGGATCCTATACCGTTGAATTCAAGTCCGGCGGCAACACAGTGACATCGAAGGCAATTACCGTTGCAGACAAAAACCTGGCGAGTACGACCCTAGGGCTTGTGCTCAATTATTTCCGACTGGATCGTAATACTATGACGGGGCATAAAAGTGCGACGATTTACGGAAGTAGCCAAAAAAAAGATGTTCACGGCGGTTGGAATGATGCCTCCGGTGACTATGGCACCTATCTTTCTCATTTGTCTTACGCCAACTACATGAACCCCCAGCAAATCCCGTTGACGGTGTGGACGCTTGCGTATGCCAACGAGCATATTCCCAACGCCGTAAGTACAGCTACAAGCAGTGGCTTTGCCCTTGACGAGGCCCTCTGGGGTGCGGACTTTTTGGTACGCATGCTGAGTGATGACGGGTATTTCTATACCACCGTCTTTAATGGGTGGAGCGCATCCGATGGCGGCTGGAACCTGTGCGCCTTTTCGGGTAGTAGCGGTACAATGTCTTCCAATTACCAAGCTGCCTACCGTGAAGGTGGCGGTATGGCCATTGCGGCCTTGGCCAGGGCCTCCACGCTAGGGAAGAATGGCGACTACACCTCGGACGAGTATTTGGCCGCTGCCAAGGCTGGTTTTGATCATTTGGAAAGTAAGCAGACCTTGGGTGGGGATTGTGCTTATTGCGATGATAAAAAGGAAAATATCATCGACGACTATACGGCCCTTATGGCGGCAACGGAACTTTCCATTGCCACGGGCCTGTTCAAATACATGACCGCTGCTCGCGAGAGGGCGGAACACTTGATTGATCGCCTGAGCGATGAAGGTTATTTCTGGAGTGACAACGACAAGACCAGGCCGTTCTTCCATGCTAGCGACGCCGGGCTTCCTGTGGTGGCTTTGCTTCGCTACATAGAAATGGAGAACAATGTCGCGTATGAACCCTGCCCGCCAGAGGCAAATTGCATCAATCCCGGCGAGGTCTTGATGAAAAAAGCCGCCGAAGCTGTCAAGAAACATCTGGATTGGATGATCAGCGTGACAGACCGCCAAAACAATCATTTCGGCTATGCCAAGCAAGTTGTCAAAACCGGCGGCAAAATCCAAACGAATTTCTTTATCCCTCATGACAACGAGACCAATTACTGGTGGCAGGGAGAAAGTGCAAGACTTGGTTCTTTGGCCTCGGCTGCAGTGTATGCCTCAAGGATGCTTAGCTACACTGATTCCGTGAAGGCGTTCCGGTATGCGGCAGACCAGTTGGACTGGCTCTTGGGCAAGAACCCCTTCGATTTGAGCGTCATGAAGGGCGTCGGCACTAAGAATCCGCCGGTTTATCAGAGCTATTCAAGTACGACGTTTACAGGTGGCATTGCCAACGGTATTACCGGGAAAAATACGGATGGTTCCGGCATCGTGTGGGACGATTATTATGCGGCGGGCTTTTCTGAATCCTGGCAGACCTGGCGTTGGGAAGAACAGTGGCTGCCCCATGCTACCTGGTACCTGATGGCCCTTGCGACCCGCTACGACGAGCATCCGGTGAAGGTTGTTTTCCCGTCTTCGAGTTCTTCCGGTGAGGGTGGTTCCAGCAGTTCCGATTCTGGTGACGTTATGCCCCTGCCGCAAGTATCGGGAACTGCCACGATGGAAATGAACTTGGTGGGACACGATCTGCAGGTAGCCTTCGCCAATCCTGCCCAGCGCAAGTTCCGCCTGATGGATGTGCATGGTCGTGTGGTGATGAACACCGTATTGTCGAACGCAAGCAATACGGTCCAGCTGTCCACACTGCCTAAGGGAATCTACCTGGTGCATGTCCAGGGATTCGCCCCGAAGAAAATCGTGGTGAAGTAAAATCGTCCTTTGTTCTCCTTCGGTTTATGACTTCGTCATGCTCGACCTGGTCGAGCATCCGTGAGCAACAAAGCCCCAGTTATTAAACTGGGGCGGTTGCCGTCTTCCGTGAGCAAAAAAATCCCCGACAGTGTCGGGGACTTTCTATATCCTGAAAATTGCAGTGGTTTCGCTGCAAGCCTGGTTTATTTCAGCCGTACGGTCTTGACCATCTTCTGGCTGCCCTGACGGATGACCAGGAAGGCAGCTCCCTGGTAACTTGTTTCCAGGGAAACGCTGTTGGCACCGCAGGTGGCGTTCACATTCTTGCTTGCAATCACCTGGCCCAGGCTGTTCATGAGGGATACAGTCGTGTGGCCTGCCGTTGCGGCGTTGAAGGTGGCGTTGATGGCGCCGTGCTCCACAGAAAGGTGGATGCTCTGGGCGATGGCGGGTGCTGCAATGGTGTTGTTGCTGGCAGGTGTTATGGTTTCATTGTAAGTGTAGTTGTCGGTGTAACTGTTGGCCTTGAAAACGTAGTTTACCGTCTTGCCGCCAGTGGCGCCGATTGAAGTTGCTGTTGCCACTTTATCGGTCTCGATATTTCCGAGTTCATCGGGAACCACAACGCCGTCATCCGGGCTGCATTCAAAAACAGTGGACTTGAATGATTCCAGGGTGTCGGCGCCGCCGCCCTTCTTGTTGAGGAGAATATAGTCGACGGCAAGCTTTCCGGTCATGCCCTTAGCGTTGATGAAAATGACTACGGCGTTTACTTCGGAAATTGTCGTAATGCTGGAAAGAGGAACATTTACAGAAGACCAAGCACCATTGGAGACCGTCATGGGTTCTTCAACCCAGTCCCATTTGCTACCGCTCATGGTGACAAAAGACGCTTTTGCCCAGCCATCAGCCGCGCTCATGTCGGAATAAATGCGAACGGTTGCGGTTTCGTATTGGCTCCAATCCTTGATATTTGTATTGATGCGGAGAGGTGTATTTGCCGAAGCGGAACTTGGGCTCTTGAAAATGGCGATGCTGGACTTGTTGACTGTAGAGGAACTTGCCTCAACCAATGCGCTGATGGAGTTTCCGCTCAGGGAACTCATGCCGTATTCCTGACGCATGGCGTTCAGAACTTCGTAATCGAGAATGGTGTAGTCCACATTCTTTTGGCGACGAATGACCGTCATGTTCAGGTTGTCTTCGGCACCGGTATCCCAGATGATGGGCACGATTCCGTCGGCCTTGGCAATCTTGGCGACATAGCCGTACCAGGCGGCACGGGCAAGAAGATGCTTTTCAAGGTCCTGGCCTTCGAGGGTCAGGCGTTTCTGGGCTCCCATTTCACCGATGATTACCGGAATGCCTTTGCTCACGAAGGCCGTTTTCAACTTTCCGAACTGGGTCTCAATAGACTGCTTGGAACCGAGAGCCCCATTGGCACAGGTACGGCTCGCATCTCCCGTGGTGACATCTTCCCAGAAATAGAACATCTTTCCCCAATTTTCATCGGCCTTCATCAGTGAGAACTGGTAGGGGTAAAAATGTGCTTCGGCCATGGTGTAGCCATCCCCTGCGGGGTCTTTCGGGTAATACTGGCTCAAAAGTTCGTACATGTCGATTTCAGTGCGGGGCATCTGGAAAACAACGGTGCGGGTAGCGTTGTTTCCGCCGGATTTACGGACTTCGTCAATCATGACCTGGTGGTAACGCTGCAAAATCTGCATACGTTTGGCATCAAATGCTTGCTGCGCACCGCCGTTCCACGGGTCGTTCACGCCGGGTTCGTTGGCACTTGCAAAAATCAGGTGCTCGTCATAGTCCTTGAAACGGCTCGCCAGATGTCCCCAGATGGCTTTCTGGTTCTTGATGACGGTGGCGGAATCTGTTGCGAAAACCTTGTCTTCGAGCCAGCCGGTATCCCAGTGGCTGTTGAGTACCACATAGAGGCCGTCCTTGATGCACATATCCACTACGGTCTGTACAGTGTCAATCCAGCCTTTGCTGACTTTTCCGCCAACGGCGTGGGAATACCAGGCAGTCGGAAGTCGGACGGTGCTAAAACCCGCTGCCTTGATGGAGTCAACATAGGCCTGGCTCGGCATGGGGTTGCCCCAGCCGGTAGGGCCGCCCTGGTTTGCAGGAACTTCCAGCGTGTTTCCGATGTTGAAACCGAAACCCATCTTGCTTACCAATGTGGATGCCTTGGGCAAATCGGCGGCAAGGGCCATGGAGCCGCTGGCCATAATGGCCAACCCAAACGCGGCTGTCATTTTCAAGATATTCATACTCAATCCTTTTTTTGTTAATATCCCGGTGTAAATATAACTTGAACCGGCGAAAATCCGTAGGCCAGTTTTGTTTACAATGTGGACATATTGTCCAAAATAAGCAGATTCGTAAGAATAGGGTAAGTTATCGCCGGCCCTTGTATTCCGCGATGGCCATGCCCATGACGATGGTGGCGGCTCCTGCCCAGGCCACAGGAGAGATGCGTTCCCCGATGGCAATCATGGCGGTGATGATGGTTACCAGGGGCAGGGCATAGACATAGTTGCTGGCCAGGACCGTGCCCAGTTTTTCGAGGACGGTATTCCACGCCACATAGCCCAGTAGCGAAGAGAATATGGCGAGGCACAAAAAGTTAAACGCCACCACGGGTTCGGCAAAGTTTTCCCAAGGAATGAAACGCCCTTGCAGGTGTTCTGCCGCCATGAGGGGGATGGAACTGACAATGCTGTAGAAGAAAATTTTTCGGGTGATGAACAGGGTGCTGTACTGCGCCTTGAAAGGCTTGAGGCTCAGGGAGTAGATGGTCCAGAGGATGGCTGCCGCAAAGGCGAGGAAATCTCCCAGGGGTGAAAGTTTCAATATGAACTTGCCGTTGAGGACCACCAGCACCATCCCTACGAAAGTCAGCAGGGAACCCAGGATTTGTCTGGACTTGAGCCGTTCGCTTTTGAACAGGAGCCCTCCAAAAATCATGATGAGCAGCGGGTTGGTACAGACGATGAGGGACACGTTAGAAGATGGCGACAGGGTGAGGGCCGTATTTTCCGCCCAAAAGTACAGCGTACCGCCGGTGATGCCGCTGATGAACAGCAAAAACTCGTCTTTTAAGTTTTGCGCCAGGATTTTCTTGTGGTTTATGGCCAGCAACAGCAGGTAGGTGAACACGAACCGGATAAAGAACACCTGTACCGCCGAAAAACCGTGGGTCAGCAGGACCTTGGTACTCACAAAGCTCGTGCCCCAGAAGATTACGGTGGCAACGGCCAATATGTGCCAGATGGCGGTGCTGTTTTTCATCGCGAGAAATGTAGAAATTGGAGAATTCGGAGTTCGGATTTCGGAATTCGGAGTTGTTTGTCTGGAACAAAAATCCCTATTTAGCTATATTCTTTTTGTATAAACCTGGAGTTTTTTTATGGAAATCAAATGGCTTAATCCCGATGCAAAGTTTGACCGCCTAGTTTTGGCAGGCGATATTGGTGGCACCAACACGAACCTTGGCCTTGTGGGCTACAAGGACGGCAAGTTCACGCTGATTCTTGAAACGGTGTGCCCCTCCAAGGACATCGACGGTCTTGACGCTCCTATCCGCGAGACGCTCAAGCTTGCCGCGGAGAGCCGTGCTGACCTTAAGCCGAGCCACGTGTGCATCAGTGCCGCGGGCCCGGTGGCTGCCAACAAGTGCGTGATGACGAACCTCCCGTGGAGCGTGGATGGCGACGCCCTCACCGCGGCGACCGGCATCCCGACGCTGGTCATCAATGACTTCATGGCCATTAGCTACGGCATCCCCACCCTCGACGTGGACGACCCCAAGCAGATTTTCAAGCTGACCCATACCGACGGCAGCCAGCCCGCTCCGCAGAAGGCGACCAAGGCCGTGATTGGCCCGGGTACCGGCATGGGTGTTGGTTTCCTTGCTTTCGACGGCGAAAAATACATCCCCGCTTCTTCGGAAGGCGGGCATTCCACCTTCGCTCCGTTCGACAAGGATTCTCAGGAATTCCACGACTACATGGAAAAGAAGATTGGCACCGTGCCCGGCGTGGAACCGCTCGTATCCGGCATGGGGCTTCGCAACATGTACGAATGGTGGAAGGAGACCCGCGGCGTTCCCGATAACGATGCCTTCAAGAAGATTGAGGAAACCGAACCCAACGATCGCCCGAAGTACATCAGCCGCGCTAGCGATACCGACCCGGTGGCTGCTGAAATGATGCGCCTGTTCGTGAAGATGCTGGCCCGCTTCGCAAGCGATGCCGCCACGCTGTTCCTGCCCCTGGGTGGCCTCTACCTGGCCGGCGGTACGGTACAGAAGGATTTGCGCTGGCTCGAGCGCGACAACCTGTTCATGAAGTATTTCGAAAAGAACTACAACCCGAACATCCGCCCGCTATTGAACAAGATTCCGGTGTATATTATCAAGGATTACAGTATTAGCCTGTACGGTGCGGCCAACGCAAGCCTGAACTTGCAGAAGTAAACGCTGCCCAATATGCTTTTTTCAGAACTTCCTCTGGCAAACCCTCTGCAGCGCGCCATCCGTGCCGTAGGCTACGAAACGCCCACCCCCATCCAGGAACAGTCTATCCCGAGCCTGCTCGAAGGTAAGGACCTGCTAGGAATCGCCCAGACGGGCACCGGCAAGACGGCGGCATTCGCCCTGCCGATTTTACAGCTGCTTCTGGATTCCGGAAAGTTCCGTGCGCCCAAGACCTGCCGGGCCCTGATCCTGCTTCCTACTCGGGAACTTGCCATCCAGGTGGAGGAGTGCTTCAAGCAGTATGCCCAGTTTACGGCTATTTCCAGTACCTGCATCTTTGGCGGTGTGGGGGACGCCTCCCAGAAAAACTGCCTGGTTCGGGGTGTGGACGTGCTGGTGGCAACTCCGGGGCGTCTGCTGGATCTTATCGGCCAGAAGGCGGTTTCCCTGAAGGCACTGGAATTCTTTGTGCTGGATGAGGCCGACCGCATGCTGGACATGGGGTTCATCCACGATATCCGCAAGGTGGTGGCGCTCCTTCCGCAAAAGCGCCAGAACCTGTTCTTCAGCGCCACCATGCCCGACGACATCACCAAGTTGGCATCGACCATCCTCCGGCCGAATCCGGTTCGCGTAGAGGTCGCGCCCCAGAGTACGCCCATCGAACGCATCCGTCAGGAACTGTACCGTATCGACAAGCGCCGCAAGGGAGCGCTCCTGAAGGAGCTGTTGCAGGAACACACCGAGATGAAGAAGGTGCTGGTATTCAGCCGCACCAAGCACGGCGCCGACAAGATTGTCCGGGTGTTGGAAAAGGCGGGAGTCAAGTGCGCCGCTATCCACGGCAACAAGAGCCAGACCCGCAGGCAGGAGGCCCTTAAAAATTTCAAGGACGAAAAAATCCGGGTGCTGGTGGCTACCGACATCGCCGCCCGCGGTATTGACGTGGACGACGTCTCCCACGTGTTCAACTACGATTTGCCCGACGTTCCCGAGACCTTCGTGCACCGCATAGGCCGTACCGCCCGCGCGGGCAAGGACGGCATCGCCATCTCGTTCTGCGCCCCCGACGAGGAGCAGGATTTGCGGGCCATCGAGAAGCTTACCAGGATAAGGATTCCCGAAGGAGACAAGGCCATATTCGAGAAACTCCCGCCTCCGCAGAAGGAGACTCCCGAAAGCGAGATGCGCAACGCCCGGGGCCGCGGCTTCCCGAAGCCTGCGCGGCAACAAAAACCGGTGCAGTCCCCAGAACCGTCACAGGCTTCTCCCAAACCCCCAAGGCAGCAGCCTCCGAAAACGGCGCAGCCCGCGCAGCATGCTGGGCCCGGGACGAAATCCGAACAGCCCCAAAATTCCGGTCATCACAGGCACCGCCGCAACCGCCCCGGCTCAAAGGCCCGCCGCCGTATGCGGGCGTCGGGCAATACTCCAAATTAGAATAATCCGGTTTATCTTTTGAAAATGTGACAAAGGGCATAATTTTTGCCCTTTTATCTTTTTGTAGGGAATATTCGTCCTTTTTTTGATTATTTTCATACTGTTATGGATTGCAATACGCTGTATTGCGAGTTTGGGTTAGTATCAAGGAGTGACTTGTGCAGAAAGAATCCCGTTCGGTAATGTTTTTCGCCCTGATGTTTTTTGTGGTCGGGGTCGGTTTATCCTTTGCGGCTTGGGACGGAAAGTCCACGGAAAAGCCCGCTACGGAGACCATAGATAAAAAGGAATTCTACCTCATCAAGAACGAGGCCAACCTGGCATGGTTCAGAGATTCCGTAAACAAGGTGAAGGGGGTTTCTTCAATAAACGCAAAGTTGACAGCGTCCTTGGATATGGGCGGCAAGCTGTTTTTGCCCATTGCGGCAGGCTCCAATGAAGCGGGCTTTGGTGGGATATTCGATGGCAACGGATTTACGGTTTCCAACCTCTACCTCCATTCAGAAGAACTGGGAAAGATTCCCAACGAGTTCTGCCCAGAGGGCAAGCCCCAGTGCAATGCCCAGAACGTGGGTTTTGTCGGGGTTCTCATGGGAGGTACCGTCAAGAACCTGAATCTGGAAAACGTATACATAGCGGCGTCAGCAAGTATTGGCGTGGGTAGCGGGAATACCAATCCCGTTTCCGTGGGGCCGGTCGTAGGTTTTTTGCCGAAGGGTGTAGTCGATAACTGCTTTGCTTCCGGGACTATCCTTACCAGCGGCAAGGGAAACGGTATCGGAGGCCTTGTTGGCAACGCCTGGGACGCTAAAATAACCAACAGCTTGAGCACCATCGATATCTGGGTGAGCGGTGACGATTCCTATGTGGGCGGTGTTCTAGGATACGCACGGAATACGGGGAAAGTTTCCATCGATGCCTGCGTGTATGACGGAAGTATCCTTATCAATAGCGGAAACGGTGTGGCCGGGGGAGCTATTGGATTTTTTGAGGCTGGTGACCTTTCTACCTCTAGAATCTATTTTGACAAGGATGTTATCGAAACCGGTGTAGGGAAAACAAGTGACGGATTGTCCATGGAGGGTTCGGTTTCCGGCGTCAAGAACGCCAATATCGGCAAGGTGGTTTGCGATCTGAATGGCGGACAGTGGTCGGGTTCGGAATGCTCCAAGGATGGAATATGGAGCATTGGCGCTACCCGTATAGTCCACAATGGCGTGAGCCTGGATGCCGCCGGAAACGTGGTCTACGAGATCCTCTTTGATGCCAACGGCGGTGCGTTTTCTGGCAACGACAATTTTAAGAAGTTTCTCAGGCCGGGAGACCTGATTACCGCCGACGAAATTTCGACACCGATCCGCAGCGATACAGTCTTTGGTGGCTGGGCGCTGGCACCCGATGCAGCGGAGCCTGTAGAGAACTTGGGTACAATTGACGGGCCAAAAACTATTTACGCCTACTGGAAAAACATGTTTGAGATTACCTTTGACGCCAATGGCGGTACCTTCCCGGGCGAAGGAACGCCTGCGACGGTGACCAAGAAGGTGGCGGAAGGTGAGGCCATTGACGTTTCGGGAATAGACCTGCCCACCACATATACCTCCGGCGACGAGACGTTCTATTTTGCAGGGTGGGCGAAATCCAGCGAAGCTACGACGCAAGAAGATTTGGGGAATGCGACAGCAACGTCCACTTTCTATGCCGTCTGGACAAAGCTTACCACATACACTGTAGTTTTCAACACGCAAAGAAATTCCGGAACAACGGTTGCCTACGTGCAAGAGGGCAGTAAGGTCAGCAAGCCCACCAATCCGGTAGCCGAAGGCTATACATTCGGCGAATGGTACGGAGACAAGGACTGTTCCGAATCCCAAAAATTTGATTTTGGCACAGAAATAACAGGGAATGCCACCCTCTATGCCAAGTGGACACCCGAAACGTACAAGATTGCCTACGAACTTGGTGATGGAGCCAAGAACAACAAGGCCAACCCGGAAACCTATACCGTAGAAACAGAGACGATTGTATTGAAGAAGCCTTCCCGTACGGGCTATACCTTTGAAGGCTGGTATTACGATAAAAAATTCTCCATGCCTGCGGTACAGATAACCGAGGGCTCTACGGGGGACAAGTCTCTGTTTGCCAAATGGTCCGTCAAGACATTCCCCATTGTCTACATGGCAGGCTCCTATGGTGTAGAGGTGGTGCCATCGGATGTCAAGCAGTACGACGTTCCCATCAATCTGAGGGGGGCCTCCTATACTAGGGAAGGATACCTTCAGGACGGCTGGTCCACCAAGAATGGAGGCTCCAAGGTTTATGAGCTGGATGCCGTCTACAAGCAGAACAGCACCTTGACCCTATACCCTTATTGGGTAGAAGACCCGACATATAAAAAAGACCCCTCTTCTATAAGGGACTTCGCCTCCGTGAGGATTCATGGTTTCGGCATTGTGGTCCAAAACCGCGTGCTGGAAATAGTCAACGTAAGGCCCGGATCGGCCGTATCCGTTACGGACATGCAGGGTCGCCTGCTTCAGAAAGGTGTTGCCGGTTCTACCGGGCTTAGGGTGACCGGTCTTGTTCCTGGGAATTACGTGGTGCGGGTAAACGGAGTGGTCCGCCAGGCCCGCATCCGTTAAAGCTTCTTGCGGCTCATCCAGCTGAGCACCAGGTTTTGCCAGACCACGTAGCAGGTGGGGGCAAGGGCCACCACCGGGCCTGCGTACAGCGTAGATATCCAGATGACCAGGGTGGTGTTCTTTTGACCCATGCTCTGGGAACCTTCGATGGGCCGGCGGTTCCTTTCGCAGAACCAGCCGAGCCAGAACAGCAATAGACAAAGGACTAGTGAAATTCCCGCCATCCACGGGAGTTTTCCGCTGTTCCACAGATCCATAAATCCCATTTCGCGAATGTCGTAGCTGGCCTTTGCAAGAATCACGAATACGGAGAAGGTCCACACGAACATGGTGTACTTCTGGAACTTGGCCGCCCTGTCGGCAAGTTCCGGGTAAAAGGCCCGGAGCCCCAACGCAAAAGCCAGCGGGATGCTGATGATGGGCTGTATGGTATTGAAGATTTTCCAGGCGATTTCAGAAAGGCTTGCGTCTGCTCCGGTCAGGTAGCCAAAAATGAGGGGGATGGAGAAGCAGGCGATCAGGTTGCCGCTCAGGAATATTTTCAGGGCCAGAGATGCCGAACCGCCCAGCATTTTGGCCATGGCGGGAGCTGCGTTTGCAGGCGGACACAGGGCGATGATGGCCCCTCCCAAGAGTACTTCCCGCGGGAGGTTGAACGCAGTAACGATGGCCCACAAGATTCCGATGAGAATCAGGCTTGCCACGAAGGCGCGAATCTCAATCTTGAAGGTGTATCCGTGGGTCTGGGGCGGGATTTTGGTCACGAAGGTGAGGAACATCATGGTCCCGATCAAAAACGGCATCAAGGGAGACAACACATGGGCCTGGGGAATCAAAATTCCGAGTAAAATGGCTACGGGCATCAGGATGGCGCGCAAGTTTTTCATGACGGCGCCAAATTTAGCTTTTTAGTCGAAGGCTGGTTTCCATCAATAGAACAACTCTCAACTCATAACTGACAACTATTTGCTATATTCCCCCCCATGTTGCGTTCCAAGTACCAGGGCCTGCGTTTTGCCGACGGCCCCGCCGTCAAAAAGAAACAGACAAACCCCATCACGCTGGTGGTGCTGGGTTACCTGTTGCTGATTCTTGCAGGCGCCATTCTGCTTTGGCTCCCAGTGTCACTCCGCAGCCCTATTTCCTTTCTGGACGCCCTGTTTACCGCCACTTCTGCCGTGTGCGTCACTGGACTTTCTGTGCTGGATATCAGCAGTACGTTTACCCACTTTGGCGACTGGGTCCTGCTGGTGCTGATGCAGCTGGGCGGTCTTGGAATCATGACGGTATCTACCACCTTGATTCTTTTGGCGGGCATGCACCCCGGCTTTAACCACCAGTCCGTGCTGCTTTCGGCTTTTTCCCAAGAGGGAAACATCGACCCCTCTAAAATCCTGAAGGCGGTTCTACCCTTTACCTTCATCCTCGAACTGATCGGGGCGGCGGTCTATTTTACCCAGTTCTCTGGCGCAACGCTCTACGACCGCATATTCGTTTCGGTGTTCCAGGCGGTAAGTTCCTTCTGCAACGTGGGCTTCACTCTGTTCCCGGATTCCCTGGTGCAGTTCCAGTTGAATCCCCTGGTGAATATTTCCACTTGCGTCCTTGCCCTGGCGGGGGGATTTGGTTTCTTGGCCGTGACGGAACTCCAGTATGTGTTTGACTTTAAGCAGCGCAAGGTCCGGAAAATTTCGCTCCATACCCGCATCGCGACCTTCGGCACCCTGTTTGTGGTGGCGGCCAGCGTGCTGGTGTTCTCGCTTACGGAATGGAACAATACCCTTGGCGACCTGAGTGTTGGGCAGAAGTTTGAATCCACCCTGTTCATGGCCTTTACCAGCCGCACCGCTGGGCTCAACACGGTGGATGTTCCCGGACTGTGTGCCAGTTCCCTGTTCTTCTTTATCGTCATCATGTTCATCGGTGCAAACCCCGGCAGCTGCGGTGGTGGCGTCAAGGTGACTACCGCTGCGGTGATTGGGCTTTTGGGGTTCAACCGCCTGCTGGGGCGCGAAAAGACCCAGGTTCTTGGTCGCACCATTCCCGAAACCACCGTAGATAAGGCGGTGCGGATTTTCGTGGTGGCCATCGTGGTCATTGTGCTTGCAACCTTGATTCTGCTCTGTACCGAAATCCCTGGAGGGGTGTCCGGAGCCGGACAGTCTTCTTTCCTCAAGGTGCTGTTCGAGGTGGTGAGCGCCTACAGTACTTGCGGTCTTTCTATGGGACTAACGGGTGAGCTTTCTACCGTTGGCCGCGTGGTTATCTGCTGCGTGATGTTCATTGGCCGTATGGGCCCCCTCTTCTTGATTTCTGCCGTGGCGGGTCGTGTCCAGAACACCACCTGGTTCGCCGAAGAAGATATCATGGTGGGCTGATGCGCCGATGGCGCAATTCGGATTTCGGAAGTATGAATTAGGAATTTTATAAAAAAACAATTCCGAACTCCGAACTCCGAACTCCGAATTATCTATTATTAATCCATGGCTTCTAAACAATTTGTAATTATCGGGCTCGGGAACTCGGCCATCTTTTTGGCCAAGCACCTGACCTCCCTGGGTCACGACGTGATGGTCATCGACTGCCACCCCGACAAGGTGCAGGACATTTCCAGTTCTGTTTCTCAGGCGATTGTGGCGGACAGTACCCGCTTAAAGCAGCTTTCGTCTATCCCCCTGCAGAAGGCGGATTCCGTTATCGTCTGTATTGGCGAGAACCTGCAGGCCTCGCTCCTTACGGTGCTGAACCTGAAGGAGTTGGGCGTAAAGCATATCATTGCCAAGTCCAGCAGTGCGGCCCATACCAGCATCCTCGAAAAGCTGGGGGTGTCCGACATTTTCCACCCGGAAAGGGATTCCGCCATCAGCCTGGCCGAGCGGCTCAACCGCCCCAACATGCTGGACTTCTTGCCCTTCATGGAAGGCTTCTCCATTATCGAGATCGTGTGCCCTGAAAAGTTCCAGGGCAAGACTCTTAAGGATTTGTCCCTGACCCACAAGTACGGCATCCAGGTGATTGCCATCCGCGACCCGCTGGAGTCCAAGCCCAAGATCGGTAACATCGCCGACTACGTGCTCAAGGAAAACGATGTGCTGTTCTTGATCGGCCCCAACGAGGCCCTGGACAGTTTTAAGGCCTAGCGCTCGCATTAAAATTCACACACCAACCCCGCTTAGGAGCGGAGAGGAGACACAGTATGAAAGTATGGGTTTGTAAAGTTTGCGGCTACGTGCACATGGGACCGGAAGCCCCGGATGAATGCCCCCAGTGCAAGGCCCCCAAGAGCAAGTTCTTCGAAAAGGTAGAACAGAGCGCTGGCGGCAAGATTGTCTGGGCCGACGAACACAAAATTGGCGTTGCCCAAGGGCTGGATGCCGAGGTGGTTCAGGGTCTCAGGGAAAACTTTGCAGGGGAATGTACCGAGGTGGGCATGTACCTGGCCATGAGCCGCCAGGCCGACCGCGAAGGGTTCCCCGAGGTGGCCGAGGCCTACAAGCGTATCGCTTTTGAAGAGGCCGAACACGCCGCCAAGTTCGCCGAACTGCTGGGCGAGGTGGTCTATCCCGATACCAAGAAGAACCTGGAGCTCAGGGTTGCCGCCGAAGCCGGTGCTACCGAAGGCAAGCTCGCCCTGGCCAAGCGTGCCAAGGAATTGGGCTACGACGCCATTCACGACACTGTTCACGAGATGTGCAAGGACGAGGCCCGTCACGGATCTGCCTTCCAGGGCTTGCTGGGCCGCTACTTCAAGTAGTAGAAATTCAAAAAAAAAATAGAACGCAGGACCGAAATCCTGCGTTCTTTATTTTGAGATAGAATACTCTAGAAACTTAGTCTTTGAGGGTTGCCCAGTCCAGCACGCCCTTGCGGAACACGTAGAGGTAACCCGCTTCCAGGATGACCAGGAAGCCCAGAAGCACCAGCAAAAGCTCCCAGCCGCCGGCCAGGAACTGCACGGCCCAGGGGTACAGGAACGCAACTTCTAGGTCGAACACCAGGAACAGCATGGCCACCAGGTAGTACTTGACCGGATAGCGCTCGTTGGCCGTACCCGAAACGTGGGCGAGACCGCACTCATAGGACGTGCCCTTGATGGCGGTGTCCTTGATTTTGCCCGGGTGCAAGAACCAGTTGGCCAGTAAAAGGGCCGTGGGGATGCAAACCGCCATGATGACCAGGATGGTCACGGCGAAAGTAGTGTCAAAAACCTCTACATTGCTCATAGTGGCCAAAAGATAGTATAATTTTACGTGCTTTTTTAGACTCCAGAGGTTATATTTAGGCTATGAGTGCATTAAAAACGTGGATTCTGTTTTTTGGCGTGGTGTTTTTGCTTGCCGCCTGCTCTGACGACAGCAGTCCCCACAAGGTAAATATCGAAGAACTCGGCGATGTCGATTCTTCCGCTTCGGGCGATGATGGTTCAAAGCCCGATGGCTCGAATCAGACCGCGAAGAGCGGCTCCTCCGCAAAGCCCGGCGATAAGATTGTCATTAACGGTGGCAAGGACACCATCTATGTGGCCGATGCCGAAGGAAGCCTCTATTATAGCAGTGGCGTTTTTTGCTGGACCGAAGGCTGCGAAAAGAATTTTGCACCTAGCTCGTCTGCGGCAAACTCGGGATCTTCTGCAACCAATCCATCGGGTCCAAGTAGTTCGTCCGCTTCTCAGCCCAAGTCTTCGGCGACCACAAAGCCGTCCTCCAGTTCGCAAGCCCCTGTGGTTAGTGTGGATTCCCGGGCGCCTACGGTAGACAAAACTGCCATGAAGCTCACGGACAATAGGGACAACAAGGTGTATAAAATAACCCAAATTGGTTCAGTGTATTGGATGGAATCAAATCTCGGGTATAGGCCGAATACCGGGTTCTATTGCAAAACAACCGAAGTCGTTAAGCCCGGCCCCGGTGAAGAAAAGGAAACGGTGGATGTTTGTGACCGTTTCGGTGTTTATTATGCCTATAGTGTTGCCCAGGTTGTTTGTCCTTCGGGGTGGCGCCTGCCTACGAAAGCCGAAGTTGATGCTGCGCTTGAATCCATGGCCGAGAAGCCCCGCAAGGAGAAAGATGACTGGTGGGTCTTGGGTGGTCGCTTCAAGTTAGAAGGCGAAACGACTTTTGGGAACAATGGTAATCAGGGGTACCTCTGGATTCAAAAGAGTAGTGCCAATGAAGTTGTTCTGCAGGTTCAGGACTACGGTTCATTTGAAAGTCAGTTTCTGACGACGGGTGCAGACGGCAGAGCCTACAACGTCCGCTGCGTAACTACGGAATAACTTCGCTCCAGCTGCACAACATGTCATGCCCGGCAGAGCCTGTCCTGAACGACAGTCGAAGGAACCGGGCGTCTTTTTTTAGTTCGCCGGCGCGCCACAGTCTATGCGAATATTTGCATAAATGCATTGACAAGGTATAGTCTTTTTCTATATTTGCCTACCGAAATGATATGCTAAAGCCGTGTTTCGAAAGACTGAATGGGCTAGAATTATCTCTCGTCTCTCGTCTTTCGTCTCTCGTCTAACATACCTCACTATCTATATTTGGTTTTGAAATTAAACAAGAGGCAAAAATGTCCAAGATCGAAACTTTGTGCGTACAGGGCGGCTGGCAGCCGAAAAACGGCGAACCGCGCGTCCTTCCCATCTACCAGAGCACCACTTTCAAGTACGAGTCCAGCAACGCGATGGCCGACCTGTTCGACCTGAAGGCCAGCGGCTATTTCTACACGCGCCTGCAGAACCCCACCAACGATGCCGTGGCATCCAAGATTGCTGCCATGGAAGGCGGTGTCGCTGCGATGCTCACGAGTTCCGGTCAGGCGGCGAACTTCTTCGCCGTGTTCAACATCTGCGAGGCGGGCGACCACTTCATCAGCACCAGCGCTATTTACGGTGGTACCAGCAACCTCTTCTCCGTGACGATGAAGAAGCTCGGCATCGAATGCA
>DGRZ01000059.1:0-137 GCA_002391195.1 Fibrobacter sp. UBA4375 | reverse complement strand
AACCCGGCCGGCAAGATTTTGGACCTCAAGCGCTTTGCAGACATCGCCCACAAGCACGGCGTGCCGATGATTGTGGACAACACGTTCCCGACTCCGATTCTCTGCCGCCCGATTGAATTCGGCGTTGACATCGTGAC
>DGRZ01000045.1:917-26222 GCA_002391195.1 Fibrobacter sp. UBA4375 | reverse complement strand
GCGGCTTCGGTCTGGATGCCGTTCTGCTTGTCGCGAATTCTCTGCTGTTCGACCCGGTTTTCTTGAATGGTCTGCTCGCTGGTCGCGGGGTCAAGAAGTTTTTGCACGAGGCCCGGGTTGCTCGCGGCGTCGCGCACGTGGAATACGGGGCCTTCGTAGCACGGGGCAATCTTTACGGCCGTGTGCGTGGGCGAGGTGGTGGCGCCGCCGACGATAATCGGAATGCGCTGGCCTGCATCTTGCATGGCCTTTGCCACAGTGCACATTTCTTCGAGCGAGGGCGTAATCAGTCCGGAGAGGCTCAAGATATCGGCCTTGTTTTCGATGACCGCCTTCACAATGACGTCTTCGGGAACCATCACGCCGAGGTCCACCATCTCGTAGCCGTTACAGGCCATAATCACGGAGACGATGTTCTTGCCGATATCGTGCACGTCGCCCTTCACGGTCGCAATCACGATTTTTCCGCGGCTCGAAGCATTCGCGTCCTTGCCCGCTTCGATGTAGGGCTGCAAGATTTCTACCGCCTTCTTCATGGTGCGTGCGGTCTTTACCACCTGCGGCAAGAACATCTTGCCTTCGCCGAAGCGGCGGCCCACTTCGTTCATGCCGTCCATGAGCGGACCAGAAATAATTCCCACCGGGCTATCGCCGCGGTTGATGAGTTCCATCAGGTCGGGCTGAAGTGTGGTGGAGGTTCCCTTGAGGAGTGCTTCTTGCAGGCGTTCTTCGGGGGTGGTTTTTGCCTGCGCGGAGTCGGCGACGCTGTTGCTACCCGCGTCGGAACTTGTACCCGCGCCTGTGCTCATGGCAAAAATCGCCTTCGGGTCGTACTTGGTGCCCGCTTCCTTGGCGGCAGCGGCTGCTGCGGTCATGCGGCTTGCAATTTCGATGAGCGCTTCGCTGGCGTCCGGTTCCGTGTTCAACAGCACTTCGGTAATGGCCATGCGGAGTTCCAGCGGAATCGTCTTGTATTCGATAATCGCGCTGGGGTTCATGATGGCCATGCCCATGCCGTTCGGAACCGCATAATGCAGGAAGGTGGTGTGCATCGCTTCGCGCAGGTAGTTGTTGCCGCGGAAGGCAAAGGAAAGATTCGAAAGACCGCCCGAAATGCGCACCCCGGGCAGGTTGTCCATAATCCAGCGGACAGCGCGGATAAAGTCGATGGCGTAGGCGTTGTGTTCGGCCATGCCGGTCGCGACGGTCAAAACGTTCGGGTCAAAGATGATGTCCGATGGCGCGAAATTCAGTTGCTTCACCAGAATGTCGTAGGCGCGGGCGGCAATATTCACGCGACGCTCGTAGTTGGTGGCCTGGCCTTCTTCGTCAAACAGCATCACGATGACGGCGGCACCTAGGCGCTTGATGGTGAGCGCATGCTCGATAAACGCCTGTTCGCCCATCTTGAGGGAGATGGAGTTCACGATGCTCTTGCCCTGGATGCACTTGAGGCCCGCTTCGATGACTTCGAATCGGGAAGAGTCCACCATGATGGGCACGCGGCTCACGGCCGGGTCCGATGCAATCAAGTTCAGGAAAGTCTGCATTTCGGCGGTGGCGTCTAGCAGGCCATCGTCCATGTTCACGTCAATCACGTCGGCACCGTCTTCCACTTGCTTGCGTGCAATGTCAAGCGCCTCGTCGTAATTATTCTCGTTAATCAGTCGCAGGAACTTCTTGGAGCCGGCGACGTTGCAGCGTTCGCCCACCTTCACGAAGTCTTCGGCGTTGCAGCTGTCAGCACCGTCGCTGGGGTGCACCTGTTCCTTGAACAGCGGCTCCAAACCCGCGAGACGTAAGAGCGGGCTCGTCGCATACTTGGGCGCGGGCTTGCGGCGTTCGTAATCGGCCGGCAGGGAGTCAAGCATTTTGCGCATGGCGGCGATGTGTTCCGGCGTGGTACCGCAGCAGCCGCCAATCATGTTCACCAGCTTGTCATCCAGATAGACATGCATCTTGTTGACCATGTCTTCGGGCGAGTCGTCGTAACCGCCGAACTGGTTTGGGAGTCCCGCATTCGGATGACAGCTAATGTAGCAGGGCGCGACCTTGCCCATGCGGCGCAGGTACGGCACCATACCGTCGGCACCGAGACCGCAGTTCAAGCCGATGGAAAGCGGGTGCATGTGCATCACGCTCACGGCGAACGCTTCTACCGTCTGGCCCGAAAGTGTACGGCCCGAGGCGTCGCTCACCGTCATGGAGAACATCACCTCGACCGGGCGTGAAACTTTTTCCATCACTTTCGTAAAAGCACTTGCGGCGGCCTTCGCGTTCAGCGTGTCAAAAATCGTTTCAATCAGGATAGCATCGACGCCTTCTTCCACCAGCACCTGAATCTGTTCCAGGTAGGCGTCTTCGAGTTCGTCGAAAGTAATGCTACGGCTCGCGGGGTCGTTCACGTCTTCGCTCATGGAGAGCATCTTGCTCGTGGGGCCCACGTCGCCCAGAATGTACACCTGGCGGCCGTACTTTTCCATGGCCTCTGCCGCCGCCTGCTTCGCAATCTTCACGGCGGCTCGGTTCATTTCGGCAATGCGGTGTTCCTGGTGGTATTCGTGCTGGCTCACGCGCTGGCTCGAGAACGTGTTCGTCGTCAAGCAGTCCACGCCCGCATCCACGTAGCGGCGCTGGATATCGAGAATGATTTCCGGCTTCTCGATGGAGAGCATGTCGTTGTTCGCGCCCTTGATTCCGTAAGTCTGAATCACGGAACCCATGCCGCCGTCCAGCAGCAACATCTTGTTTTCGAAAGCTTCACGTAGCGTCATTTTCTTTTCCATGGCACGAACCGCCGCAACCAGTCTTTATGCATTTATTTGTTTATATGCATAAATATAGAAAAAGTCGGGGCGTTACGGGGCCGACGTCTGAGGCCCCGTAGAGGGGGTAGCGGCAGACTTGGCGAGAACGTTGGATTGTGATTGCTTCACCCCTATTCGGGGTTCGCAATGACACTACCGGCTTCTGTCTAATCGCCAAGGCTGTAGCGAGGGGGAGACTTCCCCCATCCAAGTCAATACTTTGGGCAGTAGATTAAATATTTCTACATTTGCGCCCATGGAAAAGAAGCACCCCCTTTATTTTACGATTCACGGTCACTTTTACCAGCCTCCCCGCGAAAATCCCTGGACAGGCGTCATCGAGAACCAGCCCAGCGCGCGGCCATTTCACGACTGGAACGACCGTATCGCAAGCCAGTGCTACTCCCCCAACTCCGCAAGCCGCATTCTGAATTCAGAGGGGCGCATCCAGGATATCGTCAACAACTACAATTTTATGAGCTTCAACATGGGCCCCACCCTCATGGGTTGGATCCGGACCCATACTCCCGACACTTACAAGAGGATCCAGGAAGCCGACAAGCGGAGCGCCGAACGTCTGAACGGCCACGGCAACGCCATCGCCCAGGTCTATAACCACATCATCATGCCTCTCGCCAGCGAGCAGGACAAGCGGACTCAGATTCTCTGGGGCATCGAAGATTTCAAGTTCCATTTCGGACGCATGCCCGAGGCCATGTGGCTGGCCGAAACGGCCATCAACCTGCCGACAGTGGTGGAACTCATCAAGGCGGGAATCAAGTTTACCATCCTCTCCCCCACCCAGGCGGATTCCTTCCGTGAATTGGGTGCAGAAAAATGGATTGGCTGCAGCAATACCGATATCGACACCACCAGGCCCTACCGCATTTACCCGCGGGACGAAAAGGGCAATCTGGTCTGCGACGGCTACCTGGACGTGTTCTTCTACAACCCCTGGCTCAGCAGCGCCGTAGGTTTCGAGCATCTGCTCCGCAATGCGGGCGTGTTCGGCAAGCGCATCCAGGACGCCTGGGACCCGAACCGTGAAGACCCGCAGCTGGTGAGCATCGGCACCGACGGCGAAAGCTACGGACACCACGAGCCCTTCGGCGACATGTGCGCCGCCTACCTTTACAACCGATTCGCTCCCGAGAACAACATGGTGCCCGTCAACTACGGCTGGTACCTGGAAAAGTTCCCGCCCAAGCACGAGGTGCTGCTGAAGAATTTCCACGGCGAAGGTTGCGCCTGGAGCTGCGCCCACGGCGTAGGCCGCTGGTACAGGGACTGCGGATGCTCCACCGGAGGTGGCCCCGGCTGGAACCAGAAATGGCGCGGGCCATTGCGCGACGCCTTCAACCACCTGAAGGAACTGGCCGACGAAATCTTTGTGCGGGAATTCGAGAAGGTGAGCAAGGTGAATCCCTGGGACGCCCGGAACGGATATGTGCAGGCATTGGTCGCTCCCGAAGACGAGACCCGCCTCTCCGCATTCCTGAAGACCATCCTGAACAATCCCGAAAACGCCGAAGAAAGCGCCAAGGCCGTGCGTCTTCTGGAAATCCAGAAGTTCTGCCTGTTCAGCTTTACCAGCTGCGGCTGGTTCTTCAACGACATCGAAGGCCTGGAACCTGTGCAGAACATGCGCTACGCCCTCCGGGCCATGGAACTGATGCAGCCGTTCCTCCCCTTCGGACACTCCATCGAGAACCGTTTCATGAGCATCCTCGCCCGGGCCACCAGCAATGAGCACAAGTGGAACGGCGCCGAAGTTTACACCCGCTATGCCAAGGACGAAGTCCCCGTGACGGTGAAGCTCATGGCCGAACGGGCCGCCATTTTCCACCTGGGACTGGAAGAGGGCTACGACCAGAAAAACGCCAAGCTCACTTCTACAAAGATCGCCTCCCGCCGCAAGCAGACCCTGGTGCGGGCCACCTACGACGACAAGACCATCGGGGAATCCCGAGTAGCAACAATCCTGGTGCTGTCCGATTCCATGGGCCGCGTGAACCTGGTGGTGGCCGACGGCGAACCCGAGGTGAACAAACTCTCCTTCGTAGAAAACCCGAACAAGAGCGCCGAAGAACTGCAGCACCAGTTTCCCACCGCCTACGTGGTGCAGATGCGTCACCTGATGAGCGATTCCCTGAAGCGCATCAACCAGCTGGAAACCAAGCGGAGCCTCAAGGACATAACGGAGGCCTTCTCGGAATTTGCCGTTCAGAAGGGACTTTCCATCGACAGCCTGGCCGACCCGGACCATACCCTGCCGGACACCATCCGGACCATTCTTTCCCTGGACATCAATTCCAAGATCCACCACCTGGTGCTGGAATACCTGGATAATCCGGAGCAGGAAAACTTCAAGGAAATCGAGGCCCTGGTCAAGGAAGCCAACTCCCTGAACGCCACCTTCTCCTTCGGCGGGACGGGCCGCATGGTCCACCGCAAAATTGTAGAATGCCTGGACCAGGTTTTCGAGAACCTGAAACAGCCCACCGTCCTCTACATCACGAACCTGATTTCTTTGGCGGACTGGTTGCACATCTACATCGACAAGACCTCCATCGAGAACCAGGCCTTCCCCATGTTCCAGGAATTCAAGAAGAATCCCAAGGGCAAGCTGAAAGCCATGATTCCCGTGTTCCAGTGGCTGAATTTCGAGGTAGGCAATGTATAAGATGAGCCTCATGCCACTCTTTACGGCAGAGGCCATCCAGGAGATGGTCCAACTTCTGGGCGAAAAAATCGCCCGGAACTACAAGTTCGACACCATCGTAGGCGTGCTTACGGGCTCCTTCGTGTTCGTGTCGGACCTGTGCAGGCATTTCCCCAACAAGGACATCAAGGTTTCCTTCATCAGGGCGTCCAGCTACGGCGACTCTACGGAAAGCTCCGGCCAGCTGAAGGTCTCCCTGCTGGACGAGCTGGACCTGAAAGGCAAAAAGGTCCTGCTCATCGACGACATTCTGGACACGGGCCGCACCCTGCAAAAACTGGTGGACCTGCTTAAGGAAAAAGGCGCCGCCGAAGTCCGCAGCTGCGTGCTGCTAGAAAAGCGGGCCCGTCGGGAAGTGGACTACAAGGCGGACTTCGTCGGGTTCTCCATCGAAGACGGTTTCGTAGTGGGCTACGGACTGGACTGCGCCGGAGAATACCGCACCATGCCCGACATCTGGACTCTGGAAAGTGAAAACTAAGGTACACGCCATGGAAAACAACGATTTAGATGACGTCAGGCTACACGCCACCCAAACCTTGGAAGCCGTAGAGCGGAACTACAACAAGATTAGCCGCGGCAAGCGATTCCTTATCAACATGGCTCTCTGCCTCGCCTTTTTTGCCGGCGGCTTTGTCACCTGCAAGGTTGTCAACGACGTTCCCAGCCAGGGGATTATCGAAAAGGTGGCCGCACAGCCCGACCTGAAAAACAAGTGCAAGGGCCGTTACGACCGTCCCATGGAATACGCCATCATGCACGAATGCGTCTTTGCCCAGGGCACCCCCTCGGACGAGGCGAAACTGGTCCAGCGTATCAACTACTGCACCTGCGCACTCCAGAGCGTGCAGCAAAAGAAGCCCTACCAGAAAATGTTCGAGAACAACCTGGTAGACTTCACCTTCAAAATCAGGGAAGAAAATCTCTGCCAAGAGAACAAGCTGATTCCCACCCTGGAAGCGGATTCTACTGCAAAGTAAGCCAAGGCTACAGAATCAGCATCCCATCGCCGTAGCTGAACAGCTTCATCTTGTTCTCCACTGCCATCTTGTAGGCGGCAAGCGTGTTTTCGCGGC
The DNA here is from genome assembly GCA_002391195.1 of Fibrobacter sp. UBA4375. Classification (GTDB taxonomy): domain Bacteria; phylum Fibrobacterota; class Fibrobacteria; order Fibrobacterales; family Fibrobacteraceae; genus Fibrobacter. The sequence continues at coordinate 19,617 of DGRZ01000045.1, read as the reverse complement.
CATAGAAAGCGGAAACCAGCAAAATGAGGCTGCTTTTCGGCCAGTGGAAATTGGTCAAGAGGCCATCCACAATCTTGTAGCGGTAACCGGGGTAAAAAAACGCGTGTGTCACGCCCGATTGCGCCCTTACGATTCCGTTGGCATCGGCAATGGTCTCGACTACCCGGGTGCTGGTGGTGCCGACCGTCACGATACGACCGCCTTCCCGTTTTGCCTTGTTGATAATCTCGGCATTTTCCTTGGTCAACTCGTAATGTTCGCCGTGCATCTTGTGCTGGGTAAAGTCTTCCACCGAAATATTCTGGAATGTTCCGGGGCCCACATGCAAGGTGACTTCGGCCACATAGACGCCCTTCGCCTTCAGGGCCTCAAGCATTTCTTCGCTGAAGTGGAGGCTTGCCGTAGGGGCTGCTACCGCACCGGAATACTTTGCAAAAATCGTCTGGTAGGCCAACTTATCGTCTTCGTCATCGGGGCGGTCAATGTAGGGCGGCAGCGGCACGTGACCTTCCCGGTTCATCACCGCTTCCAGTTCCACCGGAGTTACCGCAAAACGGAGCACCCGGGCACCGTCTTCCTTGATGTCTTCCACAACGGTCTTGACACCGGCGATTTCAAGTTCGCGACCAATCTTGAAAGCCTTGCCGGGGCGAACCTGGGCCTCATAGCGGGCCTCTCCGTTTTCTGCAGGAATCAGCGCCTGCACCAGGAGGGTTTCCACTTCGCCGCCATGGAGGGTGTGACCGTAGAGGCGGGCAGGAATCACCTTGGTGTTGTTCACCACAAGGCAATCACCCGGGCGGAACAGTTCCACAATTTCGGGAGCCTTCATAATGCGGCGTTCACCGCCGTCCTTGGGACAGTGCAATATACGGGTCTTGCCCTTGCCTGCCGTGCGGCTTGCAATCAGTTCCTTCGGGAACTCGAAATTGTAATCCGAAAGTTTGTGTTCCGATTCCATCACGCAACGTTCCTTTCCGTCAGTCTTCCATTTCGGACAAGGTCTTCTTCAGCAGGTCCTTCATTTCTTTTTTCAGGGATTCCGGCTTCAGGATTTTCACGTCCGGCAAGACGCCCATAAGCCAAGCTTTAAAGTCGGGCGTGATGCGGAGTTTCAGGTCCACAATGTCATTCTTGTTCTTGTCCTTGCGCACAACCGCAGGCGGATTGAAATGGGACTTTTCGAACTGGGTCTTTAGCCAGTTGTTGTCGTCGGCACGAAGTTGCAGGGAAATATCCTGGGGTGCAATTTTCGGATCTATATATTTCCCATAAGCATACTTGTAATAACTCTGTTCGTCAAAAAAGATTCCGCTTTGGGCCAGCTTGTTGGTGACCGTAATGTTCATCACGTTTTCAAGCATGTACATCTTCAAGATACCCGTTTCCGCAAAGGTATCGTCTGCGCCGATAATATAGACCGTGTCCATGCGCATCACCACCTTCACGGGGCTAATCTCGATAGTTTCGTCATCTTTTTTCTTGGTGCCGTGGTGGTAGGCGATACGGATTTTCACACCGCTGTGGATAGCGTCCAGCACCTTGTTCACGTACAGGTCCTGAATCTTGTTGTCGCTCCAGGGGCCATAATCCATAATCAGGTCCTTGTCCGTAGTGATGGCTTCGGGCCTGAAATCGTCGGGGTTGGTGGTCTGCATGGCGGTGATGAGCTTGTCCACCAGCTTACGGTTCTTGACGTCGCTGGGGGAATTCCCAGTCATGTTTTTCTTGATTTTTTCAAGCTGCTTTACGGATTCCTGGTTGAAAGAAACCTGCTCGTTCACCTGAATCTTGAACGCGGTCTGGCCCAGGCTATTCTTGCCTTTACGGAGCCCGCAGTTTTCACCCCGCAGGTATTCCAAATAGCGGAATGCCGTGCGAGGGCCGCGCCCGATATGGGTCGCAATTTCTTCTACGGTCCTGTATTCTTTCAGCAGGGCCTTCACATCATTGATTTTCTCGTATCCTTTTCCAGCCATATCGACCTCTTTGTTTAAACTATCCTCAGCCTGTTTTCAATAGACGTGCTCAGCACGCGCCTTGCCACGCAGAACATGGCCAGCTGTTTCTGGATCATGGAATGAACCTTTCCTTCCAGCAAAAATTTATCATCTACGTAATTCACGCGAATCAAGGAATCTCCCAAGCGGGTATTCATGGAAAGCTCGTATTCCAGTTCCTTGCAGACCTTGGTATTTTCCATCTCGTCCATAGGAATCGAATTAATTTTCACGTCCAAGTCCTGCACGCCAGGGAATTCCGCAATCTTGTTTTCGATTTCTTTGGGGAAATATTCCCGAACGCAGTCCAGAGACACCTGCACGCGCCCCTGTTCCACCTGCACCTTGTAATTAAAAATCTTGAGCCCCGGCGTTTCCAGGAGGGAAAGAATTGCCTTTTCAATCTGCTCGTCCGACGTGTAGGATTCCGCACTGATTTTCATAAAGTCAACGCAGCCGCGAACCCTCTGCATGCCGTTGACGCAGGCCCTGATAGCACGCTTTACGGACAAATTCTTCACAAGGCCGTCAAGATACACAATCCCCTGCCCCACCGTCACCGAGACTCGGCGGGAATCTTCCGGGAAAAACTGCATCAGCTTGTTGCGGGTCATGTCCGAAAGCTTTGCATTGGGCAGGTTCTGTATGGCCTGGGGCAGCGTAATGAACAGCAGGCTTTTGTCTTCCATCTGCACGGCCAGCTTGTCCTTTTCGCCGTCGTTCACGTAGCCTACCGCCACGCCGAACATGTCCCGAATGGCGTGATACACATGGTCGCCGATAAGCGTCAAGGCGCTCTGGGCCGGAAGCAGGCGATACCCGCCCGGCGCCACCTCCGATTCCACATGGCACTTGGGGCATTCCACCTTCTCGTCCTTGGCCCCGCCGTAAGTGAGCACGTATATCTCTTTATCCTGGGTCTGAAAACAGCTCTTGACCAACCCCGGTTTCACACCGCCCTTGAAAAACAACCAGTTCCCGGGCTGGATTCGGTTGTGTCCGTAAATCTTCGTGTAGTCCGCATGCTCCACGCTTGTTCCAAAGCTAAACTCGTTGGAAAAGCAGATGATGACATTCTGGCACGTTTCGCACGAACACAGAAGCGGAATTTTCGGTTCCATGCCACCGTGGGTAGAATACGGTTCCCGCGCAAATATCCCATGCTCCGTTACCCGCTGGCAACGGCAGCAAAACATTTTCTGGGTCAGGAGTTTGTAGGGGAACTGTTTACGCAAAGTTAGGCTTTAGGTTATAGGTTGTAGGTGTTAGGGCTGATGGAGGCAAGAGTTTAGTGGTTGGTGGTTGGGGTTAGGGGGAAGGCTCCCCCTCGCTTCTGCCCTACCGGGCATCCGCTACCCCTTCGAACGGGGCCTCAATCGCCGGCCCCGTAACGCCCCGCTTATTTCATCAGCGGGAGAGCCACGTCGATGCGACGGAGGACTTCGTCCTTGCCGATGAGTTCAAACATTTCCCAGAGGCCGGGGCCTGCGGTAACGCCAGAGACAGCGAGGCGCGGGGCACCGACGAGTTCACCCACCTTGTGACCGCAACGTTCGGCCAGGTCGTAGAAACCCTTCTCGATTACCGGAGTCTTGAAATCTTCGATGGAGGCAAGCATGTCACGCACAAGCGTCGCCACTTCCTTGGAGCCTTCGCCAAAGTGCTTTTTGGCACCCTTTTCGTCGTAGGTGGTCGGAGCAACAAAGAAGTACACGGCCATGTCGGCGAGGTCCTGCACAAAGTGGGCACGCGGCTTCAGCTGCTTCACAATTTCGTCGAGGCGTTCTTCCGGTTCCTTCGAGAGGTCGATACCCTTCGCAGCAAGGCCTTCCTTCATGATACCCTTGAGGAAAGCGTCGTCGCACAGGTGGATGTGCTGGCCGTTCATCCACTGCAACTTCTTTTCGTCGAAGCTGGCGGACTTCGGGTTGATGCGTTCCAGCGTAAAGCTTTCCACCATTTCCTTGATGGTCATGACTTCGCGGTCGTCGCCCGGGTTCCAGCCGAGGAGCGCGAGGTAGTTCACGAGAGTCTCCGGCAGGTAGCCGAGGTCGCGGAAGTCGCCCACGGAGGCGGCACCCTTGCGCTTGGAAAGCTTGCCGCCGTTCTTATCGAGAATCACCGGCAGGTGGCACCATACAGGCGGCTGCCAGCCGAAAGCCTTGTACAAGAGTTCGTGCTTCGGCGTGGAGCTGATCCATTCGTCGCCGCGGAGCACGTGAGTGGTACCCATCAGGTGGTCATCCACGACGCTTGCAAAGTGGTAAGTCGGGTAACCGTCGCGCTTGATGAGCACGAGGTCGTCCAAAAGTTCGTTCTGGTAGCTGATGTGACCGCGAATCATGTCGTCGAATTCGGTGACGCCCGTTTCAGGCACCTTGAAGCGGATCACGGCCTTTTCGCCGGCGGCAATCCGGGCCTCGGCCTCTTCGCGGGTAATATTACGGCAGTGGCGGTCGTAACCCGTGACCGGCACATGGCTCTTTTCCTGTTCGGCGCGGACTTCCTGCAGGCGTTCCTCGGTGCAGAAGCAGTAGTAGGCACAGCCCGCGTCCAAGAGCTTCTTGATTTCGCGGTGGTAAATATCCAGACGTTCGCTCTGGAAGTAGGGGCCGCAGTCGCCTTCGCAACCCGGACCTTCGTCCCACTGGAGTCCAAGCCACTTGAGGTCACGCATCAGGTCGTGGAGCGCCGTCTCGTTGTAACGCTTACGGTCGGTATCCTCGATACGCAGGTAGAACGTGCCACCCATGTGCTTTGCAAAGAAGTAGTTGTAAATAGCGGTGCGGGCGCCACCCACATGCAGGTAGCCCGTGGGGCTCGGGGCAAAGCGTACTCGGACAGGACGGTTAGAACAGCAATTTTCGCACATAATTTCCTCTTATAAAGCTCAAATATCCCGCGCAACTCCACGCAGGAGTTTTCCGTGTCAAAAAATAACAATTTTACACAAGGTCCATTTTCAGCAGGTTCGCATCGCATTCTATGTTAGCGCCTACTTTTTTCGTTTTTTAGAAAACTCCAACGAATGTCTTTGGGCTCCGCTGTAGCGGGGGTGCACCATTCCTATTTGGAGTCGTAAATGAGCTCCGCCAGAGTCAAGTAAAGGATGTCGGGTTCCACAGGTTTTGAAAGATGGGCATTCATGCCGACCTGCAAGGATTTTTGCACATCCTCATCAAAGGCGTTAGCCGTCATGGCAACAATAGGCACGGTCTTTGCATCGGGGCGGTCCAATGCACGGATAGCTGCAGTGGCCTCTAGGCCATCCATTTCGGGCATCCGCACATCCATGAGAATAGCATCGTAATGATTATAATCGCTTTCCCTGAACATCTCGAGGGCGAGTTTCCCATTTTCGGCCAGGCCAACCGTCATCCCCCGCGCCTTCAGAATTTCCTTCATGATTTCGGCGTTAATGGCAATGTCTTCAGCAAGGAGGATGCGCCTTCCTTCTAGGCTCGCCCGTTTCTTTTCCCTAAGAATTCCCATATTATTGCGTCGGGCAATACGTTCAAACTCGTCCAACACACCCATGGCAAACAAGGGCTTTGAAAGAAAACTGTCTACTCCCGCATGCAGCGCGGTGTCCATAATTTCATCCCAGTTATATGCCGTAAGAATGATGACGGTGGTTTCCTTGTCGTAGCGTTCACGGATGCGCCTAGCTACCTCGATTCCATCCATGTCTGGCATTTTCCAATCGAGAAGCACCAGATTGTAGGGTTCATGTTTTGCATGGTGAACCTCAAGCATGTGGAGAGCCTCTTCTCCGCTCAAGCTCGTATCCGACTTGACGCCCGCTTCCGAAAGTACGAGCCTTGCGTGCTCGCAGGCGATGGCGTCGTCGTCCACCACGAGAACGGACAAGTCCTTCGTCTGGATTTTCCCTATGGAGGGGAGAGCGTGTTCGCATTCCCTGAGAGTCACAACCACGGTGAAGGTGGAACCCACCCCTTTCTTAGATTCTACAGAAATGGAGCCATTCATCATCTCTACGATGTTCTTGGTAATCGCCATTCCAAGCCCGGTACTGCCGAACTTAGAGCTCCGCGTGGAATCTTCTTGCGTGAAGGAGTCAAATATCTTCGGGATGAAGGATTCTGAAATTCCTATTCCTGTATCCTGCACGGAAAATTTCAGCGTAGACTGGCCCTGGTACGAGGCCGTACACTCCACGTCAAGACGGATTTCGCCCAAACGTTCCGTGAACTTGATGGCGTTGCTCAGGATGTTGATGAGCACCTGCTTCAGTTTCATCTCGTCGCCAATGAAGTAAGAGCCAACCTTCCCTTTCTGGTTGCATTGGAAGCGGATTCCCCTTTCGCTGCACTGCGTCATGACCAGCGTGTTTATCTGCTCCAACATGTCGTTCAGGGAAAACTCCTCGTTCCTGAGCATAAGCTTTCCACTTTCGATGCGGCTCATGTCCAAAATGTCATTGATGAGTCCTAGCAAGTGCCTTGCACTGCCTCCAATTTTTTCAAGATAGTCCTTAGTCTTGTCGCTTAGGGTCTCGTCACTGAGAGCAAGACTATCCAGGCCAATGATGGCATTCATCGGAGTTCTTATTTCGTGGCTCATGTTGGAGAGGAACGCCGTCTTTGCAGTGCTTGCCGATTCGGCTGCCGCCAGGGCCTCCGTTAGCGCCTTGTTCCTTGCCAGAGAGTCCCGCATTTCTTCGTCAATAACCGTAAGGCCAAGACCCACCGCATGGACAATTCCGTCCGTACGTTCTTCCGCTCCCTGCACGTCCGCGACGCGAATCATCTCGTAATATTCCTTGCCTGCGCGGTTCACTAGGTAACGATAAACAATCAGAGAGTCCTTCGCAAGTGCCCTGCGGATATTTTCGGGTTCGATAAAATTCAGGAATCCTTCACGGAAGGCTTCCGTCACATAGGTGTTTCCATAGTAGCGGAACCGTTCGAGATAGGGGAAACGGACCCCTTCCGCATGCTGGTCTTTGTCGCTTGCGTCTGCACGGTAACACACCGCTTCGTCGGCATCAAGATTCACATGATAAATACTGCGGTAATCAGAAGCCATGGCCGTTATCATGTTATCCAGCTGTTCGCGGTGGTGCCGTTCCTGCAAAAGGGTTTCTTGTAATTCAAGCCTCGCTTCCAGTTCCTGCTGATGGGCTTCTGCTGATTTTATGCGGGTCATTTCCGTCACATCCACGCACATACCCAAGGTGCAGAGCCTGCCCGAAGAATCCTTGAACTTCATCTTGGTTGTCTGGAGGTTGCGGATTTCTGTCCCCACCGCGTTGGGGACATCCTCGAAGAACACGTAGGGCTTGTCCATTTCAAGCGCCTTGCGGTCGTCCTCAGCAAAATGCGCCGCCGTCACGGGGTCAAAAATTTGGTAATCCGTAAGTCCGATAACACCGTCGGGATTTTCCTTGTTGGCGTATTCGGCGAAGGCCTGGTTACAGGCGAGGTACCTGCCGGTAAGGGCATCCTTCGAAAAACTCAGGGCCGGCATGTTCGAAAGAAGCGAAGTTACCGAGCCCATAAGTTCCGCCAGTTCCGCAGCAGATTCCACCCGTTCCATGAGCCTTCGGTTTTCAGCCTTGGCGGCTTCGGCCTCCAGGAGTTTTCTCCGGGTTTCCTCTTCTTCGCGGACTTCAGAATCTACATCCCTAAAGCCCGCTACAATCCCGGTTTTGCCGTTGGGCAGCTTCACCTGCATAAATTCGATACGGTAATACCGTTCTTCATTACCGATGATTCGCCTGAAACTTTCTGTGAACATGTGGTTGTCACGGGTACACTCCTTGAGATTTTCAAGGGTCAGTTCCCTGCGGAGGCGTTCCCGGTCTTCTTCCACGACAAAGTTGTCAATGTAGTTTCTCTTGGCATCTTCGTAATCCAAAAGTTCCAAAGCTTCGCGGGTGGGCCTTGCATGAATGCTCTCGCCCTTCGTCTCGCCACGGAAAAGCGAAAAACTCCCCGTGGCAATGTCATTAATGAGCCACACCGCATTGTAGCTTCTGCTAAGGGCTTCGATAACCGCTGTCCGGACGGCCTTGTCCGTTTCCATTTGCATCCGTTTTTCGGTAATGTCCGAAATAAACACGTAATAGAGGCCGCCATAGACGTCGGATTCCACGTAGTGCCCATAGTCGTCTATCCAGCGGATTTCTCCATCCTTGCGGACAATGCGGTACTCCACATAATCCAGATTCCCCTGACTTTTTTCTATTTGCTCCACTATGGATGCCGAAATCTTTCCATAGTCTTCGGGGTAAAGCATTCCCTTGAAGGTGTAGCCGGTCAGGGCCTTGAATTCTTCCAGGGTCTCGCAACCGAAAATTCGAAATACCGCCTTGTTGGCATAAAGCAGTTCCTCGTTCCCCGTGGCCTTGTATATAAAAAAACCGCCGGGCATGTCGTTTCCAATCTGCTCGATAACTTGCAGGGACTGTTCGCTCAAAGGAAGGTGGTGTCCGAACATAGGGGCCTCTCAGTCTTTTATTGATAAAATAATAAATAACCAGAAAAGTGAGGGGTCAGGAGATTCTTTTCGTCGCCATCAAAAACTTTTTTCTAAATTTGCTCGCGCCCATTTCGCGCCACACTCATAGAAACCGCCTTGAAGGAGATTGCTATGGCAACCCTAAATTCCATCCTTGATACCATTGACGGCTACGTGTGGGGTATCCCCCTTATCGTCGTCATCCTGTTTGTAGGTATCTTGCTCACCTGCCGCCTGGGTGTACTCCAGGTCACAAACCTGGGCAACGCCCTGCGCTACATGCTCAACAGCGAAAAGGAAGGAGAGGGCGAAGTTTCAAGCTTTGCCGCCCTCTGCACGGCTCTTGCGGCAACGGTAGGCACCGGAAACATCGTAGGAGTGGCTACCGCCATCGGCACCGGCGGTCCGGGAGCCCTTTTCTGGATGGAAGTGGCCGCATTCTTTGGCATGGCCACCAAGTATGCCGAAGGTCTTTTAGCCGTCAAGTACCGCAAGGTGGGGAGCGACGGAAAAGTTCTAGGAGGCCCCTTCTACTACATTGAAACTGGTATCAAGGAACGTTTCGGTTTTAACTTCAAGTGGCTAGCCGTGCTGTTTGCCATCTTCGGCGTACTTGCCGGACTTTTGGGCATCGGCACCATCACCCAGGTGAACGGCATCACCTCGGCGGTGGCAACGATATTCCCCTCCCGAGAATTCGTGAACATCGGCGGTAATTCCGTCTCCGTATCCACCGCCATTGCAGGCCTCCTGTGCGCTGGCTTTACGGCCATGGTCATCATCGGCGGTCTCAAGCGCATCGCGAAAGTCTCTCTTTATATTGTGCCCCTCATGGCCATCTTCTACATTCTTTTCTGCCTACTAATTCTCGGTTTCAATTTCTCTAAAATTTCTAGCGCTATCGAAATGATTATCCAGGCGGCATTCAACCCGAGTGCGGTCACCGGCGGCGTGGTGGGTACCATCTTTATCGCCATGCAAAAGGGTATCGCCCGCGGCATCTTCAGCAACGAGGCGGGTCTGGGTTCCGCTCCCATCGCCGCTGCCGCCGCAAAGACCAAGGAGCCTGTCCGTCAAGGACTGGTCTGCATGACGGGGACCTTCATTGACACCATCGTCATCTGTTCCATGACAGGCCTTGCCATCGTGGTGACCGGAGCCTGGACTCCTGAACTTGGGCTCCAGGGCGTGAACATTACCATGGAAGCTTTTGTCCGCGGGCTTTCGAACCTGCCCGCCGGTTCAAGTGTCGCTCCCTACATTCTCACCGCCGCCCTGGTATTCTTTGCCTTCACCACTATTCTCGGCTGGGCCTATTATTCTGAACGTTGCCTAGAATACCTTGTGGGCCGTGGCAAGAAAGGAGCCATTCTCACTTTCCGCTGGTTCTATGTAGCGGCCGTGTTTATTGGCCCCTATCTCACGGTGAGTGCCGTGTGGACCAGCGCCGACATTTTCAACGGACTCATGGCCTTCCCGAACCTGGTGGCCCTTATTCTCCTAAGCGGGGTCGTTGCCCGGGAAACCAAGAAGTTCTTTGAAAAACTGGAAGGGAAGAAAAACTAAGGCGATTCCCGCCTACGCGGCAACGGCAATCAAACCGGGAATGTGCAGGTTAAAGGCTCAGCATCTCGGCGATTTCAGGACCGATAAGGCCGTCCTGCATGGTCATCGAGAGAATGCGCTGTTCTAGTTCGCTTGGCGGGTCCATGGGGCCCGCATTTTTTTTGTCCGAAGCATCCGCAGCTTCACGCACCAGAAGTTCCCCCAGTGCCCCGTGCAAAGCGAGGGAAGCGTCGATATATTTCAGGTGGGTCGGTTCTTCTAGAATGAAGTTCAGGGGTTTCTTTTCGGCAAGCACGCGACCTGCAGGAACACTAGAGCCATATTCGTCTTCGACGCCCATGTTGGCAAGCACCGCTTTCGAAGAGAGCAGAGCCGCCGTCAACTCCGGCCGGTCAAGAGCACCCTTCACACCGGTAGCCGTCACCACAAAATCGGCAGCACTCACAAGAGCTACAACCGATTTCAGGTCGTTGCAATCCGTAACAGGCACGCCGTTTGCATCCAAAAAAGGACTAACGCCGCGGGCCTTATCCGTTACCACCTGCACGTGAGCACCTTCCCGCAAGAGTTGCAGAACGATTCCCTGCCCTACCTTGCCGCTCCCGAACACCACGAAACTTTTTCCGGCAAAGGCGGCACCGTCACTACCCGCATCTGCGCCATTTCGACCAACATTGCCGTAGCCCAGCTGCAAAAGGGCCCGCACATAACCTTCCCCGGTCCCGAGACTTGTCTCGATACGCTTGACGATTCCGCTGTCCGCCACATACACCGGCTTTTCGCTGTTCTCGTAAAACTGCACACCGCTGCGGGTAAGTTCCACAAAACCATATTTCGGACGGCATGCCGAAAACTGGCCCGCGCAATCCAGAACCAGGTCGAAACCTTCGCCGCGGAACTCCGCCTTCAAGGCGTCTTGCAAGCCAAGCACCGGAATGTTCGATTCCCGCAGTAGAGCGACAACGCCCGAATCGCAGGGCATTTCGGCTCCCGCGCCGGAATCGTTCGCAATACCTACCGAAAGATCTGCCCCGCCGGCCAAAAGCGCACGGTACTGCACCAGCGTATTCCGGAACACGGGTGTCGCCGCCAGCACGCGCAGGCCCGCAAAGGGCCTTGTTTCAAGCCACTCCTGCGTAAGGCCTGCAAGGGCGGGGTATTCCGACGCCTCGTAGGTGTCGTCTATAATTTCGTCAAAAAGCATGATATGCCTATTATACAAATTTAACGAGACGTTGACCGCTGGAGTTTATCCCGCACTTGATGCGGGACGGGCATGACAAGAGAAAAAACAGTTATAAAATGTCAACCAAGACGGCCTAGCCCGAAAGCTTGTGGTTCACATGGGCTTCCACCACGTTGATTACGTAGTCGCCCAGCTTTTCGCAGTCGTTGATTACGTCCATGTAGTGCACGCCCATCTGGTAGCTGTAACGCTGGGCATTGATGTCGTCTATGTTCAGCTGCTTGAGCATCTTGCGATAATCGTTGATTTCGTATTCCATCATCAAGGAGGACTTCACATCGGCCTGGGGAGCGTCTTCGATGATATCCACCATCTGGGCCATGGACTTGTCGCAAAGCTTCATCATGCCTTCGATACGGCTGTACTGCTCTTCGGTAAAGTCGTCGGCACTCTGGAACTTGTGCCGTATAGCCCTGGACATGTTATAGATGGAATCGCCAATGCTCTCGATTTCAGAAATCTCCTTGAGCATGGACTGCAGCACCCGCTTACTTTCGGGGCTCAGGCGACCTTCACTCACCTTGTTCAGGTAACCTGCAATCTCGATTTCCATCTTGTCGCTGATGTTCTCGTACTTCTCTATTCGGGCAAACAGCTTCGTGAACTCTCCCTCGTCCTTCATCTTGAGCAAGTCCGGCACAAAGCGGAACATCTTCAGGGTACGTTCGGCAAACAGGTTGATTTCTTTACGGGCTTCGAACAGGGAAAGTTCGGCGGTACTCATGAGGCCAGCACTGATAAACTTGATGCTGAAATCTTCGCCATCTTCCTTTTCGCGGATAATCTTGCAGATGATGTTTTCCATGGGCTTGATGAACCAGATGAGGATCGCCACGTTGCAGAGGTTGAATGCCGTATGGAATCCGGACAGGGCGTAAGTCACCCGCACGCTGGCCTCGGCAATTTCTTCTTGGGTCTGGGGAACAAAGTTCGGGTCAAAGCCGACGATATGGCAAACCATGTTCACGAAGGGGTGGAAAACAATCAGTACCCACACCACGCCGAACACGTTGAAAAGCATGTGGGCCAAGGCAGCACGCCGAGCCTGGGTGCTGGCCGAAAGGGCCGCCAGGTTCGAAGTCACCGTGGTTCCGATATTTTCACCCATCACAAGGGCAATGCCCTGGTAAATCGGGAGCACCCCGCTACTGCAAAGAAGGAGGGTAATGGCCATGATGGCGGCAGATGACTGCACGCACATGGTCAGGACGCTTCCCAGAAGCAGGAACAACAAGGTGGACAGAATGCCCCAGTTTCCGCAGGCCGCAAAAAAGTCAATGACCGCCTGGTTGTGGGACAAGTCCATAGCCACCGCATTTTCGCGTAGGGTGGTAAGCCCCAGGAACATGAAAGAAAAACCGAAAACAAATTCGCCGAAACTCTTGACGTTGCTTTTCCGCACATAGGAGAGGATAATTCCCAGCGCAAAGAAAGGCCACACGAAACTGCTCATGTTGAACTGGAATCCGAAGATGGACATGATCCAGGCCGTGGCCGTGGTACCGATGTTCGCCCCCATAATAACAGGAATGGCCTGCTTAAGGGTAAGCAGACCAGCATTGACGAAACTGACGGTCATGACGGTGGTGGCAGTAGAAGACTGCACTGCGGCGGTAATAAAGGTTCCCGTAAGCAATCCGCCGGCCCGGTGCTTGGTCATAGTGCCAAGAAACGCACGAAGGTGTCCACCGGTAAGTTTCTGGAGGCCTTCGCTCATGGTCTTCATACCGAACATGAGGAGCGCGAGGCATCCGAGCATCTTGAGAATCATTAAGGTCATAGGTTTTTCCTATTCATTGGCGCCGCTTACCGGGGTCATCGTCGCTGCCTTTCAGCTAGTCCGGATTTGCGTCGTAGAATCATTTGTTTCTAAATCTATACACAAAAATAGAAATCCCCCTTGAATCGTCAAAGGGGAACAACCCTATTTTTTGGTTAGAGAACGCTTATACGCAGGCCGTCTATCCAATTTCTGTAAAAGGCAAATCATTTCGTCTTTTTCTTTTGCTTGGCCGAAAGCCTCTTGAATTCGTCCCTGGCCTTTTTCATGTCGGCAAGGAACGCCTCTTCGGCATGTAAGCGGGCAAAAACCGCCGTAACCACGGCCTTGGAGGCCTCGATGTCACTTTGCCAGTGGTAACCCGCAATCACGCGGCTCTGTCCCCATTCGTAGCCATACTTTAGCAGTGCGTCCTGGGCCGCCGGATTGATTTCGGCAAGCAGGAGCGCCATGCCCCAGCCACGAACAGTATGGCCCGAAGGGTACGAGCCGTTATTCAGGTGGCTTTCTTCGGCACTTGGAATCAGGGTCGGCTCCTTGAGGCGGGCGTAAGGGCGCACCCTCATGTAATGCTTCTTTGCAACGCGGGATGCAAGACGCATGGTGAATATCCCGCGCTTAAGCACGTTCATAATGGCGGGCGTGTTCTTTTCCGAGATTTCCATGCCAAAGGGCTCACTGAACATTTTCGCCATCTCGGCTTCTTCTGTCACGGCCTGGGCGATGGCCAAATTTGCCCGAGCCGAATCAGTCACCCGGACAGACTTTCCCCACTTATACTGCGCCATGTCATAGGCAAATGCCGCAGAATTCGTGTCCGGCGGAGGCGGATAAAACTTGAGTGCGTTGGGCAACGCATCACCTTCTACATAAGGCTTAGGGTCGTCTGCCGACCAGCAAAGAACAGCACCCAGTAAGGCCACAAAGAAAACGGATTTTTTGAACAAAGTCATTTTAAATATTCTTGAATTAAATCTACGCAAACGGCGCCCGACGCTTTGCGCCATTATTCATTTTTACTTTACCACAACGGCCTTGCCATTGTGATAATAGGTTCCCTTAACCGTAGGTTTGCCTTTCAGCAAGCGTCCCTGCAAATCGAACCAGCGATCCTCTCCCTGAGCGACAGGTGCAGAAACACTGCGGGGAAGCGCCATCGAAGCATCCCCATTCTCCGGCAAAGAGCTTCTAAGCGTATCGTGAGAAATTACCGGCAGCAGGGGCGAATCGTCCAGACTACGGCTGGAACTGCTCTGCTTTACGCTGGAGCTGCTTTCCGCCGAAGCGGAACTGGTCGGCATTGCCGCTGCCGAGCTGGAGCTATTTTCATTTTCCAAACTGGAACTCGAAGCGGAAACAATGACCACGTCTATATGGCTGGGTAAATCTTCTGCAACCAAGGGAGCAACAGTCCCCAAGGCAAAAGCAAAACCAACAACACAAGACAGTCGCTTCATATACCGAAATATATATTTTATTCCAAGCAAGCGCAATCCTGCACAAACCCGCAAATTTGAGCCAAATCACACCAAACTGTAAACCATGGCTATTGCCTGGCTGGCAATACCTTCGCCACGACCCGTAAATCCCAGCTTTTCGGTGGTAGTTCCCTTGATTCCAATCTGTTTCACGTCCAGGCCAAGCACTCGAGCAATGTTTGCCTTCATAGCATCCTTGTGGGGGTTCACCTTGGGCCGTTCGCACATCACGATACTGTCGATGTTCACGATTTCAAAACCGGCCTTGCGGACTTCCTCCCCTACCTTGCGGAGCAGTTCCAAACTGTCGGCGCCCTTGAAGGCAGGGTCCGTATCGGGGAAGTACGTCCCGATGTCGCCCAGACCGGCAGCACCCAAAAGAGCGTCGCTGATGGCATGCAACAGCACGTCGGCATCGCTGTGGCCCAAGAGGCCTTTCTCGTAGGGAATGTCCACCCCGCCGATAATGCACTTGCGGCCTTCTACCAGCTTGTGAACGTCAAAACCGATTCCGGAGCGATAAACTTTTTCCATACTCTCCTCAGGGATTCCAATTACAGAAATTTTCCAGGACTTTCAGGCCCACGTCACCGCTCTTTTCCAGATGGAACTGGGAGGCCACCAGGTTGCCTTTGCCGATAAGCCCCTGAAAGGTCTGAGTGCCATAGGTAGTTTCGGCAAAGGCGTTCTCCGCAGGCACCACCGGATGATACGAATGCACGTAGTAAAAGTCCGAACCGTTCCGGATGCCAGCCATAATCGGATGATCCTGGGTAAAATTCACCTGGTTCCAGCCCATGTGGGGAATCTTCAGGCCCGGTTCATCCTTGAACCGCACCGCTCGTCCCGGAATAAGACCGAGGGTCTTCACGCCGCCGTCTTCTTCGCTTTCTTCCAGGATAATCTGGCAGCCAATACAGATTCCAAGCACCGGGTTCCCGGCTTTTACCACAGTCTTGATGGCATCTCCGATACCCGTGCGGGTCAGGGTTTCCATGGCAGACGCGGCGGCTCCTACGCCCGGGAACACCAGGTGCGTTGCCTTTGCAATCTCATCGGCATCCCGGCTGGACTTTGCATTTACCCCGATACGGGAGAGTGCATTCATTACCGAAGTCAGGTTTCCGGCATTGTAATCCACGACGATTACACTCATAAATCTACTCCTTGCACCAGGGATAGTCCACCTGCAAGCGTGAACGGATATAGCTTGCCCGCAACGGGTAGTCCAGGGCGGCATCCATCTGCATCACCCCGACAACCCCATCCTTGGCTCGTGCTTCCAAATTAGAAATATCGTCCCAGTTCGTGTCGTGCTTGGTGGCCTTTCCACCGGTTGAATAACCTACGTCCGCAAGAATAGGCTTTTTCAGTGTATCGTAAAGTTTTTTCCACGTGAGTTTGTTGGCGCTCCTGATTTTTTCAGAATTCGCCAAAGTGCGACCGCCAGAAGTACTCACGTAATCCACCAAGGACATGTCGAAATTGGAGAACCACTTTTCCAGCCCCATCGAATCCTTGTCGGAAACCCAGGGAGAAATATCTATGGCAATCTTGGCATCAGGCAAATAAGCCTTGATGGTATCTACAATCTGCTTGAAATAAACGCCCATCATAGAATCAGGAATGCCGCCATTTTGTTGTTCCTCTCCGTGATTGGCCACACTCTGTTCCGACGCCATCTCCGAATACTGATAAAAGTCTGGTTCAATCATCCAGATGGGCTCAAATTTTTCTGTACTGTCTATTTTGTACTCAACTTGCCTTGCCATACCTTTGGCATACTGCTGATAACGATATAATATGGAGTCTGCAAAATTATTCCGAATCAAATCCGCTCCATATACGCAAAGGGATTGTTTTCCCCTTGCCCTCGCGACATCACAATCGTCCATACCCATATCCTTCCCGAATTCCGCAATCACGTAAGCATAAATCATTGGAGTCGCATGTGTTTGCAAGCTCATTTCCACCATGCGTTGTTCAAAAAAATTGTACCAATCGTTATCCCCCAACCAGACGGAAACATAATCCAGTCCAGCGTAATAAATAGAATCCTCGTGAGAACTCTGCCAAGCCGCACCAAAATTAAACTTGCACGGATCAAAACCTCGCTTCACCGTTTTGACAGAATCCGTTGTCCACAGTCCATTTTCACAAACCTGGAAAATGACGCCTTCTTCTACCCAGCGGTAAGTACCATCTTCTGCAGATGCACATGGTTCAGAAACCTCTTGCGGATTATCCTGTTCAGGATTTTCTCCAGTTTCCATTTGCGTGACAGAAGACTTGTCATCGCCGCAGCCATTCATTGCAGCGAGACAAAAAAACAAAAGGGCCAGGGGTATTAACTTCATATCTATCCTTTTTTTGCCCATCCACCGACGCCAAAGATAGAAATTTTAGAAACTTAGAGACAGTTTACTGCCATAAGAACCGTTATATGGATTGATTGACGGTTCTAATCTAAACTCCAATGCCTGAAGGCGGCGTGAATTGTACCGTTCCAGGGATTCCCGATAACGTGTAGCACGGCGAAGTTTCGCACCGCCTACAATTTTGAGGGTTACACCTACACCAAAAACAACGCCCCCTGCTATGGCTACTCCATACCCCGTAAAAAACTCTAGGAATTCTTCGTCATTACAGCCATAATCTTCATTTCCACAGCGATCCGCCCCTTCATACGCGTCAACCATCATGAGAACTCCAAGCAGCAAGCCAGCTCCGCCACCAATCATCATGCCGTTTCCGGTACGACGTTTTTTCTCCCCGGAACGAGTATAACGGTCCACCAGATTCTGGTAATAGGCGGCACTGTCTATGCCATCAGCATATCCACTCGGCCCCGAAGTAGAAACCGGCTCAGGATTCTGCGACGTCGGTGCAGGGGCGGCAACAGGAGCAATTCTCGGAACAGTTCCCTTCTCGTGGATAAGCCCGATAGTACGACCCTGCTCGTCTATGACATAGGTGGTGTCCATCTCCTGAGCCTGGGCTAGGAGAGCGAGTAAAAGAACAAAAACGCAAATTGCGATTTTCATGAAAAGAAAGATAAAAAAACAAGCAAACCCCGGCTCCAGACAACGCTAGCATCAGGGATTTTATATATTCAGGATATGCCCAACGAAAACAATGACTTAAGCAACATCGACCTCGACGCCCTCGTGAACAACATGAGCTCCATCAATAGTGAGGACTACTGGTTCACCAAGGTCAGTAAAATCGAGGAACACGACGAAAAGGCGCCGGAGAAACAACAAGGGCGGGCTTAGCCCTCCGAGCGCAACTCCTTAGGCGACGCAGAGTTTTTACACGAACGCCGCTACTGGTTCAAAAAGTCCAGCGCCTCGCCAGCCAGTTCCACGCAGCGGTTGCAGGGGATGACCTTGTTCGGGCGGATTTCTGCGCACTTGGTAAAGTTCTGCGCGCCGCGCCTGAAAAAGTCCTCAATAGCTTCGGCATGGTCGGGCTGCATCATCTTGGCCGCATAGAGCGCACCGCATTGGCCGTTCGGGGCCTTGCCTCCACCAAAAGCACGGAACATCTCGGCGGCGTCTACCGCCTCCGCTTCGGACTTGCCTGTCGCGCGGGCATAACCGTAGGCTACCGACATGGCACAGTTCCCGCGATGTTCGGCATGAAAGTTCTTTGAAAGTTCAGCAATGGACATAAATGCTCCCTATCGAAATTCCTACGAACCAATATACAATATTTCGTCAACATAAAGGGGATACCCGCCTTGGTTCGACTTCGCTCACCACAAGACGCGGGGATGACAACGCAAAAAAAAGAAACTCTCGCGTGAACGAGAGTCTCTAAAGGAGATCCCCGCCTTCGCGGGGATGACATTCCTGTGATTACTTGTCAGTGAGGAAAGCAACGCCCGGCAGCACCTTCCCTTCCAGCAGTTCGAGGGAAGCGCCACCACCCGTAGAGGTGTGGGTCACCTTCTTGTCGGCACCGTACTTCTTGGCAGCCGTAGCGGTATCGCCACCACCGATCACGGTGATTGCGCCGGCAGCGGTAGCTTCGACGATAGCGTCGGCCATAGCCTTGGTAGCCTTTTCAAATGCTTCGAATTCGAACACGCCTGCAGGGCCGTTCCAGACGATGGTCTTCGCGGACTTGATAGCGTTCACGAAGA
>DGRZ01000045.1:0-807 GCA_002391195.1 Fibrobacter sp. UBA4375 | reverse complement strand
AGCCAGCCGGAATGCCTTCGGCGTCTGAAACAGCCTTCGTGGCAGCGTCGGCAGCGAACTTGTCGGCAGCGATGTAGTCAACCGGGAGGATAATTTCCTTGCCGGCAGCCTTGGCCTTGGCCATCAGATCCGGAACCAGCTTGGCGCCTTCTTCGTCAAACAAAGAAGAACCGATTTCGATGTTGTTCAGAACCTTCTTGAAGGTGAAAGCCATGCCACCGCCGATGATGATCTTATCGGCCTTGTCGAGGAGGTTGTTGATGAGCTGGATCTTGTCGGCGACCTTTGCACCGCCGAGGATGGCGAGGAACGGACGCGGAGGATTGTTGAGCACCTGGTCGAATGCCTTGAGTTCCTTGTTCATGAGGAAACCGGCAGCGCGCTGCGGAAGTTCAACACCAGTCATAGAGGAGTGGTCGCGGTGAGCGGTACCGAAAGCGTCGTTCACGTAGACGTCAGCGAGCTTGGTGAGGCTTGCGCGGAAGGCCTTCACGGCTTCCTTGTCGGCCTTTTCCTTAGTTTCGGTGCCATCGGCGTTCTTGATCTTGCGCTTGCCTTCTTCTTCGATGTGGAAGCGGAGGTTTTCGAGGAGGATGATTTCACCCGGCTTGATAGCGGCGCAGGCAGCTTCAACTTCCGGACCCACGCAGTCGGAGAGGAACTTCACCGGCTTCTTGATGAGTTCTTCGAGCTTCTTGGCAACCGGAGCGAGGGTGTACTTCATGTTCTTTTCGCCATTCGGACGGCCGAGGTGGGAAGCGAGCACGACGGCTGCACCGTGATCGAGAGCGTACTGGATGGTCGGGA
>DGRZ01000114.1 GCA_002391195.1 Fibrobacter sp. UBA4375 | reverse complement strand
TGATTTCGTCGGCGAGGATTTCGCCACGGCGCATCCACACCGAGGCCGCATATGGGTCTTCGGTTTCGGCTAGCGAAATGCGGAAGGCCACCTTCAGGCGGTTCTTGTAGTAGTAATTTTCCCACGCCTTGGGGCTAGCCACCCCGAAGAACTTGAGGATGGGCGACACGCCGTCTTCCTTGTTGTTGAAGTCCTTGATCCATGTGCGCGGATTGAGTTCGCCGATAGGGAAGAACTTGCGCCAGTTAATCCGATTCTTGAGAGATTTCTTGACCTTTTCGCGCCAGAGATCCCTTTCGTACTGCTTTTGTGCTTCTAACCAAAAATACTGCGGAATTCCCGTTCCAAATTCAAGGCTGTAGGCCATTTCTGCCGTGACCCTGCACTTGGCTTTGAGCAATTCGTTCACCGTCTTGGGGGTGTAGCCGATTCGGGCGGCGAAATCGTTAACATCCACATTCATTTCTTGAAGTTTTTCTTCAAGAATTTCTCCAGGGGACGTTGCCCCCCACAAAATGAGTTCTTTTTCTTCTGCCATGTTATTCCTCTCTATTTATGATAATCTACAATTTCTACGACTTCGGCCTCGGTAACTTCAGCCCAAATAACAGCCTTGTTCGGTTCTGCGCCCCAAATAATCAATCGGTATGGCTGATCAAGGTCGCATGCCCATTGTCCTTTTCGGTTGCCTACGAGCTCATGAAAATGACCCGGAACCGAAGGTAAAACAGCAAAATTTTTAGCTAAGTGCAGGGCGTTGATTCGATTCCTGTAGCATTTTGCCCGTTTTTTGCCCATTCGCCGTATTGCATAAGCCTCATCCATTGCGCAAAGTTCCAAATCCTTATCTCTAAACTCAACTTTCAAGAAACCTCCACCGTTAATCAAAAGTCCTGTTTTCTAATATAATAAAAATTTTTAAGAAACGCAAGGGGTGTCTTATTTTTATAAAAATGGGGACGATTTTATTGATAACTAAAGGGGGAAGCGTCCCCCTCGCTTCAGCCACATCGTCATGGTGGGCTGCGCCCCGCCATCTAGCTGTGTCTTCCGCTACCCCCACGCCTAGTGGCTCCGCCCCTAAAACCCCGATGTTCGCGAAAATATTTTTGCTATACTTAAAATATGGCTAAACTCTTCAGCAAATGTCTTGGGAAGATTGTCCTGATGACCGCAGCGGTGCTTGTAGGCTTGCTTGTTGCGTGTGCTTCTTCGGAAAAAGTTTCGAAAGATCGTAAAGCGGTGTCTGAAGAAGAACGCAAGGCGAAGTGCCAGGCTCGGTTGAATTCTCTAACGCCTGAGGATTTGATTTCATGTCATTTGGATAAACTGGGACTTGGCGAAAAGCTAGATTCCTTGCTGTTTTGTGTTTATGGGCAATCGCTTAAAATGAACGGAGGAAAAATTTTTTGTGCTGAAGAAGGAAATGAATTTTCATTTTCTTTGACAGGTGAAAAATGCGAGTCAGGTGAATTGGTGTGTGTGCAAACAACTCGTGAAAAACCGAATGAAGATTGTAAGCTGGATAAACTTCCTATTTTTATTAACGGAATTAGTATAACTCTAAAAGATGAGGGCTATTTGATTTCTTCTATTTGTGGCGATTTTGGATGTGATGATTACATGCTTATGAAAATTGATGCTTGCGGAAAAAAATGGCTGAATATAAAAAAGGATTAATATGATTGTCAAAAAGCTTTTACCTGTTGTTCTTGTATTCATTCTTGCTCTGTTCTATACCGCTTGCGATAATTGTGCAGGTGGGTTTGAGGAACGTATAGAAATAAAATCAGTTGCAGAGATTGATACGATTCTTTCTAATAGGCTTTCTTACAGCAATTGTAGTTCGGACAAATGTACTTCTTATGAAATTCCGTTTCAACATGGATATAAAGACACCATATCTTTGAGTGTGGTTGTCTTAGGCGATACTTTGGATTATGTTGTAAGTGGAAAGGATTTGAACAATACATATATTGTTATTGATACTGTGAAAACGCCATGTGATTCTTCTTATAGCATTATTTCAGAAAGGGGCTCAGGTCATTATAGGGTGGATTCGAAAAGACTCTATTCATGCGTGTTTTATTTTGAACCTAGTTGTCCGTGATTTGATAAGGGCAAAGAAAGAAACTTGATATGAATCGCCAAAAGTTTTTGCTCGCATTTTTTGCGTCCTTATTTGCCCTCCTTGTCGCTTGTGGCGATGATTCGAGCGGCTCCGGCCCAGAGAATACAGAAAGTAGCGCCGTTAAAGAGTCAAGTTCTTCGTGGACACTATCGTCCCCTTCGGCAGGCTCAGGGACCATTGACTCCAGGGTGACAGAGAGGTCGTCTAGTAGCTTTTTACTCACATCGTCATCCTGGAGCGGAGCGATAGGATCCAGTAGCGCAGACTCTTCCGCCGCAATCAAAGCAGACACCACAAAAATCACTTACACGCTCAAGCCTTTTGACGGGCCGCTTTCTAACCCGCACAAGGGCTTCACGGTGCCGACCGGTGGCGCGTGGACTTTTGTTCCGGAATTTGAATATGGCCCTTACGGTTCCCTGAACAACAGGGCGTGGGACCTGGTTTCGTACGGTTCCGGTTACCAGCAGTGGAACAAGCTGAACCCCGCAAAGGGCGTTTATGACTGGACGGAACTGGAAAAACTGCTGAACGCACTTGCCGAGCACAATATGACTTACGCCCTGCGCGTGCTGCCGTACACCCCTTCGTTTATCAAGAGCGACTTTCCGCCCCAAGAAGAATACGATTGGACTCCGCCCTTTGTCTACGAGATGGGCGCGAAGAAAATCCAGATTGACTTGCGCGGGACAGAATACCATGCGTACGCTCCTGTCTGGGACGATTCCATCTATATCTGGGCGGCGAAGGAGTTCGCGAAGGCCCTGGCCGAAAAATACGATGGCGACCCGCGTATCGAATACATCGATGTCCGCACCTTTGGCGAATGGGGCGAATGGCACACGTCTCACATATTGGGGAGCGAAATGCCCGCCGATTCGGTGCTGATCGACATGCTGGACTACTATGCGTCCGTGTTCAAGAAGACCCAGCTGGTGCTGCCTTCCAACGGCTTTGGCGATGTCTATACGCATGCGCTCGACCTCGGCATTACCAAGCGCGACGACGGGTTCATCGGCATTCCCGGCAGGCCCGATACCTTGCTGCGGGCGTACAACGCGAACCTCCCGACTATTGCTGAGAACATCGCCGGTTACAGGACGATGCTGACCTACGATGACCTGATTCCCGGAGGCACCCAGAAGTGGACTGCGAAACGCTGGGTGGATGCGATTACCACGGCGCACCTGACCTACTACGTGTTGGACCAGGACAACGACTGCGGTTACTATTTCTACAAGGACAACAAGGCGCTGGCCGATTCCATGAGCAAGGTCATCGGGTACAACTTTACCGTGACGCAGGCGGAACTTTTGACCGTCGCGACGCCCACTGCGGAAAACTCCACCGACTCTGCTGCAGGCAATGTTGTAACGAACACATTGAACATTACCGTCAAGAACACCGGCGTTGCCCCCTGTTTCTTCGATGTGTATCTAGTGGCGGAATTCGTCGATAGCATGGGAGTGTCTCTTGCGCAGATTGGTGAGACCGTCCGCATTCCCAAGGCGACGTTCAAGGACGGCGCTTCGCAGGACTTCTCCTTTACGTATAAAGTTATGCCGAGCGCGGTTTCGGCAGGCGAGGTAAATCTCGCAACCCAGTCCGGCGTTTCCGTGGCGCTCTCCCTCTACGAAAGCGAAGATGCCTTCAAGAACGGCAAGAATCCAACTGTCCGCTTCGACAACGACGGCCTTCAAGGGAATAACAAGTTACTACTGCATAAATAATTTTTTATGGAGGGGTGTTCGGATTTGAGAAACCTGGATAAAAAAATTTATATTTCTCGTTGTAGGAGAATTTCATGATTTGTCCGAAATGCGGTGAAGAATACGAAGATGACATGCAGTGTTGCTTGTGGTGTGATGCGCCGAATCCGAATTATGGTCGCGTCG
>DGRZ01000020.1 GCA_002391195.1 Fibrobacter sp. UBA4375 | reverse complement strand
TCGCTACCCTCGGGGCACTCGCGGGAGCGTTCATCAACTACTTCCTCGCGAAGCTCCTCGGGCGCCCGATTGTGTACAAATTCGCAGACAGCCGCCTGGGGCACTTTCTGCTTCTCGATTCGGGCAAAGTAACAAACGCCGAGAGGTTCTTCCTCGAGCACGGCGCAGTCTCTACGCTCGTCGGCAGGCTCATTCCGGCAATCCGCCAGCTGATTTCTATCCCGGCGGGCCTTTCCAAGATGAAGCTCTGGGCATTCACGCTCTACACCGCCATAGGCGCGACCTTCTGGAATATCATCCTCGCCGTCCTCGGGTACATCGCCCACGGGCAGAAGGACCTGATTCAGGCGTACAGCCACGAACTTTCCATCGGGCTCGTTGGGCTCGGCGTATTGTTTATCGGCTACATGATCTGGTGCGCGCTCAAGCCGAAAAAGTAGAAAGCGTGAAACTACTCATTTCACACCTCACACTCCACACTAGTTAGAAGTCGCAGTTCTTGACGCAGCGGTTGTTTTCGAAAATCGCCTCGAGCGTCTTGACGCCCTTGGTAAAGCGGCGGTACGGCCCGTTGCGGAGCCCTTTCTCGAACGTCATCTCTTCCTTGATGGCACCGAGGTCGTCGTAGATTTTTGCGACACCGTGGATTTGCCCGTTCACGTAGGGCAGCGTGCGCACCAGCAGTCCGCGTTCGCTCCACACTTCGCTCGCGCCGTCAAGCACGCCCATCTTGTAGATCTCGCGGGATTTCTTGATTCCGTTCTCGTAAAATTCCGTGCTGGTCCCGTCCTCAATTCCTTCCTTGTAACCGATGGTCTGCCAGACCTTGCCGCTTTCGTAGTAACTCTTGAACACGCCATCGAGCTTGCCGTTCTTGTACGGGGCCTCGACCGCCAGGTTGCCGTTGGGGTGGTACGTGTAGGCAACCCCCTCGCGGATGTCGGTACCCTTCTGCACCGTGTACAGGCGGGCCAGCGTCCCGTCGTCAAGCGTAGTGCGGACGGTGTCCAGCACCACCCCGCCTTGCGATGCGGGCTTGGCCGCGGGCTTCTTCGGGGCCTTTGCAGGTGCGGCGAAGGCATTGAGAAATCCGCAACACAGGAGTAACACGAAAATTTCTTTTCTCATCACCGATAAATGTAGTTTTATCGTCGAGAATTATGTATTTTGCAGTTGCTTATGCGTATTACTTTTTTGAATCCTCCGTTCCATCCGATGTTCAGTCGCGAGTCGCGCAGCCCCTGCGTGACTAAATCGAGCACTCTTTACTGGCCCATGTTCCTGAGTTACGCCGCCGGCACTGCCGAGGCGGATGGCAACGAGATTCAGCTGATTGACAGCCCCGCGATGGAGCTGGACTTGCCCCAGACGCTCGAGGGCATCAAGAAGTTTGACCCGGCGCTTGTCATTTGCAGCACGAGCACCCCGAGCATTCTGAACGACCTCAAGGTGGTGCGTGCCATCAAGGATACGCTCCCGAACGTGAAGATCGCCATCATGGGCACGCACGCGACGGCTGAACCGCTCGAGAGCCTGGAGATGGAACCCGCGCTCGATTTCGTGATTATCGGCGAGGCGGACTACACCTGCCGGAACCTCGCAAGGAGCCTGCGCGGCGACGGTGTTCCCGTAAACCAGATTGCGGGCCTCGCCTTCCGCAAGGAAGACGGCACCACAGACTTCCAGCCCGAGGGCCCGAAGATCGAGAACCTGGACGAACTCCCGTGGGTCTCGAAAGTTTACCGCAAGCACTTGTACAGCTGCTACAAGAAATATTTCTACGGCGCGAACCTCAACCCGCTGATCGTTATCTTGAGCGGCCGCGGTTGCCCGAACCGCTGCAGCTACTGCGTGATTCCGCAGACGCTCAACGGCCACAAGTTCCGCCGCCG
This sequence comes from Fibrobacter sp. UBA4375, assembly GCA_002391195.1. GTDB lineage: Bacteria > Fibrobacterota > Fibrobacteria > Fibrobacterales > Fibrobacteraceae > Fibrobacter. The sequence continues at coordinate 5,405 of DGRZ01000020.1, read as the reverse complement.
CACGCCCAAGGACGTGGTGGACGAACTGCAGTACATCAAGGACAATTTCGAAGATCTGGGCGAAGTCTTCTTCGAAGACGACACGTTCACCGCAAGTCACGAGCATGTGCGCGAAATCTGCAACCTGATTCTGGAACGCGGCCTCAAGATTACGTGGAGCTGCAACGCCCGCGCCGATGTTCCGCTGGATTTGCTCAAGCTGATGAAGAAGGCGGGCGGCCGCGAGATGTGCGTGGGTTTTGAAAGCGCTTCGCCTGTGGTTCTCGAGAACATCCACAAGGGCGTGAAGAACACCGACAAGGCAATCGAATTCACGAAGAACGCCCGCAAGGCAGGCCTGCTGGTGCACGGCTGCTTCATGGTGGGTAACCCGGGCGACACTCCGGAAACTCTCCGCATGACGCTGGACTACGCCAAGAAGTTGAACCCCAACACCGCGCAGTTCTACCCCATTATGGCGTACCCCGGAACCGAGGCCTACAAGGAAGCCCTCGAGAGCGGTGCATTACAGACAAAGGATTACAACCAGTGGCTCGACAAGGACGGGTTCCACCGCACCACCATCCAGCGCGGCGAACTCAGCAGCCAGGCGCTTGTGGATTTTTGCGACAAGGCCCGCCGTGAGTTCTACCTGCGTCCGAGCTACATATTCCGCCAGGGAATCATGGCCCTCAAGAACCCGCGCGAACGCTACCGCGTGATGCGTGGATTCGGAACGCTCGTGAAGCACCTGTTTAGGAAGCACGGGCAGCTCGCCCCTGTGGCACGCCAGGCCCCGACTATAAAGCAGTAGCGCGCGGGTCTGCGGGTCGCGGCGGTTGTTCCACGGGGCCGCGGCGGCGATTCTGCGGGTCGCGGCTTAAAAGCCGCCCGCGGCAACATATTTTTGTGTTTTGGGGTGTATTTTATTGCTTTGGCGGTGAAATCGGGAATTTTTCTTCAATTTCACCGCCACTTTGCTAACTTGTCTGTAACATTTTAGGAAAAAATGCGCGATGCAGGCAGTTTGTGGCGGTGATTTTCGGGATTTTTGCCTGTTTTCACCGCCAACAGAGGCATGAGCAGGCCACCTACTCCCCTTCTCCCCCCCCCGTTTTACTACATACAAACTAATTTTTGGCGGTGAAATTGCGAATTTTTTGTTCATTTCACCGCCACTTTTGCATTTTCAGGCGAAGCAACCGCATCGCACATGGCCCGCTCCGCCACTTTTGCATTTTCAGGCCTCCACTCGAGCTTCCCCCCCCAAAAAACGTCACACCAGCTGTTCGAGCATTTTTTCCACCATCATAGAATTGAGCGGGCGGTCGTGCGTTTCCGTGGTCATCACGAAGTTCTTGCCCATACAGAAGCCATTCTGCAAGTACATCTCCATCTTGGAGGCCATGTTCTGGCAATACTCCGGCACATCGATCATCCCGAAATGCTCCCAGACGAACTCCTGGTGCGTCCGCACGTTCAGGCACGTAAAATCCGGATACACGACAACGCGCTTACAGCCTCGCGCCCGCAAATCACCGCGACCGCCAGCACCGCGGCGACCCGCGTGAACTCCACCAACATCGCGACGACCCGCACGGGCACCACCGGCATTGTCCCTAGCCGCGTGCGAAGTCTCCACCCCGCGCGCCGCCCCCAGTTCATGCGCACCCGCATCACATGCCCCCGCAAGCAACAACTCGTGCGGATACTCGTAGCGGTAAGGAATCCCCCTGCGGAACAACGCATCCGCAATGATGATTTCGGACTTCGACCGCACGCGCTCGCCCCGCGCCGTCATCAGCACAGGCCCCTCCGCATCGAAATCACGCCCGGCGTACATCACCGCACTCCAGCGCTCCACAAAATCTTCATCGGGATACACAAGCGGGGTCACCAGCGAGCGCCGCGCCGGATGCAACTGCGCGTACAGGTTTTCCGCAATCGACACATCGTATTTCTCCACGCATTTTTCCAAAACCCAGCGCAGCCTCTGAATTTCGGTCAGGATTTTCGCGTCGTAATCGCGCTGGGCAATAGCCGCCGCAAGCGACATTTTCTCTTCCGGAATATACTCGCCCTTGCGCCCCGTCTTCGCCGTCGCGCGAAAATACTGAAACCCGCCACGATGCGGCGACACATTCAGCACGCCAGCCGGCGCCCGCGAAAGCCTTTTTGAAAGCGCCGCCTCGACTGCGGACAAATCTGCTATCCGCCCGCGAAGCAACGGCAATACACAATCCTTTGGCAAATGCTCTTTAACATTTTCCATAATAATTCCCTAATAAATGATGTGAATGGGCGTAAAATACAAATTTATTTCTACATTGACCAGCAGAGGCCAATATGATTTGCAAGAAGTGCGGAAGGGAATACGAAGACGACATGCCGAAGTGCCTGTGGTGTGACGCACCGAACGAAGATTATGTTTCACCCTCAGAAATTTACACTAACAACGCAGCAAAACAGATTTGCAACGCTCAAGAAAATGGTCTCTGTGAATGTGAGATTCTTGCCAAAAGTGCAATTTGTTGGTTAAAAATCTCTTTTATACCATTCCTTCTTATTTATATCCTTGGGATTGAGTTTTTATTCAAGTTTACTTTGTTTTCTCTGTTTTTCCTTTGGTTTTTACCACCTCTTATATTTATTTATTACTCGTTGTGCAAAGCCATTTATAAGTGTTGCGCATGGCTTTACTTTGTCGAAAAACATCAGCATCATTTTTTTAAAACAAATTTTCTACCTTGGCAAGCTGTTTTTTGTGCTTTAGCCCCCTTTGTTTTTCCATTTGTTCATTGTTATATTTTTCGAGATTTACTTGCACAGCAAAAAAATGTCCTTGAAAAGAATAAATTAAAATACAGCAAATTGCCAAGATGGGTTTACCCAGCAGTTCTCGTTTCTGGTATTGCCATACAAATTGGCTTTTATATAGTGAACTTCACTCAAATGCAAGATGTTTTCTTCAGCGAGACGATTATTTTGGGGAGTTTGTTATGTTTTATCCTTTACGCTAGCTACATCAAAGTTATCAAGGTCATCACCGCGAACGTAAGCACGCTCCATTCCTTGGCATCAGCGACTTCCCCGACAACCGGCACTTCCAGCGATTTTCCCGACGCTCCCTGCAACACCGCAACCAGCGACGAACCGAGCAAAGCCACCCCTAGCGACGAACTAGACCACGACACTCCCGATAACCAGCAGAGGCCAACATGATTTGCAAGAAGTGCGAAACGGAATGCGATTTGCGCGCGGGGAAAGCCCTGCGCTGGCTGAAATTTTTCTTTGTTAGCCTTGTAGCCTCCGTTGCCATCGCATGGATTGCATGCCTTTTCATTAACCCTGAATTAAGAAGAGGGTTCGTGGATTTTTGCGCAAGATGGCTGGTTGCGGCAATTGCATTCCCCTTTTATTTGCCCTTCATCATCCCGCCTCTCTACGCCATCGTTTCGCTATGCATCGCCATTTTCAATTGCAGCAAATGGCTAATCCACGCAGAAAAGGAACTGAACCGGGTCTCCGAAGCAAAGCTTGTCCCGTGGGAAGATGTCTCCAGCGCGTTGATTCTCCCCTTATTCCCTTTTATACACTTTTTCATACTCAAGGAACTGCTCACGCGACAAAAGGAGACGCTCGACAAGAACAATCTCGAAAGTGAAACCCCTCCGCGGTGGGCACTCCCCGGCATACTCGGTGGCGGCATCGCCATCTACGCATCTTTTTTCCTGATACTGAGCAACAAAAGCCCCGCTCTCAGCCACATCTCCATCGGATGCTTCATCGCGTTCCTCATTCTCCTTTTCGCAAGTTACATCAAGATTATACGCGCCATCACCGCAAACACCCGCTCGCTCTATTCTCTGCCGGAAGCCGTTTCCACAGCCGACACACCAACCGACACCTCGCCTACCGACACATCTAGCGACACAGCAGCCAGCACCGAATCGGACAACGGCACCCAAGAACAAAACAGCGACGACGACAGGGCCGAGGCCAGCATAATTTGCCAAAAGCGCGCCCGCAAGACAATATTCTGGTTCATGGTCTGTTGCACACTGTTCCTTGTCAATATAATTCTCAATGACACTCTGCTCAAGCTTGCCTTGTTTTTTTTAATATTTGGCGCACCGGAATTCTTTCTACTAGCCATGCTACCCTTCCTGATTGCGTTTTATAAATTCTGCAGGTGGTTGCTCTGCATCGAAAAAGAACTGAACCGCTTTAGGAGCGAACCTGTTCCACCATGGGGAACACTCATCAGCGCTCTGATACCTTTTATATTTCCGCTGGGCCATTTTAGTATTTTCCGCGAACAGCTTTTACTGCAAAGAGAGGCCCTCGAAAAGAACAACCAGGAATTCCAGGATATCCCGAAATGGGGGCTTTTCGCCATACTTGTTTTCGGATTTTTTATGCAAGTCAGCCTGTACTTCTATTTGGGAGAAACTATTGCCGCGAAGATAGTGACCTTCATCGCTTGCATCGTTCTTTTGGTCAGTTATGTCAAGGTCATCAGGACCATCACCGCGAACACGAGCGCGCTCCTTTCCCCGCCGGAAACCGACACCCCACCTACCGACGCTCCCAGCGACACCCCAACCGACATTTCCTAAAACTTTTACTACTATTTATAATACTATGAGTGAAAATTGCCTTTTCTGCAAAATTATCAAGGGTGAAATCCCCTCCAAGAAAATCTACGAAGACGACGACGTGTTCGCATTCTACGACATCGCCCCACAGGCGCCGGTGCACTTCCTTGTGGTGCCGAAGCGCCACATTTCCACAATCATGGACATGAAGCCCGAAGACTGCGAGCTCGTGGGCAAGATGCTCTACCGCGCACAGCTTATCGCGAAGGACCTCGGCCTCGAAGAGGGCGGCGCCCGTTTCGTGTTCAACTGCAAGGCTGACGCGGGCCAGACGGTGTTCCACATCCACCTGCACGTCGTTGGCGGACAAGCGATGGGCTGGCCTCCGTTCCCAAAGGCATAGACGAAAGAACGGGCCTTCGGCCCTATAGACGAAAGACGATAGATATACCTGTCCAAAATTCTTCATAAAATTGCTTGGTATATCAACAATACAATTCTTTCGTCTATCGTCTACCAGCTATACAAAAACTTGGCAACTTGTTGCCTTAGTTGTTGTTATCCACCTTGTGGAGAAGCGATCTTACGTCTATGATTAAAACCCGCGCGATAGTCCTGCACCGCTTCCCCTACAGCGATTCCAGCTGGATCGTGAAGGCGCTTACGGAAGAAACCGGCACGGTCTCCTTCATCGTGAAGGGAGGCAAGCGCAAGGACAGCCCGTTCAGGGGGGCGCTCGACCCGCTCGCCCTGTGCGAGATAGTGTATCGCGAGAACCCGAATACGGAACTGCAGTTCCTGAAGGAAGCGAGCGTCATCAACTGGCAC
>DGRZ01000107.1 GCA_002391195.1 Fibrobacter sp. UBA4375 | reverse complement strand
GCGGGAGAACCTTGCCCACGGCCTTGGCAGCACCAGTGGAGGAAGGAATGATGTTTTCGAGGATGCCACGGCCACCGCGCCAGTCCTTCTTGGAAGGACCGTCAACAGTCTTCTGAGTAGCAGTTGCAGCGTGAACGGTGGTCATGAGGCCGCGCTTGATGCCGAACTTGTCGTTCAGGACCTTGGACATAGGAGCAAGGCAGTTGGTGGTGCAAGAAGCGTTGGAGATGATGTCCTGGCCGGCGTAGGTCTGGTGGTTCACACCGTAAACGAACATCGGGGTAGCGTCCTTGGACGGGGCAGACATGATGACCTTCTTGGCACCGGCCTTGATGTGGGCGCGGGCGAGTTCGTCGGTCAGGAAGAAGCCAGTGGATTCCACAACGACGTCAACACCGAGGGCACCCCAAGTGATGTTGGAGGGATCCTTTTCGGCGAACACCTGAATCTTGTTGCCGTCAACGATGAGGAAGTTGCCTTCGAAAGACACGTCGTGCTTGAAAGCGCCGTGCACGGAGTCGTACTTCAGCATGTAAGCGAGATAGTCAACGTCGAGGAGGTCGTTGATACCGACAACCTGAATGTCCTTGGAGAAGTTTTCCACAGCAGCGCGGAACACCATACGGCCGATGCGGCCGAAACCATTGATACCGAGTTTAAGAGCCATTATTGGATCCTTTTTTGTTTGTTGTTGAAAATGCCACCTACCCAGTAGGTAAGTGCGTTCTTGGCTCCAAATTTACTAAAATTACACCGTTTAAGTAAGGTAGTTTTGAAAAAAATATTCATTAAAAAAGATATGAAGCCCCTAAAAAGAAGCCTTTGGTCCATAGGCCTTGTTCTATTATTACAGATTTTGGCCTCCTGTGCCGGTAACGGAGAGCCCCTGACCGAAACAAGCCCCAAAAGTGCACCGGACGGAAAGGCCAAACCGGCCCCCACAGACGCCTTTTACGACGATGCACCAGCGGTATCCGAGACACGAGACCCGGAACATAGGTCGGCAAGCGCCACGGCCCTGGACTCCAAGGGCTACCGTTTCAAGAATCCGGGTGGCGACTGGTCCATGATCGGCGGCGAAGACGGGGCCCCCTACGAATTCTACAACGCCCGCACCGGCCGGAGAGCGGTGCTTCGGGAAGTGACCCTTGCCGAAGGCGAACCCATGAACCTGATGGACCGGGCCCGCATCGAGATGCAGAGTTTCGAGTCCAGCGGCAAGAAGGCGACCCTGGCCGAAACCTACCCCGAAGAGGCCTTCGGCGCCACGGGTGCCTTCTTCGACATCGTAGGCAAGCGTTACGACACACCCTACGAGGCGGTAGGCCTTGTCACGGGAAGCGGAAACCGCATCTACACCCTCACCCTTTCGGCTTCGGACAACTTGCCCCCTGCAGGCGGCCTGAAAGAGGAATGGCGGGAATTTTTCGCCAGTTTCGAACTGAAAGAAATCCAGCGGGAAGAGGGCCCGGAGCTTTCTCCGGAGCACCTGCAGGACTACACCTCCGAGGCACTGGGCTACCGCTGGGCGGTAAAGGACACCCTCTGGCATTTCTGGAACGGCATTTCCAAGCAGAACAACGACCCGGACCTGGTGCTCACCAACAAGGACGAAGACGTTTCCTTCTTTATTTACGGAGCCATCGTGCCCGCCGAAGAGGTTTCCTCCCAGGACCTGTTCAAGGTACTGCTGGTGCGGCTTGGCGTGGACCCGAACGAACCTAGCATGGAAAGCAGGCGGGTCAAGGTTGGCGACCGTTACGCTCAGGAGTTCACCCTCACCCATACAGTGAACCGCTTTGACTTCAGTTACAAGGGCCGGTTCTTCTACGAAGACGGCCGCGGGATTTTGGCCGTAGCCTGGACCCAGGGAATCAACAAGAAGAAATACGGCAAGGTCATGGACAACGCCATCGAAGGAGTAACTGTCGGAGCCAAGCCCGAACAGGCCAGCGATGCCGAATCCGCCAAGAAGCAGGCCAAGTTCAACGCCGCCGTCATGAGCCAGGTGGGAATTTTGCGGTTGCTGGAAGATCAGCCCCTGGTGGCCCTCAGTTACTTCGAACGGGCCAACAAGATGGACCCGGAAGAACCCCTATACCTGATCAACTGCGGGTTCGTCTATCAGCTCAAGGAACTCTATGGCCCTGGCATCAGCCACTTCGAAAGCGAGATGGAACTGGTCCGCAAGAACGGCAAGCTGCTTTCTATTCTGGGAGAAATGTACGAGGCGGTATTCGACTACGGCCGGGCCCGCGAATGTGCCGAAGGGGCCCTGCAGTACACTCCCAACAACCCGGAATACGTCATCAACCTGAGCGACGCCCTGTGGGGACTTGGCCAGCGGCACCAATCCCTGATCGTGGTGCAGAGGCTCTACGACACCCAGCCCAGCAGCCGCCTTGGCGTTTACCTCGCCAAGACCTACATGGGGCTTGACCAGTACGCCGAAGCGGTGGATATCCTGTACGGTGTACGTGGAAGATTCGGCATGAGCAAGGAACTGGGCGAAACCCTGATGGATGCCCTGATGTTCCTGGGCCGTTACGAAGAAGCCCGTGCCATCAGCGAAGAGACCCTCGCCAAGGCGCAGAACGACTACAAGATTTGGACCATGCACGGGAAAATCCTTTTCTATTCCCGCAACTACCGGGAAGCGGAAAAGGCCCTGACCAAGGCACTCTCCCTAAAACCCGACAACGAAGACGCCAAGAGTTTCCTCAGCGCCACCAAGGCCTTTTTGGGCAAGGCGGACAACCGCACCCTACAAAAGCCAATCACCCCCATCGAAAAGCGCACCGACGACCTGAAGAGCCTGCTTTCGCCCACCGCAAAGAAAGCCGCCGTAGAAGGGGACTTCCCCGCCGTGGTGCATTACAGCAAGGAACTGCTCAAAGCCGAAAAGAATGAACCCTGGGTCCGGAGCGAAGAGATGCTCATGGAAATCCTGGACATTCGCGGGGCCGCCATCTACAGGGAATTCACCTTCGACTTTTTGCCGGGTTACGACCGTATTTACCTAAACGCCCTTGAAGTCTATGACTCCACCTGGACCTTGAAGCAGAAGGCGAGCCTCTCCGGAGCCTACATTACCTACGCCACAGAGATTGGCGGCGGAAACGAATCCCAGACGGCACACTTCCCCTTGCAGGAACTGGCTCCCGGTGATTTTATATACCTGCAGTTCAGCCGAACCGCCATCGAGACCAAGGGCATGATTCCCTACACCGATTACGTGAGCAGCCGGGATATTCCCGTAGGAGAGTCCATTTTCCGCATCTACGCCGACACCAGCCGCTTTACTACCGAAGAATACGGCACCCTGGAACGGAACAACATCCAGGGCGGTCGGGAATGGAAAATCGAGAATCCCGTGGTGGTCCGCAAGGAAATGTACATGCCCGTCTATCGCGACTTCGGTTCGGGCCTGATGCTTACGGGCAAGCAGGAATGGAAAGACGTGGGCGACGACTACCAGAACCTGATACAGCACCAGTTCAAGCAAGCCGTCAGCGTGCGGGAAAAAGCCTTCGAAGTCCGGGGGAACAAAATCGGCGACGAGGCCGTAAAGGCCATCGTTCGGTTCGTGCGCCACGACATCCGCTACCGCGATGTCCGCTTCGGCGGTCACAGCCTGATTCCACAGACCGCCGAAGTGACGCTCAAGGAGCGTCGTGGCGACTGCAAGGACATGGCCCTCCTGCTCAAGGAAATGCTTGCGGCCATCGGAGTCAAGAGTTACCTCGCCGCCATCCACCTCACCGAAGAAGGTTTTGAGCACCTGCCCACTATCCAGCAGTTCAACCACATGATCCTCTACATTCCCAAACAGGACAAGGTCAGCGAAATGTGGGTGGACGCCACCGACAAGACGGGCAACGACCGCCCCGTTCCCCTGGACATGGAAGGCAAGGTAGCCCTGATTATCGACGGCGACAACAGCCACGTGGTCACCACACCCATCCTGGAAGACAATCAGGAACACCAGATTGCCATAGACCACCGGCTTTTCATCGGCGAGAACGGAGCCTGCGAATTCCGCGACTCCGTAACCCTGCAGGGCAAGTTTGCCAGTTCCATCCGCAACCGTTTCTTCGGTCGCGAAACCAAGGAACAGGAACAACTGATGGAAAACTTCCTTTCCGAAGGAGTGCCCGACGTAAGCATCGGAAACATCCGCATCGAAAATCTGGACGCCTTCAACAAGCCCCTGATTCTCGTGACTACCTACGCCTCCAAAGGGTACTTCGGTCAGGGCGCCTCCGAACTCAAGGGACGATTCCCCAACGTGTGGGAACGGAGCCTCTTCAAGCTCCCGAAGGTCTCCAAGCGCCACCACCCCATCCGCATGCCTCACGAGACCCAGTTCAGCTACCACCTGAGCGTCAAGGCGTCTAGCGGCAAGTCCGTAAACATCACGGGACCTAAGCCCCTGAACAGAGCTCCCGACTACGTGAGCTTTGAAAAGGCTGAAGCTACAAACGGCGAGACCGGTATCAAGTGGACCACCTTCGCCCTGTACGCCGACCCCAGCGAATACGAAAAAATCCGCGAAGAATGGAACTACCTACTCAGCGAAACCAGCCCGCTGATCGTGGTGAAATAAAAAACTATTTCTTGTCTTGAGGAACCAGCCGTTCCACTACGCGGAACAGCTCGTTATAAATTTCCAGGAAATCCTCAATCCAGATGGGATCCCGCTCTCCGACGATATGCATCGTCTCTTCCAGGGTATGCTGGGCGTTATAAGGTCCGACCAGCGAACCCTCGGGCAACGCGCCGCTCCTGTAGGCCTGTGCCGCCGAAACGCGGGCACGGAAACTACGACGGAGTCGGGTAATGAGGGAGCTACGCAGGGCCAGCAGTTCTTCGTAAGCCTCCTGGAAATTTCCAGCAGCTATGGACTGCTCCGCCAATTTCAGACGACGACCGATGGATTCACGCTCCATGGGCGGCACCAGCATACCCTTGGCAGCGAGAGTACCCCGAATCTGGGCAATTGTCTTTTCCAGAAAATCCCTGCCCCAAAAGCACATAGGAGCGGCTGCATTTTCGGCAACCCTGTTTTCTCGAATCTTATGGGCCGAAAGCCAACGATCTAGCTTGTCCAGCACGATTCCCGCCTCGGAAGTGCGGTCTATGGCCAAATAGTCCTGGGCACGGGAAAGCAGGTTTTCCGCATAGACCATACGCCAATGGGGGAACTTTCCGCTCTTGCGGAGAGCATCCATGTTCTGGCGGATTGTGTCTAGACGTTCCTGCATGTTTTACCGACCAATCTCTACTTCTTTTCTGTCATCTGGAGCGGGGTCACGCCGATTTCCACACGGCGGTTCAGGCTGCGGTGTTCCTCGCTGTCGTTAGGATACTTGGGCTGGTGCTCGCCAAAGCCTGCCGCAAAGAGGCGCTCCGGCGGGAACCCCTGGGCCACAAGTGCCTTGACCACGCTCACCGCACGTTCCGTAGAAAGGTTCCAGTTAGAAAAATTCGGAGAGTTTTTCACCGGCAAGTCGTCGGTAAAACCGCTCACCATGATTACATCGCCCGGAGCCATGGCGTCTAAAAGTCCCTTGCTGATTCCTTCAATGACCTTGATACCTTCGGCAGTCAGGTTCGCCCCGTTAATGGGGAAAAGGAAACTGGCCTGAATCTGGATCTTGCCGTCTTCGAGAGCGATAAGCCCCTGCTCGATAGATGACTTGAGGCTCTGGGAAAGGAGCGCATTGCGTTCCGCCGCAATCTTTCGCATTTCCTCCTGGCAAGAGAGCACTTCCTCTTCGGTACGGGTCAGGTCTTCCGCTTTCTGCTCCTTCAACGTGGCCATGGCCACGAAGGCAAGGATAAACAAGGACACCAGGGCCACGCCCAGGTCCGTGTAGGCCATCCAGGGATTGTGATTGTCTTCGCGACGAAATCCCATCTACTAGCCCTCCACCTTAGGCTGCTCGGCCTTGTGGTTTGCACGCTGGACTTGTTCCATGACTTCCAGCAAGATTTCCTGGGTCTTGACGGCGTTTTCCATAAGCACTTCGGAGGCACGTTCGTGGAAAGCTTCCAAGGACTGGTTCAGGTGTTCCACAAAGTTGTCTTCTTCCTCGTGCTCGGCGGTGTCGCCAGAAAGCTTTTCCAGAATGGTTTCCAAGCCTGCGCGGAGCATTTCCAGGTTGGCGCTGAGTTCACTCTGGTTCACCCGCATCAGTTCGGCGGTCTCCACCAGGTTTCCACCCAGGGCGTCGGTAGCTTCCTTCTCCTTCACCACCCGGTTGTCGATGCTTTCGGTAAGGGCCTTCTGGGCCTCAAGCAGCACGGCAGAAGATTCCGAAAGTTTCTGGAAGGCACCCAGAATGTCGGAAGAGAGAGCCGATAGTTTTTCAGAAACGGACTTGCTGAGTTCGGCGGAACCCGCCTGGGCCTTCTCGGCCACCTGGAGCGCCACCATCTTGAGGGTTTCCAGGCCCTCTTTCTGGGACTGCACTCCGGCAGAGGCTTCTGTCGAAAGTTTGTCCATAAAGGTCTTCCACTGTTCCGAAGACTGTTTTACCTGGTCGGCCACGGCACTTGCAATATTCTTCGAAGAAGCGTTCATGGCGTTTTCAGTAACAGAGGCTACGGCACCAAGTTTTTCGTCCAGCTTGGTAGAAATCGAGCCCATTGCTTTTTCAGTTGTGCTGGCCACAGCGCCAAGCTTTTCGTCCAATTTCGCAGAAACGGAATTCATGGAGTTGGACACGGAGCTACCCAAGGTATCCATAGTCCGGGAAAGATCTTCCCCGACCTTTGCCACCACAGAGTTTAGCCCCTGCTGCACAGAGGCGGCCACGGCTGACAGATTCTTCTCTACAGACTGGAACAGGCGTTCCAGTTCCGTCTTTTCCATATCCGTTGCAGAAGCGGCGGCATCTTCGCCCTGCAATTCAAGAGTGAGGCTGTCCAGGCGGGCCAAGAAACGCTCCCGGGCACTGAGCAGCAGACTTCGGCTCGCGTTCAGCACCAAGGCCGCAAAGAGACCGCAAAGGCTGGTCCCGAAAATGCCCTTCATGTTCTGGAACAGCACCTGGATGGTATCAAGAGTGCCTTGAGTCGTAGAGTTATCGATAGCACCGCCGGCTGTCGCCACAGAATACATAAGGCCAAAGAACGTACCCATCAGGCCGAGCAAAATCACCGTACCGCTGGAACTGCGTGGGGCGGGCAGGCCCGTACTGTTAGAAAGAACCTCGTAGGCGATAGGCGAATCAATTCGGATACCCTTCTCTACCAGATGGCGGGCCATCTCCAGGCGGCGAGCCACCACGCCGTCGCCGCTCACCCTGAAACCCCTGCCGCTTTCGCAGGCGGCAATCTGTTCCTCTTCGGCGCTAATCTTGCGGGCCGCGGCCATAGACATGAACTGCTCCGCCAGGAACACCACGAAAATGGCGGCCATGATAATCCAGCCGAACAGCGGAGCGCCAAAGTACATGGCTCCGCAGGCGAGGGCACCAATGCCCACCAGGGTAAGCAGGAGAATGGAATTGAAAGCGTTCTTCATCGTTCACCTTTTGTTTCAAATAAATTTAACTGACCGCGGTTGAACCCGCGCAAAAACAGGGACCACTTGTCGCGGTACCAGTCGATTACTTGAAGCGTAAGCCCCCGAGCGTAATCGCAAAAATCATCGGTAAAGGCCAAAAAGCCGTTTTCGTAGGCGTAGTGCGGATTCCAAAGCCTGCCCACGTTGCGGGCACAGCCTGCCGCCGTGCGGTAATACTTGGGCGCCCCCTTCACATTGAAGGCGGCGGCAAAGCGTTTTTTTGCCAGGGTGTTCAGGGAACTGCGCAAAGAGGTTACCAAGGCATTCTCTTTTTCACGGAGACCCTCTTCCAGACAGGGCAAGAGCTTGCTCACCGCATCCACGGCGCTCTCACCGTGCCAGTACTTGCAGAGCTTTTCCTGCAACTGCATCACGCGGCCATGCATACGCACAAACAAAGGCTCGGCATCGCTTACCAACAGGTGGATGGTCGCCGAATAAAAGGCGTTGATGTCTTGCTTGTTGTTCTTGACCGCAAGGCACCAGCCGTTCTCGTCGTGGTGCAAAAAGTCCCCGCCCTCCAAAAGCAGGCGCAAAACCTCGTCGGTAGAAAAACGCTGCATCCACTTGGCGCGGAACTCGTCGTAAAGCTTGCTCGCATCGGCCACAATCTGGGGGAAAGAAGACTCGCAGAGTTTCCAGGCCGTGGCGCTGTAGCTTATCAGTTCGGAGCTGGAAACCGCCTCTTCCCTATTGTTCAAAAGGGCGTCCAGGTGCTCGAAAAGCACAATGGACCAGGTCACCATCATGGACTGTGAAAGGGTCGCCACCATGGCAGGGTGATCGGCATGCACCGACAAGTGCATACTTGTCCCCGTCATCTTGCGAATGGAGCGGCGAAAAGAATCTTCCACTGGCTACCCCTTAAAATCCCGTTTCAATCCTCTGCCATACGCTACGGCTCACCCGCTTGCGGCTGCCCGCCAGCTCTTCGGATTCCTTGCGCACATCGGATTCCAGATTGCCCTTGATCAGAGCCAAATCACCCTGGAAATCCCCGCCAGCTTCAAGGAACAGGCCGTAGACATTGTTGTAAATCTTGCTGTCCAAGGATATCACCTTGCCACCCCGGACAGAAAGGGCAAACCGGTTCCGGTTGAAATCGCAATGGGACAATACAAGCTCGGGCACGTCATCTACCCACAGGCCGTAGTAGTTGTTCACAAAACGCACGTTCTCGAAAACCCCACGGGTGCGGAACACGGAATTGCGGAAGGCGTTTTCTACCATCAGGTTCTTGATTTCAAAAGAACCGTTTCCCGAAATGATATGCAGGCCGTTCCAGCTCTCGCTGGAGTCCGCGCTCCTGAACACGATAGGCTTGGCCTCTGTACCCCGGATGTCCACCGGGCCCCGGAGCATCAGCTTGGCGTATTCGCCCATAAGGACCGTGACCCCAGGTTCCACGGCAAAAGTATCCGAAGACGACAGCACCACGCCCTGCTCCAAGATATAGGGGCTGTCTTTCTCCTGCAAAAGGAGCTTGCCATTTTCCACTTGCGGAAACGGCATCTCCCCCGCCAGGGCCGCCACGAACGCCGAAAGGAGCGGCAGGACTATGTTACTTAGCCTGGTCAATTTCACCCCTCAGCTTGATTTTCTGGATAATATGCATGTTGGGCAATAACTGTGCGGCAATCACGTCGTTCACGTCGATGTGTCCCGAAATCTCCAGATTGCCGGACTGCACCACCCCGTGGGTGATGTCGAACAGGATAGAACCCGAACCCACGATAAAGCCCTTGCTCTCCATGCGCACGTTGGCGGTGGTGTCCGGAATTTCCTTGTACTTGATGTTCATGCCGATTTTCGCCATCTGCACGCCGTCATGCACGAATACATCCTCAAGTTTGAAGGCCTTGTAAACAGTTGTCATTGCGCCGTTACCCGGAATCTCCACGGAACGCTCCCACACGTCTCCCAGTTTCACGGGGCTGCCGGGCAGCACGGGCTGGATTTTCATGAACACCTTCATCAGGTTCAGTTCCTCGGTACCCGGTTGCAGGGCCTGATCCTCTACGGAGGGGTCGCTCATGGAACCGTCACCCATCATCTTGAACTGGAAATGCTGGGACGCCAGGTACTTTTCAATGTAGCGGAACTCTTCCACCGAACGTTTATCGCTCTTGTAGTCCACCGTATCTATTTTCATCTCGAAACGGGCAGAACCGTTGTCGAATGCCACCGTCTGGCTCAGGGTGGACTGGGCATTCAGGCGGGTCTCCATGGACTCGGGAGCCTCATGGGTGGAATCCTCAGGAGCGAACACGTTGAGACTCGCTTCCAAGGTGAATTTCTGGACCGGGGCGTTCTGGGTATTGAACGCCAAAGAAACGCTATTGCTATCGCAAGAACAGAGCCACAGGAGCACCGTGGACAGGACCGAAAACTTTACAAAATTCATATCATGAATGTAGCAAATAGTTACTAGTTACGCCCTGCGGGCAAGTTACTAGTTGCTAGAAATTTGGGTTTCTAGGCGTCTACACTATCATTTATTACGCGAAAACTCAGAACCAGAAACTCAGAACTCATAACTGAGCCGAAGGCCCCGTACCCTTATTGCCGCTATCACCTTTCTCCAGGCGCATTTTCTGGAAAAAAGCCTTCAAAAGGCCCAGGCACTCGTCGGCAAGCAGGCCCCCAGACACCTGGACCTCCCGTTTCAGGGCGTTCCCCGAAATCACATCCACCGTGGTGCCGCAACCGCCGAACCGGGTGTCCGGCGAACCGTACACCACCCGTGAAACGCGACTGTTCAAGATGGCACCCGCACACATGGGGCACGGCTCCAGTGTTACATACAAAGTAGCACCATCCAGGCGCCAGTTATCTAATTTACTTGATGCGGTCCCAACAGCCAGTATTTCCGCATGAGCAGTAGCGTCTTTCAACATTTCCACCTGGTTGTGGCCCTTCCCTATAACCACACCGTCCTTCACAATGACGCAACCGATGGGGATTTCCCCCTCGTCAAAGGCGCGCTCCGCCTCGCGAAGCGCCATGCGCATGAATTTTTCATCATCAGTCATCGGAGTTTCCATATAAAACTATTTCTCAGAAGCGAAAGTTCCCAAAATCTTGAAAGCGGAAAGTTTAGATATAGCCTTCACGTGAGCGGTTTCGGCATCGCGGCCCACGCCCTGGGGCTGTTCCACCAGCTCTTTGCTTGCACAACTGAACTTCACCGTTGCCCGTGAGGTAGTAAGAGTTTTTGCGGAATTGTCCTTATCACTGAATTCCAGCGTAACGGAAAGTTCCGGTAGCCCGGCCTGATCGGCGATGGTAAGGCCCGCATCCGTCAAAAATTTCTGAAGGGCCCCACATTCGGCGGCAGTTCCCTTGCAAGAAAGACGGTAAGCCACTCCTGTCTTTGGGGCACCATAGGTCACGTTCACATTCTGGAGTGCCGACTGTCGCACAAACTTGAAGTTCATGTCGGCATGGACGGTCACATCGCCGCTGGGCTTAAGATTCTTGATTTTTTTCAAGTTGAAATTCACCACGCCCTTGGCATCCGTCTTGGCCACAGCCACATTCTTGCCATCCTGGGTCAAGGCCACAGGGAAATTGGCGATAAGACCTGCAAAATCGGACACTACTACACGCAAACTGCCGTCTTTTTCTTCGGTTTCAAGTTTCACGGTCTGCATGGACGAAATCAAGAATTCCGTCAGCTCTCCCATGGTGGTTTCCAGCTGCAACTCCTTAGGAACGGCCTGCACAAAGGAAAGGGCTTCCAGCTGGTCGTTATACTGACCCGCCAGCTTTTCCAGCTGGATCATGTCCGCTTCCATCTTGCGGTAATCACGGTCCAGCATGTCCAGGCGAATCAGGGAATCCTTAGACTTCATCTGGACCTTTATCTGGTTCAAGTCCAACAAAATCTTGGAAGCCAACTGGTCCAAATCCACCGTCACCGTTGACTGAAACATACCATTCTGCTTAGGGCCAGGAACAATCTTGGCCCCTTTCAACAGAACATTCGTGGAAACAGACTTTTTACTGTCCGTGGTCTTTTCGATGGAACCGTCCGCCTTTTCTGAGACGCGGGTTTCCATCTTGGAATCCACCTTGGCGCCTATCTGCATGGCCGCCCCTTCCAGGGCCTTCTTGTCGGCATCCTTCTGAGACACGTTAGAGGTGGCAGTATAGGTGACCAAGTTTGCGGCAAGGGAAAGAGAGGCCGTAAGCATTACTGCAAAAAGAAATTTCGTCATATTCATATACAATTTCCGAATTCCGAAATCCGAATTCCGAATTTACTACTGGATTTCCATAATAATCAGCTTCTTGGTGATGTTCTGCTTGCGGACCTTGGCAAGGCCCGAAAGGGATTCCACGAATTCCCCATAGACCATCTGGGCGTCCTCGTATTTGTCGGGGTCCACATAGACCATCAGGTCGTAGGTGTTACGGCTCATGGAAACCACCTGCATCTTGTTAAATTTCTTGCGGACCTGCAGGGAGACGATGTTGGAAATCTCTTCGGCCTGATCGTCGGTGAATTCCCCGGTCAGGTGGGCCACCACCTTGTATTGCACGCCCTTTTCCAGTTCAGCAGCAATGCGGTCGCGAACCTTGTTTTCGAGAGATACAATGGCCTGCTCCATGGCCTTTTGCACCAAGGCCCGCTGGGAATCGTCGCCATTGTTCGGCAAGCGCACAGATTCGCTGGCCAACAGGTTCGCCGTAGAGGCCTCGCTGGCATTCAGGTCGATAACGATGTCCTTTTCCTGGATGCTCCCGGCATAAGTGATGTTGATGTCCGCACCTACAGAAAGCCCCGCCACATAGGAAAGGTCTTCGTCATTTCCGGCGATGTCGTTCTGGAGTTGCACCACCTCGTCCAACTGGGCCTGACTTTCAAGACTTACAACGGTATAGCCCCGGCTAGTCAGGTAGGCGTTAATCACTTCCATGGCGGTTTTTGCCAGAGGATTCCGTCGAATCACGTCAATGGAACCGGCCATCTTGCCCGAAATGGCGGGAGACACAAGCACAGTGGGCGTTGTCTTGAAGGTCGCGTTGGAAACCTGAATGGAAGGTGCAGCTGCAGGTTCTGCCACCGCGGTCTCTGCAGAAGCAGAAGACTTGGGATAGTTTACCGTTTCCTGGTTCAGGTCTGCATAGCCCTGCTTAGCGCGGGCACGGGCAGGGTCATTATCTACGGGAGGGTTGCTGGCGCAGGCCGCAAGGAGTGCCGCAGAAATCGAAATGAGCAACAGTTTTTTCATATTCTCGTTCCTTCTTTTTAAACTTTTCCAGATCCTTCGACTACGTGCTTCGCACTTCGCTCAGGATGACACAGGGAGGATTACTCATGCGTTATGCCTCCGCTCTGCTTGAGGCGTTCGTATTCCTGGTCAGGCGGCACAATGGAATTTCTGGCCTTTCCACCGGGGTGGTTAGCCACCATGCAGTAAACTTCGTAGGTCTTTTTCGCCCTGAAATTCTTGCCGTTCTTGAGGGTCGCTACCACCTCGAAATCTGCGATCTTGTTACGTTCGATGGTCACAGGCACCTCGTAGGCAAGGCTTGTCAAGTCGTTTGCATCAAATGTTTTGAAAGGCTTGCCGTTACGCAGCACCACCAAGGACTTGAGCTGTCCCAGATCACCCGCCGTAATACCAGCCAAGTTAAACTTCAAATTGGTAGAGAGCTCCGTTGCGGGCAAGTCCAAATGGACCCGCTCATTGCGACCGCCAGCCACAGAAACCTTGAGATTCAGGTCTTTGCCGTCGGCAGCAGCGTTCGTGTCATGTTCGGTAGACTTGGCCGCCGTTGTATCCTGTGCCTCCGCTGACGCTTCAGGACCGAGCGCAGGCATGGGTGCGTATTCCGTGACCCACATGAAGCAGGGCAGTTCCACGTCGCCGTCACTACAGCCCACCAAAAACCTCTTGGTACCGTAGGCGGAATCTCCCCAGGTAAGGTTTTTCTGGTAAATGCCGTTTTCGGGAACGGTATCGCGCTCACCCCACACCGTCACAATGGTTCCTGGAGTTACGCGGGCCTGCAATGTCACGCTGGGCACAAAGACACTGTCGCCAATGACCGTTGCCTTGAACTGTAGATTCTTTTCGAAGTTCCGCTGGCGTTCACCATAGGACTTGTCGAAGGTGTTCATGGACTTTTCAAGAATTTCCGTATTCAGGGCGGCACCGCCGTCTTCGGCCTTGGCGATGGAATCGATGGCTACAGCCAGGGCTTCCGTACCCGAAGATTCCAACTTCAGCACCTTGGAATCCCCTTGGTCATCCACCAAAATCGTCTGGTTCTTGACGATGGATGTCGCTTTACCCTTGGGAGTTGTCACTTCCACCTTACCCTCTTTCAAGGAGGCCACCGTCTTGCCCTGGACCTCCCCCACAAAACCAGCCGTACCGCGAATGGCTACCGTAGCCGTCCCCGTCTTGAAGTAGATTTCCGCCTGTTCCTGTTTCTGGATGTCGAAATGGACCTTGCCCGAATGGATGTCCAGGAATATGAGCTTCTTCACGTTGTCCTGAAGCTCCGCCTGGAAGGTGACGTTGGAACTTTCGGGAACCCTGAGGGCAGAACCGTCGGTCATGTTCACAATCAGTTCCGATTCTAGGGCTGTTCGCACGTGATCGTTTTCCACCACAGTTTTACCAACCCTGAGTTGCGTCCAGGAATCAGACTTTTCCCGTTCCACCGTGCCGATGACACTACGGACCTTCGCCTTCAAGAGAGCGTTTTCAGGAACAGCCTCTTCAGCAGGAGCACTTGCCGCCACGTCCTTGGGAGCGGACTTCGGAGCCGACTCGTCCTTACAGGCTGTAAGGGCGAGAGCCACTAGCAAAAATGCAAATAAAAACTTTATCCCTTTCATCATGTCCATCAATTCAAAAAAATATGTTTACACATCAATTCACAGAAACTAGTCTAGGGTTAGATTATGATTCCTGACACAACGCACGGGTAAACCATGTTTTTTTTGTTCCGTTGACACTTCAACATAATCTTTTCTAGCATCTATAACTTTTCCTCTTGATGCGATATCATCCGATTCATTCGATGACCACCACCCAATCCAATGTGATTCATCCGGCATAGACAAATCATTCGCATCAAAATAATAATACCCACCTACATAAAGAGCGTTGAAGCCAAAATCATTGGAGCCATCCCAATATACAGCCTGTTTTGGTATAATATGTGACCACACTGGATAGATACCCACATTATAATTCTCGGAACAATCAGTCGCTTTAGAATTCAAATAATACATCGTTCTACTCCATTCAGTCTCAGTCGGCACATGCCACCCTTCCGGACACACACCTTTATGTTGCTCATCTACCAAATGAGCATTTGCTGCCACACCGTTATTCCATTTGTCATTTATATTCATAGCGGCGGCCCATGTATAAAAACGCCCACTCTTTAGACAGTTCAAGGAATCATTTTTATAGCAAGCATTATGTCCTTTCAAATGCGGATAATCATCATCTTCTACAAAATTCAAGTTTTCTGCCATCCATTCAATAAACTCAGGTTCCATATTCGTGTGACATAACCTAATATTCACCTTAATCGTTCGATAATCCCGACCATCACGGTCATCATGAAGAATCCCCAATTCTATACCGCTAGGAACGGAAGCCGTATTAAAAAACCTTTCACGAACCTGTGCTGGAGAATAGTCATAAGCACTCGTCAAATGCCACTCTCCCGCCTCACAAGTTATGCTATCCTTATATATAAACCCAAGGCCATTCTTTGTACAAGATTCGGTAGCAATTTCCTCTTGTATAGTCGCCGCACGCCAAAAGCCCCCATCGCAAACAAAATAGGAATCTTTCGTTTTAAGCCCCTGCATCATATCACCGTCATTACATGGGGCGCCATCTGTAAAGGTGTTCTCCCCTACCTCGTAGTTATCCTCGTGCCAGCGGAACTGCGTCTGAACCCAATGTTCGTCATCACTGGCAAGGCCATTGACATTCTGCTCAGGCTTATAGTATTCATACCCCTTGAAGAATCCATAATCCACAAGGAAAGAATCGGATCTGCAAGAATAATAGAAATCGGCATCCGTATAATCAGGGATAAAATGAACAACCTGACCATACTTCGAAGCGGTACAGCCCTGGCCAAGTTCCCCTTCTTCAGCCCAGCCAACACGCCAGAATCCAAGGTCCGTTTCATAAACATAAGTGTTGGTAGTATAATCGCCTCGGCGTACCAATCCATCGGAAGCCTCGCTTGGATATTTTCGCGTGTCCGCATAGTAGGCACTGCACCCTTCCCAATGACGATTTGTGCACACCACATAGGGGTAATATTCATTCCCTATCTTGTCGGACTTGTTCGGCTTTACACTTGCAGCAGAGTCAGATTCTACACCTTCATTGCAAAATCCATAAATATTTTCCAACTCCGTCATCTCACGCCATTTTTCTACGGCGGCATCATAGACATACCTGACTGCCGTATTTATGTCACCATTCTTGATCTGCCCGTCAGTTCCTGCCGCCCAGCCGTAGGTATCCTTCTCCAAATCCGTTGCCCTGCGCCACATGTAGCCCACTTTTGCAGAATCAACGCAGACATAACGGTCCTTTGAACCAGCAAGACGTTTAGCACCTGCCGCAACAAGCGTATCAACATTGTCCTTATCGCACGTCGGTAGGCCATATTCCTTGGTCCAGAAGGAACGGATATACTTCTCGAAATTCGGCACCATTGATGACAGGCCCCAATCTTCCACATTGGCACGTATCGTTTCGAGCCTACCCGTGGCATCGGCATTTTCTGCCCAGTCTGCAATTTTCGCCTTGGCAGAAACATCGTCCCAGGAACCATCCTTTTCAATGTCGGTGGCAACATCTGTCAAAAGTTTTGTCAGGTCGGCGACTTCACGATTTCCCTGGAACATTACCGAAAATGCCAAAAGTGCCGCATCTCCTTCGCTGGAGCCGGCAATGTTCAGATCCTCGGAGCTAAAGAAATCCTTGGAATTGATGTTCAGTAGGCCAAAGATTTCCTTTTCGGCAGAATCCTTCGCCGCGGCCACCTTCATCTTCTTGTTTTTTACCAGATAGACAACACGGTGGTATTCCAAGTGAGTCAGCAGGTTGATGTTTACGATGCCGCCATCCCTTTTTCTCACGTCGGTCAGTGCATAAAGAGTCAAAGGAGCTTCAGAATTTCCGCCAGAAACTTCGTTTCTGTAGTATCCTTCTGCGTGGAGTTCCACGTACTGGCTCACCATCATGCGGGCATTCAGCTTGAACTGTCCGTCATCGCTCTGAATCTTGGATTCAAAGGTGTTTCCCGTCTGGTTCAGGGTACGGCCACTTTCCAGTTCAATAACGGTCACCTTGGAGCCATTGATAAAAGGTCCTTTCTGAGAATAGCCGCTAACCCCTTCCAAAGAAGTAGCCACTTTTTCGGAATCCAAGACAATATCGTCATTTTCTGATGAATCCGGAAGGATTCCATTCTTACCGTTAGAACCGTTCTTACCGTTAAGCACCACACCAACGGAATCACCGTTACAAACAATCTTGAGGCCAGAACTGTCTTTCAACATCTCGGTACTACAACCACCACCTCGCTCCATGGTAGCAAACCATTTCTCATCGGCGCAGACGCGGATAATGCCTTCAGACTTGACGAACAGCTGTTCACCCTCATTCTTGATGGTGCAAGGAGGCAAATCTTCTATCGTAGAATAAACAGCAAGGGTATTATTGCCGTTAATGTCGTCACCAAGGTCGGTATCACTACACGATACCAACAACAAAGCCAACAAGGTCAGACATACGGTGTATCTCATGTTACTTGTCCTTTATACAACGCACCGACAAAAACGATTCGTCATCCTGAGGAAGCGAGGGCGAAAAGTCCTGTCTATCTCCGTTCAGGTACAAACTCATATGTTCTCCCATCACACTTTCAGTCTTGGTCCACCAGTAACCGACCTTACCTACAAAAAGACAATCACCGCTGTCACAAAATCCTCCCGGCAAGGCCGAGAATTTCAGCTTGTTGTCCCCGTTCTCACCAATCCAGCCCGTGGTGGTCTTGAAATGAGCTCCCGCTTCTTCTGCTGGAGAGGCTGAGTAGGTCTGCAAGTCAATATAATCCGCAGAGGTCGGCAAACGCCATCCCGTTGGGCAGGCCTGTTCAGCAGCGGGATAGTCGTAAAGCCTTCCGTATGTCTCACAATTTGCAGGATCATCATCAAAGCACATAGAGTGTCCCGCTGCAGGTTCGTAATTTAGGTTCTCCGCCATCCAGCAATTCTCATGAATAACCACGGTAGCATAAGTCACTCCACCCCGTTCCATACCGTCACAAGAAGCGTCTTTCTCTTCAGCTGAACTAGAAGATTCTTCCGCAAAACTTGACGACGAAACTCCGTTTTCATCGGTGGAACTAGAAGATTCCTCTTCGGCGGAACTACTTTCGATAGAGGCGGCACCACCGTTCATCAGGTCGATGTCGTAGTTGTCGTAAAGGGTGCAACCAGACAAGAGCAGGAGGGAAAGCGCGGACATCAGTAAAAGATTCTTCGACTTCGCTTTGCTACGCTCAGAATGATACACTGTTAAATTCTTCATAGTCACCCCCTATAGTTCCCAGAACAGCGTGATATAGCCGCCCTGCCCAAGGTTCGTCACAAAGTCATGTCCCAACTCTATACCCAGGTTCCCAAAGCTGTAGAAAAGGCCCGTGCGGAACTGCATCCATTCCTCGGAATCGCTTTCGGGAATGGCGATAATGGCAGTTTCACGCAAGCCGAAGTTGTTGTAATCAAAATGGAGCTGCCCCACAGGAGCCACATAAACGCGCTGGAGTTTTCCATCTCCAAGGCCTGCACCCACATAGACGCCGGCACCTAGAGAAATACGGCTCTCGCCCAAGTCGCCCAAACCATAAGCAAGCCTTAGGGTCGCCACCAGGTCAGGCATAATCATCAGCGCATTTTCGTCCAACTCAAAGGCCTTGTAGTTCTTGTCGCTAAACTGGGCAAAGGCCGCAGTGATACCTACCCAAGGCGAAATATGAGCACCCCGGCGTTTTTCCAGTTCGGCAACCTTCGCGGCCTGTTCTGCCGCGTAGATGCTGTCCAGAACAGCCTCGTCTTCTTCGGGTCCAAAGTCCACTCCGTCGTTATTGCCCTGGTTTTCCCAAATCCAGCGACCATTCATGGAGGTGGCCTTTTCCTTGTACTCCACGGAACCCTTGAAGGTCTGAGGCTTGCCCCGTTTCATGACCACGGGTTCACCATCGACACTGACACGCCCCTTCTCAAACTTGATACGGACATTACTCTCGCTTGCAGGACCGCCACTAATACGGCTGTGGAACAACTTGACCCCGTTCAGGTAGTAGGCGCTGCGCACCGGCCTCGCAATATCCATGTAAATCACCGGAGCTGCGGTAGTGTCAGTCTTGTAAACCGCCAGGGAGCCGTTCTTGGCAAGTTCGGCATTCAACGCCTGGAGTTTTTCCAGGAAGAAAGGAGCAAAGCCCTCCCCATCCTGGCGGACCACCATCTCGCGACAGGTCTCGCCCCACTTCTGGGCGATTTCAAAGGAATGCTTGCGGTGGTTGGGCTCGTATTGAAGGGTAAAGTCGTAATTGGCCTGGAATCCGTTACTCAAGGGTTCCAAGAAAACGCCGCCCTGCAGGTTCAAGAACTGGTCCTTGCTCTGGGCAAAACTGTAAAGGGCTTCTGTGCAGGCCTCAATCTGCAACTTGCGGTCTTCCAGGCCACGGGCCATTTCCATATGACCAAGACGGACCTCGCCGGTAACCCGCATATAGCGTTCTTCAAAGGCAGGGAGTTCCACCCGGTAGAAAGTCCAGCACTCATCCCCCATCACGTCGTTAATGCTAATGGTTGCGCACTGGTCGTTTTTCTTGGCAATTTGGCTCGCTTCCAAGAGAAGAGAATCCAGCCCTTCGTTCTTGCCCTGTACCGATTTCTTCAATTTTTCAAGTTCCGCCTCCCGCTGGTGGAATACCGCAGGGTCCTGCACAAAGATAGAGGCCGACTGTGCGCCGTCCTGGGGCTCGGCAGGAGCCTTCGCAGATTCAACAGGAGCCGTTGCGACCGCAGGTTGCGGGGCAGCTGCCGGAGCAGGTTCCTCGACGGTTGCTTCCACAGGTGTCTCGGCAGGCGCGGGTTCTACGGATTCAGCAGGGGCCGGCGTCTCAGCTGCAGGTTCCACAACCGCTTCGGCGGCAGGTCCTACGGATTCTGCAGGGGCGGCATCGGCCTGAGCGGCTTCTGCAACAGGTTCTTCAGCAGGCGGCGTCTGGGCAGGTAATGCCTCCCCTTCTGCGGCCAAAACGGCCACGGTCATTGCGCACAATAACGCGATGGATTTATGCAAACAGTTCATTTTCTTAGTCTTGTGCAAGGACGTTAAACTTCTATTCAGAATGTATAATTTTTTCTTACATTTGTCACAAATTAAAACAAGCCCCACACACAAATGTGCTCTAGAATACATTTTTGCTTTTTTTATTCGTCAAAAGCACCGAAATGTTTGGCAAATTGAGGAAAATCACACGCCAGAAGACGCGTTTTCAACAAATTCGCGGGCCTGTGACTTCCACAGGGCCATAAACGACTTGATGCTTGCCCGATTGTACCTGTCGCTATCGTAGTCGAACATGAGAGCAAAACGATCTCTTGCGTCCAAAATTTCCAGGTCAAAGATGCTCTGATTTTTGGCTTTGGGGCGCTTGATTTCAAGCCTACGCTTAATGAGGGAACTTCCCCCACTCGCATTGCGGATGTTCCCCTGATAAAGGACGCACAGGCTGTCATGGGGCCGGTTTTGATTCTTGTAAAGAGTGTATTGGCAAGTCGGATTGGCAATGTTCTGCTGCACCTGGCGGTGGACCTCCCGCAGAAAATCAAGATTCCCCAACGAAGCATCGGCACCCACCGGAAGCGAAGAATAAAGGGCTCCCACCGCCCTGGATTCCCGCACATCGTCCCTGTCCCTGTAAATCCAGTTTATCAGGACATTGCAGGTCTGATTGTAGCGGGCCATGGCCTTCAAGGTGACCGCGATGAAAAATGCGCTTAGGCCGATCTTGACCTGGACACAGAAGTTCTCCAACCTTGTGCGTTCAAGGTCCAGTTCCGAAATCATTATATCTTCGGACAAATCCGACGATTCAAAATCTGTCTTGGGGCAACAATCCCACGTTCCCGTGCCGAACAGTGCATCAAAGCGTTCCAGGGCGGCACGGAATTCCGGAGAACTGGGCAAATCTAGGCGCTTTGACAAAATCTGCTCGTAGTCATCGTCTTCTGGTTTACCGCCGGCATAAAGCCTTTCCACATCCCGCAAAAATGCGTGGATGGAGGTTCCGTCAAAAACGATGTGATGGAAATCGGTAAAGAGGAACGATCCCTTTTCGGTCTTGAAAATCCTGATGCGGAAAAGCCTGTCCTTAAGCAAGTCGAAGGGACAAACCAGGGCATCTTTCAACTTGACAAATTCTGCTTCAGAAATTTGTTCTACCGGAATGACTACGTCTCCAATTTTCACATCACCAATCCGCTGGACAATCTCCCCATTCGCCATCTTTTCAAAGCGGGTAAGCAAAGCCCTGTGGCTAAGCACCGCCTGTGAAAGGGCCGAACCAAGCCGTTCCAAGTCCACGGATTCTTTCAGGGCGAACAAAGCGTAGATGTTGTACATGGTGGAATCCACCGCACGCTGCTGGAAATTCCATATATACTGCTGGGTGGGAAGCAGCGGGTAAATCCCTGTCGCCGGCGAAGCGACGGGCTTTTCTGCAGAAACCGACAAATTACGCTTCTGCCAAAGTGCCGCTATTTTCCGGGGGG
This sequence comes from Fibrobacter sp. UBA4375, assembly GCA_002391195.1. Taxonomy (GTDB): domain Bacteria; phylum Fibrobacterota; class Fibrobacteria; order Fibrobacterales; family Fibrobacteraceae; genus Fibrobacter. Next base: position 29,385 of record DGRZ01000107.1, on the reverse strand, counting down.
TCCGTCCCGAATACACGTCGGACATTTCCAGCCCCGCCATGTTTGAGGCGACAATGGCCTCCATGGTCGTGATAGAAGAGCCTCCCAGGGCAAAAAAATCGTCATCGGCTCCCACGTAAGCTACATCCAATACCGTCTTGAACGCAGCGCACAGGCGTTTTTCGCCATCGGTTTCAGGGGCACTGTAGGGGGCGTGAGACGCCTCTTCGGCAGGACACTGCAGGGAAAGCTTATCCAGCTTTCCGTTGCTGTTTCTGGGGACTCTGTCCAGGTGCACAAAATGGTTGGGCAACATGTAGTGCGGCAAGAACCTTGAAAGTCCCGCAAAGACAGATTCATAGTCGATATCCACATCGTCAGTATAGTAGGCGCAAATGGTTGCCTTGCCCGAAGTATCCTTGAAAATCTTGACGCACACCCAAGATAGCCCCAGTACCCTCCTGAGTGCCGATTCAATCTCGCCGGGTTCTACACGGTTCCCGTCAATCTTTACCATGTCATTCTTGCGGCCTATAATCACCAGGTTCCCGTCAGGGAGCTCCCGTGCCATATCGCCGGTGTAAATCCAGCCTTCCCTGAAGGTTTCAGCTGATTCCGCCGGCATGTTCACATAGCAGCGAACATAAGGGTTTTTCACCCGCAACTCCCCCTCACAAACATCCACCTCCATGCCGCCATAGGGCTTGCCGATAGGCGTGTTTTCGTAGGAGCGGTCTATCTTGAAAGCCGTGGGCATGGAACCGGTTTCGCTCATGCCGTACATGGCATATAGTTCCACGTTATCCAGGTAAAGGTCGCGGATAATTTCTGCCGCCACGATTATCCGGCAGACACTGGGCGGAAACTCCTTGAAAAGCTTTATGTAGGTAGGCGTAACAAAAAGGGTGTTTATCCCCTGCTCCGCCATATAGTTCTGCATTACAACCGGGTTCTTGGAAACGGCGTAGGGAACCACCGCAACCGAGGCTCCAGAAGTCACCGCCCAGGCAAAAAGGAAAAAGGCCGGCAGGTAATTCAGGGACGCAATGACTGCCACCCTGTGTCCAGGTTCCACCATTTTTTCGCCGGATGCGTTCCGCACGTTGGTAGGCACCATCAGCTCTACGGAGCCGTATTCATGGAGAATCCCCTTGGGGTGCCCCGTAGAACCCGAAGTATAGACGAAAAACGCACCGTCGTGCAAATTTCTGGGGCGGCACCTGCCCGAAGTCCTAGATGTAGCGGAACCCGAGGCCCTCTCAACGAAAATCCGTTCAAGAAGGGCATCGTCAAGGACAAGCCTGGGCTTCAAATCTTCACGGATGAACTTTTCCCGCTCGACAGGCTCCCCCGTCTCGATTCCTGCAAAGACGGCTCCCGCTTTCCAGACCCCGAGAAGGCAGGCGTAATGGAATGCGCTCCTGGAAATTTTTACAAGGACCACTTCTTCGGCACCAACGTTCTCATTTTCGAGGTAGTCAAGGACCCGCCCCGAAAGGGCGTCCAGTTCGGCGTAGGTAAGGGACTTTTCTGCATCCGACACGGCAACGGTATCGGGCATTCGCTCCACATTCTCGAAAAAAGCTTTAAAAAAGTCCATCATGGGGTGTTGTTATGGATTTTTGCACCAGGGAACACCTCCGAAAATAATAATTTGATGTTATCGAGAGTAACGATTCAGCGACATTTATGAGCCGTAACAAGATTTTTTGCGAAGAAAGATTCAAGACCCTGCTGGGAGCCTCCACCGTAGGCATGATCATTCCCATCGTGGTCATTCTTTCCAATGCGGCTATTGTCGGAAACGTACTTGACGAAAGGGCCCTGTCGGCCTGGAACGTCTTTACCCCCCTGCTCAATTTCTTTATCGGGATTGCCGACATCGTAAGTATCGGCACCTGCTATGTCTATACCTACAAGATAGGCGAAACGGACAAGTCGGGAGCGGACAAGGTCTTTGGGCAGAGCCTCCTGGTTTCTGTAGTACTTTCGGCCATTACCTACTTCGCTTCCGGTGCCTGTTTCGAAATCTACCTGAACTACCTTAATCTAAGTCCAGAAATCACCCAATACGCAGAGGACTGTTTCAGCTACTACCGATACGTGCTTACGCTCTACCCCATCTATTTCCTGCTTTCGGACATGGTGCTCATGGACGGGGACGCGGCCTGCAGCTACCTTTCAAATGTGCTCCTGCTCGTCGGGGGCATCACCGTTTCCGTCGTGGCATGCACGAACATGGGAATCTCCGGCATCGGTGTCGGGGCACTGGTCGGCACCCTAGGGGCCATACTTGCCCTGTGCCTTCATTTCTTCCGCAAATCCAACTCCCTCAGGCCCAGATTCCATTTCAGTTTCAAGCTCTTCGCCGTCACCCTGAAATACAGCATCGTCGATGCAAGCCTCTACCTGCTTGTGGGGCTACAGACCTTTATACTGAACAAGTATGTCATCTTCAACTATGGCGATTTCAACCTGCCGGTACTGACGCTCGTGACAAGCGTTATCCAGCTGACCATCATCTTTGACGGAATCGGCCAGGCAATGACGCCCCTTGCCAACGTTTACCATGGCGAAAAGAATCCCGAGGGCGTGCGGAAGGTCATGAAAATTTCCATAAAGGCGGCACTGGCAGAAGGGCTGATCTTCACCCTGATTCTAGCCATTTTCGCCCCCATGATTCCCCGCGCCTTCAATATCGAATCTCCCCTATTGCAGGAACTTTCCACCAAGGCCCTCTGGACGGTCTGCCCCACCTTGTGTTGCACCGCCCTACTTTTCCTTTTCACCTCCTATTTCTTGGTGAGGCAGTCCATCGGACACAGCCTTACCATCTGCGCTCTCAAGGATCTGCTGATGCCTGTCCTATGCGTGTTCGCCTTCGGGGCTATGCTTGGCTTTTCGGGCGTGTGGGTGGGGCTTTCCCTGGCACCGTTTCTTACCCTCGTTATAGGCTCCCTACTGTCACTGCTACGCTTCAAAGGAAAGAAATTTCCTTTGTTCCTGGATGAATCCGAAAAGCACCATTATTCCTTTGACTTCGTGGTCACCACTGAGAATACCATGAGCATTCAACAGAAAGTCCGGGAAATCCTGACCCAAGAAGGCGTTTCAAGCAAGAACATCACCAAGGCCCTGCTGATCATCGAAGAGATTTACATGTTCCTGATAGACCACAATGCGCCCAAGGTTCTCTTGTCCGAACTCACCATAGTCGTGGGCAAGCACGTGCAGATGATTTTCAGGGACGACGGAAAGATTTTCGACATCACGAGCGAAATAAGCGCCACCTCTTCTTTCCGGGGGTTTGTCCTGAAAAACATCATGATAAACCAGGAAGACAAGAAAAACATAACCACCACGAGCTACAACCGGAATTTTATTATATTACCCTTGTAAATGGCAAGATTATGGACTTGGTATGGCCCACAAAAAAATAAAATTCAGTGAATCCACCCAGGCGTTGTTCGAAGAAAACGAATGGAAAGCCAACAACCTCATTGCAGGTTCTTTCGGCATCTTGGCGTTTATCTACCTCGTCATCGCCATCTGCTCCATTACCGGCGTCTTCGATGTTCCCGCCACGTGGGGGATTTTCTTCTTTGGGCTACAGACCGCCTTGTTTATCGCCATGATGTTTGCCATCAGGCGCCTGAACCAAAAAAAGTTTACCAAGTACGTGGGCCTCGTGGCTCTACTTTTGGCCATCAGCCTCTACACGGTCATCTACTCCTACGGCGTGGAGCTCCTGTTTGCCATTCCCATTGTACTGAGCTGCCGCTACTACCTGAAAAAAGTGACCCTAAACGTATCGATAGTGACAACTATCGCCTATATCGTTTCTAAGTTTCTGTCTTCTATTTACGGGCTTCCGGACATCAACATGGTCTCCTTTGTTCCGGGAACCATCATTACCATCACCAGCACCATGGACGCAGCCATTGCCGATGCCATCAGCCAGCTGCAAGGGGAAGCCCTGCACCAGTTCTTGGTGGACTACAACATCAACAACTTCTTCTACTGTATCGACAGTAACCTGGTGTTCCTCTTGGCCATCATCTATGTCTGCTACAACACCACAAAGCGGATGCAGACCATGGTGCTTATCCAGGCGGACATTTCCAGCAAGAAAGCCGCAGTGGAATCGGAACTGAAGATGGGGAACTCTATCCAGATAAGCATGCTCCCCCACAATTTCCCCTCATCGGAATCCGTAGAAATCTTTGCCACCATGGATCCGGCTAAAGAAGTAGGCGGTGACTTTTACGACTTCTTCTTTATTGACAAGACCCATGTGGGTATTGTCGTGGCCGACGTTTCGGGCAAGGGAGTTCCTGCGGCCCTCTTCATGGTGATTACCAAGACCCTCATCAAGGACCAGGCCAAGCTGGGACTTTCTCCAGAAAAGGTGTTCACCAAGGTGAACCACTCCCTGAGCAAGAGCGACGACGAGGGAATGTTCGTGACGGCATGGTTCGGTGTCTTGGACATGGAAACGGGTGTCTTGAATTATTCAAACGCAGGACACAACCCGCCCCTGATTTGTATCGGAGGCAAGGATTTCCAGTTCCTGCGTTCTCCCAAACGCAAGTTGCCGCTGGCTGCTATGGATAAAGTCGAATACTACCAGGAAAGTATCACCCTCTCGGCAGGCGACAGCATTTTCCTCTATACCGATGGCGTTACCGAGGCCTGTCACCAGAAGGATTTCTACGGCGAGGCACGCCTGACGGAATACCTGAACAAGAACCGCAACACGGACCTGGAAGGCGTTCTGCACGGGCTCAAGGCGGAGCTGGACGCCTTTGCCGATGGCGAACCGCAATACGACGACATTACCATGCTGATGATGAAATATAAGGGAAGGGGCTAGGGGCTAGGGCCTAGGATTTAGGGACTAGTAATGAGTTGTGAGTTGTGGGTTGTGAGTTGTGAGGCGTGATGGTTACGAGAGGTGCGAGGCACGAGGTTCGAGCATTGTCATCCCCGCGTCCTGTGGTGAGCGAAGTCGAACCAAGGCGAGGATCCGCTTGAGGAAACAAGAGTTAAGTTTTAGTTTGTAGAATTAATAATTAGGGAACTAGGATAGTCAAAAATGTCAAACAAGAGAGAAAACTGGGGTTCGAAGCTGGGAGTAATCCTCGCCGTAGCGGGTTCTGCCGTCGGACTCGGCAACTTTTTACGCTTTCCCGTACAGGCAGCCACCAACGGCGGCGGCGCCTTCATTATCCCCTACCTTATCGCCTTCTTGCTTTTGGGCATTCCTCTCTCTTGGATGGAATGGACCCTAGGCCGTGCGGCAGGCCTCCACCACCATGGTACGGCACCGGGTGGTTTCCACTACATTCTCGGCAAAAGGCCCTGGGCAAAGCACCTGGGCTCCCTCGGACTTTTGCCCCCGCTGTTCATCAGTTTCTACTATGTCTTTATCCAATCCTGGATTCTGGCCTTCACCTACTACTCCGCCACCGGCAAATTGATGGAAGTGGTGGCCGGCGGTTACGAGCCCATGAAGGAATTCTTCGGCAACTACATCATGCTGAACACCAAGGTAGGCCCCATTCCTGCCGCCATCCTGTTCTTCTTGATTACCTTCGCCTGCAACATGGGGCTTTTGTCCTTCGGCGTACGCAAAGGTATCGAGCGGGTAAACAAGGTGACCATGCCCATCCTCCTCATCATGGGCATTATCCTGGTGGTGCGCGTACTTACCGTAAGCGATATCGGCAAGGGCCTTGCCTTCGTGTGGAACCCGAATTTCTCTGAAATGCTCAACCCCGCCGTGTGGCTTGCGGCATCGGGCCAGGTGTTCTTCACCATGAGCCTTGGCATGGGCATCGTGTTCTGCTACGCCAGTTACCTGAAACCCAAGGAAGACCTAGTGCTTTCGTCCTTGACTGCAGGCGCTACCAACGGATTTGCCGAAATTATCTTGGGCGGCACCATCGTGATTCCTATGGCTGTGCTCATTGCCGGCAACAACATCGAGGAATGCGCCAAGCTGGGCACCTTCGGTCTCGGATTCCAGACCATGCCCTTCGTGTTCGGGCAGCTTCCCTTTGGCGGATTTTTCCAGACCCTCTGGTTTGCTATGCTCTTTATCGCAGGCGTCACCAGCGCCATTTCCATCATTCAGCCCCTGATCAGCTTCTGCGAAGACGACCTGAAGTTCCACCGCAAAAAGGCCATCGCCGCCACAGGTACCGTGACCTTCCTGGGTAGCCTGGTGGGCATCTTCGGCCTTGCCGCCGGTGCCGTCGATGAACTGGACTTCTGGGGCGGTAGTTTCTTGCTGGTGGTGCTCGGCACCATCCAGGCGTTCATTTTTGCCTTTGTGCTGGGTCGCCGCAAGTCCGAGACCATCGGCGAAGACGGCAAACCCGAAAACGAAGCTTTTGCCCTGATGAACGACGGCGCGGCCCTTAAGCTCCCCCGCTTTTTCCGCCCTATCATCATGTACGTGTGCCCGATTTACCTTGCCATCGTGCTTGTGGCATGGATGATCCACGACGGCATGGGCGTGTTGCTGCTGAGCAATGTGGCCGCCGATGCACGAGTCACCTTCCTTGGCCAGGAATTCTCCCAGATTGGCTTTACCTGGGGTGTGCGCGGATTCCTGCTTGCGCTGGTAATCCTTTTGAACATTGCCATCTACTTTGCCTGGAGGCAGGGTGGTACAGCAAGACTCACCACCATCTTGCATAAACAGACCAAGTCTGTGGGCCGAGCCGATGAACACGACGAAGAGGAGGCATAACCATGGAATTTTCTACAAGCGGATTGATTTTTATGGTAGCCTCCTGGGCCGCCATCATCGGACTTTGTATATTTTGTTTCGCAAAGGTCTTTAAGAAAAAATAACTGACGAGAATTTGAAGGAGAGTACCGTGAAGGACATTCAAGAGAAAGTATCTGAACTGGGCCTGACCCTGCCCCAATGCCCGGCCCCGCTGGCGGCCTACATTCCCGCCACCCGCTATGGCGATACCATCGTGGTTTCTGGGCAGTTGCCCTCCATCAACGGGGACTTCTCCAACTTCTGCGGCACGGTGCCTACGGACATTTCCGTAGAAAAGGCTACCGAAGCGGCACAGATTTGCCTAATGAACAACATCGCCGCCGCCATGACGCTCTTGGAAAGCGACGAGACCCTGATGCTGGTGCAGATGCAGGGCTTTGTGCAGTCTGCAAGCGATTTTCACGAGCAGCCCGCCGTGCTGAACGGGGCCTCCGAACTGGCCGTGCGCATCTTGGGCGAAAACGGCAAGCATGCCCGTACCGCCGTGGGCGTTGCCGCCCTACCGAAAAATGCAGCCGTCGAAATCAGCTGCACGTTCCAGGCCATCCGTAAGGCAATTAGCTACAGCGGACGGTATCATTGGATTGAGAAGAAGTAGTTAAATCAACTCTTCCGGAGGCAGGTGGTCGCCGCTTTCCGGTTCCTGGTAGCAGGTTTCTGGAACCTGGACCTGCATCTGGAAGTAGGCGCGGTGAGCCGCAATCACACGTTCACGGGCGAATTCCGCGTTCTGCCAGTCCCCAATCTGCACGTCCTTGCCTTCCAGTTCCTTGTAGTTCTGGAAAAAGTTCTTGGTAATGCGGAGGAACATCTGGTCCACGTCGGTAATGTCCTTGATGGGGCGCGGGTTGAAAACGGGCACTCCCAGAACCTTGTAGTCCTTCTTGCCGCCGTCGGTCATATCCAAAGCGCCAATCACGCGGCAAGTGCAAACAGAACCCGTCATCATGGAGGCGGGGCTGTAAATCAGCATATCCAGGGCGTCGCCGTCATCGGCCTTGGTGCTGGGGATAAATCCGTAAGTGCAAGGATAGCTCATGGAGCTGAGCAGGCAGCGGTCCAGACGGAACACGTGCAGGCGCTCGTCATATTCGTACTTGAGGTTGGTGTCCTTGCCGATTTCCACAACGCAGTCCACTTCGTAGGGGTACTTGCGTCCGATGGGAAGATCGAGATAGTTAATAGCCATTTATACTCCAAAAGGCCCACCTTGAGCCCAATTCTTGTTTTTTATTTTTGTAACGCAAATTTAGCATTTATCTGAAAAGATGTAAAGGCGCAAAAGGCCCAGACATCTACCTGCTACGCCAACGGGACGACGTGACCTTGTCAAAGAGGCCGAAGTAGAACACCGGTTCGCCCTTGTCGGGGCTGTACCCCACCTCAAGGCGGATGCGGTCCAGGGCGGGGATTACCAGATGGATTCCGCCATAGACGGCACCCTCGTAATCGTCCCAGCCGGGGCGGCCCTTGTCCCACAAGAGGCTTCCGTCGAGACCGGCCACCAGTTGCACCCCGTAGAAGAAGTTCACGCCGGCAATGCTTGCCGCATGGCGTTCCATCAGCACAAAACGCTCTTCTAACGTCAATAGCACTTCGTGGACTCCCAGGTAGTTGGAATCGGCCTCGTGGCCGCGGAAGGTATTTGCCCCACCGTGGTAGTAATAGTCGTAGCGTTCCACATCGCCCAGGCGGTAACGCACCAGGGCTGTCCCCCCCGTCACAAAGCGCCAGAGCGTGTAATAGGCCCTGGCATCCGTCAAAAGTTCGCGGTAGTTCTCGCCACCCATGCCGCCATCACAAGTCGCGCCATCATCTATTATATTACAACTGAAATCGCGATCGTCACCCTCGCCCACATGGGTCAGCATGTATTCAAAATAGACTCCCCGGCGGCTATCCAACTTGCTATCACGGAAATCGAAAGCGAAACCGAATCCAAATTCAGGCAAGAATGCGGCATCCTTCAACTCGCGACCAGCCACCGTCATGAGCAGGGACAAATGGGAGGAAATTCCGTAATCCAAGTCCAAGTCCAGAAGCCAACTGTCGTCCTGGAAACCGCGAATGTCATCGTAACTGTCCGTACGGAGGAACTCCAAGTTCCAGCCCAGAGGCAGGCCGAACAGGTAGGGCGAACTGGCATAGAAGGCGTATTCGTTATTGTCTAGGAACGGGTCGGTAGAGGTGCGGTACTGGACCTCGGCACGAATGTCCTCACCCAGCACATTCAGGTTTGCAAGGGCAAGGCCAATCATGAGCCCGTCGCGGTCGGTTTTCTTGCCTGCCGGAGCGGGAATCCAGCGGAAAATTTCCTTGAAGCGGTAAGTCAATTCGGAATTCGGAATTCGGAATTCGGAATTAGACGCAGAGCGACAAGAGACCTCAATTTCCGTAAACAGGTCCAGGTCCTGCAGGCGGCGCTTTTCGGTCTCGAACTTTTCGGTAGAGAAAGCCTCCCCCGCCTTGTTCAACAGTTCCCGCTGGACCACACGGGGGTTCGTGTGTTCCAGGCCCTCGAAACGAACGGAAGAAATAACCGTACCGTCGGCACAAGCCGCCCCCGTGGGGGCCGACGACGAATCTGCCGGAGCCGCCATTGCGGACACCGCAAGGGCAAGCAGGCTGAGGAATGTGGTTTTAAGGCGAGGCATCGATGTAAATGTAGAATTTAAGGGAGATCCCCGCCTGCGCGGGGATGACAATGTAGGGCGCGGGGATGACAAAGTGAGATGTATTATTCACCTAGATTCCGGTGCGTGGCCCGGAATGACGCAGGAGTCGGTTCCGGCGGCGAGACGGGTCCAGGCGTTTCTGCATGGCCGTGAGCACCCGTGTCAAGAACCAGGCAATGGCAAAATAGATGATTGCCGTTGTGATCAGCGGGAAAAAAGCCTCGTAAGTGCGGCTACGGATAATGTCGGAAGCCTTGGTCAAATCCTGAATGGCGATGTAACCCACAATCGAAGTCATCTTCACCAGCGAAATGAATTCACCCTGGTACACCGGCAAAAAGTGCCTGGCCGCCTGGGGCAACACGATCTTGAAGAAAGCACGGGGTTTCGTGTAACCCAGGGCAAGGGCCGCTTCCATCTGCCCCTTGTCCACCGCCTCGATTCCCGTGCGCATCATCTCGGAAACATAGGCCCCGAAGTTCATGCCAAAACCAATGACAGCTACCCAGACTCCATCGATTCCCGTACGGGCAAACACCACATAGAACAGAATCATCAGGAGCACCACCGAAGGGGTCCCCTGCAAAATGCGAATGTAGGTAATGGCGATGGCATCTACAATTCTAATCTTGGAAAGGCGCATCAGACAAATCAGGAATCCAAGAACCGTACCGAACAATGCCGACAGTATGGAAATATACACAGTCACCCAGATGCCATTTGTCACCAGTTTCCAGCGGGATTCCATGACGAAGGTCCGCACAAAACTGGACTTCAACGACGCAATCAGGCCTTCTTCGACAATGGCGGCAGAGTCGCTTGCCACACCGTTTCTCGCAGGCGGCAACACATTCTTTTCATCCAGAATCTGCACCGCCATCACGCATTCCGACACATAGAACGAATTGGACAGGAAATTCTTTTCCTTGAACGCCGGGGTTGTACTCAACGTTGCCACCGCAAAATCATACATTCCCGTTTCGACACCGAGAATAACCGATTCAAACGCGACATCGTGAACTTCAAGACCGTACCCCATCTCTGCAAAAATCCGGGCCATCAAGTCCATCTCGTAACCGACAACTTTACCGTCCTTAATGTATTCAAACGGCGGATTGATGGCACTCGTCGCCATCTTGAAAGTCGGCTTTCCCTCTTTTGCCTTCGGGAAATCCACGACCTTTCTCGTTTCGTCGTGTCCCAGCCACAGGTTGTCAATCGAATCCAGAAGGCCCGATGCACGGTACTTTTCGATATAGGTGTTCAACTCGTCACGAAGACGGCGTCCCTTCTCCTTTTTCGGGAATACCGCCACGATATCCATGGGTTCGAAACCCGCGTGGATATAGCCAAGATTCGGGTTTTCCAAAGCCGCATAACGAATCACCGGTTCGTCGTTGATAAAGCCGTCCAACTTACCGTTCGCCACAAGGTAGGCCATGTCCGGCGTAGATTTGTAATAGTCTATTTTCGCCTTTGGGAGAAGGCGCCGCGTTTCCTTGTCAACGAAAACGAAACCCGTCTGCATACCGAGTCTCAGATTCTCGTTTTTGTTCATCTCGGCTATGGAATTGTACTTGAGCTTTTTGTCCCTGAACTGGGGCGGCACGTCCTTCAAGTCGACTGCAACCGAAGAAAGGTCTTCCGTTTTTTCCACATCGCCCCGTACCATGATGGCATTGTCCAGACGGCTAATCGGGTTGGAAAAGTCAATGCGTTCCGCACGCTCGGCGGTAATGTTCAAGTTCGCCAAAATGCAATCGATATCGCCACTTACCGCGGCAGCGACAATGCTGTTGTAGTCATAGACCTTGAACTTCACCTTGGCATTGAGCCAAAGGGCAAGCCGCCTGGCAAACTCAATGTCGAATCCCGTCAGGGCTTCACCCTTGTAATAGCTGTACGGGGGAACAACGCCGCTTGTTCCCACGTTCAAGACTAAATCCGCATTTTCGGGAGCGGGAATTTCCGGCATGGAATCCGCTCCCCGGACAAGCCAGCGTTCCTGCATGTCCCCCAGGGTTCCGTCCTCGCGAATCAGCCGGATAAATTCGTCTATTTTCCGCTTCAGGTCAGGAATCTTAGTAACCCGAGAAACACCAACTGCCATTTCAATCGTGTCACCCAGCGTCTCTGGAAGCAGATGCACTCCGGTAAAGCCGCTCATGATAGCGAGTTCCATCTGCATTCGTTCAAAGGCAAAACCGTCTATCTGCCCCTTACGAAGGGCCTCGTAACCCGTAACCGCATCGCTGAAAGGTTTCAGCCTGGCATTGGGCAACACCTGCGGGAGTACCGCCTCCGAAGACTGGCCCACGTAATACCCGACGGTATAGCGGGAATCATTCAACTGGCCCATGGAACGAATCTGCTCTTCGGGTTCGTTACAGCCCAAAAGGATCAGGCAGGCAAGGAATAAAAATCTCAAAAGCATCTTTGTCCTCCCCTACCTGATACGCAGTTCCACGGTGTTCTTGCCACCGGAATAATTGTGAACAATGGTGTTTGTAGCCAGTTCCAAAAATTTGCGGGAGACTTCGTCCATGCCGTCTTGCGGATTTAAGACCTCGCCTCCATATTCAACCTTTATCACCAGGCCGTCACCTTCGCCGGAATATTCCATGACCATGTGGATTTCTTCTGTTACAGAAAGCCTATTCAAAATGGACTGGACCACCATTTCTTCAAAGGCGAAGAGCATGTTTCTCGACATTCTCTTGGAAACCTGGTTCTTCTCTGCGAAAGCATAAAGTCTGTTCACCGTCCCCATATAATCAAAGGTCGAAGGCAAGATCACCTCTTCGAAAACCTTAAGGCGTCTTATGAACTGACGAGTCCTGTCCTTTTGCGGATTGTCAAATATCTGCTCGGGAGTCCCTTCCTCGTAGATGACCCCCTGGTCCATATAAAAGATTCGGGTGGAAATATCCCGGGCAAATTTCATTTCGTGAGTAACGATGAGCATCGTCAGTCCTTGCTTTGCAAGGTTACGGATAACCGCAAGGACCTCCCCCACCATGGTGGGGTCCAAGGCACTGGTGGGCTCGTCGAACAGTACAATTTCAGGGTCCATGGCCAAGGTACGGGCGATAGCCGCACGCTGTTTCTGCCCACCGGAAAGTTCTTCGGGTAAATTCAGTGCCTTGTCTGCAAGGCCTACCGTATGGAGGAGCGCCATGGCCTTCTCATAGGCTTCTTTCTTTGAACGGTGAAGCAGGTCCACCTGGGCCACCATAATGTTTTCGAGAACAGTCAAGTGGTTGAAAAGGTTAAAGCTCTGGAAAACCATGCCCATCTTGCGACGGAGCGACAGAACATCTGCCGAAGGTGCCGTAATGGACTTGCCGTCAATCAGGATTTCCCCTGCCGTCGGAGTTTCCAGACGGTTGATACAGCGAAGGAACGTGGACTTGCCTGTACCCGAAGGGCCGATAATAGAAATAATGTCGCCCTTTTCAATTTCGGCATTCACGTCCAGCAGCGGCGTGGCATTAGGGAATACTTTTTTCAGGTGACGGATTGAAATCATAATCCCTCGACAATTTCACTTTTCGATGAAAATATAAATAATGACAAGGGAGGGCTCTCCCCTCCCTAAAACTTATCCGACATGTGTCAATGATTAATCCAGCGAATGGACCAGCAGACCGTCGCGGAGCTTGGGTTCGAACCAGGTGCTCTTGGGCGGCATGATTTCGCCGGCATCGGCGATGTTCATGAGCTGGTCGAGAGTGGTCGGGTACATGGCAAAGGCGCAGGCGCATTCGCCGCTATCAACGCGCTTCACCAGTTCGCCGAGACCGCGGATGCCACCGACAAAGTCGATGCGCTTGGAAGTACGGGGGTCGTCGATGTCGAAGAGCGGCTTGAGGATGAGCTTCTGGAGGAGCGCTACGTCCAAGCTATCGACTGGGCCCAGGTTCTTGAGGAACTGGGCCTTGAAGGTACAAGCGTACCACTTGCCACCCATGTAGAAATTCACCTGATTCTGCTTGGCAGGGCTCTGCATCTTGTCGAGAGCTTCGATATCGAACACCTTCTTCATCTCTTCCATGAGCTGTTCCGGAGTGCGACCATTCAGGTCCTTCAGCACGCGGTTGTAGTCCAGAATCTTCAGCTGGGTGCTGGGGAACAGGATAGCAAGGTAACGGTTGTATTCTTCGTCACCGGTGTTGTTCGGGTTCTGTTCTGCACGGTAGCTGGCAGCACGGGCTCCGGCAGCGCTCCTGTGGTGACCGTCGGCAATGTAGCTCACCGGAACGGCTTCGAAAGACTTGCGGATAGCCTCGATTTCGGCGTCATCGTCGATAATCCACACCGTGTGGCCGAATCCGTCACCCTTGCTCACGAAATCGTAAACGGGCTTGCGTTTGGTCACGGCACCGAACAAGTCGAACTGGCCCTGGTCGCGGTAGGTCAAAAACACCGGACCCGTGTTGGCGTTGGTGGCCAGCACATGACGGAGGCGGTCTTCTTCCTTGTCAGCGCGAGTGAGTTCGTGCTTCTTGATAATGCCGTTGAAGTAATCGGCAGCGGGCACGCAGCAGACCAGGCCGTACTGTTCGCGACCGTTCATGGTCTGGCGGTAAACGTAGAGGCAAGGCTTCTTGTCGTAGGCGATAACACCGTCGGCAATCATCTTGTCCAGGTTTTCGCGGGCATGGGCATAGACCTTCGGGTCATAGGCATCCACAGAATCGGGCAGTTCCAGTTCTGCACGGGTCACGCGCAAATAGGAATGCGGAAGTCCTTCGGCCATGGCCTTCGCTTCGGCGCGGTTCATCACGTCGTACGGAAGGGCAGAAATCGTTTCAGCTTCGGCCGGATTCACCGGGCGCAGCGCCTTGAACGGGTAAATGTGCATCATAGGGTGTTTTCCTTTGTGTGCTTCTTTAATCAAAGCCTCGTCTTCGGCAATCAAGTTCTGGATATAGCTGGTCTTGCCCGCCATCCATTTTTTCTTGCGATAATTTACAATAAAATAGGCCAATACGAAGAAAATGGCGGCGCCAATGGCAGCCACGATGGTAATACCCACCATAAAAGCGGCTAGATGGCCCGCCGCATCGTGCCAAAGGTGAGTTATGACAGAAACAAAATTCTTAAAGGACAGCCCCTCAAATTCCGAAAGAAAATCGAAATTGATTTTTTCAGGTTTCAACAGCTTGCAACCGATGGCATAGCCCGCCGGGTAAAAGAAACCGAACTGGGTAAGGGGGTTTGCCACGAAGGAAGCCACGATTCCGGGGACTTTCGGGAGCCTGAACACGGCACAAAAGGCCACCGTAAGGATAATCGCTATGCCGATAGTGGGCCAAATTCCAATAAACACGCCGGCGGCAACTGACCACGCCACCTTCAAGGCGTCCTGCCTTTTGGGGAACATGCGGTTGTAATAGATGCGGCTGAGCCTCTTGTACTTGGACTCGTTCTTGTCTATGGGTTTGTGCCTAAAATGAATCATCGCGGGGGCAAATATAGAAAAAATACAGCACCAATAGGGATTTAACAGACTCCCCTGCCTCAAAACAGCCTATTTCCGCACAACTTTTAAGGCTAGTCCCAAAGACTTACTATTGAGAAAAACATCATCCTTATAATCAATGTCATCATTGTCACAAAATCCCAAAACAATTTTCCCTACAAGCCCCATATAGTAGTGTTCCGACATAGACCAAACATTACCTAATTCAATCTTGACAATATTTTCTTCATCACTATAAGCAACGCCATCCGCATGATACTTATTATCCTTAACAGACATGCCGAAAGCCGTACTAACAAACAATCCATGAAATAACGAATTATCCGATTTAACGGGATACACCATCACCCCCAAAAGAGCTTGAGTATAGGATCTCGCTTCATCACGATGGCGTTCTTCTTTGTCACGAGAATAGTACTTGTATTTTTCCGAACCATCCACTTGAAACACTGCAAGATTCAAAAAAGCGGCAAGAGTGACAGGAAGAAATTCCCTAAACACAACCAATCCGCCTTTGAAATCAACATCGAACCCCTTTCCCTCAAACGAAGCAATATCGTAATACAAGTCCTTGTCATAAATCATCTCATCTTTTTCTTTGTCAAAATACCAGTTGTATTCGGACTTTTTCTTATAGGACGTATTTGTAGTCATGCCTCCAAGTGAAAGATCGAAATAAGGATAAATGTATGCCGATATGCTGCGGTATTTTTTGCGGGGGCGTTTTCGCTTTGACGATGGCTCCGCATAAACTTGCCATATCAGGCACAAAACAAGGAACAGGACCAGCCTCATTTTCGACGCCCTCACTTAAACACGGCAAAGTTCACAAATTTGCCACAGGTCGTATCTTCAGGCGAAAGGAACGTAACCAATTCTCTTCTATAAGGAAAATGCCGTTCATCAAAAATTCCAAAATAATAAAAAGTCTGATCAGGACCACTAGCCTCTATGGTGTATGGAGGTAATGGGATTTTCGTTCCTTTGCACAGGAATGATATATGAGCAGTAAATTCCGCCTTATTAGAAGGAACATTTAAGCTATCCCAATCCACAGAAAAATCAGCTTCGCTATATTGGGAGCCCCGGGTTGTATCACAAACGGTGGAGTCCATCACAGGAGATGAAACGCATAGTTCCAAAAAATCCACGTCAGCAGGCTGCCTAGCCACGATTGCGACATCGTAAGCATGACCAAAGTCATCAGGATCACATGCACAATAAAGCACAGAAATCAATGACAGAGCCACAAACATCAAAAAAGGAACTTGATGTAACCGAGAATGCATAAATGAAATATATACAAATTTTTTTCTACATTTACACACGATGAAACACCTTATCTCAAAAGAAGGCTTTGAAAAACTGAAGGCGGAATGGGAACACCTCAAGTACGAGGAGCGCCCCGCCATGATTAACCAGGTGCAAGCCGCCGCCGCCGAAGGGGACCGTAGCGAAAATGCCGCCTACACGTACGGCCGCATGCGAGTCCGGGAAATCGACCGCCGCCTGCGGGAACTGGACCGCATCCTGGACGGAGCCCAGGTGGTAGAAACCCAGGCCCCTACCGATGGCACCATCAAGTTCGGCGCTACCATCAAGATGAAAGATATCAAGACCAAGCGGGAACGGACCTACAGCATCGTTGGGGAAAAAGAAATCGACCCGCTCCAGGGCCGTATCAGCATGAAGTCCCCTATCGGCGAAGCCCTGATGGGCAAAAAACAGGGCGACCAAGTGCAAGTGCAGGCCCCCAAGGGAGTGATTACTTACGAGATTGTGGAAGTCACTTATTAATTCCGAATTCAGATTTCGGAATTCGGAATTAATAAGGAAGGCGGCCACATCGCGATTATTTTCAATTCTGAACTCAGAACTCCGAATTCCGAACTAGTTGCTATGTTCATCGACACCCATTGCCATATTGATTCCTACGAACGGCACTCCGGCGAAAGCCTAAGTTCACTGCTGGAACGACTCCCCCACGATGCCGACCCGAAGGTCACCCTGCCCGAAGCGTTCATCCATGTGGCCTGCGATCCGGCAGACTTTGAATATGCACGGGAAATTTCAGAAAAACACCCGAACGTCTATGCCGCCTACGGAATCCACCCGGAATATGTACTGACGGAAACTGCCGAAGACGAAGCCCGAATGATGGAATTCCTGAAGCACCCCAAGTGCGTCGCCTGCGGAGAATTCGGGCTAGACTACCATTACGATTTGGAACATCGGGCAGAACAGGTCAAGCTGTTTGAACGGCACTTGCAACTTGGCATCGAAAGCGGCAAGCCCCTGGTACTCCACCTGCGGGAAGCAGACGATGACGCCCTGGCGGTGCTTCGCAATGCTAACCTGAAAGGTAAAAATGTCCATGTTCACTGCTTTACGGGAACACCGGAATTCGCAGGGCAACTCCTGGAACTCGGGGCCAGTAAAAATGCCAACTTTTTTGTGGGCTTTACGGGAATTGTCACTTTCAAGAACGCCCAGAATGTGCGGGATGCCGCAATCCTAGTCCCTCTCGACCAGATGCTCCTGGAAACGGACAGCCCCTACATGGCCCCCATTCCCTACCGCGGGAAAAAATGCCATTCGGGATACATTCCCTACATTGCCGAAAAACTGGCCGAAGTCAAGGGAGTCCCTGTAGAAGAAATCTACAAGCGCTGTCGCGAAAATACAAAACGCTGTTACGGGATTTAGCAAGCGCTCACATTGAATAATTCAGATTTCGGATTTCGGAATCCAGAATTACATTCATAAGATTAATTCTGTATTTTAAAAACGAATTCTTAATATATCAGTGCTTACTGTTGGACTTTAATCTGATTGGCGAGAGCCTCGCCCTGGGCGTTGAACCAGTCGTCGCCTGCCGTTGCAGGAATTTCCATTTGAATGCAAGCCTGCAGAAGTCTCTGGGTCGATTCGTGCCAGTAGATGCCCCGCATTTTTAAGACGGCGGAAAGGCCCGCATCGCCATTTCCGTTGAGAATTTCGGCGTGGCTTGCCACCGGGAACTGGCAGCCCGCATTCAGAGCCTTCAAGAAGGACATTTCGGCAAGAGCGATGCCGAAGGTTTCGGGATGGTTGACGGCAGCGAGAAGGGGAAGAAGTTCGGGACTGGATCCTTCGTCGCTACGCTCCTCAGGATGACATGATAGAGAGCGTTCCTCGCAATGACGCATTTCAGACAGCGTCTCTATGGCGAGGATTCCCTGGCCGGAAGCGGGCAAAACCTGCTCTACGCTGAAATATTCCGTCACCTGTTCTGCAAGGCCCATTCGCTTGAGGCCTGCGGCCGCAAGGACCACACCGTCCAATTCCGCAAGCTTTGCAAGGCGGGTCTGGATGTTCCCGCGGATAGGAACGTACTCCAGGTCTGGCCGGAGAGCCTTCAGCTGAACCACCCGGCGGATACTGCCCGTACCGACGCGGGCACCTGCAGGCAGGTCCATAAACTTGATTCCTTTTGCACCGCCCTTCGAAACGAAAGCATCACGAGGGTCTTCCCGCTCCAGCACAGCGGCAAGCTTGAATTCCGGCAGCACCTGGGCGGGCATGTCCTTGAGGCTGTGGACGGCGATGTCGGCACGGCCCTCCAAAAGTGCCACTTCCAGTTCCTTGATAAAGACGCCCTTTCCGCCAAAGCTTGCAAGGGACTTGTCCAGACGGCGGTCCCCTTCGGTGGTCATGGAGACCAGTTCGTAAGTCACGTCTTCACCCAAGGCTTTAGCGCAGGCGACCAGGCGGTCCGCCACCAGGCGGGTCTGGGTCATGGCTAGTTCACTCTTTCGGGTGGCTATGCGAATGGTTTTCACAGGTTGGCCTCCAGGCATTTCAGGAACACCTTCACGTCTTCGGGGCTGTTGGAATCCTTCACCTTGTACAAGAAATCGTTGGCCATCTTCTTGGCGAACCGCTCGTACATCATGGCGATTTTCTTTGCGGAGGCTTCATCCAAATTAGGGAGCGAGGCCAGCAATTTTCCGGATTCTTCCCCGGCGGTCTTGACCATCTTATCGGCCAGCACATGAATGCCCTTCGCCACCTCGTCCATACGGAACCAGGAGAGGAATTCTTCCAGGCCTTCTTGCAAAATCTTTTGGGCGGCGTCCAGTTCCGCCATGCGGAGCCTGCGATTTTCGGAAACGATTTTTTCCAGATCGTCCACGCACACATACTGCACGTTGGGCAAGTCGCCGATGGAAGGTTCGGCATTGCGGGGGCTGCCTAGGTCGATGACGAGGCGCTGGGGCTCGTTTTCGGATGACGACGTTTTTGCGAGGGGAGATCCCCGCCTTGGTTCGACTTCGCTCACCACAGGTCGCGGGGATGACAAAGAAAGGGGTGCTGCGTCTTTTAAAGCACGAACGAATTCATCCCTTGTCACAATGGGTTCCTGGCAGGCGCTGCACAGGATAACCACGTCACAGTCCGAAAGCACCTTGTAGCGGTCCTCGAAAGGCACCGGAGTCAGCACGTCGGCAAACTTCTGGGCGTTGGCAAAGGTCTTGCTGCTGGCGTAAATGTGAGTAGTATTCTCTTGCACATACTTGAGCATCAGGGAACCCATCTCCCCAAGGCCCACGATATAAACAGTCTTGTTTTCTAAATCCCCGAAGGTCTTTTGCACCTGTTTCATGGCAAGAAACGGGATATTGCAAGACAGCTTGCTCAGATTGGTCTCGGTCTTGATGCGCTTGGTGGTGTGAATGGTCTCTTGAAAGAGCTTGTTCAGGACAATTCCCGTGCCGTGAAGCTGGTGAGCCGTCTCGTAGGCACGACCAATCTGGTGCAGAATCTGGTCTTCGCCCATGGCCACGCTGTCCAGGCCCGCACACACGTTCATCACATGCCTAGCTACGTCATCGCCTTCCTTGTAGTAGAAGTACGATGCGTAACTGCCGTAATCTTGGTGAACCAGGCCACACACATACTGCACCAGGTCTCTCTCGCAAAGAGGCCTGTCGCTTGCCACGTAAATTTCGGTGCGGTTACAGGTGGCAAGAATCAATAACTCGTCAAAGGGGGATTCTTGCAGCGCCCGGGTCTTGATATCCATGGGGATGTAGAATTTTTCACGGATGGCAATCTCTGCCACCTTGTGGTTCATTCCAGCCATGTAGATCTTACGCACTGATCACTCCACCTTGAGCAAATAAGGCAAAACTTCTTGTAGAATCCGACGGTGACTTGCGTGACCGCCATTCAAAATTTCAACGCGAATCTTGGGCAATGCAGGGCATGCAAAACTCAAGTCGCCCAGCAAATCTAGAATTTTGTGCATGGCAGGCTCTTCGGGAACGCGGTAAAGGGACTTGTCCGCGGGAGATTTGACGAGAAGGCCGCAACTTTCCGTGGCACCAGCCAAAAGGCCTGCCCTGCGGGCCTGTTCATATTCATTTTCCAGGATAAAAGTCCTGGCCTGAAACACGCCATAAAGGTCTTCGGAACCATACACCGAAAGGGCGGCACTGGACTCGAAACCGTTTGCATCGGGTCGGTCCAGGCGGTACTCCACCTCGAAGGTTTCGGCGGGTTCGATTCGGACATAGCCATAGGAGGGCTGGTCCGGAGCATTGCGCAAATCCCACTGTCTCGACACGGGAGCATCGTAAAACGAAAGTTCCCTGGGCACGCCCGCTTCCCGCCGCAAGGCCAAGAAGAAGGGCAAGGCGGAGCCGTCCATCAAGGGGATTTCCGGCACGGGATTTGCGGCATTCCCATTAACATCCCTACCGTCCGCCCCAATAGCCGCCCTACCGGCATCAACCCCTTCGACATTCACGTCAAAGGAAACATCCGGCCAAAGCAAGAAAACAGGCGCCAGATGTTCAGGTGTGGCAAGGGCCGCACATTTACGACCTGCGTGCATTCCATCGCGACCTGCGGACACTCCATCGCGACCTGCGTCCAGGCCGCAATCACTGTAAATGGTAGTCCGGCACACTTCAAAATGCAACGATTCAAAAAGCTTGACCTGGTCCGTGCGGTAAAGATGCCTACCGCCCACATTCCAGGAAATGCGGGGCGCGCGGTTTGAATCCCGAGGCAAAATCTGCACCGAGACATTCGCAGAACCATAGGAAAGCGACGGCGATGAAAATTCAAGAGTCTTGCAGGCCGGCATCACTTTTTCCCGAGCTGTTTCAGGCGGACCATGCAACGGCGCCAAAGGTCTATTTCCAGAGCGGGGAATCCAGAAACGGTCTTTCCGTCGGGCACATTGCGGGTCACTCCCGCCTTGGCCGCCACCCGCACATTCTTGCCGATGGTAATGTGGTCCGCCACCTTGGCGGCCCCCGCAAATTCGGAACCGTCCCCAACGGTAACGGAGCCCGCCAACGCCGACTGTGACGCCATAAACACGTGGTTCCCTACCTTGCAGTTGTGGGCAATTTCGACCATAGAGTCAAAATGGCTGTCGTCTCCGATGGAGGTTGGAGCCAAAAAGCCTGTCGCCACTACGGTATTGGCACCAAAGCTACAGCGGTCCCCTATGCGGACCCCCGCCAAATGGGGAATCATGCGACGCTTGCCCTGATAGTCGTAAAAACCGAAACCTCGGGAGCCTATAACCGCTCCCGCCTGAAAAATACAGCCTTCGCCGATTTTTACATAGGGGTAAATAGTCACGGAAGATTCCAGGACGCAGTTCGCGCCCAGTTCCGCACCGGCCATCACCACGCAGTGGGGGCCGATGCGGCAACCTTCGCCAACTATGCCCTCCACCACCGCCGTGGGGTGAATCCGGGCGGCACCGTTCATACCATCGGCATCTTTCACGCCATCAGCCCCATCGCAAGCAAAGCGCTTCAAAAATTCCACCATGGCATGGTGAGGATTTTCCACAGGCATTAAAGCACGGACCTTCGGAAGCCTAGCCTTCAACACCGTCAGGGATTCTGAGCCGGCAACCAGCGAAGCAGGCACAAACAAAAGCCCCGCCTGGACCTGACCGAGAACGGAGTCCGAAAATCCGGGCACGTTGGTGTCGCTCTTGAAATTGTCCCCCACCCAGAAACTCACGTCAGACGCTCCCGCCGTTTCCAGAGGGGCAAAACCCGTCAGTTCAAAATCTTCGCATCCGGCAAAGTCCGTACCCGAAAACGGCTGCGTCAAACCTTCGGCACAGAGCCATTCCCGTACTGTAGAAAACAACACCGGTTTCATCAGGGGTCCAAAGCCAGCATGTTCACCTGGGCGGCATACTCAATGGTCACGGTTTCTCCCGCCTTGCCGCTCAAATCCTCGCCGTCCAGCTGCAGGAACTCGTCCTTATCCAGACGGAGCTCCACGGACTTGACCTTCTTGGACTGGAGGAAATACTTCTTGTAGATAAACCCGATTAGCGGGATGTTCCCGATGGCGATGGCCATCAAGAAATTGTGCATGTTAGGGACATCAACCACTTCCAACAGACCGTCCGCCATGTTGGACCGGAAAAAGGGATTGGCCCCGCTGGCAAAGCTGGGAATGTTTCCAACGATCACCGTCCTGTGGCCGGAAACATCCACCTGGTGCTTTTCGCCTGCGGCATCCACATAGGCCAAAGAACCCGACTTGAGCATGTAATCCCTGTCGGCAAAGAACCGCTTCACGTAATGAAGCTTGTTGGCCACTACGGAATTGGAGGCGATAGCTCCCGTGGCACGGTCCAGGTTGAAATCGTGGGCAATGCGGGCATCGATTCCCGCCGAAAAATAGTTGGCCAGAGCGAACTTGCCGTTCACCTTCCAGATATCGAAAGGTCTCGCCCCCGCAAGCACCAGCCTGCGCACCAGGAACAAGAGGCCCCGGTCCACGTAGGGCTTGTAAAGGTTCAGCACCCGGGCCAGGTCGTTCCCCGTGCCCAGCGGGATAAGCCCGATTTTCACCTTCTGGGAAAACCCGCCCAGAAGCATAGTGGAAAGCACCGCCGAAACGGTTCCATCGCCGCCTACGGCCACCAGGGTTTCCGTCGATTCCAGGGCCTGCTGGATTTGCTCCCGCATGCCTTCGGCCTGTGTAAATTCAGCCTTCCATTCCTCCTGCTTGTAATCCATGGACGCCATAATCTCGGGAAGGAATTCAAAAATAACCTTCCCCTGACCGCCGCCACTGATAGGATTGATGAGAAAATGGAACTTGAGCATTTAGGTTTCTTCTTGTTGCAAGAGTTCGTCCTTAACGGCGAGGTAGCGTTCCACGCCTTCTCGAACATGGTGCAGTTCCTCTTCGGAAACGGCACGGGAAATATGGGCCGGGGAACCCACAATCAGGGAACCCGCAGGGAACTCGCGACCCTGGGTGACCAAAGTCCCTGCCCCCACGATGCTGTTTTTCTTGATGTGGACGCCGTCCATAATGATAGCCCCCATGCCCACCAGCACATCGTCGTCGATGGTGCAACTGTGGATTACGGCGTTATGGCCTATGGTGACCCGGTTTCCGATCTTGACGGGAACATCGGTGGAAACATGGATAGACACGTTGTCCTGGATATTGGTCTGATTGCCCACCACAATTGGGGCAATATCCCCACGCAAGACAGCATTGTAAAAGACAGAGGAGTCCTCCCCTATCTTCACATCGCCGATGAGCTTGGAACCCTCGGCAAGGAACACCTTCTCCCCCACCTCGGGCCTTTTTCCCTTGTATTCGATTTTGGATGCCATACCGACAATGTATAAAATTTATCGTCAGTCATCGGCCCAGCCGTAGTCGAATTTAAACTTGTAGCCTGCATGGGGCTCGCTTCCGCAATCCTTGTCGCAGCCGTCGTTTCCTGGATCGAATTCGATGCCGCGGTCACCGTAGTTGAACTTGTGCTCGACAAAATCCCGTTTGGGAACGCTCTTGTCCTTCGCGTTCGGGGTCACTTCAGACGATCCCTTCAGCACCTTGGCAAAGTTTTCGTAGGGCCAGAAGATGCTGTGGTTCGGCCGCACGTCGTAATCCTTGCCAGCCGCCTTCAGCTGGAGCGTAATGCCCTGGCTGCCCATCTCATAAGAATAGATGGTGTGGTCGCCCGGTACGGAATTGTCGTCATGATTCATGTCGCGATCCGTCCATTCCTGGTAGATAATCGTATTGCCTGCGCCTACTGAGCCACCTTCATAGAAGTAGTAGGTGTACTGGTGGATCGGAGCGTTCCTGGTGTTGGTCCCATCATAGAAAATGGCGTCCGTTACAAAGTCCTCACGATGGGCCTTGCTGTAATGCCACAGGTATTCCGTGCCACGTCCAGTCATCTGGAACTGGAACTTGATACGACCCACGCTCCGGGTAGCCACGTTGGAGCCATTCGAGAACACGTAGGCATTGCCTGCCTTGGCGTAGGCATACACCCTGTAGGTGTAGTAGGGAGAACCGCCACCCACCTTGTCGGTGAAAGTTTCTTCGCCAGGGCCAAGCACCTTCACAAGGGTGATACCGCTACTCAGGGCATAGCCGTCCTGGGGCTTTACGGTAGTTGGCTCCATGAAATACTTGGTCAGGGAGGGGTTGTTGTAGTTCCTGCCCCCTTCGGCACGAAGAACCACGTAACCCAGGATTCTCGGATCGGTCTTGTTTGCCACCCAGTTCAGAATAATGGCATTCCGATCGCTGTTACGGCCAAGCACCAAGTCCGTGGGGGCGGTAATCAGGGAGCGGAGAACCAGGTGGTAGGTGGTGGAATCACCCTTTTCGGAATACACCACCATCTTCAGGGTGTCGGCGCTTGCCGCAGAAAGGTTCACCACGTTGAACTTGAACACCATGGCCACCGCATCGGCTCCCGATCCCTTGATTCCTTCGGCAGTCACGGGCACCCTGGTATTGCCGGAGTACACGTTCATACCGCCGTTCACCTTCACGGGTTCCACCGTAGTGACGTTCACCGTAACGTTTGCGCCCCTGATGGAGTCAGTGACAAACAGGGAGTCCACGCAAAGCAGGCCTTCCATGCGGCAGCTCCTTGTCACAGCCACATCCTTGCCCTCGGAAATGTCGTGAACTGCAATCTTTGCGATATTGGACTTGGTGGAAACCTCACGAACATTGGGATTGGGGTCCACATTGTCCTCAAGGCCGTCGCCGTCGGTATCCTTCAGGGCAGGGTTGGTAAAGAAGGGTCCCACCTCCGCAGAATCCACAACTACTGCCACGGTATCGTAGCCCCGTACATTCTCCGGCTTGATAAACTTGATGGTGTATGGACGGTAGCACTGGGCACCAACACTGCTAAACTCCAGGTCCCTGCAGGGCACCGAGATATCGTACTTGGCTCCCTGATGGCGATAGATAAAGCAGTATTTGTGCTTGGAGTCCACCTTGACCATCATGGTATCCGTGGTTTCGCAAACACCGGCCCTCAGCATGGGCACGCTGACGCTGTCATAGGTGTAGGCAATCTTGGTCCAGCCGTTGATTTCATCGAAATCGGGAATCTGGTCGCCATCGCTATCCACCTTCTCGTCGCTGATGCCCAGCATATTTTCCATGCTGGCAGGCACGTGGTCGTGGTCGCGGTCCTCGTTGTACATGAACTGCACCTGGTCTCCTGCACCCACAATTACGCTATCCATGTTAAAACTGCCAATCTGCAGAGAGCGGACAACGGCCACCGTAGGGTCCGAAGCCTTCACGATGGACACGAACCAGCAGGCCGTATCGCCGTCTGCCGTGGCATAAGAAAGATCGCCCAGGCTCTTGAGACCGTAACGGACTTCGTCACCCACCTTCAGGGAATCCTGCTGGAAGGGAACCTTCAAGATGTTCAAAATTTCGGAAAGCGAAACGGGCTTGTGGAAATCGTCCTTGCCCGAGTAAGCCTCGTTGTAGCGGAAATTGGTGGAAACACGGTATTCGCGGACGCGATTTGCACTATTTCCGTAGTACATCCCGTTATCGATAGTAATCCTTGCCGTACTGGCCGACGCCTTGGTGTAGGCCTCGGTAAAGTCACTGGTCCTGCCGTCATATTCGGTAGTGATCTTGAATGCACTTGCCGAAAGGAATATGGCACCCGGATTGAAAACCAGGTTGGTCAGGGCATCCAGAGGAAGCCCGCCCTTCCAGAACTGCAGGTCCTTGGATTCACCGGGAGCAAGGGTGATATTGGTCCACTTGTCCTCGCCTGCCCCGTCACCGACCGACAGTTCAGCGATAATCTGAATATCGCCGGAAGGCGTATAGGTACTGGCATTCAAGAGCAGGTTCCCGATAGTAAAGGCCACCTTCCCCGTATTGGTGATACGGGCCTGCATGCTGATGGTGCCACCCGTAATGGACTCGCCCTGAGTCATGGCCTCGGTGATAGCCTGGTTGTAGTTCCTGGTGATGGAACTAGACTGGCTCTCCGTCATGGTGTGGCCCGTGCTAGTCGTGTAGCTTCCGTTATAGCCCACATTCACCATGAATGTGGGACTGGAAGAAGCGTAACCGCCCTGGATACCGACACTCCAAGCGTGCATCAGGGAGGCCGACCGGGTCTCGCTATTGCTCACGCCTGTCGTAGTCTGCACAGCTTCCCCTTCGGAAATGGTGGTGGACTTGGTGATCCCGGTGCTGGTGGTACGGGTCAGCGTCACAGAAGGCGTCATGGTCATGGTCACTTCCAGCTTGGGCAAGTCCGCCACGTTGGGGTTCCAGACCGTCGGGTTCTGGGGGTTGAACAGGTTCATCTCGGTGCCGTCACTGTAGCCGTCGCCGTCGGTATCGGCCATACGGGGATTGGTGCCTATCTTGTAGATTTCATCTATGTCAGAAAGCCCGTCTCCGTCGGTATCGCTCTTGCTGTTCACCTTGACAAAGTCGATGTATTCCACATCCCTCAGGTAGAACAGGAAACTGCCAATCCGGGCTCCGGACTGGACATTCACGGACAGCTTTTCGGCATCGTAATAGTCCGTCTTGAAGGACACCTCGGTATTGGCCAGGGGCACCCGGTCAAAAGCCTTGAGGCCATAGCCCGCAATGAACAGGGAGTCCGTCTCGCCCCGCCTATCCTTCGGAAAGTTAAGGGAGTCGATTCCCAGGAGCCCCGCCGTGTAGGTGGAGTCCTTCTTGAAGATAAAGTAGGCCTGGCCGGCGAATGAAGTAAGCGAAAGGGCCAGGACCGCGGATGTAATGATACGGTAATTCATGATGGGCCTCCTTACTTTCCGGTAACGGCAATCGTCTGTTGAAGTTTCGTGTTACCGATTTCAAACTTTACTACAAAGTTTCCCTTGGGCAAATCCAGGTAATCCAAAGCAAAAGCCGTGGAGCCTCTGGAGACAAACACGTTCCCACTCCCCACTATCACACCTTGAACATCAAACAGGGCAAATTTTGCGTTCCCGCTCTGCCTCGAGAAGATGGACAGTGTCTGGTTCCTGGAATTCCACATGATCTTCGTTCCGGCATAGTTTGCCACGGGGATAGCCGAGGGCTTGTCCGAGGAACTGGAGGACGGGTCATCGCCCTTCTTGCTGTCGGAA
This sequence comes from Fibrobacter sp. UBA4375, assembly GCA_002391195.1. Taxonomy (GTDB): domain Bacteria; phylum Fibrobacterota; class Fibrobacteria; order Fibrobacterales; family Fibrobacteraceae; genus Fibrobacter. Next base: position 1,998 of record DGRZ01000107.1, on the reverse strand, counting down.
CTGGGCGTCACGTCGTCACCCCTCTTGCTGTCGGAGCTGGGTGTCACTTCGTCACCCCTCTTGCTGTCGGAGCTGGGTGATACAGAAGAACTAGACGGCGTCACCGAACTGGAAGACATCTGTTCAGGGGTCCTATCGGGTTCATCGGATCTTTCCTCGTCTTCTTTCTCGTCTTCATCGTAAATGTTGGAACTGTCATTGGGGTTTGCCTGGAAGGTGAGGGTTTTGACGGATTCCACCAGGAATTCCTCGACAGAACCATCCTTCATGGTAACCCGTAAAAGCCTTGCATAGGAGGCTTCCTTGCCCAAAAGCACCGCCGAAGTATCTACCCTGGCACGGAGCGGAGAGTGATTATCAGCAGCAAAGGTGGCACAAATACTGAAAACGGCCACCATCATCGATATCTTGAATAGCGTTTTCATTTTGGGTTCCTCTCTTTTTCAGACAGCACATGCTATCCGGCTACACCCAAAATATATATCGGCGGATTTATAAAATCAAATATATAATTATTTAGTTTTTAATCAATAAATTTTATAAAACGACGTTTTTTGGCTAATTTTACAAAAAGGGGAAAGCCTTGGTCTTTCGCTACGCTCAATCCCCAACTGTTCGGCTCGGTCATTCCAGTTTGCAAGCAACCTGTCACGACTCTCGCCTTGGACCGTTGTCCCCTCGGTCGAGCCTCGCTCGACCTACCCCTTCGCCTAGGGGCAACGCCCCTAAAACCCCATTTTCAAAAAAATTCGCGGCCCGAAGCTGTATCGGCATACAGCGGATGTTCGCATGACACCGGATCGCGAAACTTTTACACCAATCAACCTGATTAAAATTCGAATTAGAACCGAGCGAGACAAGGCGCGAGCCCTCGTAGCGTACAAAGCGTACGTGAGAGGTCGAGCAACGCAGTATTGCGAAGTATATCGGCGAATTACTTCGCGACGGCTTTTGCGAAACTGTCCTTCAGATCCACCGTGCGGTTGAACACCAGGTGGCCCGGCTTGGAATCTTCGCTGTCGAGGCAGAAGTAGCCCTGGCGCATGAACTGGAAGCGGTCTTCGAGCTTGGCGTTTGCAAGGCTCGGTTCCACCTTGGCCTGCTTAATCACCATGGATTCCGGGTTCAGGTAGTCGTGCCAGTCCTCGCCCTCGGGAACCTGTGCCGGGTCTTCCAACGTGAACAGGTTATTGATGAGGCGCACTTCGGCATCCACGGCATGTGCCGCAGAAACCCAGTGGATGGTGCCCTTGACCTTGCGGCCATCGGGAGTCTCGCCGCCCTGGCTCTGCGGGTCGTATTCGCAGTGAATCACCGTCACCTTGCCGTTTGCGTCCTTCTCGACGCTCTTGCAGGTCACGAAGTAGGCGCCCTTCAGGCGGACTTCGCCATCCGGCTTGAGGCGGAAGTACTTCTTGGGCGGTTCTTCCATGAAGTCGTCGGCCTCGATGTAGAGAACCTTCCCGAAGGGGACTTCGCGGGTACCGGCGGCGGGGTCGTTGGGGTTGTTTTCAACCTTGATCATTTCCACCTTGCCGTCTTCCCAGTTGTCAATCACGAGCTTCACCGGGTCGATCACCGCCATCACGCGGTTCGCCGTCTTGTTCAGTTCTTCGCGGATGCAGAAGTACAAGAGGTTCACGTCCACCATGGAGTCGGCCTTCGACACGCCGATGCGGTCGCAGAACTCGCGGATGGAACTCGGCGTGAAGCCACGGCGGCGGTAACCGCAAACCGTCGGCATACGCGGGTCGTTCCAGCCCATTACGGCCTTCGTCTGCACCAGTTCCAAAAGCTTACGCTTGCTCATCATGGTGTAGGTGAGGTTCAGGCGGGCAAATTCAATCTGCTGCGGGCGATTGTCCAGGCCCAGTTCAATCAAGAACCAGTCGTACAGCGGGCGGTGCGCCTCGAATTCCAGCGTACAGATGGAGTGGGTAATGCCTTCGATCCAGTCGCTAAGCGGGTGCGCAAAGTCATACATCGGGTAGATGCACC
>DGRZ01000077.1 GCA_002391195.1 Fibrobacter sp. UBA4375 | reverse complement strand
TGGTGTTCGACCTCGAAGTCGCCTTTATTTATCCCTGGACCATCCAGTTCCTCGCTGGCGGCTGGGAATTGCTGTTCATCCTCCTTGGCTTCCTCCTGATTCTCGAAGCCGGTTACATCTACCTCTTGAAGAAGGGTGTGTTGGACTGGAACAGCGTTAAGGACTAATCCTTAAACCGTTGATTATTCTATCTCAAAATGGCGGATGCAGACCTTGGGTTTGCGTCCGCTTTTTTGTTTAGACGAGAGAGGTGTTAGGTTTTAGGAGTTAGGTTTCAGGTTAATAATCGCGGCGAAGCCGCCCTATAATAGTATGCACAAAGTGCATGATACTAATTCTAATACCTATAACCTGTAACCTAAAACGCATCGCGGACGTACATCGTCATGCCGAGGTGCTTGAAATCGACCCATGAAAATTCACAGCGTGCGTACAAGTTTTCTTTCTGGTTGAGGGCGAACCTCCCCCCGAAGCCTATGCTCTTGTGCCACTTGTTACGCATAAGGTCACTAAAGTAATCGCCTGTCTTTCCGCCTTCGAAGAAGATATCCCCGGCGAGTCGCCAGAACAGTTTTTTGCGGAATTCCATTTGCAGGAATATGGCCTGGTTGCCATAGAAGTAGTTCTTTTCGACACCGCGGAAGCGCTTAAGGCCATCTGAACCGGCGAGCTTGTCAAAGGGGGCGTTCCCGTCTACGCGCTGCCAGAGGAAGCCGTATGCCATGGATGTATTCCAGATGAATTCTGTATAACCGCGGACATCGAGTTCCTGATGGGTGTAGTCGTAGTCTCCCATTTCTTTGTTATAAAAGTAGTGCCCCCACTGGACGAGGTAGCCGTGCCTTGCCCAGTTGGTGTTGTCGCGGGCGTCGATAGACAAGTGGTAACCGATACCGTTTCGCCAGCCATTCGTTTTTTCGGGGCGTTCGATGTTTCCGTGGTAATGGTAGTTGAAATCGATATTGGTTTTGTTGAATTCAAAAAACATCCCGTAACGGAAATCCTTTAGCCACTGCTTTGTGCCAAAGTTTGTCTTGACTAGGGAGGTGAAGTAGAATGTTTTGCGGTCGAACTTGTAGAAGTCGTCAATGTCGGGGTTATTGCCCTGACCAAAGTAGTTGCCGACCCAATCCTCATAGTGAAGGTCTACCACGCCCGAGATGAGCTCGTTTAAAAAGTAGAACTTGGGTGAAACGGAACTTGTGAATTGCTTGCGCGATGTCCCATAGAATGAGAGGTCCAGTTCCGAGGCTTTGCCGCCTTCGAACTCGGGCTTGAAGAAGACTATCGCCATGGCGCCAAATTGGTACTGAGTCTCTTCGGTGTAGCCAAGAATGGGAACTACCGAAAGACGTTGGAAGTCATCCGTTGAATCGCTCACGGTGGCGGCTGTATCCGCTAGGCTTGGCACGGCGGTTTCTGCCTCTGCAAATGCAGGTGCAGCGATGGCCGCTAGAGTCAATAGCTTTTGGGTCAAGAAACGCATTTCGCCTAAATTTAGATAATTAAACGATTTTTCTATTTTTCAATGGGAAAAAGTATTTATAGAAGGGTTTGTTTATGCCCATTTTGTCGGTTCAGAATATTTTGCTGCGTTTTGGCGGTCCGCCGCTTTTGGATAATGTCTCGTTTGATATCGAGGCGGGAGACCGTATTTGCCTTGTCGGCCGTAACGGCGAGGGCAAAAGTACGCTTTTGAAGGTGCTGAGCGGCGAGATGGAAGCGAATTCCGGCGAAATCGTAAAGAAGACGGGGCTTCGCGTGAGTCGCATGATTCAGGAAATTCCGGCGCATCTCGATGGGACTGTCCGCGACATTGTGATGGGGCGCGTTACGGTGGTGAGTGGCGGTTCCGTGATTTCAAAGAAGGTTCTGGACGATGGTGCGCACAATGCGACCGCCGAAGCGATTCTCGGGAAGACGGGCATTGATGCGGATGCGCCTTACGATAGCTTGAGCGGTGGCCAGAAGCGCCGTGTGCTTTTTGCGCGTGCCGTGGCCGAGGACCCGGACTTGCTTTTGCTCGACGAACCGACGAACCATTTGGACATTCCCGCGATCCAGTGGCTGGAAGGGATTGTGACGCGCCTTTCTTGTGCGGTGATGTTCGTGAGCCATGACCGTGCTTTTGTACGCCGTACGGCAACCCGCATTTTTGAACTCGACCGTGGCCGTGTGCGCAGTTGGGATTTCCCGTACGACAAGTTTGTGCAGTTCAGGGACCAGGCGCTTGCCGAAGAAGAAAAGGCGAATGCACTTTTCGATAAGAAATTGGCCGAAGAAGAAGTCTGGATCCGCAAGGGCATCCAGGCACGCCGTACGCGCAACGAGGGGCGAGTCCGCGCCTTGATTAAAATGCGCGAAGAACGCGCGGCCCGCCGCTCCCGTACAGGCAATGTGAACATGCAGATTACGGAAGCCGACCGTTCCGGGCGCCTCGTTGCGCGTCTCAAGAACGTGAGCTATTCCTATGACGGGAGCCCGCTCATTAGCGACCTCTCGACTGAAATCAGCCGTGGCGACCGCATTGGCATTGTGGGGCCGAATGGCTCCGGTAAGACGACGCTACTCCGCTTGATTCTTGGCGAACTCCAGCCGGAATCGGGTGAAGTCCGCCTGGGCAGTAACCTCCATATTGCGTATTTTGACCAGATGCGCACCCGCTTGCGCGAAGACAAGTCGCTCATCGA
>DGRZ01000058.1:23273-32757 GCA_002391195.1 Fibrobacter sp. UBA4375 | reverse complement strand
CTTCCAACAGCGGAGGCTCCTCCGGTAGCACGGGCTCTTCTGGCAGCAACGGCTCCAGCAGCAGCCAGGGGGGAGGAGGAGAGTTGTTTAGTAGCTCTTCTAGCAGCGACGAAGGCAGTGGCGGAGGAATTCTGTTTAGCAGCAGTACTGGAAACTACAGCCCCAATGGTGGCGGTGAGGATTTCGGGTATAGCTCAGCTGGCGGTGGATATGTCAACCCGTCTTGGGACGATTATGACAAGGGCGATTCTGTAGTCCAGAATGCGGGTGTTCTGGTGCCTGCCGACGACAAGAAGCCCGGTGACCCCGGTACGGTGACTATCGGTGAGAATGTGTACTATGTGGACAACAACCCCACGGATATCTCCTTGGACTTCCGTCAGAACGCCAATATCGATTCGGCCAAGGTCGGAGATGTGGTGGCTATAACACTGAGTGCGGACAAGGTGAAGGAATACTTTGGTGATAACGTAGATTCTCTGACCTTTACGACACCGTCCGGATTGGTTCTGATAGATCCTAATAATCCGGCTCCTGGTGATTCAATTAAGGTCAATGCCGATGGAAGTGTTACCATCTATGTGACGGCTAACGATCCTGTCAGAAATGGTGAAATTTACGTCACCAACGAGGTTGGACAGCTTGTGGTGATTGATAACATCAACTTCTTTGCGGTGGTCCCCGAAGGCAAGGTGGCCATGATCAAGGATTCTGATTTGGACAGCCAGCTGGATTACGTGGAAATCCTATTGCAGGACACGTTGTCAGAGTTTGTGGATGTCATGTCCGTTTCACTGGTGGTTAATGGAGTGATGTTGAACTCGGCTACCGTACCGACTCTCAATGGAGATCGGAGCAGGATTATCTTGAAGGACGTTTCTGACTTGGTGTTCCCTGAAGATATCGAGGAGAATTCTTATGCTCAGGTAACTTATAGGGACAAATCCAACGGAGCCGTATATGTACGTCAGGTTCCGCTAGTAGAGTTGGGAACCAATATCATCAAGGCCGCCCATGCCATTAGGGATACCACCAAGGGCGGTTTGGACTCCCTGTTTGTAGAGTTCAACGTAGATATTATTCCCATTGATCTGAGCTATCCGGAAATGTTGATTGCCATGAAGCAAAAGGGCAAGGAAGTCTTCTTTGGACTTGGCCAAGTTTCCAAGGTCTACCTACCTTCTAAGAACATTGTCATCTTTGTGGGAGAAGACTTGAAACTTCAAGGGAACATGAAGGATAGTGTTTCCTTGTATCCCAATGTGACCTTCAGCAACGCTCCGTTCATCACGTCCGACGAATATGACCGTCATGTCCCTGTGTCAGTGGTAGATCGTTTGCCGGCTGTGAATGCTGTTGAATACTGGGATACGGATTATGATGGTGTTATGGATCAGGTTGTAGTTAAGTATGCGGCGCCATTGAAGAAAGAGGATTTGGAAAAACTTCATATGACCTTCCCCTGGTATAGTGACCGTGGATTGTTGGTGCAGTTGCAGGCTCAACCTTCGTATCTGAAGCTGGATCCCAAGGATCCGACCAAGGTTATTTGGGACGTTTACTCTCCGTCGCCATTAGCCAAGGGAGTTACCAGCATTAGTGAATCTTTGCCGCCGGCAACAGTGTACACCTATTATCCGGTCTTTGGAGAGGTCTTTGTCAACGAAGATCCTGTAAGGGTTACCGATAAGATGTCTCCGGTTATTGCAGGGGCTACCCTTAATTACGGCAAAAAGGCAGATACATTGGCAGTTGCTTTCTCTGAACCCATTAAGAAGGTAGAGGGTCGGGATTACTTCCGTTATATCCACGGCAAGGATACTTTGGATTTGATTCCCTCGTCTATTTCTTGGTCCGAAGATGGCATGATTGCCACTTTGATCTTGGATGCTGGTCAGGTGACTGTGATGCCCGGTGATTCCCTGATGGTGGTCCGCGGAAGTAAGGATGCTATTCAGGATAACTTCGGTAATATTGCCGGAGATGATCCGTCGCCGGTGATTATTGGAGGCTTGCTGAATCATTTGGTGGAATCCACTAAGATGGGAACCTTCGACGACAAGGACGAAATCCTGCATACCATGAGTTCCGTGAACTTGCGTTATGTGCCTAGTTCTACGACTAAGGAAGACCTAGAAAAAGAAGGTGCCTTGGGTCACTTAGTGCAACTCGGTGAACGGTTCGTGCCGCAGTTGCTGGACCGTGCACAGATAGCTGCCGACGGCTCTGTGGACCCCTCTGTACTTGATTCTCTGGATCCGGAGAAGGTGTTCATCTCCTTCGTGGTTAACTATTTCGATCACTTGGGACAATATGTGAATGATACTGTCATCACGGTGCCTTGTAACAGTCCGAAGTTTGGCGGAAACTGCTTGAATTCGGACCAGAAGGTGTTCGTGAACTGGAACTTCAAGGATCACAACGGACGCTTTGTGGGAACTGGCGTCTATACGGTTCAGTTCAAGATGGTAGTTCGCTACGCTAAGAGGAAGATCGAAGAAGAAATCAAGGACAAGTGGGGTGTCCGTCGTAAAAAGAAGAAATAGGTAAGAATTCTTTAGGTACTAGTTGATAGATACTGGAGAATGCAGGAAAAAAGCAAAAGCCGCGATTTCGCGGCTTTTCTTGTGCAGGGAAGGTTGTTTTAGGGAGGGCGTAAGCCTTCCCTAGTCGTATTTTACACGATCATTTCCATGACGGCAGGGATGATGGTGCAGACCACAACCCAAGGATAGGAGAGGGCTCCTTTGAGCCAGCCGGTCGTTTGGACCTTGTTCGTGCCGAAAGAAACCCGCTGCGTATTGCTCTGAGCGGTCTTGACGGACTGGTGGAGGGAATCCTTGAGGTAGACGACAGACAGGTCAAACTCGCGTTTGCTCTCCTGTGCAGAGTCCACCATCTGTAAGAACTTGATGCTCATAGAGTTAGCTCACAATCCCGTTTATTCGTTGCCCCAAATATAACAAATTCTTCTGGATTTTAAAGGTTTTTCGTTGTTTTTTGTTTACAAATGTGGTTTTATGTGAAAAAACGCACAATTCCGCAAATTTCCTGTAAAAAAAAGCTAATTTAACCGTGATATGGGTTACATACGTAATCCAAAAGGAGTTTTATGAACCTGATTCGCTATTCTTTTGGTCTTGCTGCAGGTGCCGTTTTGGTCGCCTGCGGTGGCAATAACCCGCAGCCGGTGGTGGAACCCGCCGAGCCTGTTGCCGCCCCCGCTCCCCAGGTTTCCCTGGACAGCGCCGTGGACCGTTACAGCTATGCCTTGGGCATGGACTTGGGAAAGGCTATCGCCAATATCAATGTTCCAGTCAAGATGGACGTGCTGATGCTTGCCCTCCAGGACGAAGTGGACCCTGCCCGCAAGGTTCTGCTGTCGGATTCCGCTTCGGAGTCGGCCCTGCAAGACTTGCTGCTCCGCATGCAGAAGCAGAAAGAGGACGACGAGAAGGCTGCCGCCGCCAAGGCTCTGGAAGACCAGGCTGCATTCCTCGCCAAGAATGTTCTGGATTCTACAGTGAAGGTGACGCCCAAGGGCGTACAATATCGCGTGCTTAAGGCTGGCACGGGCATTTCGCCAAAGGTGACGGACAAGGTTCAGGTGCATTACATCGGGGCTTTGTTAGACGGCACACAGTTTGACAACAGCGTCAAGCGTGGTGAACCTCTGGAGTTCCCCGTAGGCGCAGTCATCGAAGGTTGGCAAGACCTGCTCCAGGTCATGAAAGAAGGGGACAAGGTGAAGGCTTGGATTCCCAGCGCCCTGGCCTACGGCGAAGCCGGTGTTCCGCCTACCATTCCTGGCAATGCCCTCCTGATTTTCGAAGTGGAACTGTTGAAGGTCTATGCCGAAGTTCCGCCTGTGGATTCTACGGCTGTTCCGGCTGACAGCGCCGCAGCGGCTCCTGCTGATAGCGCCGCAAATGCCGCTGCAGCTACCGCTCCCGCAGATACGTCTAAACCTGCCGCCGCTCCCGCCGCCGCTCCCGCCGCTGCTCCTGCGGATAGCACCAAGGCCGCGCCTGCCGCAGTTCCTGCTGCTAAGGCCGAAGCCAAGCCTGCTGCCGCCGCTCCTGCGGACACGGCGAAGGCAGCTCCTGCCGCAAAACCTGCTGCCGCACCTGCCGATACAGCAAAGGCTGCTCCGGCCAAGCCTGCCGCCGCTCCTGCCAAGGCCGCGCCTGCCGCGAAGGCAGCTCCTGCTGCAAAACCGGCCGCCGAGGCAAAACCCGCAGCAGCTCCTGCAAAGCCTGCCGCCAAACCGGCTGCCAAGCAATAGGTCGCGATAGACAAGTTTTAATAAAGGCGCGGGTCACCCTGCGTCTTTTGTTATAAGTAAGATTTATTATTTTTTGAACTATGAGCAATACTGTGTCCGATTTTTATTCCCAGCATTTCGAAGTTTCCGGGTTTATCCGGGAAGTCTTCGGCTATATGGACCGGTTCAAGGGCCAGCTCTTTGTATTGAAGATTGAAGACGGCCTTATGGACCACCCGCTGTTCCCTGTGCTCATGCGGGATATCGCCTTGTTGCACAAGGCGGGAATCCGAATCATTATCGTGCCTGGAACCAGGAACAGCATTGACGCCCAGCTGAAGGCTTGGGAAATCGAGTCCAAGTTCGAAGGTGGCGTGCGGCTTACCAGCGAAGAGGCCCTGCCCCTGATAGAGCAGGCGTCTTTGGGTGTTGCCCAGAGGATTATGAGTCACCTGACGGCCAGCGGCCTGAGCGGCATCCAGGGAAACTGGGTGCTGGCTCGGAGTCTTGGGGTCATCGAAGGTGTAGATTATATGCGGACCGGCCGGATCGAACGGATCCAGCGGGACATTCTGGAGCAGCTTCTGAACGAGAAGTTCGTGCCTATTATTCCGCCTATCGGCTGGAACAAGTTGGGTCAGGCCTACAACATCAGTTCTACGGAACTGGCTACGGAACTCTGCAAGTACATGCAGGTGGGCAAGCTGTTCTTTATCGGCAGTGAGAACGGTATTAAGCTAGAAGGCCTTGCTACCGGCAAGAACACCAAGTATCTGGAACCTACCGATAGTGGCGTGATTTCGGCTTTGGACGTGGACCAGGCCAAGGAACTTCTGGAACTGAATGCCGATAAGCTGAACTTTGCCCAGAAGGATTATCTGCAGAATGCCATCAACGCTTGCGAGGCTGGCGCGAACCGTGTTCACCTGCTGAGCGGCGAGTTCCAGGGCAGTGTGCTGCAAGAAGTATTTAGCGCCAGGGGCGACGGAACCATGGTGTACGCGAACCAGTATTCCAGCATCCGGCCCGCCAACATGGAAGACATTCCCGATATCTTGCGGATCATGCAGGACTATATCGCGAAGGGTTACCTGGTGCCCAGGACCCAGGAGAGCATTTCCGAAAAGCTCAAGGACTACGTGGTCTATAGCATCGACAACAGCATCCACGGCTGTGGCGCTTTGCACGAGTTCGAAGATGGCATGGCCGAAGTGGCCGCCATTGCCGTGGCGGCCAACTACCGCAAGTCTGGCATTGGAGACGCTATCGTGCGGCACTTGATTTCGGTTGGCCGGATGAAGGGCTACAAGAAACTGTTCCTGCTCACTACCCAGGCTTTGGACTGGTTCTACCCCTTCGGATTCGAAGACGGCTCCGTAGAGGATTTGCCGAAGAGCAAGCGGGAACATTACAACACCAAGCGGAAATCTCGTATCTTGGTTATGCCGCTGGACAAGTGACGCCCATTCGACAAGCTCAGGGCAGGCTCCGCGTCATCCTGAGTCTTCATTTGTCATCCCCGCGAAGGCGGGGATCTCCAAGGAAAAAAACATGAACACTCTCGAAGCCATACGCACACGACGCAGCACCCGCAAGTTCAAGGCACAACCTGTGGAAATGGAAAAGCTGCAGGCCATTGTTGAGGCGGGGCGTTTTGGACCTACCGGCGGTAATGCCCAGACGAATCACTTCTTCGTGATTTCGGATGGGGCTGTAATCGCTAAGCTCAAGGAGCTGGTTCAGGCCGCGTTCGCGAAGATGGAACTTCGCGAAGACCTGTACAAGAGCCTCAAGAATTCTATCACCCTTGCCCGCAAGGGAAATTACTCTTTCTGCTACACTGCGCCGGTACTTATCGTGGTGGCGAACAAGAAGGATTACGGCAACAACATGGCCGACGTGGCCTGCGCTGTAGAAAACATGATGCTTGCGGCCAATGAGCTGGACCTGGGTAGCTGCTACATCAACCAGCTCAAGTGGCTGAACGAAGACTCGACGATTTTGGAATACCTGCGTGGCCTCGGCTTGCGTGAAGATGAGCGGGTGTATGCTTCTGTCGCCGTTGGTTACGCCGACACCGAAAGCGGCCTCCCGAATCGAAACGAGTCTCCTCGCGTCGGCAACGAAGTGGTGTTTGTGTAAAAGGATAGCCAGATGAATTTAAAGATGATGGAAGACGGATTTCGGATGATTCTTACCGGCATGGGCGAAGATCCGAACCGCGAAGGATTGCTGGAAACGCCCCGTCGTGTGGCGAAGATGTACGCCGAACTCATGACTGGACTTTCGGGTGAAATGAAAGCCGAGGATATCCTCAAGACGCGCTTTCACGAAAAGTACGACGAGATGATTATCGTGCCGGACATCGAGTTTGCCAGCATGTGCGAACATCACTTTTTGCCGTTTACGGGCAAGGCCCATGTGGCCTACATTCCGGGTGACTGCGTGGTGGGACTGTCAAAAATTCCCCGAGTGGTGGAGTTCTATGCTCGCTTCCCGCAAATTCAAGAGCGTATGACCCGCCAGATAGCGGAACTCATCCAGAAGGAGCTGAACCCGAAGGGCGTGGCTGTTGTACTGGAAGCATCTCACATGTGCATGACCATGCGCGGGGTGAAAAAGCCCGGTGCCACCATGGTCACCACCCAGCTTCTGGGCCGTTTCAAGACCGACGAGAAGACCCGTGCGGAATTTATGTCCCGCATATATGCCCCGCGTTAATTTTTCTGGTTATTTTTTGTAAAAATCTTTTAGCCGTTTTGACGGCGCCGTATACAAAAACTTTTTCTTGGAAATTTGCATTTTTTCCGCAGGTTGCTGTTGTACATGGACTATTTGTCCACGGCAGCTCTAGCCCGTAGCTTTTCTTTTGTTTTTTTCCAATGTAATTTTATTTACGTGATGGGAAACAAAAGGAGATACGATGAAATTGAAAAACCTCAAGGTTTTTGTAAAAGGATTGATTGTGGTTGGAGCCGCCTTTGCGATGGCTGCTTGCGATGATGTCACCAAACCCGCGCCTATCGAAGCTGCTGATGATTTGGTTCAAGAAGATCTAGGTGAAGGGGGACAGATTGAAGGAGGTCAGGGACAGGTTGGAGATAATGGCGCATCGGAAGAATCTGGCAATTCTAGTAATTCTAGTTTTGGTGAATCCAGCTCCAGCGAAGCGACCGTATTGGAAAGCAGCTCTAGCGATGCTACGGGTGTAGAGTCCAGTTCTAGCGGAGAGCCTGCAGTCCCGAAAATATTCCTCGCAAACGATACTGAAGAAGAAAAAAATTTCATGTCGGTTGAATACAAAACCGGCACCGGTGCCGATGGAGAGGGAATTCTTGCGTACCCCACGCATATGACAAGTAATCCAAATCAAAAACATGCCGTAGTAATTTGGGGGCCGGGAGGCGGAACCGCTCCTGGAGCATACGAGGGAATAATCCGTCGTCTTGCGTCTCACGGCTTTGTGGTTCTTGCATTGAGTAGTTCTCCTGGCGATGGTTCCAAGGCTATTGCTGCCATGAATTGGCTTGATGAGCAGAACAAAAATGCCGCAAGCCCGTTGTTTGGTAAGCTTGATATAAATACGGTTGGTTGCTCCGGTCATTCCATGGGAGGCCTTGAATCTGAGCGGGCCCTTATTAAGGATGAGCGTGTTCTTACTGCGTTCCTTAACAACAGCGGTGCCTGGGATAATCCCGGTGCCAATCAGGTTCCTGCGAACAAGAGCATTGCGATTCTTTATGGCGAAGGTGGTATGGAACGTGGCAATGCTGAAAATGATTACAACAGGGCCGATGTAAGTGCTCCCGCATGCCTCATAGAGATGACCGGTGGAACGGGTACTGAGTGCTATGATGTTACACCTTGGCAAAAGGAATGCGGCTGGGGTCATGGATCGGGCTCTTGGGGCGGCATGGCCGCGACCATTTCTTGGATGCGGTGGCACCTGGGAGGCGAAGACTGGCGTAAGGCAGATTTTGTCGGCATGAATGGCAAGTATATTAACGGTCCGATTATCGGCGAGTCCGGTAACTGGAAAGGAACCTGCAAGAATTTTAACTAGAATCGGCTTATCTCTCTCTTGAACACTCTGCCTACCCAGACAGAGTGTTTTTATATTTTTTACAATAAGACTTTAGGGTCCAACTATTGGGTGGCTATTATGAACGCAGCAATTCTTACTAACGAGTTTCCGCCGGAAATTTACGGCGGTGCAGGTATTCACGTCAAGTTCCTGACCCAGGAACTGGCAAAACTTTGTCATATAGAAGCCCGCTGTTTTGGCGACCAGAATATTGACGAGGACAATATCCGTGCGATTGGTTTCTCGCGGAAGCTGGGTCTGAACCCGAAGGACGACCGTTTCCAGAAAATTTTCAAGCCGTTGGATATCAACCTCCAGTGGGCGGCAGCCCTCGACAATATCGATGTCATTCACTGCCACACTTGGTATAGCCACTTTGGTGGAGTGCTTGCCAGTCGTCTTTTGCAGTGCCCGCTGATTCTCACTACCCACTCGCTGGAACCCCACCGCCCCTGGAAGGCGGAACAGCTGGGCGATGGCGGCTATGCCATGAGCTGCTGGATTGAACGCACGGCCTATGAGGCTGCCGACGGCGTGATTGCCGTAAGCCAGGGCATGAAACGGGACGTGATGAAGCTTTACGGCGTGCCCGAAGACCGGGTGAAGGTGATTTACAACGGCATCGATCCGGACTTTTATGCTCCGACTTTCAACGAAGATATTTTGACCAAGTGGGGAGTGGATCCGAAACGCCCCTATGTGCTGTTCGTGGGCCGCATTACTCGCCAGAAGGGCATCAGCCAGCTGATCCAGGCCATTCCGCAAATCGACAAGAGTGCCCAGGTGGTGCTCTGTGCCGGCGCTCCTGACACCATCGAACTTGCCGACGAGTGCAAGAATCTTATCGAAGAGGTGCAGAAGACCCGCGACGGCGTGGTGTGGATTCAGGAGGCGGTTCCTCACGAGGAACTTCGCGTGCTTTACAGCCACGCTACCGTTTTCGCGACCCCTTCGCTTTACGAGCCCTTCGGTATTATTAACCTGGAAGCCATGAGCTGCGGCACTCCGGTGGTAGGTTCTGCGGTGGGAGGCATTCCTGAAATTATCGTGGACGGCGAGACCGGATTTTTGGTGCCCTTGAAGCACGTTTCCGAAACGGACTTTGATCCGGCAGACCCCAAGGCTTTCCAGACGGA
>DGRZ01000058.1:0-23153 GCA_002391195.1 Fibrobacter sp. UBA4375 | reverse complement strand
GTGAGCCGCAAGCGGGCCATCGACGTGTTCAGCTGGAAGTCCATTGCCAAGCAGACCTTCGACTTCTACGCCGAATGTATCGAGCGGTACAAGAAAGAAGGCAAGCGGTAAAGCAGTTCGGATTTCTGAGTTCGGAATTCCGAATTAATTTTAATTCTGAAATCCAAAATCTGAATTCTGAATTTTCTCTACAATCCCCTCTACCGTGAGCAACTCCGGCAGCACGATTTGCTTGGAGGCGTCTCCGGCGGGGTAGATGGCATAGGCGGGCACCCCTGATTTTTCCATGCTTTGCAGAAGCGCGTTGACTTCGGGAGTTTCCCGGGTCCAGTCCGCCTTTACAAGGGCCACGTTCAGGCTGTCCATGGCGCGGACAAAGTCTTCGTCTTCAAGGACGGCGGCTTCGTTGGCCTTGCAGGTGAGGCACCAGTCGGCGGTAACGTCGATAAAGACGGTGCGTTTCGCCTTGGCAAATTCTTCGATGAGAGCAGGGCTGTAGCGGAACCACCCGTCTTCGGTCATTTGCTGTTGCATGCGGGCGTTAAAGGTGGCGATGGCCGCCCGCTCGTATTCGGGAGCGATTCCTGCAAACCAGAGGGAGAACAGCGCGGCGCTACTGAGAATGACTACCGCAACTTCACGGATAAAGGCGGTTCCCGGTTTTGCGAATTTCCCGAGCAGAACAGAGCAGGCGATGCTTGCGATAGCGACGGCGGCAAAAAGTTCTACGCCTGTAACTCCCGCCTGCTCATTTACAATCCAGAAAAGCCAACCTACGCTTGCAAGCAGCAAGACGCCCATTACCCGTTGCAGATGGACCATCCACACGCCAGGTTTCGGGAAAACCTTAAGCACGCCGGGGAAGGCACTCACCAGCATATAGGGGAGGGCAAGGCCAAGGCCTGCCGCAGTAAAGAACAGGAACAGGATTGGCGTGGTCTGCGCAAAGGCGAACCCCATGGCGGTACCCAGGAAGGGCGCGGAACAGGGTGTGCTCAAAAGCACCAGGAGCGCACCCGTAAAGAACGCTCCCACAAGTCCGGATTTTTGGCCTGCGCTGTCCATTCGGGTAGTAGTGCTCCAGGGAAGCCAGATTTCAAAGACTCCGAAAAAGCTCATGGCAAAAGCGGT
The DNA here is from genome assembly GCA_002391195.1 of Fibrobacter sp. UBA4375. Taxonomy (GTDB): domain Bacteria; phylum Fibrobacterota; class Fibrobacteria; order Fibrobacterales; family Fibrobacteraceae; genus Fibrobacter. The sequence goes on along the minus strand of DGRZ01000058.1, from coordinate 22,022 downwards.
CAGGATGACCACCATGAAGGCGATAAAGCCAGCGCTCTGGAACTGCATCCCCCAGCCTGCGGACCCGCCGCCGGCCTTGACGGCGGCGACAACGGCGGCCAGCACCCAGAAACTCACCAGGATGCCTGCCGTTGTGGCTCCTCCCAAGGCGAGGAGCCGTCCGCGGCTTTCTCCTGCCTGTTTGATCAGGCTGAAAAGCTTCAGAGAAAGTACCGGCAGAACGCAGGGCATCAGGTTCAGGATGATCCCGCCCACGAAGGCAAAGAACAGCAGGAGCGCGATACCGGCGGAATCCCCGTCGGCAAGCCCGGTTCTACTGCCCGCACGGTTCTCCCTGGCGTCTGTGCGACTTTCGCCTGTGCGACCTTCGACCGCCCCTATTTCAGAATCGTTTTTTTTTACGCCAGCGCCTACCGCACCACCGTTTAACGATCCGTCTAATGAGATGGTCTTGCTTGCGGGAGCGAGGCAGATAGAGTTGTCACAGGCCTGGTAATTAAAGGTGACGCTGGTGCCAAGGCTGTCGTAGTTTGCACCGTCAACAGTTTTTACCGGAATCTTTACGGAAAACGTCCCGCGGAAAGTCCAGATTTCAAGCTCCAGGGCTTCGTTGTATTCCTTTATAGGTTCGGGCCAAACCGCCTCGCCAAATTCAAGACCTTCGGCCTTGGCTTCGACAGAGGAGGGTTTCAAGAATTCGTCGGTGACCTTGTTGGCGTTTACGTGCCATTTGTCGGGGACGGTCACGGTTACGGTGAGTGTCCCGCCATTTTTCAACGCCCCTGCCGAATACTCCATCTGCATTTCGGGAGGCGGCATGGAATTCATGTTGAATTCCTGGGCGAAAACAGTCGTTGCAAACACCAGCAGCAGGTAACAATATTTTGCAAAGAGGCAACAATTGTTTGAATCTTGACAACAGTTGTTTGCCATTTTTTCAAAAATTCGTTTTTTCAGATTCAATTTCATAAATTTTCGCCGTCAAAAAACGGAAGGGAACAATGGAGCAAACGAGCAAAAACAAAGATACAAAAAACGGCAACTGGGTGGAAGAAGCATGGAAGACATATTCACCTCAAATTTACAACTTGTGCAGGATGAGTTGCGAGAGTAGCGAGGATGCCAAGGATGTTTATCAAAATGTCGCCCTGCGTTTTTTCAAATGCGCAAAGAGCATAAAATATGGAGATTCCGTTTTTCCTTGGCTATTTCGGGTTTTTAGAAATTGCTTCTATGATTATGTCCGTTTCCGTCAAAAGATGTTGCCGTTTTCTATAGCCTCAGATGTAGTGGGGGACTACATGGCCCTGCCTGCCGAAAGTTCGGTGTTTTATCGGGAGGGAAATCAAAAAAATGACGAATTGCAGCGAGTGGTCAATTCCCTTTCTAGGAGCGACCGAGAACTGATCGATATGACATTCCACAAGGGCTTATCCACAGAAGAATTGAGCGTCCTATACGGGGTGTCTTTTAGTGCTATAACCAAAAGGAGAAAATCGGCCATTAAAAGAGCCCGGAATGTTTTGCTGGGCTAGTGCATTTTTGTAATTTTGTAAAGTGCCTTTAATGCGGTTAATTTTTGCCTTGTTGCTTTTAACAAGCACTGTTCTGGCCGACGAGTGGAAAGTCTTTTCCCAACCATCGCCGGTATACTCCGCTATTCCATACGATTCGGGTTATGTCTTGGCCACAGGTGGTGGCGTCCAGTTTTCGACACCTAGAATAAAAAGACTTTGGACTTCTGCAGATGGCTTAGGCGCCACTTCCTTTTTGGGTATTGCGCAGACAGATGCTAAAATATTTGCCGTTTCGGAATATGGTTTAGTTGCGGCATTTGATAAGAAAACCTCTAGCTGGAGCATTGCAAACCGTTCTTATCTGAATAAGAAAGTTCAAGTGGTTCCTGGCCAGGTTATATCGAAAAAAAACAATTTGGTTATCGCCTTTGAAGATCGCTTGGCCTTTTTTGATACCGATCAAAGTTCGTTCTTTCTGACGATAGATAAAATCGGAAATACCTCGCTGCTTACTAGGTCGCCTCAAAAAATTTCCATTAAGGATGATTCGCTATTTGTTCTTCTGGGAACCGAAGTGTATGGTCGCAAAATGAATTGGGCTAATATGGGAGCCGACGTGCGGCTGGTAGACCCGACTTCGTGGGTCAAGAAAAAAAATATTAGTGATGCTGACCGTTTTTTTGAAAGTCAAAAACAGGACGTTTCAAAAATCGAACGGGAAACGCTTTTTAACAATTATGCGCTGGATAGTGTCTACGAAATGACAGCTGTTTCAGGTGGGGGAATTGTTGCCGCTACATCAAATGGGTGGATGGCGTATAGTGACGGGTACAATTGGCAAAATAGCGTCCCGATTTGGAATGGTGTGGGGAGTTATACCGGGTCTTATGACAACCGGATGAAAATTTTGTCTGCCCTGGATAATGGTTTATTGCTCGCTCATGTGTGGGGAATGGGCTTTTTCCTTTTTAGGGATAACGGATATACTCTCTTTAAGGCCTGGACTCCACAAGATGAGAATAGTTGCCTAGACGAATACTTAAATGATTTTACTGTTGCCATAGGGACAACTGCCGCCCCGGATAGTTCCGGATTTTTGGTGGCGACATCTGGCCAAAAAAAATATGGCCTAGCATATATCACAAAAGACGGCGATATCAGTTGCCTCTCTGAAATAGGTTCCTCCCCTATTGTCGGAACTCTTGCGGCAAAGACTGAGGCAGAAACGGGAGAATGGCTGGTATATGTTTCTTCTAGGGAGGCGTTTTATGTTTCATTGGGAGGTTCATTAGACGTCTTCCGCTTGCCGCCACCCTCAAAAAATGGGGGTAGATTGTTGGTTTCCGAAAAGAAAAATTATGCTACTCCCGGTGGAAAGGCACCCTTGGATTTTGTTTTTGATAAAGATGACAATGCTTTATGGATGGTTACCGTTGGGAGTCTCGCCTACATGGACGAAGATAGGGATACCCTTGTTCAGCCTAGCTCGACAAAAGGGTTGATTGGTGCCGAGTATACCTCCATGGACAGAGACGTTCAAGGAAATATCTGGCTTGGAACTGCCGATCAGGGCGTGTTTCGTTTGTCAAAGCGAAAGAAATCCAAGGATACTCTAGCGGTGGAACGATGGGCTACAGAGCAGGGATTACTGAGTAACAAGGTGCATGATTTGGCAATTGACCCTATTAAGGGTATGATTTGGTTTGCCCACGATGGCGGCGTGACTCGCTATTCTCGCAAGGATTTGAGGAATGCCGAAAAGATGATGACATCTGAAGCTCCTGCTGAAGTAAAGGCTTACCCGAATCCATTCAGGCCCAAGCAGGGCCAGCGTCTGGTTATCGATAATATTTCAGAAGATTCTTTCGTAAGTGTTTATAATCGCGGCGGGGCGTTGGTAAAGTCGTTTTACGATAGCGACATTTTAGGTGGCCGTGCGGAATGGGACGGCACCGACAAGACCGGGAAACTTGTGGCTCCTGGGGTTTATCATTATGTGGTCCGCAAAGGGTCCAAGAAAAAAACGGGAAAAATTATATTGATTCATTAGAGGTTGTTGACAATGGAAAAAAAGAAACAGTATTTGGTAGTGGTTGCCGCATTAATGGCGCTGTTTTCTTGTGGATTGTTTTTGGCTTCTTGTGCCGGGCAGCGTCAAGGTGTTGTCTGCGACGAGATAGAATATCGCTATAACAGCATGTCCTATTCCCCGGACCAGCGCGCATTTATGGAAGAGGAGCTGCGGGCCTGTCGCGAAGAAGAGGCCAAGAAAAAGCAGGGCTCGGCCGAGGCGCGCCGCAGCATTTATGAACGGTTTGCTTCTCAGGATACGACATCAAAAATCCATACGGCATCTGATTCTGCGGTGACGGTGGTGCCTCGGGATACTACGGCCGCCGTTCCCTCGGACAGTTCCGCTACGCCGAAGCCTGCGCCCCTACCGGATAGCACGGCACCGGAAAATACCTCTGCAACTGCAGACAGTTCTGTAACCGTAGATAGCACGGCTAGTGAGGTTCCGCAAGAATAATGGTCACGGTCCGCACACTTTCGGGTGATGAATTCTCGCCCGACCTTCCAGGACGCCTGCTGAAAATTGCAGGCGATATCCGTGCTGCCGGCGGCCGCGCCTTTCTGGTGGGCGGCTGGGTCCGGGATGCCATGCTGGGCAAGAGCTGCCGGGACTACGATATCGAAGTTTACGACATGGCGCAAGACGCCCTGGTGCCGCTCCTTTCGAAGTACGGCCGCACGAACCTGGTAGGCAAGGCCTTTGGCGTGATTCACCTGGCCATGAAAGGCCTGTCGTTGGACTTTTCCTTTCCCCGCACAGAAAACAAGGTGGGCTATGGCCACCGCGGATTCGTGGTGCATACCGACGAAAAGCTCAGCTTCAAGGAGGCGGCTCTCCGCCGGGACTTTACCATCAACGCCATGGGCATGGAACTTCCGGAGCTGACCCTTTGTGACCCCTACGGAGGAGTGGAAGACCTGAAGGCCCACAGGTTAAAGCATGTGAGCGATGCCTTCGCCGAAGATTCCCTGCGAATTATGCGGGGTGTGCAGTTCGCTAGCCGTTTTGAACTGACGCTTGCGCCAGAAACAGCGGAACTTTGCAAGAGACTTTCCTTGGAAGACCTTTCCAAAGAAAGGATTTACGAAGAGTTCAAAAAGTGGCTCCTTAAGCCGGGTAAGCCTTCTTTGGGCCTGCGGGCATTTCTGGAAATGGACCTGTTGCGGTTTTTCCCGGAGGTGAAACCCCTGGACGGTTCCTACGAGAAGTTGGGCGAGTTCCTGGACAACATGTCCAGAAATGCGGCCGCTGAGCCCGAGGAATCCCGGATGGCGATGGCCTTTGCAGCGCTCCTTTCGGGGAATTCCTGTGCCGAAGACTGGGAGAAATTCCTAACGGGCATGACCAACGAGGTGAAGCTCCTGCGGAACGTTCCGAAGCTGTTGAGATATTTGTCTACGGCTTCTCCCGAGGGCGCGTTCCTTGACGATTCTGAGATTCGCCGGCTGTCCGTTGCACTGGAAGGTCTGCGGGAATACTGCATTCTTGTTGTTTCTAACCCGATGTTCGGTGAACAGGCTCGCTTAGCTTTTGTGGAGCGCCTGAAAACCCGCGCCATTGAGTTGGGAGTTTTTGAAAACGCTCCGGAGCCTTACCTTACAGGCCGCTACCTGATGTCACTTGGATTAAAACCCGGCAAGCAGTTTGGGGACCTGATTCGCGAAAGTTTTGAACTCCAGCTGGACGGCAAGCTGCAAGATGCAGAACAGGCCGAGGCTTGGGCCAAGGCCAAACTAGGCCTTTAGCAAACCCGCCCCTTTTAATTCCCGTTCAGCTTTGCAAGCAGCTCGGAGGCCTGAGTGACCTCGTTCAGTATTGTTAAGATAAGGGCCAAGGAAAAGAAAATTTGTTTGCGCTTTTCAGACGGGATTTTTGAAACCAGATTCAAGATGATAAATACGAGAATCCAGTCGGTGACGTAGAAAACCCTTTCGCCCGATGCATAGATTGTTGGGGAGAAAAACATCATGGCTTCGCAAAGGATAGCCACGATAAAGAGGATTGCGCCCTTTGCTCCGAGATGCTTTTGGATTAAAAACAGGGTGAAGGCCGTTGCCGCAAACCACCAAATCATCGCAAGGATGTTCATTGGGGTCGCTTGTGCAAGGCTAGGGAAAACTTCGGGTCGGACAGCAGGGTCGATGTAGTTGATACCCATGTCGGCAAGCGGGGTGATTCCTGCCAGCGGAAGGAGCGCAACTGCAGAGAATAGCGCCGCTGTTACGATAACCGGCTTGCTTTTGGATGCTGCGGAAAGTAGGGCTGCAATCCAGATGAGCGCGAAGAAGATTTTGCTTTCGTTGGCAAAAGACGACAGCAGCCATTGGGCCGAAATAAAGGCGTGCTCTCCGACGGAAAGCTCCTTGAAAGCGGGGAACCAGGTCTCCGTTTCGGCTGCGATTCTCAGGGAATTTCCGGGGGCGGCAAGGACAATGGCAAAAACGGCAAGCAAAGCGGAGGATTCAACATATAGCAGAGAGGAAACGGTTCTCTTTTGAAGCTTGTTGAAGATAATTCCACCCGCAAAGTAGGCCAACAAAAAAAATCCTATTTGTTCTATTGACGAGACGGCAAACAAGCCGAAGGGAATCGATGCAAGGATTTTTTTTGTGGAATCGGTGCCGGAAATAAAGCAGTCCAAGGTGAGGTAAATGCACAGGAGCGCGCTGACCCATGCCCAGGTGTAAAAGACGGAGCCGTTGACCCAAACGGCGGCGTGTCCGAAGGTGACTACGTCCATCAGCAGGAATCCTGCGCAGGTCAAGAGAAAGGGGCGCAGGTCGCTCCATGTGGGTTTTGCGCCGACATCGCTGGGATAAATCTTCTTGAAAATCAGGAACACGAGGGTCGGGAGCATGGTGACCATGAAGGCATTCGCCACACGCCAGAACCAGATTCCCAGAGTAAAGGTGACGTAGATGGCGGTCTCTCCGCCGATGCGGCCTGTCCAGGTCAGGTAACGTTCCTTGAGGTATTCAAGAAACGACATACTCTTGACGCAGCTGTCAAAGAAGGCGTCGTCACCGTCGGAATAATTGATTTTACAGAAAACGGCAAAGGCCGCTAGAAAAATAACGCCGAGCGGGATGAGCTTTTTATACTTGGCTAGGCACATTCGCAGGCCCTATTTCCACTTGAACAGCCCCAGCAGCCCAAAGGGAACAGCAAACACGTTCATGGGCACCTGCATGATCTCGGTGACGGGCAGAGCCAGCAACAGCCGCTTGGAGTGGAGCTTCACAGCGGCGCAGGTGAGGAAAATCAAATCGCACAGGACCTTCACGCCCATAGGGATGGCAAACCAGGCGATAGGGAAGTCCGCGAAAGCCACCAAAAAAGGACTCACCAGAAGCCAGACCAGGAACGTGTAGATAAGGGAAAGCGCCAGCGTGTAAAGGTGGCTGTCGTACTTGGTACCGTTGCTGCTCCAGCGTGCCCGCTGGAAGAACAGGGCCTTCAGGGAATCCACGGGGGCCGTGTCTATGAGGGCGTCGGCGCTCAGGTTGTAGCAGAACTCCACGCCCGGCTCCTTGATCATCTTGTGGATGAGCATGTCGTCGTCGCCGCTGGAAAGGTTCACCAGGTCGCCAAAACCGCCCACCTTGAAGAACAGGTCCTTCTTGTAGGCGAGGCATGCGGCGCTGGCCAACATGGGGTGGCCCAGGCTGAATCCGGCGGCCTCGATGGAAGTGTAGGCCAGGGTCTCGAGCCTCTGGTACTGATGCACGGGGCTCCAGCCGCCGGTGTTCCGCTTTGGCCCCTGCACGATGGCGATGTTCCCTTCGAACCTACCCGCCATGGAGGCAAGCCAGCGCTTGGTCGGCACGCAGTCGGCGTCCATAATCAGCAGGACTTCGCCGCGGGCTTCCTTGAAGCCAGCTTCCAGGGCCCGCTTCTTGGGGCTTTCTACCTTGGGGAGGTTCGGGTCCAGATGGATGGCGCGGAACTTGTCCCCGTGGGTCGCGACGAAATCGTCCAGGATTTTTCCTGTGGAATCGGTGGAGCGGTCGTCGACGCAGATAATCTCGTACTGCCCTGCATATTCCTGGGCGGCCAGGGCGTCCAGGGTCCGCTGCAAGAATTCTTCTTCGTTTCGCATGGGAATGACCACGGAGACGTAGGGGGTGGCGCTTCCCTTGTGCCTGTGCGTGCGGATAATTCCCACGGTAAACGTGAGAATGGCAACCGCATAAATTGCGGTGAGCACGGTCAGGACAACGACGCTCAGCATGGATCAAAATTTAGAAAAAAGCCTCGCGCCTCGAACCTCGTGCCTCGAACCTCAAGCCCCGACCTAATACTCGAAGGGAGCCCCTGAGTTATCAGTCGTCTGTTATCAGTCTTCAGTCCATAATTTGGCGTCAAAGGCGCTACTATAAGAACTCACAACTCATAACTCACAACTCATAACTGGCAACTCATTACTAATCTCACACCCCACACTCCACATTTCCTATCCCCTAGCCCCTAGATCCTAGCCCCTAATACCAGTCGGACTATGTCCTACGTTACGTCTATTTTTGTATCTTGTAGCCGTATGTTCAAGAAACTCCTTACCGCAGCCCTGGCCGCAGCCTCCCTCGCTTTTGCAGGGGAGCATTGGAACGTGGACCCGGGTGGCGTGACCATGAAGTTTCTTGCGCTGCAGGTTTCGCCGCGAACTGCCGCCCTGGCGGGAGCTGGCGTTGCAGACCCCGCCAGGGCCTCCGAAGTGACCCGGAACCCGCTGGCCATGAGTGCCGTGGAATCCCCGGAGTTCGGCCTGAACCAGATTGTCTTTGACGGCATGGGTTCGGACCGTTTCATCAACGTCTACTACGGCCTTCCTTTTGCAGACAAATTCACTTTCTCGGCGGGCCTGGATTACCTCGGTTACGACGACATCGAAGGTCGCGACGAAAACGGTCTCGAGACAGGGGAGTATGGCGCCTACGCCTGGGCCGCACAGCTTGGCCTCGGTAGCCGTAATTCCGCCTTCAGCTGGGGTGTTACCGCCCGCTTTGCAAGCCAGACCATCGAAGACGAAACGGCCTACGCCATCTTGGGCGACATCGGCGGCTCCTTCAAGGTGAACCGCTACATGGCCTTCGGTGCGACCCTCACCAACGCGGGCTATGTGACCGCCTACGACAGCGAAGACGAATACGCTCCTATGGCGCTCCAGGCGGGCATCACGGGCATGATTCCTGTGACCGAAAGATGGCGCATCCACGTTTCCGCCGACGCCTACCGCCGCGCCGATACCGAAATCCAGGGGCTGTTCGGGGCCGAAATCGCCTATGCCGAAACCCTGCTGCTTCGCCTGGGAACATCGGTCCGCAAGGACGAAAGCGACGACTACTCTACAGGGGTCGCCTGCGGCCTTGGCGTGGTGTTCGGCATGATAGTCTTCGACTACGGCTATTCCCCGCGCCTTGCCCTCGATGGCGGCAACCACCACATTTCCGTGGGCCTGCGGTTTTAACTCGCCACTTTCACCCGTCCCTTCTGTAGCTGGTAGCACAGGCTCCCGCGGCTAATCCCCAGCTTTTTCGCCGCCTTGCACTTGTTCCCCTTGCATAACAAAAGCGTTTCTTCGATGTCGGTAAACGACGGCTTTTTCTTCCGCTTTTTCAAGAAATCCGTCACGTAAATCGAACAGATATTTTTGTCGCAAAGTTTCGGTAGCGAAAACTCCTGGGTCAGGATTTCGGTAAGGGTCACGTCGTAGGGTTTCAGCACCGTATAGCGCTGCAGCACATTTTTCAGCTGGCGCACGTTCCCCGGCCAGGGGCAGGCCTTCAGCAGTTCCAATTCCTCGGGTGAAAGGCTATGATTTTGCGAAACGCCGTTTTTTTCTTGTTGTCTGTCGCATTTCCCTTGCGGATCACTGCGTGTTTCATGCCGGCAACCACAATCGCGCCCACTGGCTTGGGTCTGTGCCTCCCGCCACAAGTCATGGGCCACGTCGGCAAAATCCGTCCGTGAGCGCAGGGGCGGAATCTCCACGGGAAAAACGTTGATACGGTAAAACAGATCCGCCCGGAAATTCCCGTCGGCGATTTCCTGTTTCAGGTTCCGGTTGGTGGCGCATATCAGGCGGAAGTTCACGGGAACGCTCTGGGCGCCTCCCACGGGCGTCACCGTTTTCTCCTGCAGAATGCGCAAAAGCTTGCTCTGGGTATCCATGGGCAGTTCCCCGATTTCGTCCAGAAAAAGCGTGCCCCCTTCTGCAGAGCGGACAAGCCCTAGTTTCTCGTCCACCGCTCCTGTAAACGCGCCCCTTACCGAACCCTCCAGGATACTCTCCGCAAGACTCTTCGGGATAGAGCTGCAGTTCAGCGCCACGAAAGGCCCGTCCTTCCGCAGGCCATGATTGTGGATAAAACGCGCGGCCACCTCTTTCCCGGCTCCCGATTCCCCCTGCAGGAGCACCGGGATGTTGGACAACGACGCGATTTCAAGCATTTTGTGTTGGTCTTTCATTATGCCCTCCGATGTAATAAACGGAGATGCGAAACTTTTTTTGAACCTGCTCCACGAATTTTTACAAAACCGCCCCCTTTTTTACAATTTGCAAACGATAGTTGCCTCCCATGCAAAAACAATTCATTTTACTTGCCTTTTCAGAAAGAATTATGTATATTTAAAAGAGCAGGGCGGTAGGTCGCCGCCTGAGAAAAAAAAGAAAGGCCAAACAGATGAAACAGGGCGGTAGGTCGCTGCCTGAGAAAAAAAGAAAGACCGTTTTTGATGCCGTTTTTTTATATGAAAGTATAAAAAGACGGCATTATTTTTTTTGGGGGGTAAATATGCTAGAGAACCACTCTATCGTCAGGCTCAATGCCGAATTCTTTGAACGGCATAAGGAGCACATAGAAATTTTGAATAAACCTGCAAGACCTCACCTTGTATTGGTTGTTCAGATAGATTCACTCACATTTGCGATTCCGTTTCGGACCAGTGCCCATCGTCCAAAACATGGTAAACTGTCGCATTGCTTTTTCTTTTCGACTTCTGGCCGTCGTAATCTGAGTAAAGAAGGAAAAATTCCCGCCCTAGATTTTTCAAAAGCGGTCATTGTGACTGAAAGGGATATTGGGATGCCTGCGATAATAGATCACGCAGAATTTATAGAGTTACGGGATAATATGAAAAGGGTTGAAGAGAAGTTTAAGGCGTTTTTGCGTTATTATGTTGAATGCAACAAGATGGGGACAAATCTTGACAAGCCCATAATAATGTATTCCTCTTTACAGTACTTTAAGGAGGAAATCCTCTCAATGAATTTTGATGGTTGATTTTTCTGCCCCACTTATATTCCAAGTTGGACTATCCGTTTGCTGTAAAACGCACCAATTTCACCGCTTTAAGCACTTTTTGAGACCATTCTTGTGAAAATATGCCCTTTTTCGCTTATTTAAGAGTATATTTACACTGACATATTAGAGAGTTTAGCTCTTGTTCTCCATGTGAAATGTGCAAATTTCAAATAACCGAGAGCAAGGCGAACGCTCACGTAGATACGTTTAATGAGCCGCCTGTGGCGGTTCTTTTGGGCGTGTTTCGACAAGCTGTTGTCATTGCGAACCCCGAATAGGGGTGAAGTAATCTCAATTTAGCAGTATTGTCGCCCTTTCGGGGCGTGGGTCGTTTGTGTTTATCGGTTATTAGGCATGCACAGCCTCACATGGATAAATGCAACGATCTGCGCCTTTCTTGTATCCGTACAAAATTAGGCTTGGCTCCTTGTTGAACAGAGGTATGCTCCTGGAATCTTGTAGTAAGGTGGTTGTGGATGCAATGGGTTGTCAATTTTACTGTGCAGTATGGAGGCACGATACAAGTGCTTGCATCCCTAATTATGGCGTTGTCGGCTTTGGGAGCCTTTTGGAAATGGCGTAATGATGTCAATTTTAGACGATCAACACACTTTCAAGAACTTGTCTCTGAGAACCGTATTAACCCAGAGATGCGCTCCGAAATATATATACTGGATGATGATGAAAAGAAATGGCTGAATGAAAAATTTTATGGCTCGGATAAAGAAAAAAATCTTGATAAAGTCTTATTGTACTTTTGTTATGAGGTGTACCTTTATAATCACGGGTATATAAAAAAAGAAGAATTTCAGCCTATTTCGTATGAGCTAAATCGTGCTTTAATCAATCCTCAGTTGCAAGAATACTTATTTAATTTGCAGATGTATGCTAAAGGCAAAGGCATGCAAAGTCCCTATAAATACTTGGTTAAGTATGGACTTAGAAACGGCTTGTTGGATTCTTCTTTTTCCTATAGATTTTCAACATTAATGAAGAAAGAGCTGAAGTTCCGATCATATTATAAGGAATGGTTGGAAAAGGAACGTGCTGTATGTACAGAAAGGTCCCCACAATTAGATTCCTGTAATTGTAAGCCTCGATCTATTATTGGACGGGTTAGAGATAGCATAAGAAGCAGTCTATTCTCTTTAAGATGGTTTTTCTAAATCAAGGAGATTCACATGTTGATGAATTCCATACATAAAATCATTGCGACCTGCGTCGCTTGCGTGGGGGCTACTTTTGCCGCTCCCGCAATTTGGAATGGTACCGCTGATGTGTCGTGGTACGAATCAAGCGCCCAGGCTTATAACCTGACAACTGCGGAACAGTTGGCTGGGCTTGCAAAGTTGGTGAATCAGGGAACATCCTCCTTTGAGGGAAAAACTATTACCTTGGGAGCGGATATTTTCCTCAATGACACCACTGGGGCGGGTGCTGGTACGTGGGCAAGTGTTTCCCATACAGAATGGACTCCTATTGGAACGAGTTCTAGGCCGTTCAAAGGCGAATTTGATGGTATTGCAGGAAAAAAGAATCGTAAAATTTATGGATTGTATATCAGTGATGCGACTGAGGATTATGCAGGTCTTTTTGGTTTTGCCTATAATGTTAAAATAAGTAATCTTGATATTTTGGTTGGACAAGTTACGGCTAATAATTATGTTGGAGGACTTGTTGGTTGTGCTGCACAAGGTTCCATCACCAATGTACATAGTGAAATTAGGGTGACGGGTGTTAATCGTGTTGGTGGAATAGTTGGCTATACGACGGGAACAATATCAACAAGTTCTGTGAAAGAAAATGTTGTGGGACAGGATTCTGTTGGTGGGATCGTTGGTTTTACGACAGAGACTGTTGCTGGTACGGCAAAATCAAACAGCTATGTTATAGGAAATGTGATAGGTCATAATTATGTTGGTGGTATCGCAGGCCGGAGTGCAGGAATATCAAAGGCCTTTGTTGAAGGATCTGTTAGTGGATTGTCAAATTATGTTGGTGGAATTGCGGGATATGCGTCTGGCCCGGTAGACTCTGTTTTTCATTATGAAGGCAGTGTGAGTGGAAAAAAGTACATAGGAGGCTTAGTTGGGTATGTTTCAAAATCAGTAAAAAATTCCTATTCAGAAGGTGATGTAACCGGTACAGGAAGCTTTGTAGGAGGTTTGATAGGGCTTTCTTACTATGAGTTTACCGGGGGGTCGGCTGTATCTTTGATTCTGCTTCAAAACACCCATGCGGTAGGAAATGTGAAGGGGGACTCTTGTGTTGGAGGACTTGTTGGTCTTGATTCTGTTTATAGCATCAATAATAATAAGGTGATAAGGACGATTGCCGGATCTTTTTCTGAGGGAAATATAGATGGCAAAAGATATGTAGGTGGAATTCTTGGGAAAACAAATTCCAATAAGGGTAACTATATCACATCTAAAATTTCAAATTCTCATCATAATGGAGGAAATGTTGTTGGAACGAACAATTATGTAGGAGGAATTGCTGGTTCTGCTTCGGGTGTAATTGATTCTGTCTATCATATTGGTGGTGATGTAAAGGGAGTTAGTTATGTCGGTGGATTGGCGGGAGTAGTGGATTCTGTTTTGAATTCTTATTCAGAGGGTTCTGTAGTAGGTTCAGGTTATATCGGTGGACTTGTTGGATCTGTAAATGTTATAAAGAAAAGTCACGCCCAAGGTAGTGTGAATGGAACGAATAATTATGTAGGTGGAGTTGTTGGTTCGGCTTCGGGTATTGATTCTGTCTATCATATTGGTGGCGATGTAAGTGGGAAAGATTATGTAGGAGGTGTAGTAGGATCGATATCAAAATCGGTAAAAAAATCTTATTCTAAGGGAAATGTAACTGGACGTATGTATGTTGGCGGACTTGTCGGTCGAGGTCAGTTAATATCAAAGGGTCATGCTGATGGTTTGGTAAAGGGAGATTCAATTTATGTTGGTGGAATTGCGGGATATGCATCAGGATCAATAGATTCTGTTTATCATATTGGCGGCGATGTTGATGGCTTTGGTTATGTTGGCGGCATAGCGGGATTTGCGTCTGGCCCGCTAGACTCCGTTTATCATTATGAAGGTGACATAAGAGGAGGTAGTTATGTGGGAGGTCTAGTTGGACATATTTCAAAATCAGTAAAAAATTCTTATTCAGAAGGTGATGTGATTGGTACGGGAAGTTATGTGGGAGGTTTGATTGGACTTTCCTACTATGATTTTAGCGGAACTTCGGCTATATCTTTGATTCTGCTTCAAAATACCCATGCGGTAGGAAATGTGAAGGGTGATTCTTGTGTCGGGGGGCTTGTTGGTCTTGATTCTGTTTATAGCAGCAATAATTATAAGGTGACAAGGACGATTGCCGGTTCATTTTCTGAGGGAAATATAGATGGTAAAATATATGTAGGTGGAATTCTTGGGAAAACAAATTCCAATAAGAGTAACTACCTCATATCTAAAATTTCAAATTCTCATCATGATGGAGGGAATGTTGTTGGAACGAGTAGTTATGTTGGTGGTGTAGCGGGCTATTCTTTAGGTGCGATTGACTCCGCTTATCATATTGGTGGTGATGTAAAGGGAGTTAGTTATGTCGGTGGATTGGCTGGCCATGTAAGAGATTCTGTAAGGGATTCTTATTCTGAAGGTGCTGTATCTGGTTATGGTTATGTTGGTGGACTTGTTGGATCTGTGAAGGTTTTACGGAGAAGTTATGCCAAAGGCAGTGTGAAAGGAACATCAGATCGTGTTGGTGGTGCTATTGGCAATGCTACTGGTGTAATTGATTCTGTTTATCATATTGGTGGTGATGTTGAGGGAATCAATTATGTGGGAGGTGTGGCAGGATATACTTCTAGTAAGATTGCCCATTCTTATTCAAAAGGTGATGTTAGTGGTTTCGGTAATGTTGGTGGACTGATTGGTTACGGAACATCAATATCAAAAAGTTATGCAGAAGGACATGTTATCGGAGCTTCAAGTAATGTAGGTGGGGTTGCAGGATTTGCTGGCGCTGTAGATTCTTCATATCATATTGAAGGAAATGTAAGTGGGTATGATTATGCTGGAGGATTGATAGGGCGAGCATCTGGTTCTGTGAAGAATTCTAATTCAAAAGGGTCTGTATATGGAAATAATTGCGTTGGCGGATTGATTGGATATGCAAATAGCTCGGTTACTGACTCCTATTCTGAAGGGGATGTTATAGGATTGGGTAACGCGATAGGTGGTTTAATAGGTTTTTCTTATTATAACTATTCAGGTTCGACTGATGTTTCTATTCAAACAGCAGGTAATTCCTATGCTGTTGGTAATGTTAGTGGTGTGAACTATGTTGGAGGATTGGTTGGTGTAGATTCGATTTATAGAAGTTCTAACAATCTGAAATTATTGACTAAAGAGATATATAATTCATATTCAAAGGGAAATGTTATAGGGACGGGGAAATATGTTGGTGGTGTCATTGGGAAGAGTAATTATGGATATAGTTCATCAAATTATAAAACCAATTTTTATTTGAAAATTACCTCTACGTACCATGAGGATGGAAATATAAGTGGAAGCAATTATGTAGGCGGAGTTGCTGGTTTTATTGGGGGCTCTATAGATTCATCTTATCATAAAGGAGGGGGAGTAAATGGAAGTGGTTATATAGGAGGTGTTGTTGGACAAGCAACAAGTTCGGTAGCAAATTCTCATTCGGAAGGCAAGGTTTCTGGAACGGAAGATTATATTGGCGGTCTTGCTGGTTTTGTTGGTGGAATAATCAGAAATTCCTATGCAAAGGGAGCTTTTGTTAAAGGTCGCAACATAATAGGAGGCCTTGTTGGGCATGTCAGTGATTCTATTGATGTGTCTTATTTTGAAGGTGATTCCGTTACTGGTATTTATCAGGTGGGTGGTCTGGCAGGATATGCCAAGTCTGCCGTTGATAGTTCCTATTCTACGGCCCACGTCAAGGGCGATGATAATGTCGGCGGCTTGATTGGTAGTGCTTATGGAGATGTCTCAAATTCCTACGCACTAGGAAATGTTGTTGGTGATGTAGATAATTCTAGTGCCGGTAACGACAACCTAGGCGGTTTGGTTGGATACCAGTATAGCGGTTCCATAAGTAAATCTTTGGCTTTGGGTAGTGTGACTGGGACGACTAAGTTGGGTGGCCTTGTGGGGCGTTTTGACGGAACGACTATTTCACAGTCTTATGCAAACGGCGATGTAACGGGTAGTTATTACGGCGACCCCGCCGACGAAGTTGGCAATTATTACATTGGCGGCCTTGTTGGCTATGCCAAGGGAACTTTGGAAGAAACCTACGCAAGCGGTGTTGTAAAGGGTATGGAGGATGAACCTGTTTATACCGGTTGCATTGTGGGCTATGTCAATGGTGCCTTGAATATTACGAAGTCGTACTACGACAAAACTAAGTGTAGTCTTGGAGTCGATGGAGGCGAGGAAACGGCTACCGTTACGGGTTCTCCAGACAAGACAACTACCGAAATGCAGACCCAGTCCACTTTCGTAAATTGGGATTTTGTAGATACCTGGAAAATTTACGAAAATACCTATCCATTCCTTAAAATATTCACTAATTCTTTGACAAATGCAGTTGTAACTACAGCCTCGTTAGAGAATATTGTATATGACGGTTCTGCAAAGACACCAATTGTTACTTCTGTTGAATTGTTTGGAGAAACGTTGACCTATGGAACAGACTATACGGTTGCCTATAAGAACAACGTGGATGCGGGAATTGCGACTATCAATGTTTGCGGGGTAAACCCCTATGGTGGTTGTAAGGTAATCAACTTTGTTATAAATGCTGTTGCCATTGTGCCTACAATTGCATCGATTGAAGATGTAGCATACAGCGGTGTAGCTTTGACGCCGGAAATTAGAGTTTATAATGGCGGGACTTTGCTTACTGACGCAGACTACACCGTTGAATATGCGGATAACTTGAATGCGGGAACGGCGTCGGTTACGGTGACACTAAAGGGAAACTACAGCGGTTCTGCTACAAAGACATTTACCATTAAAAAGGCAACACCGGTAATAAGCCAAAATCCGACGGCAAGCAATGTCGTAAACGGGCAAACATTGGCTTCTTCTGAACTTACTGGAGGAAGTGCTGATGTTGAAGGCGCCTTTGTCTGGCAAGTGCCCGAAACGGTTCCAACACTTGAAAATGATGGGTATATTGCTGTGTTTGTTCCGACAGACACCTTGAATTATGATTCTGTGGAAACTACGGTACCGGTAGAAGTTCTGGATTATGTCTATGTTGCTGTTCATGTTGGCGATGAGACTCTAGATAGTGCCGTTGTTATAAAGGGAGGAAACTATACATTGCCTAATGCTCCCGATAGTGTCGGCTATGACTTTGTGGGACTTTATAAAGGGAATGCGATTGTTGGCAATCCTGGTGATGTGATTGTTTTAAATGAAAATACGGTGATTGAAGCGATATATGAAGCGAAGACATTTGCCATCACCTTTGTGAACGGTGATGTTGTCCTCCAGTCGGAAAATACGGCGTATGGTACTTTGCCAGAATATAGGGGAGAAACGCCAACTAAAACGGCCACGGCCCAGTACACCTACACGTTCAAGGGCTGGAACCCCACAATCACTTCCGTTACTGGAGCAGCAACCTATACCGCCGTGTTCGACAGTACGGTCAACAAGTACACGGTAACTTTCAAGGACGGCGAGATTGTGCTGCAGAGCGGTGAGGTGGCCTACGGTACCGTTCCCACCGCTCCCGCGGTCACCCTGCCTGAGAATACGGCGCAGTATACGTATAGCTTTGGCGGCTGGGATTCGGAGGTCGTTGCCGTCACTGGGCCAGCGACATATACTGCTGTCATCAACCGCACCCTGAACAAGTACGAAGTCGTGTTCAAGGACTATGATGGGTCGGTCTTGAAGTCTGCGGTCGAGTACGACTACGGGACATCTGCCGATAATGTCGTAAAGCCGTCGGATCCGACTCGGGAGAGCACCGCCCAGTATACGTATACGTTCAAGGGTTGGAACCCGTCCATTGCTGATGTGACGGAGGCTGCCATCTATACCGCTGAATATGATAGCACCGTCCGTAGTTATGAAATCGCCTTCGTCAACGGGAGCAGCACCCTGCAGTCTGGAGCGGTAGAATATGGGCAGACTCCTGTGTATACAGGAGATATTCCCACAAAGACGGCAACAGCACAGTACACCTACACGTTCAAGGGCTGGAACCCCACAATCACTCCCGTTACTGGAGCTGCGACATACACGGCAGTATTTGACAGCACGGTCAACAAGTACATGGTGACCTTCAAGGGCGGCGAGACTGTGCTGCAGAGCGGTGAGGTGGCTTACGGCACCGTTCCCACCGCTCCCGCGGTCACCCTGCCCGAGAACACTGCACAGTATTCGTACAGCTTCGACGGCTGGGATTCCGAAGTTGTTGCCGTTACGGGGCCAGCGACATATACCGCCGTCATCAACCGTACCTTGAATAAATACGAGGTCGTGTTCAAGGACTACGACGGTTCTGTCTTGAAGTCTGCCGTCGAGTACGACTACGGGACATCCGCTGCCAGCATTGCGAAACCCGCCAATCCGACGCGTGGGAGCACCGCCCAGTACACCTATACGTTCAAGGGCTGGAATCCGTCTATTGCCGATGTGACGGAGGCTGCCATTTACACCGCCGAATACGACAGCACCGTCCGTAGCTATGAGATAGCTTTCGTGAACGGGAACAGTACCCTGCAGACAGGTACGGTAGAATATGGGCAGACCCCCGTGTATTCTGGAGCTGCACCTACGAAGACGGCAACGGCACAGTATACTTATACATTCAAGGGCTGGAAACCCGCAATCGCTTCCGTTACCGGAGCTGCGACATACACGGCTGTATTTGACAGCACGGTCAACAAGTACACGGTAACATTCAAGGATGGTGAGACCGTGCTGCAAAGCGGTGAGGTGGCTTACGGCACCGTTCCCACCGCTCCCGCGGTCACCCTGCCCGAGAATACGGCGCAGTATACGTACAGCTTTGACGGCTGGGATTCCGAGATAGTCGCCGTTACCGGACCCGCGACATATACCGCCGTCATCAACCGTACCTTGAATAAATACGAGGTCATGTTCAAGGACTATGACGGGTCGGTCTTGAAGTCTGCGGTCGAGTATGACTACGGGACATCTGCCGCAAGTATTGCTAAGCCTGCCAATCCGACAAGGGTGAGCACCGCCCAGTACACCTATACGTTCAAGGGTTGGAATCCGTCCATTGTCAATGTGACGGAAGCTGCCATTTACACCGCCGAATACGACAGCACCGTCCGTAGCTACGAAATAGCCTTCGTCAACGGGAGCAGCACATTGCAGTCCGGCTCGGTAGAATACGGGCAGACTCCTGTGTATTCCGGAGCTGCACCTACGAAGACGGCAACGGCACAGTATACCTATACGTTTAAGGGCTGGAGTCCCGCAATCGTTTCCGTTGCCGGTGCGACGACTTATACGGCCGTGTTCGACAGTACGGTCAACAAGTATATAGTTACGTTTATGGAAGGGACAACTGTACTACAAAGCAGTGAGGTGGCGTATGGAGCAATGCCAATTGCGCCAAAAGTCACATTGCCTGAAAATACGGCACAGTACACCTATAGCTTCAGTTGGGATAAGGAAATCGTTTCCGTAACAGAAACCGCCACTTATAACGTAATCATTAATAGGGATATAAGTCAGTATGCGGTGATATTCAGAGACTTTGATGGGATTCTTTTAGGAAGTGCCTTGTATGATTATGGGACATCATCAGCGAATATTGTAGTACCTAAGAATCCGACTAGAGCGAAGTCTGTTGAATATACTTACACATTCAAAGGCTGGAGTCCCAAAATTACCGATGTGACAAGTGAAGCCGTCTATATTGCAGAATACGATAGTACAAAGACATCGACAGCAATAGATTCGACTGATAACGGTGGCGATACGCCTTCTATTGCACGAAATGAAATCTTGAATAATGAGTTGAGAATAGCATCTATTTCTCGCGCAATACAAATTGCCGGGGCAAAGGTGGGTTCTGCCTACGCAATTCTTGATATGCAAGGTCGTGTATTGAAGAAAGGTCGTGTTGAATCAGCGAATTTCAACATTCCAATGGCTATGGCAGGGAATTTCCTTGTGCGGGTCGGAAGTCGAACACAGCGAATAAGTATTAGATAGGTAAAAGGGGGTGGACTGATGTCCGCCCTTTTTCATTGTGCACCATTGCCACATACCCCTCTTTTTTCTATCTTACGCCCCGCGCGGCGGTAAAATGCCGTCGCAGACATAGACACAAAGGCGACCGTAAGGTCGCCGCCAAAAAGTGGCTGGCCAGATGGGTAGGCTTGGGCACGACGACCGTGAGGAAAGCGGTTGCGCTCGAAGCCGAGAGGTTTGGTGGCCCGAAAGGAAAAAATGAGTCAAAGAATCGTATGTAAGTTCGGCGGCAGCTCTGTCGCCGATGCAGGCCAGTTCAAGAAGATCAAGGCCATCGTTGAATCCGACAAGAACCGCAAGGTCATCGTCGTTTCCGCCCCCGGCAAGCGCAATCCCAAAGAGACAAAGCTTACCGACCTCCTCTATAGCACCTACGACCTCGCCTCCAAGGGTCTCGACTTCTCGACCCCGTGGAACCTGATCCGTCAGCGCTATGACGAAATCTGCAAGGACCTCGGTCTCGAAGACAAGCTGACCGAAGACCTCGACAGCCTCGAAGACAAGCTCAAGAACCACCCCGAATCCGTCAGCACCGACTTCTTGGTAAGCCGTGGCGAATTCCTGTGCGCACGCCTCATGGCCAAGTACCTGGGCGCAAACTTCGTCGACACCTTCCCGCTGATTACCTTCGATGACAAGTACCGCATTACGCCGAAGACCTACGAAGATATCGCGAAGACCTTGTCTGACGAAAACCAGCTTTACGTGCTGCCGGGCTTTTACGGTAGCAACCTCCGTGGCGAAGTCAAGACCTTCAGCCGTGGCGGTTCCGACATCACGGGCGCAATCCTTGCCAACGGCATCGATGCCGCCAAGTACGAAAACTGGACCGACGTCTCGGGCATGCTCATGGCAGACCCGCGCATCGTCGAAAATCCGCTGCCCATCGAATACGTGAGCTACCGCGAAATCCGCGAACTCGCCTACTCCGGCGCCAGCGTGCTCCACGACGAATCCATCGCCCCGTGCCGCGCGAAGAAGATTCCTATCAACATCCGCAACACGAACCGCCCGGTCGACGCGGGCACCATCATCGGCCCCACTCCGGAAGAAGCGAAGCTCCCGATTACGGGTGTCGCCGGCCGTAAGGGCTTCTCGATGATCTACATCGAAAAGTCCATGATGAACAAGGAAGTCGGTTTCGGCCGCCGCGTGCTCGCCGTGCTCGAAAGCGAAGGCCTCTCTTACGAACTGTGCCCGAGCGCAATCGACTCCATGAGCATCGTGGTGGATAGCAAGGCTCTCGACGCCGTGCAGGACGTGGTTCTCGAAGACATCACGCAGCAGATGCGCCCCGACCGTATCAAGGTCTTCCCGGGCATCTCGCTCATCGCGACTGTCGGTCACGGCATGACGAACAAGATCGGTGTGGCTGCAAAGCTCTTCACCGCTCTTGCCGAGAACAAGGTGAACGTCCGCATCATCGACCAGGGTTCTTCGCAGATCAACATCATCACCGGTGTTGACGAAGCCGATACCGAGAAGGCCATCAAGGCCATCTACGGCGCGTTCGTGAAATAAAGGTCCCTGAGCCTGCCGAAGGGCCTTTGCGAACGTCATCCTGAGCCCTGAAAGGGCGAAGGATCCAGACCCGCATTAAACCGCCCCCGACCTAACGGCCGGGGGTGTTTTTTATATATATTACAATCGGAGGTACTAACCATGTCTCATTGTCGTTTTTGCGGATCATCCAGTCACGGGAGCGGTTGCTCCTACAGCCCCACCGGCAAGCATGTCCATATCGCGGACTCTTCCAGTTGCATCTACTGCGGCTCGTCCAGTTATGGCTCGTGCAGCTATAGCCCCACCGGCAATCACAAGCATGGTCACGGCAACGACAAGTGCGCCT
>DGRZ01000057.1 GCA_002391195.1 Fibrobacter sp. UBA4375 | reverse complement strand
GACAACCCGACAATCGGTCTGCTGATTTGCAAGGAAAAGGACAAGGTGCAGGCACAGTACGCACTGGAATCAAGTACGCAACCTATCAGCATTTCGGAATATGAATTGGAAAAATTCTACCCTGAAAAGGTTGAAGGCACAATGCCTACCATCGAGGAACTTGAACAGAGACTTTCTTCTTTGTGAAAGAATGTGTTAAAATGAAGAGATTTACAATAGGGCTACAATAAAGGCTACAAAAGTTCAGAAATGTATTTGCCCCGGCAAAATCGGTTATCAGAAAATCCTATAGCAACTGCCCGGTGTAAAAAGTTGTATCTTTTCGGTGTAGAAGGTAACATCATGAAAAGACAATTCGCTTTTTTGCTTTGCACCCTGCTCCTCGTGGCAGGCGGCGCATCTTACACGTTCGCTGCCCCAAAGGCGGCCCCGGCCGAAGACATCAAGATTGTCAAGGTGAACGACGCTAACTTCGAGAGTGAGGTTCTGCATTCCAAGAAGCCGGTCATCCTGGATATCACTTCTACGAGTTGCCCGCCGTGCCTCATCATGATCCCGACGCTCATCGGTATCGCGAAGAATTACCCCGACATCAAGATTGCGACTGTGGGCATCGACGAGCCGGGCATCGACAAGATCAAGGCTACGCTCCCGATTCGCGCGTTCCCGACGTTTTTTATGGTGCGCGACGGCAAGATTGTAAACCAGCTGGTGGGTGCCGTCAAAGAAGAGGAGCTGCTGGCCGCTCTGCAGTACACGCCTTCCAAGAAGCCCGCTGCCAAGCAGAAGAAGGTCAAGAACGCGAAGCGCAATATGGTGTGCAAGACTCCGGGCCAGTTCAACGGGCTCAAGAACCTGGTGACCATTTCGTTCGTGTTCGGCGACTACGAAATCGAGAACGTGGACATCGTGACGGACGTGTTTGTGCCCCCCGAACTGAGCGACAAGCGCGAGCAACTGATGGATCACGTGCGCGCCAGCGGCAAGGGCGAGGTGGAACCCACCATGAGCGGGTTCCGCATCCATATCGACAACAACTGCCGTTTTATGAAGGCAATGGACATGAAGCGTACGTCTACTTACGGCGAGATGCGCGCGGGCCTCGAACTGCAGGGATTTAGTTGCCAGTAATTATTGGCAGGTAAAGCGTTGATAAGATGATAGTGGATCCCCGCCTGCGCGGGGATGACAAAAGGGTGCGCCGTGTATGACAAAGGGGTGCACGATACACAAAAAAGGCCACACTTTCGTGCGAGCCTTTTTGTAATTCAGAATTCAAAATTCGGATTTCGGAATTGATTTAGAAACTAATTCCGAAATCATAAATCCAAATTCCGAACTACTAATTGCACTAACAGTGCGTTAATCCCTGAACTTCACCTGCTTGGAGCCGGCCACCACTTCGCCAATCTGGGTCCACTTCTCGCCCTTGGCTTCCAGGTGGGCGGTAACTTCGGCCTTGTCAGAGGGGTCGATAAAGATGAGCATGCCCATACCCATGTTGAAGGTATTGTACATCTCGTCTTTTTCCACGGAGCCTGCCTGCTGGATGAGCTTGAAGATCATCGGCGGGTCCCAAGTGGTGCGGTCGATAATCACGTCCACGTTGTCCGGGAGGATACGGGGAATATTGCCCTGGTAGCCCGAACCGGTAATGTGGGCGAGGCCCTGGATAATCTTCTTGTTGCAAAGATCGATGAGGCTCGGGTAGTAGCTCCTGTGCGGCATGGCGAGAGCTTCGCCGATGGTCTTGTCCATTCCGTCAACGAGAGTGTCCACCTTGTAGCCGGCCACGTCGAACAGCACCTTGCGGGCCAGGGAATAGCCGTTTGTATGTAATCCGGTAGAAGGCAGGCCAAGGATGATGGTACCCGGCTTGATCTTCTTGCCGTCGATAATGTTTTCGCGTTCCACCACGCCCACGATGGTGCCGGAGATGTCGTAGTCGCCAGGACCGTAGAAGCCCGGCATTTCGGCAGTTTCACCGCCAATCAAAACAAGGTCGTTTTCGCGGCAGGCTTTGGCCATGCCAGCCACCAGCTTGTCCATCACGCCCGGTTCCAGACGGCCCGTAGCCACATAGTCCAAGAAGAACAGCGGACGCGCACCCTGCACAAGGATATCGTCGCAGCAGTGGTTCACGATGTCCTGGCCCGGCAGTTCGTGAGTGCCCATCTCGATGTCGACCTTGAGCTTGGTGCCCACGCCGTCCACGGAACTCACGAGGACGGGGTCCTTCATGCCCAGGTGGTTCAGCGTAAACAGGCCGCCGAAGTTGCCCACGTCGCCCAAAACGCCTTGGTTGAATGTAGTACGTACGGATTTCTTCACACCGACCATGGCTTCGTCAGCTCTGGCCAGGGAAACTCCTGCGTCTGCGTAATTCATCGTTTTTCCTTTGCCCTAGAGTCGGGCACTGTGTTCGCCCGTTTTACTGGGCGCTTTGTTTTTCATCAATATTTCTGAGAGCATCCAGGATGAGGCTCGTGGTGTCGGACATCTGGTTGATGTTCACGGTGTCCGGCATCAGGTGGGTGTCCAGCTTGAACAGCGTGTCGTCACCCCAGGAGAGCAGCTTTTCCAAGGCATCCGGCCCCGCCAGTTTGCCGCACTTGGCGCAGCAGATACGGCCGTCCTGGAAGGCGATAAATCCCTTTCCTTCGCCGCTTTCGAAAATAACGGTTCCTGTAATGCGGCTTTTTTCCATGGTCTGAGCAAAATCGATAAAGGGCAACACCCTTCCCGAAGCCAGCAGAGAAAGCCTTTCAAATTCGTCGATGGCCTTGTTCTTGGCGCGGAGACGCCCGGCCACTACCTTGTACAGGTACACCATGATGCTCGGGTTCTTTTCCAGGAACGCCACGAACTCGTCGCGGGGGATAATCAGCACGGTGCAGCCGTCTTCGGCGGCAATCACCGTATTGCTGGTGGGCTCGTTACAAATGATGGACATTTCGCCGAAGCATCCGCCGCTTTCGATATAGGCCAGCACGCTGTAGTGGCCGTCGGGCAGAATCTGTCCACAAATCTGGGCGCGGCCGCTCTGCAGCACGCAAAAAGCCATTCCTTCGGAATCGCCGTTGATAATAATCTCGCCGGCGTCATATTCGCGAATCTGCGCGTTCAGTAACAAAAAGTCGGCGCAGTCCCTGGGGACCTGCTGCAAGAACGGCGTTCCCGATTCGTAGGACGTCGCAATCCAGTCGCCAATACCCGTATGCTGTTTCATAGTGTGTTAAAAATTAAAAATATTTCTGTACCAGCGGGAGCCCGGAGCCGTGCTGTCCGCCTTTTCGGAGTCCTTAAAGGCCCCTATCGCCCAGACGAAATCATTCAGCACCTTTTCGGGCTGTGCCACCGCACTTTCGTAGAAGTCGTTTCCGCCGCCCGGTCCCTTGCGGCCGTCGTTCTGGAACACCCGTTTTTCCCTAAAGGCCTTGATGCGGGCGACGCGCGGCTCCGCCCCAAGGATTTCCTCTGCGGTGCTGAACATGCCGGGGTTTATCCAGATGTCGGCGGAATCGGCCAGCGCAATGACCTGCTCCAGCGGAAGTCTGAGTTCTCGTTCCTCGGTGCCTGCCCACAGGTAGCAACCGCCGGCGTCTTGGATCAGTTGTGCCGTATAGCTATTGCCACCTGGTGCGTACCACACGCCGCCGTAGCTCATGCCTACAAGCACGCGAGGACAAGATAGTTCAGAATTCGGAATTCGGAATTCGGAACTATTGGCGGGGGAAGTCTCCCCCTCGCTCCCACGTTGTTGCTCGCTACCCCCTCTAGCGGGGGACACCCCCGCAACGCCCCCGTTGCTAGACGAGAGACGAGAGGTGAGAGACGAGAGGGTGTCATTGCGAGCCGAAGGCGAAGCAATCTCTAGTCCAGATTTGTTGAAGGAAGCAAGGTAGTCGGCTTTACTTTGTTCGTAAACAGCACTAGCGAGGGAGTCCATACCGAACAGCATTCCGAACAACTTAATCCATTCGGCCTTGGCCAGGGGATGTTCCTCTTGCCACTCCGAAGTCAGCATCAGCGGGAGCCCCAGGGCCTCTATCCGCTGGTAATCGTCGTAGGCTCCGCCGGTAGCGAAGTTCATGACCAGGTCGGGTTTCAGGGCCAGGAGCTTTTCCAGAGAAAGGGTGGGCCCGCTTCCCATTTCGGCTACTTCGCCCTTCTGGACCCGTTCGTAGAGCGCGCTGTCGGCGATGTACTTTCCTTCGCCCACGGCAACGATGGCGTTCTTTAGCCCGAGTCGCGCCATGAAGCCCACCTGTGCCGACGACAGCGCCACCGCACGGGCCAGCGGGACCTGCAGGACGCTGGCGCCTTCCAGCCCCTTGGGAAGGGTGCCGATGGAGCTGCCCTTCGGCCTCAAGATGAACCGCTTTACCAGGGTGTCGCTACCTACGATGGAGCGGATTTCGGCCACCTTTTCCCCGCAGGACATGCCGATTTTGAGGTTCTTGCTGTACTTTAGGGCAGGTAGGGGGGCGCAGTCCGCCGCCGTTTTTTCGGGGGTCTTCTCTTGGGAGCAGCCCATCAGGAGCATGAAGGTGGCCGCCAAAAGGGCCGTCCTCGCCCCCAGGACCGGCCCGAAAAATGTGCGTAACGTGTTGATTTTTAACATTTTATGAATTTTTATAGACCGCAGGGCCCAAACATAATGTATTTTATATACCTAGAAATTCCTTTTGGGAGTCTTTTATGAAGACAAAAATAACCTCTTTTCTTTTGCCTGCCTTGCTGTGCGTCATGACTTTTACAACCGGCGCCCTTGCGGATACCGAGGCTGGTTTTTACGAAAAGGACCATATACGTGGATTTATCTCTATCGGCGCCGACTACCGCGGCATGTTCTCGGAGTACCAGAAGTACGTGAACAAGACGGCCTTCTTGAACGGTTACCACAAGGACCCGACGGGCGACAGCACCAAGTATGCCGGTGAACTGAAGTACGAAACCTTCGATGACTACTACTTCGGCATGCATGTGAACATCGGTGCCCAGTACAAGCAGTTCCTCACCTGGTTTGACATCAACTTCATGCCTACCCAGACATCGGAACGCCCCAGTTCTTCTTATAGCGCCACCTCCGAAGACGGCTCTACCTCTATGAAGTTCCCGCTCTACGACGTGCGCTGGTTTGCCTACGGTGCAGACTGGATGTTCGGCTGGAAGCTCTTTGGCGAACATACTTTCATCAACTTGATTCCTGCCGTTGGTTTCGGTTTCAACCTCATCAATTTCCACCTGGCTTCCAACTTCGAAGTTTATGACGCGAACGACAAGTCCTCTGTTTCTATGAGGGACCGTTACTACAGCACTTTTGCCTCTACCTTCAATTCCGAACTGGAATTGCGTCTGGAATTTGGTCCCATCGCTGTGGGTGCCTACGGTGGTTACCGTTGCGTCCGTTACAACGAACTTGAAATCGAAGGCAAGAAGGTTGATACCGCCTACGGCGACTACGACACCGACAATATCGGTGACACCTGGTTCGTGGGTGTGCGCCTCACCTGGATCTTCCGCAGCGAATGGCAGAAGAAGCAGGATGCCAAGCTTTAATCTTTGTCCCGGTTGTCGACGGGACTGATATGTCTCCCCGGCAACCATAACTTCAGTATGTCATCCCCGCGACCTGTGGTGAGCGAAGTCGAACCAAGGCGGGGATCTTTCTTTTACGACACCCGATTCATCGGCCGCTTGAATAGCTGGTCCAGGGCGTAAATGCGGGTCTCTTTTTTGCTGGGCATATGCGTGTTGATTTTGAATAAACTAACATCCGAATAGAGGGAAGGCGGGTTGTTGTTGGCCACATGCTCCATGGCAATATAGTAGGCCGAATTATCCCGCAAGAGGCTGTCCGTTTTCCAGTGGACCCACCGGTTGCACCTTTCAAAGGCGAAATTCCAGCCCAAGAGCAGCATAGGGATTCCCATTTCGCCGAGCCTGTCGGGCAGGGGCGAATACTGCCCCTGGGTGCTGAGGAGTATGACGGCATCCACGTGTCTGTAGGTGGCAAACGTCAGGGCGTCTTCTATCAGGGAAAGGTTCGGTGAGTTGTCCTGACCTCGTGTGGCGTAGTGAATCTGGAATCCGGCGTAGCGCAGTTCGCGCTCGAGGTTGAAAATACCGTCATTGGTGGAGCCGTAACTTTTCGGATCCCTGTCGGGGTGGTAGTAGTGGCTGTCCATCAGGGCATATTTCTTGGGCGGGTCGAAAAGTCGCAGGGCCTGGTCCCTGGCCCAGTTCTTGATTCCCAGAAAATCCAGGGTGGAATGGAAGGGGTGGTACTTTCGGTAAAAGGTGTTGACCTTCTTGAGGGTAAAGCCGTCAACGTAGAAGGCGATATGGAATGGCTGTTTGTGATGCATATTTTCTCCTGTAATGACCGCTCGGCCTAGACTCTGGACATCTGTTCAGGGCTGGTCCGAGCTCTCGCAACCGCCTCAGATTAATATCTGAGGCTTGTTGCTCACTTATGACCGCTCGGCCTAGACTCTGGACATCTAATACCGAGGCCTGTCGTACATGTATAAAACGGAGATGCAAAACAAAAAGAGCCTGAAAATTTTCTTTACAGGCTCTTTTTTACATAAGTAGGGGGAAAGTTTACAGAATGACTATAATAGTTTCCTCTTTTTCAAGTCGTCCATGAGGGAGCCCGGCATCCATTTTTCCAGGGCCTTGTAATCTTTGTCCTTGAGTTTTTCCCGCCATTTTTTTGCTGAATCAAGGTCGCCTTTGTCGTTGTAAATGCGAATCAGGTTCAGCACGGAACACCAGTAGCGGATGCTCTTGCCGGTGCGCTTCAGGTATTGGTCGGCACTCAGTTCATAGATGATGGCCGCCTCTTTGTAGCGCTTGAGCCGATAGAGCATGTCGGCGGTAATTTGCGCGAGAACTGGATGTCCGCCTGTCTTTTTCTGCCCCCGCTCGGCCAGTTTCAAGCCCGTCTCGAAGTCTTCCTTGTCGTAGTACATCCAAATTAACGGAGTCAAGAACAGGGGCCAGAACCGCTTGGAGACCCTGGAAGCGCTGTCCAGCACCGTGAGGTAGTGACTCCGGTTGTCGGACTTGAAGGGGAGCCAGCTGAAGCTCTGGTCCACATAGTAGGCGTAGATGGCGTAGAAAGCCTGTGGGTCCAGTTCCTTGGAATCCTCGAACATCTTGGCGGCGGAGCGGGTTTTCATGGCACCCTTGATGGAGTGCCCCGTCTCGCTTTGCACAAAGCCAAGCTCGAACATCTGGAGCCCTTGCCACAGGCCTTGGGCCTTGCATTTTTCCAGGCTCTCGCCTGCCTTGAAAAGGGCCGCCGTGTCGCCCAGGTCGTCGTACATGCTTATCCGCACAATGCTTTCGATGACGCAGCCCGCCCCTTCGTCTTTTGCCTTGAGGGCCTGTGCCGTACTGAGGGCCGCCTTGTAGTCCAGGGCCATGGTCTCGCCTGTAGCCTTTTCAACAAGCCGTTCCAGGGAATCGGGCAGGGCGAGGCTCAGGCTTTCGGCAAAGGAAAGGGATGCAAGCAGAAGCGTTATGGCGATGGTGCGCAGGAACATGAAAGCAAATATAGAATTCGGAGTTCGGAGTTCGGAATTCGGAATTAGGGAAGAGGTAGAATTTTTTAATCCAAATTGGAATAATCAAAAATTGTTATTAAATTCGTTCAAAAGATAAATGAATGTGGTTGCAACTTTTTGACAATCAAGGCGTTGCAGCAAAATACTTGCAGTGTTGTAGCGGGCACATGGCTTCACAGCGCAATTTACCCAATCCCTATTAAATCCTTACGGTGCTTGCTTTGCGGCGCGCAGAGTGGTATATTCTAGGGCAGGGAGAAACCCATTATGGAGGTAACCATTATGAATTTGTTCCATAAGACATCCGCCATAACATTCTCTATCTTGCATCCTGGATTTCAGGTTTTCAAGGACCGTATCCGCGAAGAACTGAGCGCCACCAGCGGCGTTTACTTGGACGATATCATGGATGACGATAGTTTGTACAAAATCTACCGCGACGGAGAATCTGCCGAGTTTGTGGTGGCAAGTATCAACGGCCCCATGGTAGATTTTGACGACGAAGAAGCTGCCTAGTGCGGTAATGTATATTTGAACGCACTCCTGGCGGGGGCTGTCATGCAGTTTCTCGCCAGGGCGTGCCGTTTGGGCCCGCTTACTTGGCGGCCTTTTTCTTTTCTTCTTCTTCGGCGGCCTTTTCGGCTTCAAGGCTCGGGATCTTGCAGCCGTCCATGGTCTCGAATTTGCCCTTGCGGACAGTGACAATCTTCGAGTTGGTGTTGACCCCGCGGCTAAACGTGATGTCGCCGTAGATCCCCTTGAAGTTTGCCGTCTTGTTGATGGTGCCTGTCAGGTCGTTCGGGTTCTTGCCGAAGGCCGTAAACACGATGTTGGCGGCGTCATAGCTGAGGCCGCTCACCTTGTCTTCGCCGGGCTCTTCGCCCCATTTTTCCTGGAAGCTCTCGGCGAATTTCTTGTAGGATTCCGCTTCGGAATTCATGTCCAGGGCAGGTACGCTGAAGAAGGTGCTGTCGGCCAGTTTCTTGGCCTGGATCAGGAACTCGCGGCCATACCAGCCCGATGTTCCGAGCCTGATGCCCGAAATCTTGTTGAAGGCCACCTGGCCTACCATAAGGCCCGCGTCGCCTGGGTTGGTGGCGGGGATGAAGATGCCCGGAATCTCGAAGGTGGAATCCTGCATGTAGAACCGACGTTCCTTGGGGCTGATGGCGTCGAGGTCCGTGGCTCCGCGGGCGATGTTCCGGCGGCGGTTCAGCTGCTTGAACCGTACGTCGCGCAACAGGTCGAATTCCGTCTTGTAGTCGGGCCTGCCTTCTTCGTAGTTCCGGAAGGCGATGATGGTGCCGCCCCTGCGGTCCACCGCCTGGGTGAAGCTCTGGGACATGGAGGCGCCGTAGTCACCCAGTGGCGACAGGATGGCGAATTCCCGAATGTTTAGGCACTTGGTGGCGAAGTCGGCGATGCTCTGGGCCAGGTTGTCCATGGTGATGTTCACCTGGAAGATGTTGGGGCCGAGCTTTGCAATACCGTCGTCGGTGGCGGTGGGGGTCAGCATGGGGATGTTCTGGAAATTGCTTCCGAGCCAGGCTGCCACCGTCGCCGCCGGTGCGCTCATGATGGGGCCCACGATGGCGATGATGCTGTCCTGGCTGATGGCCTGCTGGGTCCGCATGAGGGCGGTGGCCGCGTCTGCCCTGGTGTCGGCGAAGCGGATGTTCACCTTGTCCTTGAGCTTGGACTGCTCGTGGGCCAAAAACACGCCTTGGACGGCGGCGTTGCCGAATACGGCGAAACTTCCGGAGAGGGGGGCGAGCACCAGCAGGGTGGGCTTGCCGGAACCGGCGTCCTTCATGGAGTCCAGGCCCTTCTGGGCGGTGGAGGTCAGGCTTTCGGCGTTGCCGCCGTTAATGACTTTCTTGTACCAGTAGCGGGCGGCGCGGTAGCGACCGGCGTTCTGGCATTCGCGACCGATCTGGAGCTGCATCCAGCCGATGACTTCCTTGTCGGCGGGGTACTTTTCCAGCAGGTTCTGGAGCTGGTCCGCATTCAGTAGGTCGGCGGCCAGGGTCTTGATGAGCACCTCTTTGGTATGGGCTCTGGCGGCCGGGTTCTGGGAGTAGGCGAGAATCCGGAGCATGGCCTCGACGCCTTCGTAGACGCCCCCCTGTTCAAGGGTGACGATGGCTTTTGCCAGTTCCATGCGTTCCCGGTATTCCGAGGAAACGTGGTATTCCAGGAACTTGGAGGTAAGTCCCAGGGCTTCGTCACGCTTGTGTTCGCGCAGGTAGCATTCCGCAAGCATCACGGAGGCCTGGGCTCCGGCGTGTTTCTTGAACTGGGACTTGGAAAGTTTCTGCAACTCGGGCACGGCTTCGGCGCACTTGCCGTCTTTGATGAGGGCCTTGGCCTTGTCGATTTCGCCGTCGGCGAGGGCGGCAGTGGAGAGCAGCAATGTAAAAAGGAGGGGTAGGACTCGGTTCATGATGGGGACAGCCTAGTTTTCGGGGGCGGCCTGGACCACGTCGTGTTCTTTCTTGATCTGTTTCTGGAGGGATTCCGGGAGCTTCACCCAGTCGATGACGTCAACTCCGAAGGGGAGTCCGCTTTCGGCGAAGGCCTTTTCCACGGCGGTCATGGCCTCGAAGGAAAGGGGCTTGTCGGTGATGACTGCCAGTTCCAGTTGGGTGTCGGGGGTCAGGTCCACGCCCGTAACCCGGGCGCCGTATGCCCAGACTTCGAGACCCTCGAAATGAAGACCCACGATGCGCTGGACGGTTTCCAATTGATCGGTTTCTAAGCAAAGTGCCATAGTGCCTCAAAATATAGATAAAGCCCGGAGTCAATGCCCCCGAAGTCGGAGAAACTGGCCCAAAGCGGCAATTTTACTGCACAAATGTATAAAATTTAACAGAGAAAGTGTTTTTTAATTGGCGTGGATCACGGTTGATTTGCGTTATGGAAAGGATGAGTATATATTAGGACTATGAGATATTCCAAAAAGATTTTGATGTTGGCGGCACTCACCGCTTCGGCAATCCTCCTTTACGGCTGTGGCGGTGGTGGAGGTGGTGGCACTGTAGCTTCGGACGAGAACCTGCGGGAATACCTCGAGTCCGCCGAAATGCGGAGCGACCTGGACAATCTGGCGGAATTCGCTTACCTTGCCGAGTATCTGCAGGTGGCCCCCATTGCCTTTATGTCGAGCGAGGACGGCTTTTTTACCGACAGCGTGGACCGGGAAGAAGCCGAAGAGTATGCCGAGGTGATGTCCAAGGTGCTCTCCAAGGTCGACCAGTACGAGGCCGCCTGGACGCGTATCGACAGCATGCAGGCCTTGGTCAGCGAGACTCCGTCCCTTCAGAAAAATGGGGTGGGCGTTGCCTACGCCCTCAAGGATTTTTGGTATTCGTTGCGGGGTTGTGGCAAGTCGACCCGCGAAAAGGCCATGGCCGTGGCGGGTTCGTTGAGCAAAAACGACCTGGAAATTCTTTTTAATGGTCTTGATAAAAACCAGAAAAGAGGGGAGACCGATTACCTGACCTGGTGGAAAAATTTCAATAACGGGGATTACGACGACGTCTCGCTCCAGATATACAACCGCATGTATTACAATACGGAATCTTCTTTTGCTGACGAGGCGGAGTTTATCAATAAGACTGTGGCAAAGACCGGGGCGGAAATATCTAAGAAGGCTGCCGAATTTGAAGTGGAACTCTTCAAAATGGCTATGCCCGATGCGGTCACGGACGCCATGGACAATATTGAAAAGGTCGAAAAGACTCTCACCCTCGTCACCAAAGCCAAGGGCATGTCCGCCGACGAAATAAAGGACCAGGCCGCAAGCCTTCTTATAGACGGCTATGACGATGCGAAAAAACTGTCGGAAATGGCCGGAGAAGATGTAGAGATGTTGTCCAATTTGACTAAGAAGATTGTGGACAAGACAAAGGAAGCCTTGAAAGAACCTACTGTAGTCACCTTGACCGATGAGGGAGGCGAAGCTTTGGATGGCGGCGCGATGACCATCGCCATCGGGGAAGCCACCGGCAAGGTGATCATCGCCCTGGGTGCCAACGAGGACGGCGAACATCAGGTGGTGCTTAAAGAAGAAGGTTCCCACCTAGTTTCGTTCATGAACGGCAAGGGGAAAAAGTACACCAAAAAGGTTGAGGCAAAAGCCGGGAAAAATATCAAGTTGGAAGGGGAGATGAACGAGAAGGAAATTCGGGACGACACTGCCTCCTCCAAGTCCAAATTTGGCAAGAGTTCCTCTAGCGAGGAGCCGGAAGAGGAATCTTCTAGCAGTGTAGAAGAGGAATCCTCCTCTTCCATGGAAAGGAGCAAAGACGCCAAGAGTATTCTCGGAAGGTGGGTCTTGGTCAAGGACGTGTTTATTCACAAGATTACCGACGCCGAGCAGTGCGCGGTCGTGCAAGAAGCCATGTCACAGCTAGGGGAATTGCAGCTCGGGGAATTTAGTGAATATGGCGGAATGATGTCCGAAAATTGTGAAGACAGGGAAGAACCTCAGAGTTCCCCTGCCGGCGAGAAGATGTTGTTTTACTCCGATGGCTCTCTGGATTGTCTTGATGGCGGTGGCGATCTGCTCGGTTCCTATGACTATAATTTTGACGAGTCTACCGGAACCATCACCTATGTGAGTGGAGGAGAAGCACCCGAGGGGCATGTCTCTGCTGACGGCACCACATTGATTTTCGAGACGGTGACCGATGGTGGCTATAAGACCATTACCCACAGAGTCGTTTTCGAGAAGGAATCCGGCGAAATCGAGTAGTTTCACTGAGGATTGGCGCCGGAACATCGGCAGGCTTTACTTCTGTAGCCTGGCCTTGACCAGCTTATACAGGTCCGCAAAGACCTGGTCGGGACTCCGGTCGGCGTCGATGGCGGAAACGCAGTCCGGGTAGTCGCGGGCCGCGGCAAGGTAACCCTTGCGCACCCGTTCGAAAAAGTCCGCCTTTTCTTGCTCCAGCCGATCGGGTGCTTCGCCCCGCCTTGCGGTGCGAGCGCGGCCCCGCTCGACGGCAATGTCCAGCACAACGGTCAGCTCCGGAAAGCAGCCGTCGCAGGTCAGTTCCGTCAGCCGCTGGACTTGCTCGGCCCCAAGACCCCGGGCGTACCCCTGGTAGGCAAACGTGCTCCAGGCGAAACGGTCGGCGATGACGATTTTTCCCGCGTCGAGGGCGGGCTGGATGATTTCGGCAATGACCTGTGCCCGTGCGGCGTTGTACAGCAAGAGTTCCGTCTTGTCGGCCATGACACCCTTGAAACTCGGGTCCAGCAAAATCTCCCGGATCCGTTCCGAAATCTTTGCGCCGCCGGGTTCCCGGAGCTTCACCACAGAGTAGCCCTCTTTTGTGAGGGCGTCGATAAGCATGTCTATCTGGGTGGACTTGCCGGAGCCGTCGATACCTTCCAGGCTAAAAAAGCGCTTTGCCGTTTTCATGGCTGTAAATATGCAAAAAAAAGCGCCCGTTGTGGGCGCCTGGTCCTGACAAGGACCCTTTTCGGAAATGTTATAACACGCGACGCGGGTTGCAGCCCCAGTCGTCATCGCCCCTGTGGTTCCACTGGTTGGCACCCTGGTCCAAAGCGATGCTCCCACCGCGGATACTTCCGCCACGGAAGTACTTGTCCTGGGAAGAGAAATGATTCCACTGGTTGGCGCCTTGGTCCAGAGCGATGCTCCCACCGCGGATACTTCCGCCACGGAAGTACTTGTCCTGGGAAGAGAAATGATTCCACTGGTTAGCGCCTTGGTCCAATGCAACGCTCTTGGAAGCGTCGGCGCCGGTGGTGTTTGCGATGGGGAGTGCGTTTGCGAATCCGCCAAAACCTGCGATGCTAGTGACGAAAATGAATGTTGCGATTGCGTGTTTCATGATAAACTCCTTTGTGTTTTTAAGTTCTTTGTTTCTTATGTCCATAATATACCTTCCTAAATTCATAAAGTCAAATACATAATTTTCATTGAAATGATAGAATTAAGTTATGAGTTGTGAGTATTCAGTTATGAGTTTTGAGTTATAGCGGAAATAAGAAGTGTTGAAAAATGGAAAAAGCCCCGGCCTAGGCCAGGGCAGTTCGTCGAATCGGAAAATTATCCGTTTAGGCGTTCTTTATGCAGCGCACCGACATGGCGTCGGAGCGGTACACGCCTTCGATATCGAAGGTCTTGTTGGTGATGCTTAGGCGGTAGGCGTTGGATTTGCCGTATTCGTCCTTGCACCAGAAACGGGCGCGACGGCTGAAACGGTAGAAGCTGCCGTTGTCAAAACGGTAACCCGCAGGCACGGCAAAGAACCCGAAGGAATCTTCGCCTGGAACACCCCAGAAGCAGGCGCTGCGTAGTTCGTCGCCGGTGGACTTGGGAGGCAGATTGCTCAAAAGTTGTTCCCATTCCTTGAGGCTCGGGATATGCCAGCCTTCGGGTGCGATTCCCTGGTAGTTGTCTTCGCGAATCTTATGGCATATTTCCAGGTCCTTGGCAGGATCCTGCTCGCCGTATTCCGCAGGGATGCCGAGTGCAGCCGTCCAGGTGTAGAGTCTGCCGTATTGGGCCACGTTGGCCTCTTCGTTGCTCGGAGCGTAGCTGCCTTCGGTCTTGAAACGCAGGTTATCCACCATCCAGACCTGGTCACCGATTTTTACGGTGCGGTAAGTTTCGCCGTCGCGGGCATCCGTGAAAGATCCGTAATTGAACTTCTTGGCGTTACGGGCCATGCATTCTTCGTAAGAAATGTTGTTCTGCTTTTCGGAGGCTTCCTTTTTCGTGGCCTTGCTCACGGAAGCACCGATACGGAATGCGGCCACGATGACCACGATAAGGGCGATGACGTTAAAAATGACAAAGGATGTTTCCATGGGTTTCCTCTTTGAGAAAGCTAGGGCAAATGTAGTAATTGTTGGGCTCGGAACAACCCATTATGCTGGGTACATAGGGAATACGATGGGGGTGATGAACAGGTTGGCCGCAAGAATAATAAAATTCATGGGCAGGCCGATTTTCGTGAAGTCCGTAAACTTGTAGCCGCCAGCGGCATAGACCAGCATGTGGGTAGGGGATCCGATGGGGGTGGCAAAGCTGCTGTTCACCGAAATCATCAGGCCGATGCAGAAGGTGAGGGGGTTTACGCCCAAGGTCGTGGCCGCGCTGATGGCAATGGGGCAGAACATGGCCGCCGTGGCGCTATTGCTGATAAATTCGGTAATGAAGGTACCGACAAGGCAGATGGCGACAAGGGCTACGTAGGGGTTGCTTCCGCAGATATTCAGAAGGTTGTTTGCAATCAGCTGGGCCACCCCCGTAGATTCCAGGGCCTTGCCCAGGCAGATACTGCCCGAGAATACGATAAGGATATTCCAGTTGATGGAGTTTGCCGCCTGGGTGCTGGTGCAACAGCGGGTGACGACCATGGCGATGGCGGCAAGCATGCAGGACGAAAGCAGGGGCAGCACGTTGAATGCCGATAGCAGGACCATGGCGAGCATGATAAGCGAGGCGAGGACCGTCTTTTTGCCGCAGGTCCTGTTGTTTACGGCGTTCTCCAGGTACCCCTTCAGGTGGTCGTTCTTTAGATTCAGATGCTCGCAAATCCACTGGAGCTGTTCTGCCTTGCCCGAAACAATGATGTTGTCGGAACCCATGATATAGGTTTCAGGGGTGGCGACCTCCACCTCGTTGTCAAAACGGCGTATGGCCAAGATGGAGTTCTTGTTCTTTTCGAATCCATTGGGGTTCTGTTCGTAAATCTCCTGCAGGGACATGCCGACAAGCCTGTGTCTGGAGGGGACATGGAGTTCCAGGGTCAGGTCTTCGTCACCGCCGTTGCTCAAGGGGGACACTCGAGTGGGGAGCAGTTTTTGCAGGGCGACGATGGAGATAACTCCTACCACAAGGCAGAACAGTCCGACAAGGGTGGGAGTGAAAATTCCCATCTGGGTTCCTGTCCTGTCCGTGTAGAGTCCTGAAATGATAAGGTTCGTGGACGTGCCGAGCAAGGTACAGGCGCCACCCAATCCGGAGGCGTAGCTAAGGGGGATCAAAAGTTTTGACGGCGATATGCCCAGCTTTTTGGACCAGATTTTTATGACGTCGATAAAGAGTGCTACCACCGTGGTGTTGGTGAGGAACGAACTCAAGAGCGCCACGGGGAACATGGTGCGAAGAATAGCGCGGGAAACGGTCTTGGGGGAACCCATCATGTGCTTGACAACCCAGTTCAGCACGCCCGTGTAGTTGAGGCCGGCGATGACGGCGTAAAGCACGGCGATGATAATGACGGAGGCAGAACTGAAACCGCCGAATGCGGTTTTCAGGTCAAGGACGCCACTGAGGTAGAGGGCGCACATTCCCAAAAGAAAGATGACATCTACACGCAGCTTTGAAAAGATCATAGCTGCAAAAAGCAGAAGCACGACGACTATGGTGAACCACGCGTTTCCAGAAAGCCCAAACCATTCAAACGCAAGAATTCCCTGTAACATTATTCCCTTCGAAAGTGAAAAATGAACGGGAACAAATATAAAAAAGGGCAGGCAGCTTTGGCTTACCGTTCGATTTTCACCACAACGGTTCCGGCGAGCTTGTCGTGCCAGGATTGTTTCTTGGGGTCGAATGCCACCCACAAGAAGCCGAGTCCAAACGGGATGAACGAAAGGATATAGGCGAAGTAGCGTCCGACGCACTGCTTTGTGGAGGGCTTTCCGCCAGTTTTGGCATCTACGATTTTTGCAGACACGGCCATCTTGCCGGGGGTGGCCTGTTTTTTGGCCCAGAACAAGATGACAAGGACCATGGGCAATAGGTACGAGAAAATGATATCCGCCGGGCCCTGGAAAGTCTCGCCGTTTTCCAGGTAGGCCATGCCGTAAATGGCAAGAAGTGGCGGCAGGGTAATAACCATTATCAAGACGCTGTCAATGAGGGTTGCCACGACCCTTTTCCAAAAACCAACGTATTCAGTCATATCGCCCCCCTTTGCCACCATGTGGCGCTTTTCATAAAGTAATATACTTTTTGTAGGGGCCCCATGTCAAATATATTGTTTTAATCGGAAAGATAGATTTTGGTTATGAGTGGTAGGGGCTAGGGATTGGGGGCTAGGATTTAGGGTCTAGTAAGGCGGGTTTCAAGAAGTGTCATCCTCGCTGTCATTCTGGAGCCACGCAGTGGCGATAGAATCACGAGGATCCGACGGAATTCATACGGTTTTATACAGGCGCGACTACGAGAAGAATGGATCCCGGGCCCTTCGTGCCCAGGATGACATTACAGTTTATTCCGCGTCTTTGCCGTGGCATTTCTTGTACTTGAGGCCGGAACCGCACCAGCAGGG
Organism: Fibrobacter sp. UBA4375; assembly: GCA_002391195.1. Lineage (GTDB taxonomy): Bacteria > Fibrobacterota > Fibrobacteria > Fibrobacterales > Fibrobacteraceae > Fibrobacter. The sequence goes on along the minus strand of DGRZ01000057.1, from coordinate 1,245 downwards.
GTCATTGCGACCCAGCTTGGGGCCTGCCTGTTGGGCGCGGCGTGCGGCGGCGGCAACGGCAGGGTTCGTGTAGGTGCGACGTACCGTAGGCCTTGTGCCCGGCAGTGCAGACTGGGGCATGGGCTGTGCAGCCTCGCTTGCCGCCTGCTGGCCTTCGGAAATGGCGTTGGTCTCGGAGCTTGCGGCCTGACCGGCAAGGCCTGCGGCCTTGGCACCTTCGGTACTCGGCTGTTCCGGAGCCTGCGCGGTCTCGGCGGACTGTGCGGATTCCTGCTGGCCATCGCCCGCATTTTCGGGCTTCGGCTGTTCACGCAACTGCAGCTGGTCCGGCGATACGGTCTGTCCGTTGGGCAGCGTAATCCGGATGTTCAAGATACGGAGCATTGTCAGGGTGGCAATCTTTTCGATGCAGCCCTCGAACATCTTGTAGCCTTCGTTCTTGTAAATCATCAGCGGGTCTTTCTGGGCGTATCCGTGGAAACGGATGGCGTCCTTCAGCTGGTCCATGGCGTACAGGTGTTCTTTCCACACCTGGTCGATGGTCATCAGCAAGAACCTGCGTTCGATATTGCGGAAGTCCGCGTCGGGAATAATTTTGGTGAGCTTGTCGTAGCGCGCCTTGCAAAGCTCGATGATTTCGTCCAGCACCTGGTCCGGCGTCTTTTTGGTGGCATCGTCGAAGCTCAGATTGTATTCCATACCGAGGCTGCGCTGCAGGTCGGTGTGAAGCCCTTCCAGGTTCCAGTTTTCTACATAGCTCTTGGGCGGAATGTAGTTGCTGACCTTGATGTCGCAGGCGTCCTCGATGCGGTTCATAATTTCGTCGCGAATGTCTTCGCCGTTCAGAATACGACGGCGGAGTCCGTAAATCACCTTGCGCTGTTCGTTCATCACGTTATCATAATCCAGCAAGTGCTTACGGATATCAAAACTCTGGCCTTCCACGCGACGCTGGGCGCTACGGATAGAGCGGCTTACGATGGGGTGGGTAATCACCTCGTCTTCGCCTACGCCAAAGCGGGTCATCAGGTTTTTGACGCTGTCGCCGCCGAAGATGCGCATCAGGTTGTCGTCGAGGGAGAGGAAGTACTGGCTGGAGCCCGGGTCGCCCTGACGGCCGGAACGTCCGCGCAACTGGTTGTCGATACGGCGGGATTCGTGGCGTTCGGTACCCAGCACGTGGAGACCGCCCACTTCGGTAACTCCGGGGCCGAGAGCGATGTCGGTACCACGGCCGGCCATGTT
>DGRZ01000053.1:9938-11094 GCA_002391195.1 Fibrobacter sp. UBA4375 | reverse complement strand
TTCTTGCTCATTGTTAATCCTTGTTGAATTTGAACGGCTCAAATTTAGTAAAAGGCGGGAGTCGCGGCAAAACAATTTATTGATTTGACATGGTCGAGCCGCACTATTTCCCAGTGCGGTCTTGAATTTCTCTCGGGTGGAACTGCCTGTGTTCCTGCTTTATAAATTCCTTGTCAATGTGCGTGTAGATTTGCGTGGTGCTGATGTCGGCGTGGCCCAGTAGTTCCTGCAGCACGCGCAGGTCCATGCCCGCTTCCAGGCAGTGGGTGGCAAAACTGTGGCGGAAGGTGTGGGGTGACACCTGCTTGGTCAGGTGGGCCGTGTGCTGCTGCACAATTTTCCAGGCTCCCATGCGGCTCATGGGCTTGCCGTTTTTGTTTAGAATTATGTTGTCTGTGGTCGGGTGGGTGAGGGGACGGCCAACTTCGATCCAAGCCCTCAAATTTTCTTTTGCCTTGCTGCCTAGGGGAATTAGGCGCTGCTTGTTGCCCTTGCCGATAGGCGTGAGCCACTCGTTGTCCAGGTCCAGCTGCGAAAGCTTGATGCCGAGCGCTTCCGAGATGCGTAGCCCTGCACTGTACATGAGCTCGAAAAGCGCCGTATCCCTCAGCGGGTTCTTGCCGTTGGCCGCACTTTCGAAAACGCTGTCCACTTCTTCGCGGGTAAGGTATTCCGGCAGGTAGTGCCCGAGTTTCGGACGCTCCAGCATGGATTCCGTGCTGAAGTTGTACTCGCCCTGATTTTGCATGTATTTGAGGAACCCCCGCAGGCTAGAAAAATGCCTCGCTACGGAGGTGGGGGAGTATTCCGCACGGCTTGCGGTAAGAGTCAGGAATTCGTCCAGTTTCTGGGGGGTGAGTTCTTTCAGGTCGATGCCGCCCTCGTCTAGCCAGGCGATAAAATGCCGCAGGTCTTCCTGGTAGCTCTGGATGGTCTTGGGCGAAAGGTTTCTTTCTACCCCCAAGAAGGCCAGGTAGGCGTCCATGCGGTTCGTGTTGAGACTCATGGCCATAATATAAATTAGACGAAAGACGAAAGACGAAAGGCGAAAGAATTTTTTTTGAAAAAATGCTTTTTCAGCCCTTGACAGCGGCCCCGCCCTTTTCTATAATTGACCCCGTCCAAGCGACAATGGATGATTAGCTCAGTTGGTAGA
>DGRZ01000053.1:0-9848 GCA_002391195.1 Fibrobacter sp. UBA4375 | reverse complement strand
TCGACCCCTGCATCATCCACGAAATGCCGAAATTCTCGAGATTTCGGCATTTTTTTTGTATTTGAGGCGGACTTATTCCACAAAATCGACCTTCCAGGTGAATTGATGTGCGCTTAATCGCATTTCCTTGCGAAATGGCTTTGGGGTGAGGTCTATTTCTCCTTTTTTATGTATATTTTTCTTATATGCACCTTTGCCGCTGACCGCGGCAAAGTTTTGTGTCAAGGATTTTTTATGAAGATTGTACTGCCGGTTGCCGGTAGCGGAGTGAGGCTCCGTCCATATACCGAAGACCGCCCCAAGTGTTTGCTGCCCGTCGCGGGCAAGACGATTATAGACTGGATTGTAGAGGACTCCCTCCCGCTGGAGCCCTCCGAGACAATTTTTATTACGGGCTACAAGGCCGACCAGATGGACGCCTTCCTCAAGGACCGGGAATGCTGGGGCAAGACCCGCACCGTCCGTCAGGAGAACCCCCAGGGCCTGGGCGAGGCTATCTCCCTGGCGCTGCCTTTCGTGAACGACGACGAGCCCATGCTGATCATCTTGGGCGATACGCTGTTCGAGGCGGACCTGTCTATTCTGAAGAACGAACAGGAAAACGTGCTGTACACCTTCAAGGTGAAGGACCCCTCCCGCTTTGGCGTGGCCGTGACCGACGGAACCGGTTCTATCCAGAAACTGGTGGAAAAGCCTCAGGAGTTCGTGTCCGACGAGGCTATTGTGGGCATTTACTTCATCAAGGACGTGAAGGTCCTGAAGGAATCCCTGAAGTACCTGATGGACAACAACGTCCGTACCAAGGACGAGTTCCAGCTGACCGACGCCCTGGAGATGATGCTCCAGAAGGGCTGCAAGTTCCATACGGCTCCGGTCAAGAAGTGGCTGGACTGCGGCCTGATTGAAACGCTCCTGGCGACCAATGCCGACATTTTGAACAGGAACGACAACTCCAAGGATGCCTCTTTCCCGGGAACCACAGTCGAAGGTCCTTGCCATATCGGAAAAGACGTGGTCATCGAGAACTGCAAGATCGGGCCCAACGTGGCCGTAGGCGATGGCTGCGTGCTGAAGAACTGCTCCATCAAGAACGCCATCCTGTGGGACCGCGTCCAGGTGAAGTACGGCTCCATCCAGGATACCATACTCCATAGATAGAGACGGGCTGCCCCCGACGAACGAAGGGGTGGAGAGCAACGAAGTGCGAACCAGGGGAAGGCTTTCCCCTTTTTTATTTCAGATTTATGAATTCGAATTTCAGAGTTGTATTCTAAAAAACAATTTCGAACTCCGAACTCCGAATTCCGAATTATCTTTCCAGCCTGAAGAACACCGCGGCCAGCGGCGGGAGCTGAATGTTCAGGCTCCACTGCCTGTTCTGCCACGGGATATCGTCCGTCCAGACTTCGCCGAAGTTCCCGACATTGCTGCCGCCGAACATGCTCGCGTCCGTGTTGAAGATTTCCTTCCATGCACCGCGCGAGGGGGCACCCAGACGGTAGTCGTGGCGCACGACTGGCGTGAAGTTGAACACGCACAGGATCTGGTTCCCGTGATCGTCCTTGCGCACAAAGCTCACGATGGAATTGTCGGCATCGTCGCACCAGATCCACTCGAAACCGGTGTGGTAGTGGTCGATTTCCCAGAAGGGGGCGTTTTCCTTGTACAGGTGGTTGAGCGTCTTCATCATCTGCAACAGCTTTCCGTGGCTGTCCCAGGTAATCAGGTGCCAGTCCAGGGATTGCTTCTCGTTCCATTCCCGGAACTGCCCGAACTCGTTGCCCATAAAGTTCAGCACCTTGCCCGGGTGGGCGTACTGGAAGGCGTAGGTGAGGCGGAGGTTCGCGAACTTCTGCCAGTTGTCGCCGGGCATCTTGCCAAGCATGGAGCCCTTGCCGTGGACCACTTCGTCGTGGCTGAACACCTGGATGAAGTTTTCGCTGTAGGCGTAAACCATGCTGAAGGTGAGCTGGTTGTGGTGGTACTTGCGATGGATGGGCTCATGCTGGATGTAGCTCAAGAAGTCGTTCATCCAGCCCATGTTCCACTTGTAGTGGAAGCCGAGACCGCCCTGCTCCGGCGGACGGGTGATGCTGGGGAAGCTGGTGGATTCTTCGGCGATGAGGATGGCGTGAGGCGTGAGGCGGCCCATGATGCTGTTCAGGTGCTTCAGGAACTCGATGGTGTCGTAGTTGATGTTGCCGCCGTCCTTGTTGGGCACCCATTCGCCGGGACCCTTGCCGTAGTCCAGGTAGAGCATGGAGGCCACTGCATCTACGCGGAGGCCGTCGCAGTGGAATTCCTTGAGCCAGTACATGGCGTTTGCAATGAGGAAGTTCTTGACCTCGTTGCGGCCCAGGTTGAAGATGTAGGTGCCCCAGTGGGGGTGTTCGCCTTGGCGGGGGTCGGCATGCTCGTAGCAGGCGGTGCCGTCAAAGCGGCCGAGCGCGTGGGCGTCTTTGGGGAAGTGGGCTGGAACCCAGTCCAGAATCACGCCGATTTCGTTCTGGTGGCACAGGTCCACAAAGTGGCGGAACTGGTCGGGGGTGCCGTAGCGGCTGGTAGGGGAGTAATAGCCCGTCACCTGGTAGCCCCAGGATTCGTCCAGCGGGTGTTCCGCCAGCGGCAAGAATTCCACGTGGGTGTAGCCCATTTCTTTGAGGTAGGGGATGAGGCGTTCGGAGAGTTCGTCCCAGTTGAGGAAGCGGTCGGGGTTCGCCGGGTCGCGCCTCCAGGAGCCAGCATGCACCTCGTAGATGTTCATGGGGCTTCCGAAGACCTTGGTGGCCCAGTGGGTCTTCATGTAGAGTTCGTCGCCCCATTCGTAGCCGTCCAGGTGGGTGGTGATGGAGGCGGTGGCCGGGCGCACTTCGGAAAGTTTTGCCAGCGGGTCCACCTTCACGTGGAGGTTGCCGTCGGCGCCGTGGATTTCGAAACGGTAGAGTTCGTTCTCGCCGATGTTCGGGATGAAGATTTCCCAGATGCCGGAGCTGCCCAGCATGCGCATCTGGTGGCGGCGTCCGTCCCAGCTGTTGAAACTGCCTACCACGGAGACGGCGCGGGCGTTGGGGGCCCAGACGGCGAACTGCACGCCCTTGAAGCCCTGGTGTTCCACCAGGTTTGCGCCCAGCTTGCGGTAGAGTTCGTAGTGGGTGCCGGTCGAAATCAGGTGCCGGTCGAATTCGGAGAGCACGGGCTGGAAGGCGTAGGGGTCGGTGAGGGTGTATTCGTTGCCGTCGGCTTGCTTGATAATCAGGTTGTAGAAGAAGGGCTCGAATTCCATGTCCAGGATGGCTTCGTAAAAACCGGTGTCGCCCAGCTTGACGAAGTCGAATTCCACCTCGCCGTCGCAGGATTCGCCCCGGACAAAAGACGCCTGGGGCTGGTAGGTGCGGATGACCGTCTTGATGCCCTTGTCGGTTTCCAGCGGGTGGATGCCCAGCACCGAGAAGGGGTCACTGCAGTAGAAATCCCAAATGGGCAGCATCTGGTCGCGGGTCAGCGTGGTAAAATCGTTCCAATCCATAAAAACTCCTTTTATTCGTTGTAAATATAACATTAACGGGGAAAAACAGGTATAAATGTGCCGGCCGTGTGGCGTCATTCCGAACTAAACGAGTAATCCGGTGAGGGTTCTTTTTAACTCTGAACCCGAAACCCCGTGCCCCGAACCTTTTTATCTTTACTGCCAAAAAACGGAGGCGTTATGGCTATTGCGATGGAAGAGACGGTGAACCCCATGCAGTTTACCCAGGTGTTCAAGGTGACGCCGGAGATGATTGACGACAACCACCATTTCAACAACGTGTGGTCCGTGCAGTGGATCCAGGACATCGCCATCGCCCACTCCGAATCGGTAGGCGGCACCGCCCTCATGAAAAGCCTTGGCGCCGGCTGGATGATCCACGTGCAGCACATCGAATACAAGAACCAGGCGTTCCTGGGCGACGAAATCAGGGGCACCACCTGGGTGGCGGCTTACGGCAAGGTGGCAACCATTCGAAAGTGCAAGTTCGAGCGGGTGTCCGACGGCAAGGTGATTTTCGAATCCGAGACCCAGTGGGTGCTGGTGGACCTGAACCGCGGCCGCCCTATGGTCATTTCCGACGAGATGAAGAAGTTGTACGTAGAAGGGGCATAGGGGCTACCCTAGTATCTTCTTCGCAATCCGTTGGAGTTTCGCCCGAAGTCCCTTTTCACCTGTTTTGTGGTAGGGCGGGTAGAAGAATTGCATGGAATCCATCGGTCCCTGGTACATCACGTTACGCTCGTGGCTGAAGGTCTTGAATCCGTAAATCCCATGGTAGTTTCCGGTGCCGCTCAAGCCTACGCCTCCGAAGGGTACGGACAAGTTTTCGATTTGTAAAATGCAGTGGTTCACGCAGGTGGAGCCGGCTGTGGTTTCGCCTAGTATCCGCTTGATGTTCCGTTCCGATTTTCCGAAAACGTAAAGTGCCAGGGGCTTGGGGTGGTTTTGCACAAAGGAAATGGCTTCGTCCAGGTTCTCGTAGGCCACAATGGGGAGGATGGGTCCGAAGATTTCGGAGTCCATGACGCTCATTTCGGGAGTGACGCCTGTAAGCACGGTGGCGGGGGTGTAGCGGTTTTCTATGTCTTCAGGAGCAAAGTCTCCGCCTATGATAGCGGTGGCGCCTTTTGCCAGGGCGTCTTCTACCAGAGCTTTGTGGCGTTCTGCAGCGCGGCCCTCGATAATGTGGACGAAATTTTCGCCATAGCGGCGTTCTTCGTCTGTTGAACCGTACATTTTTTGGATGTTCTCAGCTACCGCCTCCGCCAGGGGCTGTACCAGTTTTGCGGGGCAAAGCGCGTAATCGGGGGCGATACAGGTCTGGCCTGCGTTCAGGCACTTGCCCCAGGCAATTTTTTTGGCGGCATCTTTGATGTTCACGTCGTCAAGGACTATGACGGGGGACTTTCCGCCCAATTCCAGTGTGACGCCTGCGTGAATTCTGGCGGCACATTCCGCCACTTGGGCACCCACCTTGGGGCTTCCCGTAAAGAACACGTGGTCGAAGGGGAGGGAAAGCAGTTTGTCACCGACAACCGCGCCGTCGCCCAGGACAACGGTCACTTCGTCTTTCGAGAAAACTCCTGCTATTAAGGATTCCAGGAAGGCGCTCACCGTAGGAGTCTTGTTGCTGGGCTTTGCCATGACGGTATTTCCGGCGGCCACGGCGGCCACGATGGGGGAGATTAATAACAGTAGGGGATAATTCCAGGGGGCCATGATAAGTACGCGACCCTTGGGTTCAAAATGGCTTATGCTCTTGTTGGTGGGGAATAGGGGACTCCAGTGGCCGCCTTTGTCTTCCATCCATTCTTCTAGATGGGCGACGGCGCAGTCTATTTCGGAGAGCGCGGGGTAGATTTCGCAGAGGAGGGCCTCTGTTTTGGGCTTTTGGAAGTCTTCCCAGACGGCTTCGTAAAACTCCTGCTGACGCGTTACTAGAGCTTTGCGTAGTTTTAATAACTTTGCGATGCGCTCTTTTGCGGTTGTCCCCGCGATTTTCCAGCGTCGCTTTCCTTGTGCTTCAAAGAGTTCTTCTATGGAAATGTTGTCATTCATGGCTCTACCTAATTTACATTCTTTTGGCCCCGCAAGTGAAATTTTTGTAAATTGAAGGTGTTGACGGGAGGTTACTATGGATGGTTCAAAGCTTTTTAAGAGATTCGGTCTTGTCGTGTCCCTGATACTTTGCATTCAGGTTTCTTGCTTTGCCCAGGCCAACTACTCTACTTCGGAACTGGACACCCTGGTGGCAAACATCGCCCTTTACCCTGACCCGCTTTTGGTGCAGGTGTTGGACGCTTCCACCTATGGAAACCAGATTGCCCCCGCCGCCCTGTGGGCGGAATCTCACAAGAACTTGAAGGGGGAGACCCTCGCCAACGCCATCGAGGAGGCGAACCTGCCATACGACCCCAGCGTGCAGGCTCTTTTGCCGTTTCCGTCGGTGCTTTCCATGATGAGCAAGTACCGCACCTGGACAGACCAGCTGGGCGATGCCGTCACCAACCAGAAAGAAGACGTGATGGAGGCGGTTCAGCGCATGCGCCAGAAGGCCTACGACTACGGACACCTGAAGACAAATGAACAGGTGAAGGTGGAGACCGGCGACAACATCACCATCTACCCGGTGCAGAAGGAATACGTTTACGTGCCGGTCTATAACCCCCGCGTGGTCTATTACGTGCGTTACGACGGCTATAGCCGTGTCTATTACGGTTCCGGCGTGTGGCTGGGCACCTGGTTCGGCGAGTGGGGCTGGGGCTCCTGCTGGATAGACTGGGGCCCCCGCGTTATCTACGTGCGGGATACCCGCTGGTATGCCCATCGGCCAATTCCCCGGCACCCGAGGCGCTACCGTCCGCCCCACCACTTTAACAGCCCGCCTCCGAGAAGGCCCGCTCCGGCGCCCGCTAGTCGTGTGGCTCCCACTCCTGTCGTGCGTGTGGCGCCTGCTCCCTCTGGAGCCAGAATGTCGACGGCACCTGCACCGGCTACACGCGTAACTCCAGCACCTGCTACCCGGGTGATGACGGCTCCTGCTCCCCAGTTTTACCCTGCGGTTAACCCCGCCTCTGCTCCTGCGGCAAGACGGCCAGCTCCGGGCCCGGGCGGTATCGAACCGGAAAGGCTCCCGACCCGTTACGTGGACAGCGACGACGATTCCAGACGCTACGACAACCGTCGTTACGATTCCAGAAACCAGGGCGGCTCCATCAGTCAGCCGGCCCCCAGGTCCAGGACTTCCTCGGCCCCGAAACCGAGACCTTCTGGCCGCCGCTAGTGCCGGAAAAGTCGCCTTAGGCCACCTTTTATTACTATATTCAACAGACCCGCGAGGGTGCCCTGCGGCAGACGCCGCCGGGTTGTTTAACTTAGGGCCTTTTCGGAAGACTAGGACCCTCCAATCGGAAAATGAATTATGGATTTTTCTGCCATTATTGCTGAAGAGCTGAAACTTGAAACTTGGCGCGTGGCCAAGGCCCTGGAACTCATGGACCAGGGAGGCACTATCCCCTTTATCGCCCGTTACCGCAAGGACCAGACGGGAACCCTGAACGAAATTGAACTCCGCGACATCAGCCACCGTCGCGACTACCTGCAGGAACTGACCGACCGCAAGGAGACTATCCTCAAGAGCATCGAGGAACAGGGCAAGCTTACCCCCGAACTGAAGGCCCAGATCGAGGCCTGCAAGGACAAGACCCTGCTGGAAGACATTTATGCCCCCTACAAGCCCAAGAAGCGTACCCGCGCCACCATCGCCAAGGAACTTGGCCTGGAGCCGCTCGCCCGCCTGATGTGGGAACAGGAAGACACCAGCAATACCGCCGAAGAAATCGCCCGCATTTACCTCTCCGAAGAAAAGGGCCTGGCCGACCCGAAGGCCGCCCTCAAGGGGGCTGCCGACATCTTGGCTGAAGAAGTGGCCGACAACACGGAATTCCGCCAGTATCTCCGCGCCCAGATGGAAAAGAAGGGCGTCATGGTCAGCAAGGTCAAGAAGGATTTCGAAAAGCAGGAGACCAAGTTCAAGGACTACTACGACTTCAGCGAACCCGTTTCCAAGATTCCGAGCCATCGTATGCTGGCGCTCCGTCGTGGCGAAAAGGAAAAGGTGCTCCGTCTTTCTATCGAAGTGCCTACCGAGGAGTTGGTGGGCTATCTGAAGGCCCAGGTCATCAAGAAGGATTCCGTATGGAAGCCCTACCTGGAAGACATGTGCCAGGACGCCTGGGAACGCCTGCTGCAGCCCAGCATGGAAAGCGAAGTGCGCCTGCTTTTGAAGGACGCCGCCGAAGAGGAGGCCTTCAAGGTGTTCAGCAAGAACCTGCAGGACGTTTTGCTGGCCGCCCCCGCTGGCCACAAGGCCGTACTCGCCCTGGACCCCGGTTTCCGTACCGGCTGCAAGGTGGCAGTTCTGGACGAAAACGGCAAGTTCATGGACCATGGCGTGATTTACCCCCACGAACCCAAGAACGACAAGGCCGGTGCCTGTGTCTACCTGATGCAGCTTATCGACAAGTACAAGATTGACCTGATTGCCATCGGTAACGGTACCGCAAGCCGTGAGACCGACGCCTTCTGTGGCGAGATGGCCCTGAAGTTCAAGGGCAAGGTTCCGCCCCGCGTTATTGTGAGCGAGGCCGGCGCTTCTGTCTATAGTGCCAGCATGATTGCCATCCAGGAATTCCCGAAAGAAGACGTGACCACCCGTGGAGCCATTTCCATCGGTCGCCGTCTGCAGGACCCCCTGGCCGAACTGGTGAAGGTGGACCCGCAGTCTATCGGTGTGGGCCAGTACCAGCACGACGTGAACCAGCGCGAACTGAAGAAGCGCCTGGACGAAGTGGTGGAAAGCTGCGTGAACATGGTGGGCGTGGACGTGAACAGCGCCTCCGCTCCGCTCCTTTCCCACGTGGCGGGCCTGAGCAGCACCCTTTCCGAAGCCATTGTGAAGTATCGCGAAGAAAACGGCGCTTACGCCAGCCGCGAAGCCCTGAAGAACGTGAAGGGCTTTGGCCCCAAGGCTTTTGAACAGGCCGCAGGCTTTATGCGTATCCCCGGTGCGGAAAACCCGCTGGACGATTCCGCCGTGCACCCCGAAAATTACGCCCTGGTGGAGAAGATGGCCGAAAAGGCCGGAGTCTCCGTGAAGGACATGGTGGGCAACGCCGAAGCGGTGAAGGCCATTAACCTGGAAGAGTTCCTTTCCGACGAGGTGGGTAAGGCTACCTTGGACGACATTCTGAAGGAACTCCAGAAGCCCAGCCGTGACCCCCGTAAGGAATTCCGTTACGCCAAGTTCGATGACCGCATCAAGACCATCAACGACCTGGTGACGGGAAGCTGGATGGAAGGTGTGGTGACCAACGTGGCGAACTTCGGTGCCTTCGTGGATATCGGTGTCCATCAGGACGGCTTGGTGCACGTGTCCGAAATCAGCGACAAGTTCATTGCCGACGCCAAGGAAGCCCTGACGGTGGGTGACATCGTGAAGGTCCGTGTGGTGGCGGTGGACGCAAACCAGAAGCGCATCAGCCTCTCCATGAAGCAGGAATCTACCGACGGTGTTGCCGGTGCGGGCGTGAGTGGCCCTCGCGGCCAGCGTGTCGGCGGACCCAAGGGCGGTTTCGGTGGCCGCGGCCGCGATAACCGCGGCGGACGCCCCCAGGGGGGCATCCAGGGCCACGCTACCATCGCTGACCTGAAGAACAAGATTGCCGGTAAGGAACGCCCGGGCCAGCAGCCGAAAAAGCCCGCCGCCCCCGTACAGATCGGCAAGCTCAACTCCATGCTGAAGCAGATTATGAAGAAAGCGAAGTAGGCGAGAGATACAGAATTGCTCGCAATTCTGTATCCGAGCCGCCCTGAGCTGCACGGCGAAGCTGTGCCAAAGCGAAGTAAGCCGAGCGTCATAGGAGCAAGTGCCTGCGAGGGGCAGGGATGAGAAAACAAAGTTTTCGTCATACCTGAACCGCAGCGGGCGGATGCCGAAGGCATCAAAGTAACTTGCTCCAATGACCGAGGCGGGGAGCTTGCGCTCCGCAGGAGCGCCAAGCCAAGTAGATTTGACCGAGCCGCCCTGAGCTGCACTCCGCAGGAGTGCCAAGGCGAAGTAAGCCCGAAGTATCGGAGATGCCCGCATTCGCGGGCATGACAGCAAACAAAAAAAAGCCCGACCTAGGTCGGGCTTTTTAATCCTTAGATAAAACTAGAACTGTCGCTTCTGTGAGCAACAAAGCCCCAGTTATTAAACTGGGGCGGTTGCGACCTTTGGACACTTGGCTTTTATGCCTTAGTGTACATGGCCACCTTT
>DGRZ01000071.1:10488-18406 GCA_002391195.1 Fibrobacter sp. UBA4375 | reverse complement strand
CAAGACCGATAACAGGACAATAGTTTGGCATGATTTCTCCGAAATTTTACGGGGAAAAGATAGAAAAATAGTGGTTAGTGGTTGGTGGTTGGTGATTAGGAAAATGCTAGAGTTCGTCCAAAGTCACGACAAGGGCGTCGGTAAGGGTGCGGAAATTCGCGCATTCGGTCAAGATGCAGTCAGCGCCGTTCACGAATGCCGTCGCAAGGCGCAGGGACTCCCCTTCGGTAATCTTGTGGTTAGTCTTTTGCGAGGCGGCAAAAAGTTCAGCCGCCTTTACAGAAATTTCCGCATTGACCGGGCAAACTTTAACATTTGCAGAATTTTCAAAGAACTCGCGATACTGGCGGGCAAGCACGCCCTCCCCACTAGCAAAAGCCTTGCCGCTTATCTCAAACAAGGTAACCGGCGAGACCAGGACCTGGATGTTCTTTTCGTACACCATGTCCAAAATGTCCGACACCGCCGGGTAAAAGTCCGGGTGCATCTGCAAAAGCCGCACCAGCGGGCCAGTATCGAGAAACAGTATCCGCGACTGTTGTATCGTCCTTTCCATTAGCCCAAAGATAAACATTCCAGCGAAGGGCCGTCAACGAAACCTTGTTTTTTTATTAAAAAATGCCCTTTTCTTGCTGTTTTCGCCAATTCAACTTGACAAGGACATAGAATTTTACTATATATGGGCATACCTCGACGCGGGGTGGAGCAGTTGGTAGCTCGTTGGGCTCATAACCCAAAGGTCGCAGCGTTCAAGTCCTGCCCCCGCTACTAAAAAAGACTCGGTTTGTGCCGGGTCTTTTTTTGTTACAGCACGTAGAGTGCCATGAAAACCACAAGTCCCGCAAAAACCAAAAAGACCGGCAAAAGCAGCAACAGGCAGATGGCCCCGACTTTTAGGTCGTAGAACCACATTTTCCACCTACCCCGCTTGGTCTTGCAGGTATCCTGGCGGCAATCGGGGCAAATATTCCCCACCCTGTTCCTCACGCGGATGGCAAGGTTGCTCTGAAGGGGGGACATGCCCACCTTGTCGTTGAAATCCTTACCGCACTTTGAACATTTGCACTGCATAATTCCAAATTAAAAAAAATCATTTCCGCTTTGCGGCGATGAGAACCACGGAACCGAGAATCAGGGCAATTCCTATTCCAAGGCGGACTGTGAGGATTTCTCCAAAGACAAGTACACCGATGGATACGGCGGTCACGGGTTCGAGAGCCCCGAGGATTGCCGTGGGCGTAGAGCCAATGATCTTTACCGCCTTCACCATGAATATCAGCGAAAGAACCGTGGGCACGGCACCCAGCATAAAGCCCCACCCCCAGGAACTAGCCTGCATAAACACCGGCGGAAGCCCAGAGGCAAACGTCACCGAATAGAGCAACAAGAACACCATGCAGAAAGTGATGGCGTAAAAAGTCATCTTTACGGAGCCCATCTGCAGCTTGATGCGGTTCGCCATCACCATGTAAATGGCATAGGATATAGAAGAGATAAACACTAGCACAAGCCCTACCGTGCTCAGGGGTGCTCCATCTCCCCCGCGGTACAAGAGGGCAATTCCCGCCATGGAAACGGCGATGGAAACAATGGTCCAGACCTTGATTTTTTCCTTGAAGAAAACGGCCATCAGCACAGAGACTTCCAGCGGGTAAAGGAACAGGAGCGTAGAAGCAAGCCCCGCGTCCATGAACTTGAAGGAGGCGTAATAGGTCAGGGAACTCACCGCAAAGAGGAATCCGAAGGCGACAAGCGCTCCAAATTCGCGGAACGAAATCTTGAAGTGGGAACCTTTCGCAAGAATCACCACCAAAAGGAGCAGCGCCGCCGTAAAGAATCGGTAAAAGAGAACCGTTTCCGGAGAATACCCCTGGGCGTACAAATGCAGGGCCCCAAGGGGATTCGTGCCATAACAGATGGCGGAAAGGGACGCATAGACGAAGCCTTTTAAAGTTGTGAGGTCGCTTCGCTTTGAGGTTTGAGTTCGCTCGCATTGCTCGCTTTGAGTTTTTTTAATTAAAAACATATTGCCTCAAAGGGCAAAGCCCGACCTCATACCTCAAAGTGCCCCAGGCACGACCTCATAGCTATCATATCGCGAACTTGGTGGCGTCGGCCAACTGCACGCTAGCGATGCGGGAAATGCCCTTGATTTCCTGGGTCACACCGTAAAGCATGTCGGCTTCGGCCATGGTGCGCTTGTTATGGGTCACCACGATGAACAGGGTCTGCTTGCTGAATTCGCGGAGCAGCGCCATGAAGCGGCCCACGTTGGCATCGTCAAGCGGGCCGTCCACTTCGTCCAGCACGCAGTAGGGCGAGGGCTTTTCCATGTAGATGGCAAAGAGCAGGGCCGTTGCGGTCAGGGCGTGTTCACCGCCGGAGAGGGCCTTGATGCCGCGCATCTTCTTGCCGGTGGGTCGAACGTTTATTTCGATGTCGGCGTCCAGAATGTCGCCGGGCTTGCCGTTTTCGTCCAGCTTTTCCACCAGGCTCATCTTGGTCTCGCCGTTCAGGAACAGCTTGCTGAACACGAACTGGAAGTTTTTCTGGATCCGTTCGAATGTTTCCAGGTAGCGGCTGCGGGCAATATCGTCCAGCTTGGTGATGGTGCGATCCAGCGAGGCGCGGGCACGGTCCAGATCGTTGAACTGGATTTCCACTTCTTCTAGACGTTTCTTTTCGTCTTCGTAGTCCTCCATCACGTTCACGTTGATGGGGCCAAGTTCCTTGATTTTCCCGCGGAGTTCGCGAATTTCCTTGTCCGCCTCGGGCTGGCTATACTCCACACGCTCGAATTCTTCGGGAGCCTGCAGGTCGAAGGACCATTCATTCTGGAGGCGTTCCTGGAGGCGATCCAGGTTGGACTGCAGGGCTTCTTGCTTGCGGCCCACCTCGTTCAGCTCCTTCATCTTGTCAATCATGTCGTCGCGGATGGTGTCCAGCTCGCTCCGCCAGCTGTCCAGATCGCCGCTGACCACCTCGTAGCGTTCACGGGCGGCGTCGCGCCTGCCTTCCAACTCGCGAAGGGCGGAATCTTTTTCCTGGACGGAGGCTCCCAGGTCATCGATATCCCGGGCGGCCTTTTCCATAGAAATCTTGTTAGTTTCGATGTCCCGCTTACGGGACTCGATGGAATCCCCGAGGAACTGGACCTGGTCGGCGATGTTTCTCAGGCGGTCCGTGTTCTGGGAGAGCTTCGCGGACTTGTCCTGGGATGTCCTTTCCAGGTCGCGGACTTCTTCGTCCTTTTCGCGGAACAGGGTTTCCTGTTCTACAAGTTCGTCGTTTACCCGGGCGTATTCCGCCTCGGCGCTTTCCATGGCCGCCTTAGCCTCGTTCAGGTCCGCATCGCTAGACTTCTGGGATTCGGCGGTGGCTATACGGCCTTCGCTTTCGGCAATGTCCGCTTCCAGTTTCTCAAGTCGGGAGGCCACCGATTCTAGGGTGTTCTTCTGGATCGAAATGCCAGCCTCCCCTGCCCGGAGTGCATTGTTCTTTTCGAGAATCTCGTCGGAGGCAGAAGCCACCATCTGCCTGGTTTCATCAATTTCTGCCTGGAGGGATTCCAGAGCGCCCTGCTTCTGGGCGACCTGCCCCTGTACAGCAGCCAGACGCTCCGTGGCCTGGGCAATCTCGTTCTTGCGGCTGAGGGCCCCGGCGGTATTTGCCCCCTGGCTCACCAGACCGTTGGTCTTTACGATAACCTTGTCCGCCACGAAGCAGAAATCGGAATTCCTGTGTTCACGGGCCAGGTCCAGAGCCGTATCTAGAGAATCCACCAAGAAATAGCGGCTCAGAAGATTCTGTACAAAAGTCCGTGTGGTGTCGTCGCAAGTGACAAAGCTGCTCAAGGCACCTCTGATTCCAGGGTGGTTCAGTTCCGGCACAGGTGCAAGTTCCAGGGAATCCATCAGGGCGAGCACCGCCTTGCCGGCGTTCTCGCTACGGAGTCCTTCTACAATTTCACGGAGGCCGTCGCGGCTTTCCACCACGGCACTGTCCAGACAATCGCCCAGGGCTGCCTCTACCTGGGAGGCGTATTCCGGAGCGGCGCTGATATGTTCCGAAAGGAACCCGCGGACAAGACCCGCCTTGTTTTCGCGAATCCACTTGCCGGCATCCGTGCCCTCGTCACTGACGCTCTGCAGAACCTCAATCCGAGATTCCAGGGCGGCACACTCGTTCTGCAAAGCCTGCAGTTCCTGCTGGGCATTGGCCAGGTCGGCATTCTTGCCTTCTAGCGTGGATTCCAAAGAAGCCTTGCGTTCGTTCAACATTTCCAGTTCACGGGCGGTAGCTTCCATGCCCGCTTCCATGTCGCGGATGGCGGACTCCGTTTCGGACTTACGGTTCCGCAGCTCGCCAGCTTCGTCGTTCCAGCGGGATACGCTTCCCCGGAGCATGTCGGATTCGGCGTCCAGACGTTCAAAACGCCCCTGGAGGGAGGCTACGCGGTTGGCGGCGGTCAGGCGTTCATTGGACAGTTCCCTGGACTGGCCGCGCAGGTCGTCCAGCTTGTCCCGCATGACCTGCAAAATTTCCTTTTCCCGCTCGAGCCTGCTGTTCAGCTCCTCGATGCCGCTGTCGCTTTTCAGGACCTCATTTTCTTCTTCAAGACGGGCGCGTTCTTCTTGCAGTTCCCGGGTCTTGCCTTCGCTGATTTCAATTTCAGAGGCGGCCTTCTGGTTCGCCCCTTCCAGCGAAGAAACGGAATCCCGGAGGCGTATAATCTGGTTGTTCAGGTCGTTCAGGGCCAAGGTGGCCTGCTGCACCTGCTGTTCCAGCTCGCGATAGTTGTTCTCGTCCTCGCTAATGGCGAGCTTCTTTTCTTCGATGCGGGTCTGGAGTTCCATGGCCTTGGTCTTGGCCGATTCCACCTCGTGGTTCATGCGGCGGCTGGTGGTATCCAAAGTCGTGAGGCTTTCCTTGAAATCTTCGTACTTGTCGAGACTTACAGAAAGGTCCAGGCTCCTGAGGCGGCCGCTCAACCACTTGAATTCCTTGACCTTTTCGGCCTGGGTCTCGTAAAGGCGCACGGAACGTCGAACGGAGCGGAGGTTGTCCTCTACCCGGGCCATGTCCATCTGGACACGTTCCAACTGGCGGGTGGCCTCCTTGCGCTGCTGGCGGTACTTGCTCACGCCGGCGGCTTCTTCAAAAAGCACGCGACGGTCGTCGGCCTTGTCGGAAAGCACCGCCTTGATCATGTCGGCGTTCATCTGGGAATAGGTGCTGGACCCCAGGCCCGAATCAAAAAGCAGGGCGTGGACGTCCCTCAACCGGCACTCCTGGTTGTTAATCAGGTATTCGCCGGTACCATCCCTATGGACACGACGGGTGACAATAATTTCGGAATATTCGGAACTCAGGGCGCCATCGCTGTTGTCGATGACAATGGAAACTTCGGCAAGGCTCATGGCGGCACGCTCTTCGGTACCGCTGAAAATCACGTCTTGCATCTTGCTCATACGGAGCGTGGCGGCGCGCTGCTCGCCCAAGACCCAACGGATGGCATCGGTAATATTGGACTTGCCGCAGCCATTAGGACCCACCACCGCCGTAAGGCCCTTGGTGGGGAAATTGATTTCGGTCCTTTGGGCAAAGGACTTGAAACCGAATATTTTGAGCTTTGTAATCTGCACTATAGGTTAATGTAGTAAAAATGTATGAAACAATTACCTGGACTCGAAATGGAGGGTCCCGTCGGGGTTACGCGTGAACACAAGATACAGGCTGCCACCGGAAAGGCTTATGTCGAACCATCCCTTTTCGACACGGGAATCCGTGCAGGTGCAGTTCTTCTCAGTGGGCTCAGGCCAAGTCGTGACGGAGGCGGCTGATTCACCCGATTTAGAGACAACGGCCCTTGTCAATTCACATGAACACGGATACACGAAATTCGTATAAAGTATCCGTCCCTTGAAATCCCCTACCCAGTCCTCTTCATAGACACGGCTCACCGAACTGTCCTTGATGGTATCCTGAATCCAGGGGCGGACGGTCCGTTCATCTTCGGAGACAATATCGATTTCGATTATGTCTGCTCCGGTCCGGTTTTCAATCTGCAGGCGAGTAGTAGAATCCTCGAACCAATGGCTGATACAGCCGGACAGAACAAAACAGCAAGCCACAACTGCAGCAATCAATGACAATCGCAAAGTTTTAGACTTCATCACTTGCCTCCTTCGCTGCCGGACTTTTCGTAACGGATACCCTTGGCTTCTATTGTCTTGGGTTCGCTCTTTGCGCCACCCATCAGGTCGAGGCCCTTGCTGTCCTTGCTCTCGAAATTTTTCTTCCTTTCGATGTTCAGGGTCTCCATGGGGGCAGAGCGTGTCCCGCCCCGGGCGAACAGCAGTCCGTCGATGGTGGCCAAGTTGAACTGGAATTCCACCAGGAACGTTCCCTTGGCGTGGAAGAAGGTCTCATAGTCGTAGCTGGAGTTATAGGCGAACCGCACAAAGGGCAGTTCGATACCGCCGCCCCAGAGCAGGTCCTTGCCGCCATGCCGCACGTTACGGCGCAGGCAGGTCGCCTCGATGGCTACCATGCGGGAGGGATCCGGGTAATACTTCAGGGCCGCCGAGTGGAATTCCTTGCGGGGGAAATCGAAGGCCACCTCGCCGTAGAGCACCTGGGCAAACAGGTTCTGCTCCCAGAACACGCGGACGGAATCGTCGTCGCCCTTGCCGTTATAAATAGTCACGTCGATATTGGGCAGGTAAGTCAGGGGGCCACGCCCCCTACCGCCATAAATGGCCCTGGATTCCAGGTCCATGGAAATCCTTACGGACTGCCAGTGTGCCTTGTGATAATTCGCCTGAACGCTGGTCTTGCCCCAACGGACAAGTCCCCAAGAATAAAGCAGGGAATCGTTCTCGTGAGGATACACATCCCCTACATATTCCACGTTCTGGTGCTGCATACCACCCGCCATGGTAAAATTCATGGCCGACTGGGTGTAAGTAAGGCCCCAGGTGGTCACGGAACGGGCAATGGAAAAGTCATTGTACATGGGCCAGAAGAAAAAGTCCTCGCCGTCCCAACCGGAACGTTCGAACCAGAGCAAGAAACCCAGGTGATTGTTCTTTGTCACTTCACCACTGCCAAAGCCAGCAAAATGGTGCTTAAAAGCGTACCCTTCATGTTCGCCGTAGGGGCTTTCCAGCGGAGTCTGGGTCCTGAAGGGCAGATAGTTGAAACCCAGGTCGATATAGCCGCCACGGCCACCGCGCATGATGTCGCGGATTTCGCGCAACTGTTGGTCGCGGGTCACGGCACCGCCTGTCGCAAGAGCGCTCGCGGGGATAGCGTCGGCCAAGGCAATGCATGCAAAGAACAAAAGGCACGATAAAGCTTTTATAAACCGCATACGCAAAAGATATAAAAAACAAAGAAAACCGCACCATTGCGGATGCGGTTTTTATTCTAGTATGGATTCTATCGCTTAGCCTGTGGCACCGCTCCAGAAAAATTTTAAGCCTGGTGCTTCTTGAACCACTTGATGAGTCCGTTGGTGGAGCTGTCGTGGTTCAGTTCGGCGTCGGCCTTGGCCAGTTCCGGAAGGATCTTCTTCGCGAGCTGCTTGCCGAGTTCAACACCCCACTGGTCGTAGCTGTTGATGTTCCAGATAACGCCCTGGACGAAGATCTTGTGTTCGTACATGGCGATGAGAGCGCCCAGCGTTTCCGGAGAAACGTAGTCCATCATGATGGAGTTGGTCGGCTTGTTGCCTTCGAACACCTTGTGCGGGGCGAGGAATGCGATTTCTTCTTCGCTCTTGCCGTCCTTGCGGAGTTCTTCTTGAGCCTGGGCGAGGGTCTTGCCGTTCATCAGGGCTTCGGGCTGGGCAAAGAAGTTGGAGAGCAGCTTCTGGTGGTGGTCACCCACCTTGTTGTGGCTGTTTGCCGGGGCG
>DGRZ01000071.1:0-10354 GCA_002391195.1 Fibrobacter sp. UBA4375 | reverse complement strand
CCCGGTTCGCCCCAGAGGATCGGACCAGTCTGGTAATCGACACGGGCAGAGTTGCGATCGACGGTCTTGCCGTTGGATTCCATGTCGGCCTGCTGGAAGTAGGCGGCAAGGCGGTGCAGGTACTGGTCGTACGGGAGCATGGCATAGCTGGATGCACCGAAGAAGTTGTTGTACCACACGCCGATGAGGGCGAGGATCACCGGCATGTTCTTGTCGGCCGGGGCGGTCTTGAAGTGCTGATCCATTTCGTAGGCGCCCTGGTGGAGCTTCATGTAGTTCTCGAAGCCGATGCGGAGAGCGATGGAGAGGCCGATGGCAGACCACAGGGAGTAGCGGCCGCCCACCCAGTTCCAGAATTCGAACATGTTGGCGGTGTCAATACCGAATGCAGACACGGCTTCGGTGTTGGTCGAGAGCGCCACGAAGTGCTTGGCGATGGACTTTTCGTCGCCATTGAAAGCCTTGAGGACGGCGGCCTTCGCGGTTTCGGCGTTGGTCATGGTCTCAAGAGTGGTGAAAGTCTTGGAAGCAACGATGAAGAGAGTCTCTTCGATGTTCACCTTCTTGAGGGTCTCGGCCATGTGGGTGCCGTCGATGTTAGAAACGAAGTATACTTCCGGGGAGGTCTCGCCGGCAATGGGCTTGTCGGCATAGGGCTTCAAAGCTTCGGTCACCATCACCGGACCCAGGTCCGAGCCACCGATACCGATGTTCACCACGTACTTGATGGCCTTACCGGTGTGGCCCTTCCACTTGCCGCTGCGGACCAGGTGGGTGAAGTCTTCCATGTGCTTGAGCACGGCGCGGACTTCGGGCATCACGTCCTTGCCGTCGACGCAAATCGGATCTTTGCCCTTGTAGCGGAGCGCGGTGTGGAGCACGGCGCGTTTTTCGGTGGTGTTAATCTTTTCGCCACCGAAGAACTTCGCACGCATGTCTTCGAAATTGGCAGACTTCAGCAGGTCCTGGAGCTTAGCCATGGTCTCGTCGGTGATGATGTTCTTGGAGTAGTCCAGGAAAAGTCCGCAGGCCTCCAGGCTGAACTTCTCGGCGCGGGCCGGGTCCTTAGCGAAGAGTTCCTTCATGTGCCAAGTCTTTGCGACTTCGGCGTGGGCCTCGAGGGCCTTCCATTCCTGAGAATCAGTCAGTTTCGACATAGATTAATCCTTTCCGCAAGCGCGGTTATTTGTTGCGGGAGTAAATATAGAAAAATGAAAAAAAAATGCCAAAACTGATTAAAAATTGGTATCTTTACAACACGCCATCGACGACCCGGGAAAACTTCCCGACAGCCGCCAGACGAGCACCGGGCAACCGGCAAGCTTTTATAAAGGCAAAACGATGGATATAAAGATATTACAGCAGCCCGACGATGTTACCTGCGGGCCCACCAGCCTGCAGGCTGTTTACAACCACCTGGGCTACAAGATTTCCCTGAAGCAGCTCATCTCCGAAATCGAATTTTTGGAAGACGGCGGAACACTGGGAGTTTTCCTTGGCATTGACGCCTTAAAGCGCGGATTCAAGGTCACGCTACATTCGTACAACCTCACGCTCCTGGACCCCACATGGAGTACGCTCAGCATGCCGGAACTGAAGGCAAAGCTGGAACTGCTGCACAAGGCAAAGCACGCCCCCAAGCTCCGCAAGGCTATTGAGGCCTACATCCGCTTTATCGACTTGGGCGGAACCGTTGCTTTTTCCGACCTGCGCGCCGCCATGTTCGAAAAATACTTCAAGAAAGGAGTTCCCGTTCTGTGTGGGCTTTCGGCCACCTACCTGTACCGCAGCATGCGCGAATTCACCGGTGCCGATGACAAGTCCGTCTTCGACGACATTCATGGCGAACCCATGGGGCACTTCGTCGTAGTTTACGGAATCGACGACAAGAAACAGTTCATGGTCGCCGACCCCGACGGCACCAACCCCCTCCACAAGACTCCTTACTACAAGGTGGATAAGTTCCGCCTGCTTCACAGCATCTTGCTGGGCGTCATGACCTACGACGGGAACGTGTTGGTCATTGAGAATAAGAAATAGGATCATGAAAAAATTAATCGTTGTAAACAACCCCAAGCACTGGAAATTACACGTTCCGGGCATCGACATCATTTCGGCACAGGACTACCTGATTTCGAGCAAGTACACTAACGAACGCAACCTGCGCGTATTCAACCTTTGCCGCGATTACAACTACCAGAGCAAAGGCTACTACGTGTCGCTGCTGGCCGAGGCCCGCGGGCACAAGGTGATTCCGGGCGTCAAGAACATGCGGGACTTCAAGGCTCCAGCAGTCATCAAGCACATTTCCGACGAAATCGACAACCTGATTCAAAAGAGTTTCCACAAGTTGACTGGCACGGAATTCGTGCTTTCAATTTACTTCGGGCAGAACGTGAGCCCGCAATACCTGGAGCTTTCTCAAGAACTCTATCGTTTGTTCCAAGCACCGTTGCTTCGCGCGAAATTCGTATTTAAGCAAAAGTGGTTTATCCAGAGCATCCGCCCGATTTGTGTGGATGAAATTCCCGAATCCCACATGGAATTCGTGGACAAGTTCGCCCAGGAATACTTTGAGAAGACCCGCTACGCTACCAGTAAAGAAGAAGACTACCTGTACGACTTGGGTATTCTTACGAACCCCGACGAAGTAGAGCCGCCGAGCAATGCGCAGGCGATCCAGAACTTCATCAAGGCTGCCGAAGAAACGGGATTCCGCGTGGAGATGATTACCAAGAAGGACTACCCCCGCGTAGGCGAATTCGACGCCATCTTTATCCGCGAAACTACCAACGTGAACCATTACACCTACAGTTTCGCCCGCCGTGCCCAATCCCAAGGCATCGCCGTCATCGACGACCCCGACAGCATCCTGCGCTGTTCCAACAAGGTGTACTTGCAAGAACTGATGCAGGCGGCCAAGATTCATTCGCCGAAGACGATTATCGCCCATGCCGAAAACCGTCACACCCTGGCCAAGGAAATAGGGTTCCCGATGGTGATCAAGTCGCCGGATTCCAGTTTCTCGATGGGTGTCAAGAAGGCGACCAACAAAGAAGAACTGGAACAGATTCTCGACGAAATGTTCCAGCACAGCGACTTGCTGATTGCCCAGGAATTTACGCCGACGGAATTCGACTGGCGTGTGGGCGTGCTCGACGGCAAGCCGCTTTATGCTTGCAAATACCACATGGCGAAGGGCCACTGGCAAATCTACAACTGGGAAAGCAACGACAAGCAGAGCGAAGAATTTTCGGGCAAGTGTGAAAGCATTCCTATCGAGATGGTGCCCCACGGAATCGTAAAAACCGCCCTCAAGATTTGCAGCCTCATCGGCAACGGCCTTTACGGCGTAGATTTGAAGGAATGGCACGGACACCCGATTGTCATCGAGGTGAACGACAACCCGAGCATCGACGCGGGAATTGAAGATGGCGTGGGCAAGAGCAGAGTTTACCTTGCCGTCATGAGGTCACTGCGTCACCGCATCGAGGAACGCATGAACGCCGCGCAACATAAACTGCAAATGCACGAGAAGGAATGGTTTTAGAGGTATGAGGTCGGCACTTCGTGCCTTTGAGGTATGAGTACGCACCTGCGGTGCTTTGAGGTTATTATATGAATTATAAATTGTGGCAACGATACGGTATCGAGATGGAATACATGATCGTGGATCGTGATTCCTTGAACGTTCTCCCCCGCGCCGATGTACCTCTCGGAAAAGACAAGAACGGCCAGCAGCTCTCTGACGTGGAACACGGACCGATTGGGCTTTCCAACGAGCTGGTGAGTCATGTGCTGGAATTCAAGTGCGCACAGCCTGTCGATAGCCTCAAGCACTTGGGCAAGACCTTTCATCACGAAATCTTGAAGGCGAACGAATCGCTCAAAAGCATTAACGCGATGTTGCTCCCCACGGCGGCCCACCCCTTTATGGACCCCGCCGAGATGAAGCTCTGGCCCTACGATTGCCTGGACATTTACCAGACTTACGACCGCATCTTTAACTGCAAGGGGCACGGCTGGGCAAACCTGCAATCCACCCATATCAATTTATCTTTTAACGGCGACGAAGAATTCGGAAAGTTGCACGCAGCCATTCGTGCGCTGTTGCCGCTGATTCCCGCCATTGCGGCATCAAGCCCGTTCTTGGACAGCAAATATTGCGGATTTCTGGACGGGCGAATCGAGACTTACCGCCACAACCAGGAGAAAATCCCGAGCATCACGGGCAAGGTGATTCCCGAAGCGGTGTTTACCTACAAGGATTACGAAGAGCAGATTTTCAACCGCGTAAAAGCCGACATCGCGCCCTACGATCCGGAACACCTGCTGAATCATTTCTTCTTGAATAGCCGCGGGGCCATCGCCCGCTTTGACCGAGGGGCCATCGAGATTCGACTCGTTGACATTCAGGAATGTCCCGACGCCGACATCGCCATTGCCGAATGGGAAGTCGCCGTGTTGAAAGGTCTTGTGGAAGGTAGATTTGCGAATGAGTCGCAAATTCGAGCGCTTGACACCGACGCATTAGCGAAAATTCTCCTCGCCACCACACATTCCGCCGAAAAAACAGTGATAAATGACCAAGATTACCTGAAAATCTGGGGAATCAATGCAAGCGAAATCACAGCAAGTGAACTCGTGCAACGCATCACCGAGAAAGTCCACAGCAAGATTTCCGACCACTCGCAGGCACTGCTCGCCAGCATGTTCAAGCGCGGAACCCTCGCCAGCGCCCTCGTGAAGAACGTCGGAGCCGACCCCGACCGGGACGATTTCGTGTACGAATACGGCCGCCTCGCCCACTGCCTCGCAGAGAACAAGCTATACGGAACAGGGGAATAGCTCTAAACTTGTCATGCCCGTCCCGGAACTTGTCCGGGATAAACTGGCGGGCATCTCCTTTCAATTTTTCAAGCAAAAGGAGGTCCCCGACCAAATCGGGGAAGACATCAACAAAACAATCCTTTTATATTTAAAATATGGCTAAAGCAATACTCATCCTCACCTGCGAACATGCGAGCAACCGCCTGCCCGCCGCCTTCAAGAAGGCCGTTCCTGCCGAGGTTCTGAAGACCCACCGGGCCTACGATATCGGGGCAGTTCAAGTTTACCGCAAGCTGGTGAAATTTGCGAAGCCCGAATTTTATTGCGAAGGAAAATTCTCGCGGCTGTTCGTGGACCTGAACCGCACTATCACGAACAAGAGCGCTTTCAGCGAATATTTGCGTAACAACGAAAACGCGAAAGCACAGGCCACCGCATATTGGAACGAATATCGCGCCGCCATCGAAAAATTCGTTGATTCCGCGCTTAAGCCAAAAACGCGAGCCACAAAATCCGAGCCAACCATCATCCACCTGGGCATCCACAGCTTTACGCCCGTACTGAACGGCAAAGTCCGCAACACAGACATCGGAATCCTCTACGACCCCACCCGCCCACAAGAACGTGCCTACGCAAACGTCATCAAGGCCGAAATCAAGCGTCTCTACCCCGCCATGAAAGTACGATTCAACTACCCGTACAAAGGCTCTTCTGACGGGCTCACCACCACACTCCGCAAAAAGTTCGGCCCGCAATACGTGGGAATTGAAATCGAAATCAACCAGAAATTTTTCCTATAGGAAAAGCCTCGGGACCAACCCGAGGCAATTTTTTCCACAATGTCATCCCCGCGCAGGCGGGGATCTCGACTACAGACAATGAGCCCTTAATTCTTCATCACTCAGCGTGCTGAGGTATGCAGGCGGCACGTCGAGAACGGTCTTGCAACCGGTCTGGCCGTTAGCCTTCATGCGGAGTGCTGCGCGGGCGTAAGCTACGAGAACGCTCGTCGTGAATTCCGGATTGGAATCGAGCTTGAGGCTGTATTCGATCACGTGAGTGTGTTCCTTGTTCATGCCAGTCTTGCCGGTACGAATCACGAAACCGCCGTGAGCGAGCCCGCTGTGGTTCTTGTTGAATTCTTCTTCGCTGATGAAGTTCACCGTGGTGTCGTATTCATCGAAGTAGTTCGGCATCGTCTTGATGGCATTTTCGATATAGGCCTTGTCGGCACCTTCTTCGGCAACCACGTAAACGAGACGGGTGTGCTTCTGGCGAGTGGTGAGTTCCGGCATGGAACCACTACGCACGGCTTCGAGAGCCGCTTCCACCGGGCAGGTGTACTGCTTGGCATTCTTCACGCCCTTGATGCGGCGGACAGCGTCGCTGTGGCCCTGGGAAACGCCCTTGCCCCAGAACGTGTAGTCCTTGCCTTCCGGGAGAATGGACTGGGCGTACACGCGGTTCAGGCTGAACATGCCCGGGTCCCAACCCACAGAAATCATCGCGATGTTGCCGGCAGACTTGGCGGCAGCGTCGACGGCGGCGAAGTGCTGCGGAATCTTGGCGTGGGTGTCGAAGGAATCGATCACGTTGAACATGGCGGCGTACTTCGGGGTGAGCACCGGCAGGTCGGTAGCGGATCCGCCACAGATGATGAGCAGGTCCACCTTGCCTTTCCAGGCTTCCATTTCAGAAACGTTCAGCACCGGAACGCCTGCCGTCTGGATCTTGACCGTCGAGGGGTCACGACGCGTGAAAACGGCGACCAGTTCCATATCCGGAGCCTGCTTCACGGCGCATTCCACACCGCGACCCAGGTTACCGTAACCGAGAATAGCAATCTTTGCCATAACAATATCCTTGTTAAAAATTTTTGCGTAGAAAATATAGGAAAGTAGGCAGTAGGCAGTAGGCAGTAGGCAGTGAATTTCATGTAAAAATTATAGGGAGTAAAGGGGGAAGCCGCCCCCTAAAACCCCCAGCGTTACAACTCCCAATCTTCTTTTTTTATACAGCGAAGGGAATAGTAACCATTGGATGTGGAAACCGTATTTTTTTCATCTTTGTTAGTAAGGTCAATATCGAATAATTTCATAAATCCTCTTTCCTCTGTATGAGATGAGGTGATCCATTGTCTATATCTTCCCAAATCGTAAAAAATGTACCCTATGGGCTCGCCTGTACTTGGATTTTCTTTAACAAAAGCCATTCCGCCAAATAAAGAAACGTCCATACATTCGCTATTTTTGAAATGTTTGAGACCATCCATTTGATCAACGATTTCATTCCATTCAGCCAAGGTGGGAACGCGCCATCCATTGGGGCAAATGGAATCAATGATATCTGGATTAAACGTCCCATAGTTTTTTTGTTTGGTGTTCATGTATTGTACGGAATACAACCTTCCATAAATATCACAATTGCTTTGCTGTTCATCGTAGCAAGTGCTAGTTTCCGCTGGGTAATTCAGGTTTTGGTCCATCCACACTCTATCGCCAATGGTGATGTATTTATACACTTGACCATCTCGAACATCTTGGAATGTTCCACGCCCGCTTTCTGGACATACTTCAGATGCATCGAAACTGGAGGATGAGTCTGTGCAAGCGGTCATTAATTCCAAGCCTGCAAGTAACACAAGTAAGAAATTGTTTATTTTCATTTATCAAATTTCCGTTAAGCCGGACAAGCCGCGGTCTCCGCCACCGCAAGGTCAATCCTAATCCTTTATGCAGCGAATATTTGTGGACACAACCACACCCTTAAATATAACCTAAACCCCGCCCCAAAACAACCACCCCGTGCCCAAAAGCACCCCATACGCCCAATTTTGTCATAATCTGACATGGTAATTAAATTATATTTGTCGCAGACACTAAACCACGAACCCCGCTTTTTTATGCATGTAAGCGGAAGGAGTAAAAAATGCCAGAATTATGCCGTTTTTTGGGCATCGTCATCCAAATGTACTTCAATGATCATATGCCTCCACACTTCCATGCGATATATAATGACTTGGAAGGCGTCTTCGAATTATCTACATTTGAGATGCTAGAAGGCAATCTTCCAGCAAGGGTCAAAGGTCTTGTTGTCGAATGGGCAACTCTTCATCAGCAGGATTTGCTTGATAACTGGAATTCTTTGACAAACACCGGAGAATACAAAAAAATCGATCCACTGGTCTAGACTATGCTTCACGTGATTGACGCAAAATACATTGGCGATTACAAGATATCCGTCGAATTCAATGACGGATGCCGTTTTGTCGCTGATTTCGAAAGTGTCATCAAGTCGGACCACCGCCCCATCGTGCAGCAACTAGCAGACATCAATACCTTTAAAGATTTCACGCTACAAGCGCACTCAATCACATGGTCGAACGGCGTCGACTTCGCCCCCGAATTCATCAAAGGATTGGTGAATTCACCCTTCCAAAGTCAACGAATCGTCCACAACAAGTAAAGTGGCAGGCTTACCGTTGAGCATCCTTCACAATCGTTCACGGCGAGGTTCTTGAGCGAAAGCTTGTACCCCTTTTCCGGTGCAAATTTCTTGCAGAACTGCTTGTAGCTTTTGGCTTGCGTGTTTGTTGCCGCCTTGACCTCGACTGGAACGACTTTCCCGTCATTTTCAAAGAGGAAATCAAGTTCCGCACTATTCCCCGAGCGCCAGAAATACGGGCTCTTTTGCATGCAGAGCAGTTCGTTCAGAACATAGTTTTCTGTGACGGCACCCTTATTCGTATTGGGCGTATCGTCCATCAAGATATCCTTGTAGCCAAGCGAAAGTCTGCGGCCCAGCAGACCGATGTCCGAAAGGTACACCTTGAAATTCGTCGCATCCGAATTTGAAGACAAGGGAACTTCCGCATTCTGCACAAGCTCAACCAAATGGACAAGCCCGGCGTTCTTAAGCCATTGTAACGCGGCCTCCAGCTCGTGTGCCCTTTTGCCGTTCTTTACATGCGAAAACATGAACTTGTTGTTTTCCTTGGCAAGTTGCTTGGGCACGGAATCCCATATCATGCGGATTTTTTCAATTTCATTTACGGGAGCGTGCTTCGAGAAATCGTCCGCATAGTCCGCAAGGATTTCATCCTGGATTTCTCCCACGGTTTCAAAATTCTTGGAACTTGCGTATTCTTTCACCGCTTCCGGCATTCCGCCTACAACAAGATATTCCTTCAGCAGGCGTTCCATAGGTTTTGCATAGACTTCGGGAATTGTCCGATCAGTGGGCCATTCTGCAAAAAGTTCAATATATCTTTCTTCGCCACAGGCGGTCAAGAATTCCCTGAAGTTCATCGGGAACATCTGCATGCGGTTGACTTTCCCGACAGGGAAGGAAATGTTTTCACGACGGAGAGCAACGCCGAGCAAGGAGCCCGCGCAAGCCACATGGAGTTCCCGCATGTTTTCGCAGAAATATTTCAAGGAAGTAATTGCCCGCGGAGCTTCCTGGATTTCATCAAAGATCAGGAGCGTCTTGCCTGCCTCAATTTTGCTTTGCGTAAGCAGCTCAAGCTCCCTGACAATCCTCTCTACATCAAAGTCATAATCGAAAATGGCAGCGAACTTGTCGCTAGACTCAAAGTTGATGTAGCATACGTTATCGAAGTATTTTGCGCCGAATTCCTTTAAGGTATGGGTCTTGCCGCATTGGCGAACACCCGTCAAAAGCAGGGGCTTCCGGCGCTTGCTATTTTTCCAGGTGAGCAAATCTTTTAAAAATTCGCGTTCCATACCTTTAATATACAAAAGTCATAGGACTTTTGCAACAGAAATTACGTTTTTCGCAGGACTTTTTACAAAATCTCTACATTTTCGGTACGAATTGCTTTATTTTTGATTTAGGCGTCTATATTCCCGTGCTGCCAAACCCGCCGCGGTCGGTGCCGTCGAGAGAGCCTTCCTCGAAGGTAAGCGTCGGTTGCTGCTCCATGATGCGGAACTGCGCGATGCGGCTCCCCTTCTCGATGGTCACGTCGCGAGTGGCATAGACGGGCATTTTCCACCAGTCGTTTGCACCGCAGTAGCTCGAATCCACTACGCCCACGGAATTCGCTTGCAAGATGCCGAAGTTCTTGAACGTAGAACTGCGCGGGGCGATATGCGCCTCGTAGCCCTCGGGCAACTTCATTGCAACGCCCAAATGAATCAGGCGGAACTCCCCCGCCTTGAGTGTCACGGTCTCCGCCGCAGCAAGGTCAACCCAGTCGGACTTGCCGCCGACGTAAGTGAGACATTGAATGGAATCGTTGAGGTACTGAATCTTGATGGTCTTCGTGGTCATGCGCTAAATATAAAAAAAGCCCCCGGCTTTTGAACGGAGGCCTTTCGAAAAGGAGATCCCCGCCTTCGCGGGGATGACAATCTTCGTGTCGTATCCGTGAGCAAAAAAGGGCGACCAGTATTAACTGGTCGTCCTTTGCGAGAGCGAGGGCCAGCCCTGTACTTGTTGTACAGATTCTAGCCCGAGCGGTCGTATTACACCGCACCCTGCCACTTCATGGCATCGGCAA
>DGRZ01000083.1 GCA_002391195.1 Fibrobacter sp. UBA4375 | reverse complement strand
AAGATTCTCGAAGTCAAGATGAGCGACGAAGAAAAGGCCGCCTTCGAAAAGTCCGTCGAGGCTTGCAAGAAGAACGCCGAATGGGTCGACGCTCATACGTAGACCGAATCGGCTGGAGTTAGGATAGACCACTCCGGAAAGCCGATTCTCTCGCGAACACGACCGGTTAATACCGGTCGTTTTTCGCTCACACGTAATTGACAAAATGTCATCCCCGCGAAGGCGGGGATCTCCAATAAAGTTTGTCCCTCGGCTAGGCCGTGGGATTTTCTGTTGAGAAGGCTAGGCAAGAACCTTTTCAAGCAGATTTCGTACTGATCCAACAACTGTTTCAAACGGGATACCTTTCGCATAACTGAAGGTCTTGCTGTATTTTTCCCATTGGCGGCGTATGTCGTCGCTATGTTCGATAATGTCCATCCGCTGTGCGTATTCCTGCGTCACCACGTCTGCGGTCTTGCGGTGCTCCGCTGTCGAAAGTAATGCTCGACTCAAAGTAGGGATGTCGAACTGGACTGACTTTATGAGCATATAGACATCGTAGTAGTCACGGGGGCGTTTATTGAATATTCCTCTTGTTACAATTGTTTCAAGTTTTTCTGCGAGAATTGTCTCTATGGGGTATGAATATACAAGAAAAAGTTCGTCATCGAAGATTTTACGATATCCAAACTTAACGGGGCCTGGAACAATGGAATCGCCTGTAGTTATGTCAATGAAAATAGGCGTAATTACAGATTCGTATACGGCATTTAGTTTAAGGCAAAAACCGCCATAGGCGTCGTCCTTTCTAATTGGGGTCGATGAGACAATCTCAAGTGTGACGTTATCCTCTAGGGGCTCGTTTAGAATTTCTTGTATGACTTCTACGATTTTATCTTCTGTTAGCGGGAGGCCGACAATGGTCGTGTCCATATCCATTGTGGAGCGTTTATTGAGCCCTAACATAGAGGATAGTAGTAGTCCTCCCTTTAGGATGAAATTCGGTGCGAATCTGGAGCGGGCTATTCTTTCGGCGATCCTTTCGAACATAAAATTCTGTAAAACGACCTGTGCTGGTATAGCGTTGTATTTTGCATAGGCGTTAATCCGAGCTTTTAAGCGTGTTGCGTTGGGTGTTCTTTGTTTCAAACAAGCACCTCCATGTATTGTTGAACCGTTGAAATGACGGAAAGCCTTGTTGCATAATCGTAGAGGTTGAACAAGTTCTTTTGCGCCATTTTTGCGTAATTCTTAATAGCGGCAATAGCTGTTTCGTCGTCGATCCGTCGACGGCTTCTCAAAATATCACAAAGAGTCCGTTCGGCATCGTAACATGGGACCAGGTTGCCAAAAGTTGTTTTGCGTTGGCTTAAACCTATTTTCAAGAATTCTGGCTTTACATAAAAAATAGAGCATTGTTCTTTGATGGACTGGGGAACGACCTTGTCAGAACGGATGGTTATTGAATGTTTGAAGGGGGTCCTTTCGGCAAAGCCATTCAAAAATAGTGCACTTTCGTGCGAGAAGATAATACTTGGATTCTGAAGATGAATCGCGTACATGCTGTCGATTATTGAATCGGGTAGAGCGTAAAGTCCATGGCGAACATGGACCAATTCTCCCTTATCTACATACCTCGCAAGCATTGTTTTGGAAACGCCGCTGCGTATAGCCATATCGGTAGTCAGAAGGTTTCCATGTCTTTTGATTGCTTTGAATACGCAGTCTTTCATGAGGATTTCCTGGCATATGTTTACTTTTATAATGATAATATATATAATTTCGTGTAAAAAGTAAACACATTTGCCGACAACTGTCGCATATTTTGCGACAGTTGCCAAAAATTTCGGTATATCCATAGCCTATCCTATGGAACGCATGCCCCTTGCGGGCCCCTGTCGGGGGATATGGGAAAGGTCGGAATTCCCGACAACAAAGCCGAACGGCCAATATCCATAATGTAGCAATTACGGCTTGACATAAATGACATGAAGGTTTCTTTAAATAATCTATATTATGTCTGACATAGCCCTGAACCGCAAGGTGAAGGGCGACCGGTTTTAGAGTGATTTGCTCTTATTCTCGCGTCCTTAAAACACGACCAAAGTTTTTGTGCAGAAGAATAGAGCTTACAACGCACACCCAGAATTGGGCGTGGGTCGTTTGCTTTTTCTGCGCAGGGCTTCTTGGTCGTTGCCTAAGGACGGAAAAGTATTCGACACCACGCTTTTTTGTTTTATCGAATATTGAGGGTAGGAACAAAGACAAACGTTTTTGCTCCCGTTCTTGCGTCCTTAAAATACGACCAAATTTTTAACGCAGCAGGAATTGGACAAATGGGACTCACCTCATTGGGGTGAGTTCTATTTGGGCATTCTCTTGTCGAAGCATGTCGATGTTTCGTGAACAGAAGTGAAAACAGAACATTTCACCTGTTCCGTAGGAACATCGAGGCGTTATGGCTTCTGGCAAGAATGCACTTCGTGTGCTTTCTCTGTTCTCCGGCTGCGGAGGACTCGACCTTGGGCTTGAGGGTGGTTTTACCACTCTCAAGAAATCTGTTAACGAAAAAATCCATCCGGATTGGATAGAAGAAAATATCAACCGAAATTTCGTTCGCTTGAATAAGAATCGTTTTCAGACCGTTTTCGCAAATGACATCCTGCCCTGTGCGCAAAAGGCGTGGAACCACTTCTTCGGCAACAGAAAGAAAATCGAAGGGATATACAGAGTAGAATCCATTGTGGATCTAGTCAAGAAGAGTAAATCGGGTGAATTCCAATTCCCTAAAAATATAGACGTTGTCACAGGCGGTTTCCCTTGTCAGGATTTCTCAGTTGCAGGAAAACGTCTTGGGTTTGATTCTGCCAAAAGTCACAATGGTGTAAACGAAGAACACGCTGAAAATGAATCTAGAGGAACCCTGTATCTTTGGATGAAACAGGTCATTGAAATCGTCAAGCCAAAAGTTTTTATCGCTGAAAACGTAAAAGGTCTCGTTTCATTAGGCGACGCCAAGAAGATTATTGAAACCGACTTCCGCAACATCGATAAAGGGTATTGCGTTGTTGATGCTCAGGTCTTGAAGGCATGGGAATATGGCGTTCCACAAAGTCGCGAGCGTGTTGTTTTCATTGGAATTTCTAGAAAATACGCCAATCCCAAAATTCTTGCCGACATAGAAAGGAACTCCGAAAAATCGCCATATTATCCGTACCCGATAAAGACGCATGGAGACGGTCTTCAAAAAATCGTTACCTGCAAGGATGCCTTCGTTGGGTTGAAAGAGCCTGACGAAAGCTCCGATGCAGCACAACAAGCTTATTCAAAAGCGAAATACTATGGCAAAATGCAGGGCAGTTCCGAAATCGATATGGATGGTGTTGGTCCGACAATCCGAAGCGAACATCATGGCAATATTGAATATCGCAGGTTGAGCGAAGAACATGGCGGAAAGATTTCATCTGAATTGACCAAAGGATTGCGAGAGCGTCGTCTGAGTGTTCGTGAATGCGCAAGAATTCAGACGTTCCCCGATGATTATGAATTCATCTTTAACGACGGAACCAATAAAGTCAATTCATCTGATGCCTATAAAGTCATCGGGAATGCGGTCCCACCTTTGCTTGGTTACTCAATTGGGAAAAGACTCGAATCTCTTTGGAATGATTTGTTCGGAGAATAATTATGTCCATTTCCGTTGGCGAAAAATTAATTTGTGACCCAAGGACGTTGGAGAATTTCAATAATCTGCTCTCGTGTGCGAAAGAGCGATTGCAGAGGGATTCTTCCCGATTTGCTAGCGGCGATTTTTGGAAAATTTTTGAGGGCGAAGTTTGCAAAGCTCTAGACAGGTCAAAAGATTTTGTTGGGGTTCCTGATTGGAATATTGAATATATTGGCGGTCATAAATTTCCTGATATTGTTGCAAGAATCAACAAAAATCAAGCCTTGGGCATAGAAGTCAAAACACTCAGTACTCGAAATGATTCATGGAAGGTAATGGGAGGAAGCATCATGGAATCTACAAGGATTCCCGATGTCAGCAGAATCCATGTATTTTGCGGCAAGCAAAAACCTTTTGAAATTAAATATCGTTCGTTTGAAGATTGCGTGGAGGACGTTGCCGTTACGCATAGTCCTCGCTATATGTTGGATATGAATGTTGCAAGAGAAAAGTCTCTTTTTAAGAGATTGGGTAAATCATATGATGAAATCCGTCATATGAAAAATCCTTTTGATGCGTTCAGAACCTATATGGTCGATTCTAAAATGAAGCGTAACGCAACAAGTGAAGGCGAAGACTTATGGTGGTTTAGCCCAAATATTGATGAATTTTCAAAACTTGATTTAGCGGAAGAAAAATTCGCAAGTTCACTTGTTAACAATAAGGTGAAGTTTTGGAATAAACTTCCTGCAGATGAAAAACAAGAGATAAAAATTGAAATGCTTATCGCCTCTCCGAGTGTTTTGGAGGGCGATTATGAATATGCTTGTCAATGGTTGCTACAGAGAAAAGGCGTTGTTTGTCCATCATTCCGCGATATTTTTTCCGCAGGCGGTCGCACTGTCGTAAATGGGGTGAATGTCCCGCAGGTAATAGGCAAAATTAACGAATGGAAGGCTGATATTGCCAAAGCATTCAATAAAAAGGAACTTCCTCAACAATATTTTGAGCATTGGAAAACAAGAGTCCTGTCTATCGGCAAGTTTTCAAGTGTAGAAAAAGATGTCCTCAGAAAAATTGTAGCCGATATTGGGAAAAATATTGTTTATTAAAAAGAAATACCCGTCTGAATATATCCTGCGTTTGATGCGAAACAGGCATGACAAGAGGGGTAGAGTATGACCGGCTGTGGTTGCGAGGGAACGCCGTGACCGAGCAACCTCCTGCGTCGCGAAACTCATTTTCGAGGCGAGAGGGCATAGTTGCTAAGCAAAAAATCCGGAGGGTAGCGACGAACAAAGTGAAGTTGCGACCGACGGTCTTTTTTGCAGGCGACTGTGCCCTTGAGACTCGGATTATTTAGGGGGCGTTGCGGCCTTTGACCACTTAGCGCTTCAGCGCTTATGTGGGCATGGCCACCTTTAGGTGGTGTGTCCCCGCAGAGGGGGTAGGTAAAGACTTGCCCTATTGCCTAATGGTGATGCTGGTTAGGGTCGGAGGTGCCCGCTCAAGGCGGGCATGACAATGGTTGGGCAAGGCTTTGACGAGGGGGAGGCTTCCCCCTTTCAAAATAAAAGTTACTTCAAGAACGCGAAGAACACCGCGCCGATAATCAGCACGAAGGCCACAACGTGGTTCCACTGGAGGGTTTCGGTGCGGAACATGGTGATGGCCATGGTGGTGAACACCGTGAGGGAAATGGCCTCTTGGATAATCTTCAGCTGCATCAGGCTGTAGGGCCCGCCGTTGATGCGGCTCCCGATGTTGTTGGCGGGAATCATGAAGAAGTACTCGATGAGTGCGATACCCCAGGAGGCGAGAATGACAAGGATCAGCGGCCAGTCGGTGCTGATGTGCATCTCCTTCAGCTTGAGGTTGCCGTACCAGGCAAGGGTCATGAAGAAGTTGCTGATGATGAGAAGGACGATGGTGATGATTCCGGCTTTCATGAGTTTAGGGGCTAGGGGTTAGGATTTAGGGGCTAGGGGTTGGTGCGTAGGCGGTACGGCTTTCCGGTGCTCATCTGGTAGGCGAGGCGGGCGCGGACCTGCTCCAGGTAGGCGATGTACTTTTCACTCTGGTAGTCACGGTAGGTCCAGTCGAAATGGTGGAAATGACCGTCCTGAAAGTACAGGGTAGGCTCCACGAAAATCCCGCGACTGATATAAACCCGCTGGCGCTGGTCCTTGGTGGTGGCCAAGAAGAATTGCCCCAGGGTCATGTAGCCCGGGTCCAGGTTCACAGGGCGGAGTCCCGGCGTTCCCGCGCGTTCTGCAATTTCAAGTTCCAGGTTGTTGGTCCAGAGTTTGATGTCCACGATTTCGGTACGATCTACCAGGGACTCGTAGCTGAAGAAGGCCCGCACAGGGGAGTCGCCGATTTCTTCTTTGTAGTAGTTGGTGAAGGTAAAAGGGAAGGGTTCCAGGTTCAGGTCCTCTTCGCCAAAACGTTCGCGGAGGGTGCTGCGGACGGACTCTACCGAGGCGGCGTCCTTTGCCAGGATCCCAACGATAATTTTGACTTTGGTCGGTTCTTTTACAGCGCCCATACCATACAATTTAGAAAAAGACAAAAAGAGCAAAGAAAAAGGAACAATGAAAAAAGAATTGTAATCAAAACATTTTTAATTTTTCATTGCTAACTGCTGATTATGAAATTTGTGAATATGGTAAACCGTCTTTTTTTTCCCATTTTAGTCCTCTCGTCTTTCGTCTTTCGTCTCTCGTCTTATGCCGATACCCCCCGGGTGGTGCCGACCATCGTGGATTCCATTCCTCACGAGCAGAACCATTTTACCCAGGGGCTGTTTTTTGACGGCAAGGACCTGATAGAATCCACCGGGCATTACGGCGAGTCGGGCATTTACCGCCGCACCTTGGACGGCAAGATTCTGGATTCCCTGCGGCTTGCGGAACGTTATTTCGGCGAAGGTTCCGTGGCCGTTGGCGACGACATCTTTTACCTGACCTGGAAATCTAGGAAGGCGTTTATTCTAAATTGCAAGCCCTTCGCCATGAAGGGCGAATTCCGCATACCTACGGAAGGTTGGGGGCTTACCTACTGGCGCGACGCCCTCCTGATGAGCAACGGTTCCAGCGAACTCTTGCAGATAGGGCTGGGCGGCTTTAGCGTGGTGGGGGCGATAGCCGTGCGCGATAACGGGCGCGAAGTGCCGCAACTGAACGAACTGGAAGTGGTCCGTGACACCCTTTACGCCAACATCTGGACCACGGGCCTGATTGCCGTAGTCGAACTGCCCAGCGGTCGCGTGCTGAAATACCTGGACTTTACCGAGAAGGCGATGGAAGTCAACCGCCGCTTCCCCAAGGCGGACGTGCTGAACGGAATCGCCTTTGACGGTCGTGATTTCTGGATTACGGGCAAGAACTGGCCCTGGATTTACAAGGTGAAGTTCTAGTTTCGTGAGATTAAAGCAGACCAGTATTTTTTTTGTATATTTATCTGTAAAGACTTCATAAGAAAGGAGAAAAAATGAAGAAACTTCTATGGGCATCGTTGTCATTGGCAATGACGATAGGTATGGTGGCTTGTGGTGATAGTTCTAGTAGCGATTCCGGCTTCAGTGTTCCTGAATATAGGAACGAGGCTGCCCTTCCGGATTCCTGCGAAATGGAAGTGGCCAAGGCCGGTGACACCTATTTCGCCTGCTTCGAGAACAAGTGGATAGAGGTGACGGACAGCGCAACCGTGGAACAACTCAAGGAAGGCCTGAATGAAAACGAAATCAAGGAAAAACTTGAAGAACTGGAAGACCTGCTGAAACCCAGTGCACCGGTCAAGCCCAAGTCCTCCAACAGTGAAGGGTCGGACGAAGATGTAGAATCCAGCGATAGTGAAGAACCGGAAAGTTCTTCTGATGAAGAGGAATGCACTGGCAGAAGTTGTAAGGATTCTAGTTCTTCTGGTAAACAGCAAGGCGACGATGATGCCAATAAATGCGGTGGGGAAACCTATGACCCCGCCACGCAGTACTGCCAAAACGGAACCACGATAGCTGACCTGGCAACCTGCGGCACGGCAAAATACAATCCGGAAGAAAGATACTGCACTAAAGACGGAGATGTTGCAAACTTGGCAACTTGCGGCACGGTCAAGTACAACCCCGAAGAAAAGTTCTGTGCCGACGAAACCTATGGTATTGTTGCCGACCTATGTGGCGGCCAGTCGTATCATGCCGGTGAATTTGAAGTGTGCGTGAACGGAACCGTCAAACAGTATGAATGTTGTGGTTATGACGGGACGTATGTTGAGGCATATATGGCGTGTATCCAGGATGTAGATGCGGGAACGTTCGAGCATCTTTATGACCCCACCACGCAGTACTGCCAAAACGGAACTACGGTAGCCGACCTGGCAACTTGCGGCACGGCACGGTATGAACCGGAAGAAAAGTATTGCACTAAAAATGGTGAAGTTGCAAACTTGGCAACTTGTGGCACGGTCAAGTACAACCCCGAAGAAAAGTTCTGTGCCGACGAAACCTATAGTATTGTTGCCGACCTATGTGGCGGCCAGTCGTATCATGGCTTTGAAGTGTGCGTGAACGGAACCGTCAAACAGTATGAATGTTGTGGTTATGACGGGACAAATTTTGAGGCGTATATGGCGTGTATCCAGGATTTAGATGCGGGAACATTCGAACATCTTTATGACCCCACCACGCAGTATTGCCAAAACGGAACCACGATAGCTGACCTGGCAACTTGCGGCACGGCACGGTATAATCCCGCCACGCAGTATTGCCAAAACGGAACCACGGTAGCTGACCTGGCAACTTGCGGCACGGTCAAGTACAATCCCGAAGAAAAGTTCTGTGCCGACGAAACCTATGGTATTGTTGCCGACCTATGTGGCGGCCAGTCGTATCATGCCGGTGAATTTGAAGTGTGCGTGAACGGAACTGTCAAACAGTATGAATGTTGTGGTTATGACGGGACAAATTTTGAGGCGTATATGGCGTGTATCCAGGATGTAGATGCGGGAACGTTCGAGCATCTTTATGACCCCACCACGCAGTACTGCCAAAATGGGACCACGATTGGAAACCTTGTGTCGTGTGGAACGTATGATCCCGCCACGCAGTTCTGCGATTCGCGTGCACCCGGAAATATCTACAAGTATGTGACCATTGGTTCCCAGACCTGGATGGCGGAAAACTTGAATTTTGAAGCGATTGAGGGTAGTTATTGTTATGATGAAATTTCTGCCAACTGTGCAGCTTATGGTCGTCTTTATACTTGGGCTGCGGCTGTAGGAAAATCAGAGGAAGAATGTGGCTATGGCAAGAGGTGCAACTTTACGGACATTGTGCAAGGTGTCTGCCCTGAGGGATGGCACCTCCCTAGTGATAATGAATGGCAAACGTTGCTTACTGCTGTGAATAGTGCTGCGAAACTAAAGGCGAATACAGGGTGGTCAAATGATGGAAATGGTACGGATGATTATGGTTTTGCTGTGAAGCCTGCGGGATATATGTCCGGATGGTATTACGCGGGTGAAACGGAAAACGCCTCATTCTGGACGTCTACGGCTGATGGAGTAACTGATGGATATAGGGTGTTGTTTAGTTATGAATCTAACGACGCTGAAGTTTGGTATAAGGATAAGGGACTGGGATATAGTGTCCGTTGTATTAAGAATGCGAACTAGCCCTTGCCATCTTTTTGAAAACTTTGTATATTCTTAGCCATGAAAAAGACCTTGAACCTGCTACTTCTATTGCAACTTGCTTGTGGAGCGAGGTTTTAGGCCGTTTTCAAGGATTTTGAACAGAATTAACCTAAATGAGCCCGCTCCAATATGGCAGCGGGTTTTCCTTTTTTGGGTCAATTTCTATCTTTGAAACCGAAAAATGAATCTTGCGGCCATGTTGCGTGGGCGAGGAGATAAGATGAGTGAAATGAATGCTGCCGAAATGGCGAAGAGACAACCGTTTTTCTATGATGTCACGCTCCGTGACGGAAACCAGGCGCTGCCCAAGCCCTGGAACAACGCCCAGAAAAAGGACGTGTACCTGCAACTTTTGAAACTGGGCGTGCACGGCGCCGAGGTGGGGTTCCCCGCCTCTAGCGAGATGGATTTTGAGTCCTGCAAGGAACTAGCCCAGCTTACCGCCAAGATGGCGGAAGAAGGGGACGAGGTTGCCCAGAAGGTGGTGGTCTCTGGTCTTGCCCGCTGCGTGGAAAGCGATATCCAGCGCTGCTGGGAGGCGGTGCAGTACGCCCCTCACCCCCGTATCCACACCTTCCTCGCCACCAGCAAGCTCTCCATGGAACATGTGCTGCACCTGTCTCCGGAACAGGTGAAGGAAAAGGCCGTCAAGTGCGTGAAGCTGGCCAAGTCCCTGGTAGGGGACAAGGGCGATGTGGAGTTCAGCGCCGAACACTTTGGGGACTGCCTGGACAACATGGATTTTGTGATTGACGTGCTGAAGGCCGTGGTGGAGGCGGGAGCCACCACCATAAACCTGCCCAATACGGTGGAGCGGTATAGGCCCTTCTTGTACGTGAACCAGATTAAGCAGGTTTATGAAGCCTTGCCCAAGGACATTGCCATCTCGGTCCATTGCCACAACGACTTGGGCATGGCTACGGCCGCTACGGTGGAGAGCTTCTTTGTGGGCGCCACCCAGCTGGAAGTGGCCCTGAACGGCCTGGGCGAACGCTGCGGCAACACCAATTTCTACGAGGTGGCCGTGGCGCTCCACAACTCCGGCGTGAATACCGGCCTGCACCTGGAACGCATTTACGAGACGGCTATCCTGATTTCCCAGTGGTCCGGCGTGAGCATTTACAGCCGTGCCCCGCTGATCGGTGCCGAGGCCATTGTGCACCGTAGCGGTATCCACCAGGATGGAGCCTCCAAGACCAAGGACATGAAGAAGGGTGCCTACCGCCCCATCGACTACTCCATCATCGGTCGCCACCAGAACGATTCCATTTCCTTCACCAGCCAGAGCGGCCGCACTGCGGTTTACGAGATTATCACCAAGTTTGGTTACAGGCTCTCCCTGGCCGAGGCGGCAGAACTGCAGCCCGTGCTCAAGGAACTGAGCGAAAAGGAAGGGGAGCTCAGCGCCGAGCGGGTGCTGGACGTGTTCCGCGAAGAGCGCGTGAACGTGAACGCCCGCCTGGTGTTCAACAACGTGGAGGTGATTCCCGACGAGAACCGCTTTATATTCCATTTCAAGAAGGACGGCGAAGCCATTCGCCGGTCCGTGACCGCCGAAGGCCCCATCGAGGCCGGGCTCATTTTGATGCGTGAAATCAACATGCCGGTGGAACTGGTGAAGTACCGCCAGGTGGTGGTTCCCGAGAAGGACAAGCTGTGGGCGGGTCGCGGCTTGAGCCGAATCCTCTTGCGTGCCAACGGCAAGGAAGAAGAGGGCCGTGGAGTCTCCAGCGATACCCTGAAGGCCAACATGCGGGCCCTGTTCAGCGGCGTGAACCTTTTGTACAAGTAGGCTGTTATGTGGAAAGCTCTGTCCGACGTGGCTCGACCCTTCAAGATCAAGCGGGAACGCCTTGAAAAGTTCGTGGACGATTCCAAGGAATCGGTGAACAAGCTCTGGAAATCGGAGCGTGTCCAGTCCGTGGTCCGTTCCACCGAAAAGCTCAAGGACGAGGGCATGAAAAAGCTTTCCGAAAAGGGTATCCGCAGCGAAGGCGTCCGTGCCAAGTTGAACGGCTTCCGCAAAAAGATCAAGGGGCTGTCGCCTTTCCAGAAGCTGATGCTCTTGACCATCGCCGTGTGCCTGCCTGCCGGTATCATCATCGCCGTCTTTGTGGCGGGCCTTATCAAGAGCCGTCAAAAATGAAACAGAAGGACCTGACCCCCACGCCCTTCTTTGCCGAACTGGAGCGTGCGAAGTCCGAAGTTCAGAAAGATGCCGCCGCAGGCGGCCTAGCCTTTATCGACATGACGGTGAGCAGCCCCTTGCGTGTGGGGCTCCCTTTTGACGTGACGCCTGCGGTAGATGCCGTGAAGCAGGAGTTCAACCTGTGGGACGTGAATCCGGCGGGAACGCTCAAGGCCCGAGAGGCGGTGGCGGAGTATTACCGCAGCCGTGGCGGGAATTTCACGCCCGGGCAGATTATTTTGACGGCAAGCACCAGCGAAGCCTACTCCATACTGTTCAAGGCCTTCTGCAATCCCGGCGACGCCATACTGACGCCGGTTCCGGGCTACCCCTTGCTGGACACGCTGGCGGAGCTGGAAAACCTGGAGTGCTATCCGTATTTCTTGAAGTTGAGACGGGAGAAAGCGGGAAAGGAACGGTGCGGCGATTTCCGTTTTGTGCTGGATACCGACAGCCTTTTGAGCGCTCCGTCAAACGCAAAAATCCTGCTGCTGGTCTGCCCCCACAACCCCACGGGGCATTCCGTGTCCCGCACCGAATGGAACGAGGTGGTTCGCTTTTGCGAGGAACGGAACCTGGTCCTGGTGGTGGACGAAGTTTTCGGGGACTATCGTTTTTCTGAAAATGTGCGACGGTCGTGGGAGTATGTTTCTTGTCATCCTGAGGAGCATTGCGACGAAGGATCCAGGCCAGAATCCATGGGCCCTATCGCATCTGCGATGCTCCAGGGTGACGAAGGTAGTGGCCCCCGCTGCCCCATCGTTTGGCTGAACGGCCTCAGCAAGATTTGCGGGAGCCCCCAGGTTAAACTGGGCTGGATGGCGGTCTATGCTCCCGAAGCCATGCGGGAATCTATCCACGAGACTCTGGAATACGTGGCGGATGCCTACCTGAGTGTTTCTGCACCGGCACAGGCTCTGGCTGCCCCCATGCTGAAACAGTCTGCTGCCTACGGAGCTCAAATCAGCGAACGTCTGCGGCAAAATCTTGCGGCCTTGTGGGAAAAATTCCCCTCCAAATATTGCCCTGAAATTCTTGGCGGCTGGTATGCGGTTATCCGCCTGGGTGGCGACGACGAAGAACAGACGCTCCGCCTGCTCAAGGAAAAGCACGTGCTGGTGCAGCCGGGATTCTTCTTCGATTTTGACGAAGACGGCTGGATTGTGATTAGCCTGCTGCAGGAACCGTCCGTTTTTGCGGAAGGACTTCGGCGGATTTGTTCTTGACGTTTATTTCTGGTCACGCCATTTTTTATATTGATTCCTAGAAAAGATTTCTGAGGCTAAGAGAATATGGGCTCAAGACATGGTGTTCCCACTCCGGGTCAGGCGATTATCGAGGGCATGGAATG
This sequence comes from Fibrobacter sp. UBA4375, assembly GCA_002391195.1. GTDB lineage: Bacteria > Fibrobacterota > Fibrobacteria > Fibrobacterales > Fibrobacteraceae > Fibrobacter. The sequence goes on along the minus strand of DGRZ01000083.1, from coordinate 2,705 downwards.
GCTCAAGATGGACAAGGCGGAATTTGCCCGCCGGCTTGGTATTTCGGAAGACCTGCTGGAAAAATTGATTGCGGGGGAGGCGCCCATTACGGCGGAACTGGCTTCTTCTTTGGAGTCGGTGACAGGCAGCCCCGCCGCCTACTGGAAAATGCTGGCAAGGAAAGCTTCTAATCCGTAGGGCGAACTATCATCTAATAACTATTAACTAGTAACTTCCAAAACTATGACTCTCGAAGACGCCATTTCTTACATCAACGACAAGGCCAAGGGGCAGGCGGAACAGTTCGACGTGCTTGCCTCCAGGTCCCATTCCGAAGGCCTTTCCCTTTTCCAGGGGCAGGTCCAGAATACGGAAATTTCCGATTCCGTAGGTGTGGGAATCCGTGTCATCAAGAATGGCCGTCCGGGCTACGCCCATACGGAGCGCCTTACGGCAGACGCCCTGGAGCAGACCCTGAAAGATGCCCTTTGCCATACCCAATGGACCGATGAAATCAACGTGGACTTGCCGGAGCCGGGTGCCTTGCCGCAATCAGACGAGGACTACAATCCGGCCCTGGAAAAAATCGGCCTGCCCGAAATGAAGGACGTCTGCATCGACTTGGAAAAGGCGACCTTCGCCAAGTCCAAGGAAATCGAGAACATCCCTTACTTAGGGGCGGACCTTTCCAACAGCGAAGACTACGTGGCAAACAGCAAGGGCGTTTTCTACAGGACCCGCTCCAATTCCGTTTCTGTCGGGGTAGGGGCGGTTGCAAGTCGCGACAACGTCAAGAAGTTGGGGAGTTTCACCAAGTCCACCCGCAACTGGAACGAAATCGACATAGACGGAATCGCCACCCGTGCGGCGGGATACTCTACGGAACTGTTCGGCGCAAAGAAGATCAAGGGCGGCAAGATTCCCGTGGTCCTGTCGGAGCGGATTTCTGGCCGGTTCATGCGGATGTACAGTCAGCCCTATCTGGCGGATTCCATGCAGAAAGGCCTTTCCAGGCTTTCGGGCAAGGAAGGCTCAAAGATTGCGTCGAATTGCCTCTCCCTGTGGAGCGTGGGTTCCGGAGACCTGTTCAGCCATCATTTCCCCTACGATTCTGAAGGTGTGCCCACCCAGCTGGTGAAGGTTATCGACGGAGGCGTTTTTGGCCAGGGCCTCTACAACCTGGAAACCGCCGCCAAGGCGGGCTGCAAGTCCACCGGAAACGGCGTCCGCGATTTGGGCACCAAGATGTCCACGTCCTTCTACAACATGTACGTTCCCTGCGGCGAAAAATCTACGGAAGAATTGCTGAAACTGTTCCCCAGGTGCCTGCTGGTGGCCCGTCTGGAGGGTAACTCCGGCTGCAATTCGGTGAGCGGGGAACTGAGCATTGGCGCCCACGGTTTCTGGTGCGAAAACGGCCAGATTGTCCACCCCGTAGATAGCGTGACCCTGAGTGGGAACTATTTCGACATCATCCAAGAAGTGGTGGCCTGCGGAAACGCCTATTACGACGACTTTTCCAGCACCAAGGTCCCCGCGCTGGCCGTGCAGTCCCTGTCGGTAAGCTGCTAGGCCGCCCCTCTTTACACCCGTAAACACTTTTTCCCTGCAGAAACATGTTCCCGGGGCTTGAAAAAGTGTATCTTGTTTAAGTAACCGATTCGCGGCCCTGTGCCGCAAAGGATAAAACATGATTGACGTAAAGGGAAAATGGTGCCTGATTACCGGCGGTTGCCGCGGGGTCGGTCGCCTGACCGCCATCGAGATGGCGAAATTGGGTGCAAATATCATCTTGCAGGGCCGCGACAAGGCCCATGCCGAACCGGTGCTGGCCGAAATCAAGAAACTCGGTGTCGAAGGCCGTGCCGTGGGCTGCAACCTGGAAAGCGAAGCCGAAATCGATGCCGCCCTTGCTGAAATCGACAGCTGGGGCGTGCAGGTGGACCTGGTGTTCAACAACGCGGGTCTCATGAGCCACTACTTTACCGACTACCTCACCAACACCATGGACGATTTCCACCATGCCATGGCGGTGAACTTCTTTGCGCCCATCAAGATTGCCTATCACTTTTTGCCGGGCATGATCAAGCGTGGCTTTGGCCGCATGCAGCTCACCACCAGCGGTATCGCCAACGAGCCGGAACTGATGGGTTACGCCTGTGCCAAGGCTGCCCTCACCAAGTTCGTGAAGGATTTCGCCTGCAAGCTGAACGGCACCGACGTGATGATGAACGTGATGGACCCGGGTTGGCTCCGCACGGACCTTGGCGGCCCCAACGCCCCCAACGCTCCCGAAAGCGTGATTCCCGGCTCCATGGTCTCCGTGATGCTGGACGACAAGAAGAGCGGTCGTTGGTTCAGCGCCCAGGAATTTACGGGCATGAGCCTTGCCGATGCTGTTGAAAAAGGCAAGACCATCGAATAAGTGTTTCTTCTACTGATTCTCCTTGAAGAAAGAAGGCTTCCCGATACCGGGAAGCCTTTTCTGTACGCTTGTGCGGTTCCTGCATTAAGCCAAAGCGGCAATCCGTGAGCCATAAGCGGCTCGTCTTAACGAGCCGTGTTGGCGAGAGCTTTGGCGTACCGGAGATGCAGTTCCTGCATTAAGCCAAAGCGGCAATTATAGCATCACCCATGCCAGTGGTGCCGACCTTGGTGCAGCCTTCCTGGTAGATATCGCCAGTGCGATATCCCTGGGCGATGACCTTTTCGCAAGCCGCTTCGA
>DGRZ01000115.1:7379-8764 GCA_002391195.1 Fibrobacter sp. UBA4375 | reverse complement strand
AAAAGGTCTTATTGCCGCAAAAAAAATCATTTCAAGTCCAGGACAGGGCTGAGGGCTGCGCCCCAATAGTACACGGCACGCATAAAGCTCCCCAGCCGCTTCGGAGCGCTCGCGTTTATGGGGAAATATTCCTTCTCGTTCAGGGCTTCTACGTTGTAGTATTTATCCTTGTCGTAGCAGAGCACTTCGTTGCAAAGGTTTTCTGCAATCGAAGCTTGGCATTCCTCCGGCGACATCTGGATTTTTACGGCGTGCATGCGCTCCGCGACCGTTTGCATGTTGTGTTCGAAGGTCGCCGATTCACGCGTATTAAATACAACATAACGGCAGTCCCCTGCAATCTTCTTTACGGCGTACCCCAGATGGTTCATGCAAAGTTCAAAACGGGTAAGGTTGAACATGGGGGTAAGCTTCTTTTCCGATTCAGGCAACTCCACCAACGCGAACTGCTGTACCCTGAGCCACTCAAGGGCTGCCTGGTAAGTTTCGTCTTTTCCGAGGCCATTGTGCATATAGTACGCACGCTTCCGGAATTTCTGGAATTCATCCACGTTCTCTTCGGAAAGCATCTTCCGCGTTTTTTCGTCAAGTCCATCCACAAGCGCATCGATCTGCGTGATGGCATCGAATACCGCCGACGGTTCCTGAAGCGGAAGGCTCGAATTCACCTGGACCAGATAGTAATAGCCGGTGTCATCCGTCGTCTTGGAATACTGCGAGAATTCAGGTGCACGGGCGCCCGCGCGTTCCATGAAGATGTAGCTGTCCACCTCCAATTTCGCAGCCAACGCCTTGGCGATTTCTGCCGAGGCGACAACACAAACAAGGCAATCGCCGTGTCCACCTTCGACAAGCCTGCAAGGGAAGAAATTTTCCTGCATTTCAATCTCTTGCGGGAACTTTCCCTTCTTGACGGTAAACACCGCCATGTTCAGGCCGCTACCCGAAATGGGCGCTCCGCCCGCCTGGCCATAGTCAGGTACGGTCATCTTGTGCGATTCGCAGAGCAAATGCGTCATGGCATCCAGCTCGCGATGCATCTCCTTCCGGTCCCTGCGTTTCCCCGCACCCTGCAACTGGTCGATTGCGAAGTGCAGCTTGCGGATATTCCACGGTTTGATTTTGCATTGTTCCATTTTTTACCGTCCTTTTTCCATTTCACCAATGATGCGTTTCGCTATTTGCGCCACGCGGTTTTTGGCACTGTGTTTGCGCAGCAAGGCCGCCTTGCCCTCTGCATTACATTATCGCTTATTTATGCATAAATGTAAATATACGCATAAATCTATAACGTAATATACAAACCCCATGCGACAAATACTGTCTCGATTTTGTCGTTTTCAGGTAATTTTTAGGGGATTTTAGGCTCTTTTGGTAAAAAACGC
>DGRZ01000115.1:0-7246 GCA_002391195.1 Fibrobacter sp. UBA4375 | reverse complement strand
GCCTAAAACATTTTGCATTTTCGGGAAATTTTGGTATATTTAGAGGAGAGGAACCCCTATGTTCAAGCGTAAAATCTACAGCGAGATGCTCCAGTGGAAGGCCATTTCCAATGGGAAAACCGCACTTTTTATTGAAGGCGCCCGTCGCATTGGCAAGAGCACCGTGGCACTCGAATTCGCCAAGAACGAATATGACGACCATCTTGTCGTGGATTTTGCGAAAGTCGGCCCCAACATCAGGGAACTATTTCTGAACGGACTAGACGACCTGGCAGCCTTCTTCAGGAACCTTTTCCTATTCACCAAGAAAAAGCCCAGGAAGGGGAGAATGGTCATCATCTTTGACGAAATCCAGCTCTTCCCGCTCGCCCGCCAGGCAATCAAGTACCTGGTACAGGACGGCCGATACGACTACATCGAAACAGGCTCCCTGATTTCTATCAAGAAGAACACGAAGGATATCTTGATTCCATCCGAGGAATACCGTATCAAGATGTACCCGATGGATTTCGAGGAATTCCTGTGGGCCACGGGCGACGAAATCACAATGGATGTAGCCCGCGATGCGTTCAATGCTGGGAAAGGCGTCGGCGGACGCGCCCACCATGAAATAATGAAGTCGTTCCGCACATACATGGCCGTGGGCGGAATGCCGCAGGCGGTGGCATCGTTTGTTGCGGGCGAAACATATGCGCAGATCGACTTCGTCAAGCGGAACATCCTCGCGCTTTACGAAGAAGACCTCGAAAAGCACGATTCCGAAAACAACGAGAACGCCTCGATCGTGTTCAAGCACTTGCCGGAGCAGCTGAACCGCAAGAATCCGATTTTCAAGATGTCGGCCATCGACAAGAATGCCCGATACAAGAACTACATCAGCGCGTTCAACTTCATCAGAGAATCGATGATTGGCAATATATGCACCAATGTAACAGTTCCCGATGTCGCGATGGAGCTTTACAGAAAGAGTGAACGGTTCAAGCTGTATATGGGCGATACCGGGCTTCTGGTCACGCAGATAATCAAGATGCAAAAGTCCGACGAACTTTATCAAAGCCTCATAGCAGATAAGCTAGGAATCAACCAGGGAATGATTTTCGAGAACGTCGTGGCACAGATGCTCCGTGCAAAGGGCGACGACCTCTTTTTCCACGAGTTCAGTGCCGTCGGCGATGACGGAAAAGAAAAGAAATTCGAGATGGACTTCTTGCTAGTTCGCAAGAACAAGATTTGCCCCATTGAGGTCAAGTCCTCGAGTTACCGCCAGCACAAGTCTCTCGATGCCTTCGCTGAAAAATACAGGCTAAGGATTCCCCAAAAGTACATCGTCTACACGAAAGATTACCAACAGGTGGACGACGTGACCTGCATACCCATTTACATGGTGCCGTGCATTTGAGGGCATAAACCAATCAATTAAAAGCAGTTATTCGAAAAAATTGGATAACTGATATTTAATTACTGAGCCAACAGCAAGCAACGCCTCGTCGCATTCGGAACATGTAACATCCACGTTTTGCATCCAACCAAGTGTTTTGACACTCATAGAAACCCCTTTGCTTTTCATTTCTGGCTATAATATATATATGTAATGCGACAAATGCTGACGGGAGAAAAAAAAGTGATTAAAAAAGAGGGGAGGTATTGACAGAAGGATGAAAAGATATATTTTACTAATGCAATCACTTGCCAGGAAATGATTATTCCTTAAACCATTTTAGAAATTTCTCCAAAATCATCATTTTTAATTTACATTATCTTGTGAATTATAATACAAATTACGCTATAATTCACTAAATTTTATGAAATAATATTTGACTTTTTCGGGACTTTTTACTATATTCAATACAGGTACCGGGAGGGTTCATGGCTACATATTCCGCACAGACCGACAAATCCGCGCTTGCCCTGCTCGGCAGGCGCATGGCGGCATTCCGTATCCGCTGCAACTGGACGCAGGCCCAGCTCGCCGAACAGGCGGGCGTAAGCAAGGGCACCGTCGAACACATCGAGCGGGGCGATTCCGTGCAGGTGCTGAACCTCATCAAGGTCCTGCGGGTATGCGGCATGCTCGAAACATTCCTCGCGATATTCCCCGACGACTCGCCATCGCCCATGCAGATTCTGCGGATGGGCGAGGTCAAGGCACGCAAGCGCGTCCGCAACCCGCGCAGTGCAAATAACCCGCTGGGCACAAATAACTCGCTGGACACAAGCGCCATGCGCAGCACCGGCGCGACAAACGCCAACGCGAATTCAGTCGCCGAAAATTCCGCGGAATATGTTGCAGGCGGCGCGGCACCTAACGCGAAAGGCAAAACGTCTGCCGCAAAAACTAAAAGCAAAACGCCCTGGGTCTGGGGCGAAGACAAGTAGGGGCTCACCATGATCGCGGTAGAGGTAAAACTCTGGGGTACGACCATCGGGGCGCTCTCCATGCTCGAGGGCGAATCGGTCGCGCGTTTCGAGTACGCACCTGAATTCATCGGCGCGGGCATCGAGCCTGCGCCCATCGCGATGCCCGTCTCCAATCGCATCTACACCTTCCCGCAACTTTCCGGAACGTTCCACGGGCTGCCCGGGCTCTTCGCGGACAGCCTTCCCGACAAGTTCGGCAACAGGGTAATCGATGCGTGGCTCCTGCGGCAGGGCCGCACGCCCGAAAGCTTCACCGCACTCGAACGCCTGTGCTACACGGGGAACCGCGGCATGGGCGCGCTGGAGTTCCTGCCGTTGCAGGGGCCCGATTCCGCAGGCGACGATTCCCTGGACGTAGAAAACCTGCGAAAATTTGCCGCCGAGGTGCTGAACCAGCGCAAGCGCTTTTCAGTAAGGAACATCAAAGGCAGGCCACTCTCTAAGAAGAACGGCAAGGCCTTCGAGGAAATCCTGCGGGTGGGCACGTCGGCGGGCGGCGCGCGTGCAAAGATTCTCGTAGCATACGACGAAGCCACCGGCGAAATGCGTTCGGGGCAGGTCGCGACAGACCCGCGGTTCGGTTACTGGCTCCTGAAACTCGACGACGTACAAAATAACAGCGACAAGGAAGGCGCCGACCTGTTCGGTTACGGAGCCATCGAGTACACGTACTCGCAAATGGCGAAACTCGCGGGCATCGACATGACGGAATGCAGGCTTTACGAATGCGCGGGCCACAGGCATTTTATGACGCGGCGTTTCGACCGCCTCGCGGGCGGCAAGAAACTGCATTACCAGTCGCTCTGCGCGCTTGCCCACTACGACTTCAACATGCCGGGCGCATACAGCTACGAACAGGCGCTCGATATTATCAGACGGCTTGACCTCGGTTACGACGCTCTCGAAGAAATGTTCCGCAGGGCGGCATTCAACATCTGCGCACGCAACCAGGACGACCACGCTAAAAACATCGGCTTCCTGATGGACAAGCGCGGAGTGTGGAGCCTCGCGCCCGCATTCGACATGACGTACGCCTACAACCCGCAGGGCGCATGGACCGGCACGCACCAGATGACGTTCAACGGCAAGCGCGAAAAATTTACGCTGGACGATTTCCATGCGGTTGCGAAGTTCGCGGGACTAAGGCAGGGCCGCTACAAGAAAATTCTCGCCGATGTCGAAAGCGCGGTAAAACGCTGGCCGAAACTCGCCAAGCGTAACGGCGTGCCCACAAGCGTCATCCGTGCAATTGCGGGCGTTCACGAATTCATGCTCCGCTAGACAATCGCGGCAAATACCATTCCTTAGAACGGGAGATCGTCTACAGATTCCTTCTCCGCCTGCTTGAGCCCGCGTCGGAGTGCCACGGCATATTTTTTCTGGACAGGGAAAGACGGCGGGAGTACATAGGCCGCATTGCCAAAACGACCGCAAAATTCAGCGTGACCTTTTTCGTCGATGTTGCATGCAACCACGGTGTAAGAGCCGGCGGCGTCGCCAAGGTCGATGAACAGGCCCTCTGCTACCAGATAAAATTCGACAAGATCGAGACCCCGCGTGCTATCCAGTTCGACTTCCCGCTCAAGCGGGTGATGGAAGAATTGTCCTGACTTTTACATTTTGTCCGGCTTGTCAACATCGGCCATTCCGACTTCATAGACGGATGGAGTCGATTCGCAAGTGCTGCATTGCAATAGAGTCGACTGTGGCGTTAGCGTAATGACCTTGATGCAAGGCTTTTCGTAGACCTTTTTCATTCAGGCTATCCTAACTAAAAGCGTACTGTTGCTAATTGAATTCAACTTCAATAATGTCATCGTTGCAGGTGCTGCATTGCAGCAGGGTGGACTGCTGCTTAAATTCGACGATTTTTACGGTTGGGGCGATATATTCTTTTTTCTGTTCGGATCGGTTTGCTTGAGTCTTTTCCATAAGTCAATAGTTTATAGTTGATGATTGCTACGTGTCATGCCCGCTATACGATACTAGGCAACTTGTTGCCATAGCAGAGTTATCCTCTTTGTGGAGAAGGCGGGCATCCCCTTTTCCGCTTACTTCTTGAAATAAGCCCCTTTAGCTTTCGGCTTTCCGACATGGCGTCCCTTCAGGTCGAAGGTTCGGCTTGGACGTATGCTGCTGAATTCTCCCGTACGGGTATCCATTCTCCCGATGAAGGTTGTATGTTCTTCGCCGTTCTGGTCCTTTTCGAAGAATTCGACCTCAATCGTTTCAGGAGTGTTGTCTTCGTTGAAAAGATTTGCGACACTTGCCGCACGCTGCGATGCTAGCGGACGGCTCTGTACGGGCTTTAGCTGCACACTGGCGTCTTTTTTTCTCAGGTAGGCGCGCAATGGGTAAGCATATCCCCCTGCAGCAATCTTTCCGAACTGCCCCTTGGCTATGTTATGTTCGTTGCGGCCTGCGAAGGCGTAGGCGAGCCCGAGCTCTTTGTCTTTATCACCACCCCAAGTTTTGTACTGATAAACGCCCACAAAGTACCATAATTTATCCTGGCTTTTGACGGTGTCAATTTCATTTTCGTCCATATATACAGTGACATGCTTTCCTTGCAAATCGAATGTCAATTCTTCTTCGTAGACGATGATTGCATAGGGGTGAAGCGGTTGAATATGTCCATCTGGTATTTTCTCCATTCTTGCTTTCCATGTATTCCCTACCTGCTCAACAGAATACAAATCATAAAAATCTGCGTTAGTTCTTGTTTCAGTTGGTAGTTTGAAAGGAAGGACGATTGTTGCAGGAGTGTTTATACCAAACGTCCTTTTAACTTTGATTGCATTGACTACGATTCCATCTTCGAACTCGGGGAGGTTAATTTCATCATCTCGGTCATACGAACAATCGAGAACAGCCGTTTTACCGTCTTGGTCTTCTTCAATCGTGACTGCTGCGAATTTTCTTCTCTTGGGTTCGACAGTCAGTGTTCCGTTCACGAATGTGATGTTGTAGTTGTCTGCAGTCAAGCCGTTTGGCGTAATGGTGTATTCGCCTGTATCATCCCAAATTTCGTAGTTGTATCCATAAGTCAGTGTTCCGCCCAAAACAGACGCATCATCTGAGCCGACAAACCCGCTGTATTCAACGCCGTCGTTTGCAGGTTCATCACCGTAGGTAATGGTTTTGTCCTTGGCGGTGATTGTCAAGGGAGCCTTGGTAATTTCAAAAGTCTTCGAAACGGAGCCGGGGTAGTCGCCCATGCCGGTGATGGTCATGTTGGCGGTTCCTGCCGATACGTTATCAGCACATTCGACCGTATAATCGGTACCAAGGATGAGCGTTGTTTCGCCGTCTTTCACGGAAATTTCGGGACAAATCTCAGAACCAGAGTAAGTCTGGTCGGGGATGGCCGTGATAGTGATATCTGAATGGGTAAGGAGTTTAATAATTCTAAAAGTCTTCTCCACATAGCCCAGCGATGCATAGTCGCCTTGGAAGGTGGCTTTTACCGTCGCCGTACCAGCATCTGTATTATTCGTGTAGGAATATACATAGTCCGTGCTTTTGGTGAGGTTGAGCGAGCCGGCTATGACGAGCGGCTCGGGGGTGATTTCGCTGCCTGTATAGGTCTGGTCGGGAATATCTGCAATCACTGGTTTCTGTACAATTAGTCTGCGATTACCGTCCTCGCCGATGGTGAAGTAGTCGGCCTTGCTTTCGGTCACATCGGTTGTTTCATGCATATAGACGATGCTCTCGCTGATGCTCGATGCGTCAACCATGTCGATGCCATCGTAAATGGTGATAGTACCGACAACTGCATGGCCATTCGAATAGACTCCGCCTTTTCCGATACCGCTGCCCGGAGTGAATTGATCTGTTCCGCCGATTGCCTTTACTGTACCACCTTTAATCGTGATGTTCCCAATCGTCGCCGTATTGTCTGTTCCTTTACCATAGCTCACGCCTGTACCAATACCAGCGCCAAAGTTATCACCAGTTGCCGTGATGTTTCCACCCTCGATGACAATATCGCCACCCATGGCATCAACATCCCACGCACGGCTCAGACCGATGCCCGCCGATTGACTACCTCCGTTTGCCGTCAGCGAGCCATTGCCCTTGATGGTGAGCGTAGTGCCTGAACCGCCTACCTGAATGCCGGCCTTTAGGCTTGCACCCGTCACGCTGTTCGTACCGACGAGGGTAATCTCCGCTGTTCCAGAGCATACGATGCCACCGCTGATGGTAACATCGCTTAGCGTAATCTTTGCTCCGTTGGCAATCGACACCGTGCCCGATGTCAAACCTGTCAGCACGTCTCCGTCCTGTGCCTCATAGCTCTCGCTGCCGGAAAGAGTCTTGTTTGTTGCCCATGCACTTGATACAAGTGCGGTAAAGAGTAACATCGCAAGAAATTTGAAACATTTCATATTCTCTCCAACGAAAAATGATATCGCAAAAATAGATAAAATGTGACTGGACAAGGCTGTCGATTTTGTATTGAGTCGTATAAATGCTCGTGTTGGAGAACGTACCCAATCTGCGCAGGTTGTTGTTGAATACGAGTTGCCAATTCAGGCTGTTACCGAGGCTATTGTCAAGGCTCTGTCGGGCCAGACCGTACTTTTGGGTCGAAACTGCGACAAATAATGTCGCTTTGGAAATTGGCCGAAAAATTCCCGACGAATGCATTATTTTATCGTTTTATACCGAAATTTTGTCAAAAAAAGCCAGGTAATAGGGAAAAACGCGAATTATCCGGTACGCTAGCGCGCAAAAGGTGTTAAATTATGTTATATAGGTACAGAGGATTCTGCGCATGACTACGTCTAGATTTTCGATTCTTTCCGCCATCGCCCTGCTCGTG
>DGRZ01000116.1 GCA_002391195.1 Fibrobacter sp. UBA4375 | reverse complement strand
AAACGGCTGCGTAGTAAGTAACTTACCCGAGTCTAGCCGTTTCGGTCGTAATTAGGCTCTAGCCTTGGCCTTGTCGCCGTACTTCTTGATCAGTTCTTCCTGGATGTTCTTCGGCACCGGAGAGTACTTGGCGAATTCCATGGTGAATTCGGCCTTGCCCTGGGTCATGGAACGCAGGTCGGTAGCATAACCGAACATTTCGGAAAGCGGGACTTCGGCGGTAATGGTGGTGGTGCCCATTTCTTCGCTGGTTCCGGTGATGGAACCACGACGCTGGGACACGTTACCCACGACGTTACCCTGGAATTCCGTCGGAGTGGCGATTTCGACCTTCATGATAGGTTCGAGAATCTGGGCGCCGGCCTTGGCGAAAGCTTCGCGGAAAGCCATGCGGGCGCAAATCTGGAACGCCATGTCAGAGGAGTCCACCGGGTGGAACGCACCGTCCTGGACTTCCATCTCGATACCCACCACCGGGAACCCGATGAGGGAACCGGCTTCCATGCAGCTCTGGAAACCCTTGTCGCAAGAGGGGATGTATTCCTTAGGAATACGGCCGCCCACGACGGAGTTCACGAAGTTGTAAACCTTGTCGGAGTCGCCTTCCACGGGCATCGGGCGCATCACGCCGGACATCTTAGCGAACTGACCCGAACCACCGGTCTGCTTCTTGTGGGTGTATTCGAACTTGGCTTCGCGGGTGATGGTTTCGCGGTAGGCCACCTGCGGAGCACCGGTCTGCACGTCCACCTTGTATTCGCGGCGCATACGTTCGATGTACACGTCCAGGTGAAGTTCGCCCATACCTTTGATGATGGTTTCGCCGGATTCCTTGTTCACTTCCACCTGGAAAGTGGGGTCTTCCTTGGTGAAGCGGTTCAGGGCCTTGGACATGTTGTCCAGGTCGTCGCGGTTCTTAGCTTCGATCACGAGCTCGATCACGGGGTTCGGCACGTGCATAGAAGTCATGTTGTAGTGGTTCTTGCCGTCGGTAAAGGTCGTACCGGAGGCGCAGTCGATACCGAACAGGGCCACGATGTCGCCGGCGCCGGCTTCGGTGATATCCACCATTTCGTCAGCGTGCATACGCACCAGACGGCCCACGGACACCTTCTTTCCGGTGGCCATGTTGGTGATCATGTCGCCCTTCTTGAGGGTGCCCTGATAGACGCGGATGTAGGTGAGCTGGCCATAGCGGTCGTTCACCAGCTTGAACGCGTAGCAGACGAGAGGAGCGTTGTCTTCGGACTTCAGGACAACTTCGGCTTCGTTGTTGTCCAGGTCGAGGGCCTTGTTTTCCACGTCGGTTGGGCAGGGGAGGTAGTCGATAACACCGTCCAAAAGCTTCTGAACGCCGATGTTCTTGTGGGCAGAACCCATGAACACGGGAGTGATGTCCAGACGGATGGTGGCTTCGCGGATGGTCTTCTTGATGAGGGCCTTGTCGATTTCGTCCACACCGTACTGGCCTTCCATGGCCTTTTCCATAATTTCGTCGCTGTAGTCAGCGCAGCAGTCGATGAGCTTGGTGCGGTATTCGTTGGCCTGATCCACCAGTTCGGCGGGGATTTCCTTTTCGATCATGTCGTCGCCGTTGGCGCCTTCGAAGTAGTAGGCCTTCATTTCCACCAGGTCGACCACGCCCTTCAGTTGGTCTTCGAGACCGATAGGAATCTGCATCACGCAGGGCTTGTGGTTCAGCTTTTCGCGGAGCATTTCGGACACGCGGAGCGGGTTTGCACCGGAGCGGTCGCACTTGTTCACGAACACGACGCGCGGCACATGGTAGCGCTTCATTTGGCGGTCAACAGTAATAGACTGGGACTGGACACCTTCCACGCCGGTGAGCACCAGGATAGCGCCGTCCAGCACACGGAGAGAGCGTTCCACTTCGATAGTGAAGTCCACGTGCCCCGGGGTATCGATGATGTTGATGGAGTCCTGTTCACCGCTCTTGGTGTGGGTCCAGTTTGCGAAGGTGGCAGCAGACTGAATGGTGATGCCGCGTTCGCGTTCAAGTTCCATGGAGTCCATCGTGGCGCCGACGCCGTCTTTACCACGAACTTCGTGGATAGCGTGGATACGCTTTGTGAAGTAGAGGATGCGTTCGGTAAGGGTAGTCTTACCCGAGTCGATGTGGGCAGAAATACCGATGTTTCTGTGTTTTTCGATGTTTTTCATTTTTTATTCCACAAATGGAGTTGATGTTTGTTTGAGTTGCGCCCAAATGTAGAAAAAAAAGCCCCCGTTCTCAAGGGCTTGTCATCCACAGGTGCCTATAGTGAGCAAAAAAGCCCCAGTTATTAAACTGGGGCGTTTGCGGTCTTTATAAGGGGGCTATTGTAGGTAATGAACTCCGGCCCTAGCCCCCTGGCTCGCACTTCGTTGCTCACCACCCCGAAAATTCGGAAAAGAAAGGCTTTTATGCGGTAGGTTCGTCGGTGGACTGTTCGTCGCAGGGCTTTTCGTCTTTTTCCTGATCTGCCAGTGCCCTAAAGTAGGCGGCGGCCGTCTTTCCGACTTCTAAGGTGTCGTAGAAGGCGTAGGCCCCGTTCCCGAGGGCCCCGATGGCAGGGATTGCCCGCAAAAGAGTCTTGCCCAGCAGCTTAGAGGAGATGCTGGCCCCGATTTTTGCAAGAATGGCCTTGATGGCTGTGGCGGAAAGCTTCTGCACGATAATCCTGCTGCCCGTGCGGACGGCAATGTCCCGCAGGAGCTGGGCGGCACTGTGCCGGAACAGACACCATATCATGGCTTCCCGGCTGAGCAGGGCCAGCTTGCCGTAGCTGGCGGCAATGTCCGCAACCAGCTGGGCCTGTATTTTCCAGATGGCGGCAATGTCCGGGATGGCGGTAAGGATACCCGTGATGCCTGCAGGTATAGAAAGGGAGGTGCTGACCGTAGCCGATTTCCAGGCGGCCCGCTGGGCCAACAGCCTGGCCTTGTCGTCGGGGTTCTGGATGGGGGTATACAGGGAACCGGGAATATCCGTAATCAGCTCGAAAAGGAGGGTGGATGCCTTTTCCGATATCTTTTTCAGGGTCTCTTTCTTGTCTTGCTTTACAATTTCTTCGGCCATAGGAACCTCTGCCAGGGAATGTAGTAAATCGAGTTAAAAAAAGCTAAGACTCTAGAACTGGAAGTAGATGAACGGGCAACTGTCCGCGCTCATAAACTGATACATCACGAAGATGATGAACGCCGTGCTTGCAACCATCAGGGGGATGGGCTGCGAGGCGAACATGATGCGGTAGCGGCTCTTGAATTTTTTGGGAATCCAGTGGATGAGCATGCCGGCTACAAACACCAAAATGATGTTGATGTGCTCCCAGGCGATGGTGCCGAGAGTATCCCATTTCCAGGCAGTGCCCATTTGCTGGACCATGTTCTTGGCGGTGTTCCAGGCCACTTCGTTGGCCTCTGCCGGGTCCAGGTTGGAGCCTGCGCGGAAGAAAAGGCGGGTAAAGGTGATGAACACGAAGGTGAGGCTTACGTTCCAGGCCACGTAGAGCCAGTGGAAGGTCTTGTCGCTGAACAGGCGGAAAACCAGCACTGCATAAATGCCCAGAAACAGCACGCCGAACCACACGGTGGTAATGGCGAAGATGGCGATGTGGGTCTGCTTGAAGGTGATGGCGCTGACGGCAAACAGCAAGAATGCGGCGACGGCACGGAAGTTGATGCTCCGCTTGACCCAGATCTTGTTGAACACCTGGCCGAAACCATTGAGGCCACCCCAGATGATAAAGTTCCAGCTGGCGCCGTGCCACCAGCCGCCTACGACCTGTGTCGCCATGGCGTTCATGTTGGTGGTGATAAACTTGCGGGAATCGGGTTTGATATAGGCGTAGATGGCGATGTAGAGGAAGAATACGCCCAGGGCGACACCCACCCAGACACTGCCCGAAAGTAAAACGGCCACCAGGCTCAAGAAGCCCATCCAGAAAAAGGTGCCCACAGAGGCGCCACGGTTACCGCCCAGCGGGATGTACAGGTAGTCGCGCCACCAACTGGAAAGGGAGATGTGCCAGCGCCGCCAGAATTCCGTGGGGCTGAGCGCCTTGTAGGGGCTGTTGAAGTTCTGGGGCAGACGGAAACCCATCAGGAGCGCCACGCCGATGGCGATGTCGGTGTATCCCGAAAAGTCGGCATACACCTGCAGCGAATAGGCGAACAGGGCAATCAGGTTTTCAAGGCCCGTAAAGAGCAGGGGCGTGTCGAATACCCGGTCCACAAAGTTGGTGGCCAGGTAGTCGCTCAAGATGACCTTCTTGGCAAGGCCGTTCAGCACCCAGAACACGGCAATACCGAAGGTGCGGCGGGGGAGGAAATACTTCTTGTAAAGCTGCGGCACGAACTTGTCGGCACGGACGATGGGGCCTGCCACCAACTGGGGGAAAAAGGTGAGGTAGAACCCGAAATTCAAGATGTTGTCAACAGCCTTGATTTTTCCGCGGTAGATGTCGATGCAGTAACTGATGGCCTGGAAGGTAAAGAAGGAAATGCCCACCGGCAAGATGATGGTATCTACCAGGGAGTGGGTACCGAACATCTTGTTGCTGGCCGCCGCAAAGAAGTTATAGACGTGCAGCTCGATGCCGGTAAAGTCCCGCAGGGCGTCCAAGAAGAAATAGGAATACTTGTAGTAGCACAGCACCAGCAGGTCGATAATGACTACGATAATCATCCAGAGTTTCTTTTTCCAGTGCTGTTTTGCCTTTTCGATCCACTTGCCGATAAAGAAGTTCGCCACCACGCAGAACACGAGAATGCACACGTAGCTTCCGCTGGTCTTGTAGTAGAAGAACAAGCTGGTGGCAAACAAGAAGGTGTTACGGAGCAGAATACGGTTCTTGACCAGGGTGAGGATGGCGAACACCACGGCGAAGAAACCCCAGAAGTAGAACTGCGTAAACAGCAGGGGGCTGTTGGGGTCAAACGAAAACGTTCTAGTAAGATATGGTATCAAGTAATCCAACATAAAGTGTCATCCTGAGCGGAGGGCATCGCCCGTAGTCGAAGGATCTAGTCCTTCATTAGGTTCCTCCATTCTGGGTTCATTTGATTTATCAGATTATTTTTCTTTTCTCTTTTCCAACCTTTTAATTGTTTCTCTCTTGCGATAGCATCTGTTATTTCGGTATAGCGTTCAAAATAAACAATTTTTTTGATTTTATACTTTGATGTAAATTTTGCACCACTTCCGCTTATATGTTCAAGTACACGACGTTCAATATCGTTAGTGACCCCGATATATAAAGTGGAGTTACTTTGATTTGTCATCATATATGTGTAGTAACTATTTGACATGTTTTTTAGATCCTTCGGCTACGAACCTTCGGTTCTCCGCTCAGGATGACACTGTGCTTATTTGTTGCCTCTTTCGTCTTTCGTCTGTGGAGCCGTAGGCTTGTTCTCTTGCTTCTTTTGTGCGGGTAAATTGGCGATGTGGTCTTGGTAGGCCTGGATAAGGGCCTTGTAGAACAGGTCGCCCAAAAGGTTGTAGCCGGACAGGTTGAAGTGGACCTTGTCTTTTTTGGCGAGGCTTGCGTGTTCCCACTTGGCCATGGAACCTAGGCCGCCCATGATGCTGAACTTGTCCCAGACGCCAGCCTTGTGCTTGTCGGCCAGCATAAAGAAGGACTTGCGGGCCACTTCGCCGTTGCCGTGCTGCACGAACTTTTTCCGCTTGACCTTGCGGAACATGTCATTGTTGGTCTCGAAGATGAACGCCGCATCGGGGTTTACCCTCTTGAACCGTTCGATCAGCCTGTCGTAATCTTCACGGAACTGCTTGTCGTTAAAGCGCTGCACGTTGGCGTCGTTGATGCCGATGGCAAAAATTACCAGGTCCGGCTTGAAAAACGCCATCTCTTTTTCGAACTGGGGGCAGACCTCTTCGAAGTAGTCGTGGACCTTCGCACCGTTGATGCCTACGTTGGTGTAGATGATACCCGGAGAGTCGTTTTCGGAAAGGATTCCCGTGAGGGTGAACCTGGGTCGTGCATTTTTCTTGACCGAGTCGGGGACGGCGGCAGGTTCCGTGAAGCAGTGGTCGTCAGGATTGTTGGTGGGGTCCTGTTCCCCTTCTTCGTAGTTGATGTTCGCCTTCTTGGCTGCCAGTTCGGCACACCGGTTTTGGACCGTAGAATCTTTAGTCTTGGCTTCTTCGCGGGCGAGGCAGGCGGTGTCCAGCACGTCGCATTCCCCCTGGAACATGGAGTCCCGCGCCACCTCTGGCGCTGCGTTTTGCAGTTGTGCGTTCTGCAGGTTCAAAACGTTGGCCGGAACTTTTGCCTTCTCTGTCTTGCTGGAATCTTTGCCGTCTGAAACCGCACCTCGAGCCTCGGGCCCCGAGCCTTTCTCGTCTTTTTTCAGCGAATCCGTCTTCAGGGAATCCGCCAGCCTGGCGAGGGAATCCTGCAGCAGGGAGTCGTTGATGAACTGCGCTATGGAAGCCTGTTTTAAGGAGTCCATCCAGCGGAACTGAATCTGGATGGTATCAATGGGTCGCGGGCTTTCGAAAACGTAACTCTGGCTTACGGTGTCGTGTATGCCGTAGATGTCGGTGGAATCCACCCGCAGCACGGGAACCACGTCGTTGTTGTCGCTGTAGCCGAACAGGCGGAAACGGGTCTCTCCCCAGATGGGGGCGGAGTTGTACTTGTCCAGCATCAGGGTGATTTCGGCACGGGGGTCGCTGGTGCTGACCGCAATGCCCAGCAGTCCAAGCGGTTTAGAAATTTCGCGCTGGACATTCTTGTTCTTGTCCCAGATGCCCTTGTAGTAGCTGGCGTAGCTGGAGGGCGTGTTGGTGCGGGCGGCGGAGTAGGGGAACACGAAGCCGCGGCCCGCCGAGGCTCCCGGGTATTCCTTGATCATGTGTTCGCGGATACGGCCCGAAATCACGTCGGCTTGCAGGTGGGATCCGCCGATGTGCATGATTCGCACCTGCCCCTTGTTCTCGAACACCAGGGTGTCCATCTTCTCGAAGAACTTGGTGAAGGCCTCGTTCCCCTTGGGGAACTGGATGACGTTTATGGTGGTGTCGATAAAGTCGTACTTGGCGAGGTCAAGACTGTAACTGCCGGGGGCGATGGTCAGGTCCTTGGCGAAGGCCGAAAGGGCCGCGAGGGTGACGATGAGGAGGAAGCGGATCATGGGGTGGCATCCTCCTTCGTTACGCTAGAATCCTGTGCGGGGGTGTTAGGGGGTGTCCCCCTAGGCGAAGGGGTAGCGGACCCTTCGGCAGGCTCAGGGACCTTGGTCGCAGAGCCAACGAAGGGAAGCGAGGGGGAGGCTTCCCCCTTTGTTTCGCTGGCAGAACTGTCTTGCCCTAATTCCGAATTCTGAACTCCGAATTCCGAATTCTCCTTCCACTGCTGCAATTCCTTCATCTTTTCGTCGTTGAGGCCGTGGCGGTCGCGGAACTTGAAGTAGTCGTAGTGCATGCGCAGTGCCGCGCAGAACAGGTCTCCCATGTAGGCGGCACCCCGGCGGGTGAAGTGGATGTGGTCGGTGAAGCCGAGAGCGGGTTCGCGGTTTGCCCACTTGATCATGGAGCCGTTTCCGCCCATGACCCGGTGCATGTCCCAGTAGGCGGCGCCGTTTTCGAGAGCCACTTCGCGAAGGGTCTTGATGGTGAGGGGAAGGCCCGGGTAGGTTTTCCATTCGCCATCCACCTGTTTTGCCATGTCGGCGGGGCCGATGAACAGGATGTCGGCGTCGGGGTTCGCCTTCTGGATAGCCTGGATCTGCTTGGTGATGAGTTTCTTGGTCCAGTCCACGTTGCCGCTGTTGGTGCCCGGCACCAGGTTGCCGCCGTATTCCATGATGATGAGCCGGGCGTTCATGGCCTTGTAGGATTCCGCCAGCAGTTGTGAATCGATGCGGTGGAACACCGTGCCCGAAGAGCCTCGCATGGCTACGTTATCGACGGCCACACCGTAGGCGCCATCGGCGGAAATGGCATAGATTTCGGCGCTTCCGTCCAGGTAGATTTTGGCGTTGGAGGTGGTGTCCGGGAGTTTCCAAGTATAGACGTTGAGCTTGGTCATTCGTTCCACTTCGGGGGCGGCCGCCGTCTCGAAGGCGGTGCGCTTTTTCACCTTGAAGGTGCTGTCTTCGTTCAGGCCCACGGTATCTGCGTAGGTGCGCTGGTAAACCAGCTTGAGCCGTAGCGACCCCCGCTTGCCGGCGAGGACCTTTACCGTAGAGTAGCCGCCTACGTGTGGGAAGGCGTTCTTGCGGTCTTCCCGTTTCTTGATGCCGATGACGGCGGATCCTTCCAGGTCGGCGAACTGGGCCAGGGGGCCGTAGCGGTTGTGGTCCGCCTCTTCTTCCTTGGGGCCGAACAGTATGTAGCGCTTGAGTTCCCCTTCGTTCCAGTGGCTGGTGGTCTGGGAAGGGATGGTAAGGATGGGCGGCATCATGCCCGGACCCGCGCCGCCGAATTCGGCCTGCAGGTCTTCGCGGATGGTGGCGGAAATGCGGTCTTCTTCCAGCTGGGAGTCTCCGTAGTGGACGATATGGACCACGTTGCTGTCCAGTTCCGCGAGCTGAAGGTGCAAGAAGAAACGGTCGAACCAGGCGGGGTCATCGCCCGGCAGGTCGAAGCGGGTCTTGCCGCTCTTGAAAAAGTCCTCGTAGTACTTGAGGGAGTCGCTGTAGGCCGCAAATTCCTTCCTCTTGGTGGCTTCCATCATTTCCCGGATGGCCTCTTCGGGGTCCACGGATGCAGAGTCGGCGGCGGAGTCCTTGGGCGCCTGCTTTTCGAAGATGTCGGTGAGCTTCGGGTAGCGCAGGGTGTATTCGCCCACCTTGATGCCACCGTCAGGATAGACTACGGCGATAATGCCGAGGACGACGAACAGGCTGATGATGGAAAGAAGGACTTTGAGGGGGGACATCATGGGGTAGGGGATAGGATTTAGGGGATAGGATTTAGGGGCTAGGGGCTAGGATCTAGGATCTAGGATCTAGGGGATAGGATCTAGGGGTGGGGGAGGGCTCCCCCTCGCTTCTGCCCCATGTCATTCCCGGCTTGACCGGGAATCTCCATGAGTCATCCGCGACCCCCTCTAGCGGGGCTTCAGACGTCAGCCCCGCAACGCCCTGGCTTATTCTGCTTTTTTCACCTCGGTTTTTAAGCGTTCAACGATGGCGTCTGCGTTACCCACGAACATTTCACCGGTGCGCATGTCCTTGTATTCGAACTCGCCGGTCCCTGCCTTGGATCCATCTACATAGACGACGATTGTGGCTCCCTGGTAGTTGGCCTGGTCCAGCTGCTTGCCCATCTTCATGGGAGCGAGAGGGTGGGACACGACGTTTCCGCCTGCGCGGAACATCTGGGCGGTCTCAAAGACCTTCTTCATGTCGTTTGTAAAGCTCGCGATGTAAAAGTCCACGCTCTGCTTGGGGCTGGGGAGCAGCTTGTGTTCGGCCAAAAGGTCTGCCAGCACCACGTCGCCCATGCCAAAGCCCACGCCGGGAATCCGTTCGCCGCCCAGCTTTTCGGTCAGGCTGTCGTAGCGGCCGCCGCCGGCGATTGCGCGCATGGATTTGCCCTTGTCGAAGACTTCGAACACGATGCCGGTGTAGTAGGCGAGACCGCGGACAATACTCAGGTCCAGGTTCACGCAATCGCCGTAGCCCGCGGCAGCGAGCGTCTCAAACAAATCTTCGATTTCTTTGAGTGCGGCGGCCGCGTTTTCGCTTTTAACGGCGCTGCGGACCTCTTCAAGGCTCTTGCAGCTCATGAAGTCGTCCAGTTGCTTGATCTGCGCTTCGGAGAGGCCTGCTTCGGTGAGAGCCTTGGCAAACGCCTCGGGCCCGATTTTCAGACGGCGGTCCAGCACCGGGTAAACAAGGGCCGGGTTCGGCGCACCGATTTCTTCCAGGTAGGTGGCCAAGAGCTTCCGGCTGGAGACGCCGATGGCAAATTCGTTGTCCTTCAGGCCGAACTTACGGAGCATGGTGGCGATGGCGGCCATCAGGTCGGCTTCGGCGTAGATGCTTTCGGTGCCGATAATGTCCATGTTCAGCTGGAAAAACTCGCGGAGGCGGCCCTTCTGTGCCTTTTCGTAGCGGAAAAGCCGGGGCATAGAGAACCACTTGAAGGGCTTCTTCAGCTCCCGGGCCTTCTGGATAACCAGACGGGCAAGGGTCGGGGTCATTTCGGGGCGGAGCGCGATTTCGCGGTCGCCCTTGTCCTTGAAGTTGTAGAGCTGGCTCACGATTTCTTCGCCGGACTTGCCCGTATAAAGCTCCAGGTGCTCGAACATGGGGCCTTCGTATTCTTCGTAGGCGAAACTTTCGGCGGTGCTGCGCCAAGTGTCAAAGATGTAGTTCTGGATGCGCTGCGCTTCCGGGTAAAAATCGCGGGTGCCCTTGGGCAACTGAGGGATAGAAATGCTCATAGTGGGCGAAAATTTAGAAAATTGGGGGTTTTACGGGCTGAAATGGGTTGTGAAAGTCCGTTGAAAAAGGGTCGTTTTACATTTTTTTTCTAATTAAGTGTGCTTTCCCGTTATAAAAAGAATATATTACTGAAGGGGAGCATTTGGAAGGTGTCTATGAGTCTTCTTCAAGGAAAAAGTTTTGTGGTGTTGTGCATGGTGGCCGCCAGTTCCATGTCGGTTGCCTTCGCCAAACAGGTGAATGTTTCTACTACCACCGAATTGACTTCGGCTACTTTGAATGCCAAGGCGGGGGATACCATCTGGGTAGCTTCGGGCAAGTATGAACTGCCCTCATCCAACTGCCAAAACGACAAGTTCGTGAACGAGACTGGCCGCGATTGTGGCCGCATCTGGCTTGGCGCCGACGGCACAAAGGACAATCCCATAGTTCTCGCAGGTTCAGACCCTGCAAATCCTCCTGAGATTTACGGTACTTCGGTCGGTAGCAACTACGGCATCCACGTAACGGGAAATTACGTTATCCTTAAAAACCTGAAAATCCATACCTTCAGTAAGGGCGTGGTGTTCGATAATTCTGTCGGTGCCCTGATGGAAGACTGCGAGGTGTACCACACGGGAACGGAACTGGTCCATGTTCGGGATTCCAGCCAGCAGGTGACCCTGAACCGTAACTTTATTCATGGTTCTGGGTTCGATGTTGCCCAGTACGGTGAAGGTATTTATGTTGGCACTTACTATAAGGGTTGGGCGTCGTCGCAGCAGTCCGATAAGAATGCCGGTTTTTGGGGCGAAAGTGCATCGCAACACCGTTATAGTGGTTATGACTGGCGCGTGAATGATACGAAGATTACATGCAATATTGTGAAGGCGACAACGGCCGAGAACATTGACGTGAAGGAGGGAACTGTCAGGGGCGTTGTCCAGGGTAACATGTTTATTGGGGATAGTACCAATTATGATGGCCAGGTGGACCATGATGATGCGAACATCGACATGAAGGGTGCTTCCTGGACCGTTACCGGAAACTATTTCTACAATTCGCTCAAGCAGGGATTGCCCTACTACAATTCCCATTTCCGCTACTATGTAGAGGAAGTGGTGATGCCTGCAGATGGAAATAAATCGGGATCCAATGTAGGCAAGTATGAATCTTTTGTCAATTATCCGGTCACCGCCGATAAGTATGCCCAGAAAGGCTGGTGCGACAACAGCGGCACCGACAAGAACGACTGCGTAGAAAGCAAGAACCACGTGGTAGAGGAAATCCGGGATGTCCGCAATGACTGTGCGGAACTTTTCAAGATTCCGGAGTCTGGCATCGGGTATTCGTCAAGCTTTACGCCGCCGTCCAGTGCGTCGGTCAACCCGTCCAGTTCGTCTTCGGTCATTTCCTCTTCGGGAAATACCTCCTATGAAACCGTACGTTACGAGGCGGAGGATGCGACTTGCACCGGGTGTACTGAAAAGACAAATCAGGCTGCATCGGGCGGTAAATATATGCGCACCGAAACGACGGGTAACATCACCTTCAATGTCAATGTACCTACTGCTGGGACATACACGGTCACAATCCGTTTCAGCAACACTGCTTCAAACGCCAAGACTCAGGATATCTACGTAAACGGAACCAAGGTGAAATCCCAGGAATTCCCGGTGACCCTTGAAGGAAACTTGGGCGGGGCTGCCGCGGCCTTTGAGGATATGCCGGTTCAGGTATCGCTGAAGGCGGGGGCCAATACTTTCGCCATCATCAAGAACTGGGGGCATGTGGACGTGGACTACATCGAGGTGAAGGTACCCTCCAATTCTGCTTCTATCGGCAATTCTCTTGTTGCAGGGAGCGCCTTCCACGTTCAGGTGTCGGGCAACCTTGTGCAGATTATGGGCGCTACGGCAGGGCAGCCTTTTGCGGTTTTTGACATGCAGGGGAGGGTGCTACACTCTGGCCGGATTCCTGCCGCGACGGGCGTTTCTGTCAGCGTGACCCGCGCAGGTGTTTACCTGGTGCGGGTCGGCTCTGGGGTGCAGGTCGTGAAGGTCCGCTAGAAATCACTTATTTCAATTCGATTTTTTTCGAAATCGCCCGCTAGATAGTTCTTCTGTTTAGTGGGCTTTTTATTTCTCTCGGCTCATAAAGAGCCCTATAAGTCCTACTTTCTGAATATGCCTTTATTTGTGCGGGATTGTTAGCGGTTGGATCGCTGGTTGCGAGCCCATTTTTCGAGGTTGTTTGCGGGTTTTACTCTCTAATCGTCGCAAAAGTTGTCGTATTGTATTTGAACAAACGGAGGGCAGTCTTTGCAAATTTTGTTGCCGTAGTCTACGAAAATTTTGGAGTTGCTGTGTCGCTTGATGAAAAATTGGTAGGTTTCGGTAATAGTAGAATCTGGTTGTCTGTAAGATGTGATTTTTATTGTCCAGTTGAAATTTTCTAGGTCGCGATTGTCTTGACTCCAGGAAAAATACTCGCTGGTGTCTTTCGTTGAATAGATCAAGGAATCTCCGGCTACGATTTCAACATATAGGGAGTCCGTATCTGCGGATGCGTGAACGTTGACTCCGCTCCTGCATAACAACTCGCCAAAAAGAGTTGAATTCAGATCGCAGGAACAAAGCAGAAGGAGTAGAAGGGCAATCAAAAAACGCATAAGAGACCTTTAACTATTCTTTTCGATTAGTTTGTAATCGGCCAATTCGCTGCATTCTTTTGAGGGGAGTGTGTTGAACAGTGAAAAGCCATCAGGCTGCTTTGTCAGATAAATGGCGGTAACTCCGCTACCGACATCTATGGTGTATGGGATTGCCTGTAGCCATTGGTCATTGCAGAAAAATTCTATTTGGAGCACGTAATCGGATTCAAGCCTGTTTCCAGCGAGAGTTGTTTTTAGGTCCTTTGTTCCAATCTGTTGTAATACAGTGTCTTTGTCGTGAAGAACGGTTATTTTTAGAGAATCGGCGATAGGCGGATGTTCCGTGTGGATGCCGACATGGACATCGTGATAGTCCTCGTCGGGAAAGCTTTCGCATTGACAAATGAGCAGAGGCAACGCCAAGACGGTTATTTTGGCGATGGTGGAAGATTTCATATCGGTAATATACATTATTAGGAGTTTTGTTGTGCGCCGCGTATGTGGCCTAGGTTTGTTCTAGATGGCGGCTCGTGGGCCGCCATGACGATGAAGGGGAGCCCCTAGGAGAGGGGGTAGGGGAAGACTTGCCCTAGATCCTTCGACTCCACTTCGTTCCGCTCAGGATGACACGGGGCAAGGCTTCGCCGAGGGGGAGGCTTCCCCCCTTTGTAAGGAAAGGAGATCCCCGCCTTCGCGGGGATGACAAGAGTGTGGCGGGGATGACAAGTGCCAATAAAGCCTTATTTTTGGCCCTTTTTCGCTGTATTTCCTAGCCCCTAGCCCCTAGATCCTAGCCCCTTTTACCTATATTTCCCTCCAAGTTGCATTTTTGCCTTGGTCCTGCGTCCAGATTCGCCAATTCCACTGGGCCTAAAGCAGGGAAACTCGGGCATAAACATGTAATTAGTTAAACAATCAAAAAAAGGAATGGCTATAATGGCTACTATCACTAAGGAAAAAGCTGCAGAGCTCACCGCCAAGTTCGGCGCCAACGAAAAGGATACCGGAAACGTCCGCGTGCAGGTCGCTATCCTCACCGAAAAGATCAAGAACCTGACCGAGCACATCAAGACCCACAAGAAGGACTTCCACTCCCTGCGCGGGCTCTCCATGATGGTCGCAAAACGCAAGAACCTCCTCAAGTACTACGGCGAAAAGGACATTGTCGCCGCTCGTGCTCTCATCAAGGAACTCGGTCTCCGCGGCTAATCTGCGGACTGGAGATAATCTATGTCTATTGATGCATATCATCAAAAGTACGGCAAGATGCTGGACCCCAAGGAAGTGTCCGTGACGCTCCCCGACGGTCGCGTCATTACGTTTGAAACGGGCCGTATTGCAAAGCAGGCACGTGGTGCTGCTGTCGCCAAGATGGGCGACGCCTTCGTGCTTTCTACCGTTTGCTACGGCGAAGAGAAGGAAGGCGATTTCTTCCCGCTGACCGTCGAATACCGCGAAAAGGCCTACGCTGCTGGTCGCCTGCCGGGCGGCTACAACAAGCGTGAAGCCGGTCGCCCCTCCGACGAGGAGACCCTTTCCGCCCGTATCATCGACCGCCCCATTCGCCCCATGTTCCCCGAGAACTTCACCCGCGAAGTCCAGGTGATCGTGCAGGTTCTGTCTGCTGACCGCAAGTTTGCACCGGATGTGCTCGGCGTGTCTGCAGCTTCCCTCTCTATCGGTCTTTCCGAACTGCCCTTCGAACAGCAGGTTGCCGCCGTGCGCGTGGCCGTGGTCGATGGTCAGAACATCGTGATGCCCACCTACGAACAGATGGCCTGCGCCGATCTGGACCTGGTGGTCGCCGGTACCGAAGATTCCGTCTGCATGGTGGAAGGCGGTGCCTACGAAGTGTCCGAAGACACGATGATCAACGCAATTCTCGCCGGTCACGAAGCCATCAAGCTCATGTGCAAGGCCCAACAGGAACTGGTGGACCGCTGCGCTAAGCCGAAGATGGAACT
>DGRZ01000040.1 GCA_002391195.1 Fibrobacter sp. UBA4375 | reverse complement strand
GTTGACCGAACCTGCAAATAAATGTAGATTATGGGGGTATTATGGCTCTTGAAATAAGAAATATCCCGGTTCTTACAGGCTCTACGGCAGAGTCGTTCGTTCGTGCTGCCGAAGAACACGAAAAGAATCCGCGTCGTCTCGGGCTCAAAGTTTCCTTCGCCCAAATCGACGAGATGGCCGCCCGCGCACGTTCTTACAGAGAGGCCCATAATGGAAAGAATCCGTTTAGCATCTGATTGCACCCTTTACCCCATCGACAAGAATACCGACCTGTCCTCGTTCTGCTGCGGCGATGAGGATCTAGATGATTTCTTTCGGAACGATGCGTACTTGTACTCCGCTCAATTGTTGGGGAAAAGCTATATCGCTGTAACGAATACGGAATCGCCGCAGATAGCCTGCGCCTTCACTTTGTCCAACGACAGCATCAAATCGACAATGATTCCCAAGTCTTCGCGGAACCGCCTAGAACGCAAGGTGCCCAATGCAAAGCATACGCGTACGTATCCTGCGCTCCTGATTGGACGATTGGGAGTTAACGGTCAGTTTCAACGCAGCGGCTTGCACTTGGGGAGTCAGGTCATTGATTACCTGATTTCCTGGTTTATCCACCCGGATAACAAGACTGGTTGTCGCTTTATGGTTGTCGATGCCTACAACAGGCCCGAAACGATAAATTTTTACCAAAAGAACGGTTTCCGTTTTTTGTATTCGGACGAAAATCTCGAGAAAGAAGCCTTCCGTGTTGATTCGAGCCAGTCGTTGAACACCAGGATGATGTATCTGGACTTGATCGACTTCGTGTCGTAGAAATTTTGACACCACTGGTGACACTGGGCACGAACACGTTTTTCTTCAATCCCGATTTTAATTATACCGAATTCGGTACAATTAAAAATATGGCAGGAAGCAACAATTTCGTCCTTTCGACAAAACAATGGATACTTTCCACTAATCAATTACCATATCCATACGGACGCAATCAAGCAAAACTTGATTACCGCGACGCTTTCGAAGCAGCAGATGAGCATGGTTTATGCAAGCGAGGCAGACGTTTTGAATGTCGCCCTGTTTGGCTTTACCGCGAAGGAATGGCGCGATACCCATGCCGACTTGCTGGGGAATGTCCGCGACTATGCGACGGTGAACCAGCTGATTTGCCTTTCGAATATGGAATCGCTGAATTCCGTATTGATTAAGGAAGGGCTGCCGCAGCCCGAAAGGCTGCAAAAGCTGAACCAGATAGCGATTTCGCAGATGACCGTGCTGGAGTCGATTGGGGAAAACAAGTTGTTGAAATAAGTTGTCTCGGGATTCTTTTGTATGGTCGCCGCAGATTTACCCCAGTGTGGTCCACATTACGCTTCACGTCATTTCTGGCATGTGTCGTACGCCGAGGCCGCCCGGAGATTCTATCCACTCGGATTCCGGCCAGAGTTTGAATTTCAGTACGGACACGCCCAAGAAACCATTGTAAGTGGCAACATCCCCCGTCACGATTTCGCCGATAATCATGCCGCATCCGTTTGTCTTGTCGAACAGCTTTTCGGCCTTGGCGCAGTTTCTCTTGAGTTTTGCGAGCGCGGTTTCGCGGTCTTTTTCGGTTGCTTTCTTCAGGAATTTACTCCACAGTTTTTCCCACTTGGCGATGTCGTTTTGCAGGCCGTCCTCATGGGCGCGAGATTTGGAGACTGCGACGGCGAGGCGCTTGTTCGCAAACATTTTTGCGTTTGTCCGCCATTCAAATGTCTTTACGCCGGTAAGCACCAGCTGGGCGTACGGTGAGCGGATGACGAAGTAGTGGGATGGTTTACCTTGCATTTGGCGGGTCTCCGGAGAATGTTTGGCTTTATTTAAAATACTCTAATGGTTGTCTGCAGTCAAGCGGGGCGTTGCGGCCTTTGACCACTTAGCGCTTCAGCGCTTACGTGGGCATGGCCACCTTTAGGTGGTGCCGGCGGGTTTTAGGGGCGGAGCCACTAGGAGAGGGGGTGTCCGGAAGACGGTTTGGACGCGGATTGGAAAGGAGATCCCCGCCTGCG
Source organism: Fibrobacter sp. UBA4375 (assembly GCA_002391195.1). Classification (GTDB taxonomy): domain Bacteria; phylum Fibrobacterota; class Fibrobacteria; order Fibrobacterales; family Fibrobacteraceae; genus Fibrobacter. The sequence continues at coordinate 4,137 of DGRZ01000040.1, read as the reverse complement.
CGGGGATGACGAGACAAAGTCGCGGGGATGACAGTCTGCGGAACCCGCGGACAAAGCGGCTGCAGGCAGGGGGATTCTTCCCCCCACCAAGTAAAAAGGCGGCGTCATTCTTCCATCAGTACCGCGATGTCGTCCTTGTCGAAGTCGGTACCGAAGGCTTGCCGGTAGCTCGATTCCAGCGCCTCTCCGGGGGTGCAGTTTTCCCTGAACAGGACCATGCCGCTGTCCAGGCATTCCATGTCGAGCTCGCCGTCGGTGTCGATGCATTCCGGACGGAACGTGGACCATAGGCAATAGTCGGTGAACCCTTCCCGAATGTCTTCTTCGAGCAGGTTGTCGCCGGTGCCCGCCTGGACTTTCAGGAACGCCTTTGCGCTCTTGATCCATGCGAGTATCGCGCCGCCGAACGTGTCGTTTTCCATCGTGCCTCCGCCCCGAAAGATAGATAATGTTCGTGACAGAAAATGACATGGCAATTATGGCGAATTCGCCACAATTAATTTTCGAGAAATCTCTTGACGGGGGCTGTGCGAGGATGTATATTTAGTAAACAAATGTTCTAGTGCCCAAAATTTCAAATAGAGCGATTTCACTCGCGCTAGCGAATAATCAGGAGGATAGAATGGCACAAATTAATGTTCAAAACACCAAAATAACTATTTTGGATATAGACAACAAGGATTACATTTGTCTTACGGATATGGCTGGCGCCAAGGAAAATGATGTTCGTGCGGCCGATGTTATAAAGAATTGGCTTCGCAATCGTTATACATTGGAATTTTTAGGTACTTGGGAAACTATTCACAATCCTGGTTTTAAAGTGGTCGAATTTGACCACTTTAGGAAGGAGGCCGGATTACCCACATTCGTGCTGAGTTGTAGTGAATGGATTGAGAAAACGAATGCCATTGGCATAGTCGTAAAGAAAGGGCGTTATGGCGGCACTTACGCCCATAAGGACATCGCTTTTGAATTTGGCTCGGCAATAAGTGTATCATTTAAGTTGTATCTTATTGAGGAATTCCAGCGGCTTAAAGAAGAAGAGCAAAAACAAATTGGATGGAGCGCTAAACGGGAACTGGCGAAAATCAATTATCGCATACATACCGATGCTATCAAGCAGAATCTAATTCCTCCAAAGCTCACTGCACTGCAGAAATCTTTCGTGTATGCTGATGAAGCAGATATGCTCAATGTTGCAATGTTCGGAAAGACCGCCAAGGAATGGCGTGATGAAAACCCCTTGCTGAAAGGTAATATTCGCGATTACGCTTCAATTAACCAGCTAATTTGCCTTTCTAATATGGAAAACCTGAATGCCGTTTTTATAAACGACAACCTCTCTCAATCTGAACGCTTGGAAAAATTGAATAAAATAGCTATTCAACAAATGACGGTCCTTGAGAATGTTGACGGACGGAAGCTGTTGATTGAGAGTAAAAAATAAAAAAGCTATGTCCACAATTCTCCTCAAGAACATATACAAAGAAGGTGAATTAGACAAGGACTCAACTTGTAAGGAATATTTACAAGTTGCCCATGAAGGAAGCAATGTGCTGAAATTCGCGGCAATGCGAGCGAAGGGCGTGCAGAAGGTTGTTTATTCCGCACATATTACGCCGGAATTCAAAGTTGCGGTCGCATTACACAACAAGCAATATCCGGGCCTAGAGCCGAAGACAATGCGCACGATTCACGACCGCTTTTTGCTCGTCGATGACAAGGTGTATCACTTCGGGGCATCATTTCTAAAATACGAAGGCCGAGAGCAGCGGCAATGCTTGCATTGACATTGCCGAGGCCAAGTATTTTGGCTCAAAGAGCAACGATATGGGCAACGAGATGACCGCGTTCAGTGTTCTGGACTTCGTGACCCCCGCAGAAGTCATCGAGAAAATCCAGGAGAGCATGAAAGGGCGGTGATTTCAAACCCCTCGAATTCGAGGGGTTTGTCATTCTTCCATCAGTACCGCGATGCCGTCCTTGTCGAAGGCGGTGCCGAAGGCTTGCCGGTAGCTCGATTCCAGCGCCTCTCCGGGGGCTCTTGACCCATGCGAGTATCGCGCCGCCGAATGTGTCGTGCAGCCCCGTCATGACAAGAACGGAATCCAGTAAACGGGAATGCAGTCCGTATTCCCGTCCACAGTAAAGTCCTTTGTGAATGCGAGAATGCGGCGGCCAATGCGGCGTGAATATTTCTTGCAGAATTCATCAAGGGATGCATGCGACTTGTAGCCCGACGACTTGACTTCGATGGGGCAAATTTTACTTTTCTCCGATATGATAAAATCTACCTCGTAATTGCTGTTCGTGTTCTCCTTGGGCCATGCGTAGTAATAGAGTTCGTGGCCTGCGGCACGCAGCATTTGTGCGACGGCGTTTTCGTAAATGTAACCCAGATTGGCACTGGTCTTGTCCGACAGGAGTTTCTCGTAGATGATGTTGTCCGTAAAATCCTTGTCCTTGAATGCGAGCGTCACGAAAAGCCCCGTGTCGGCGGTGAACATCTTGTAAAAGTTGATATTCTTGTTCATGGCGAGGCCCGTATTCGGGTCGTTTGCATGATAGGCGAGTGCGATGGTAGAAGAATCACTCATGTTCGCGACAATTTCTTCAACGCGGTCCGCCTTGGTGCCAGGCAGCACCGAACTGACCTGATAGCGCTTGGCGTTACCGGTAAGCTGTGCGGGGATTGCGTCGAACAGGCTTGCGGCACGGCCGCTTGGATCGATCTTGGAAAAGTCGTCTTCGTAAAGTTCTATGATTTCGCGCTTGACCGAATCAACCATCTTGAAACTGTTCGACCGGATATATTCGTGGACCGCCTGCGGCATGCCGCCCACAAGCATATACAGCCGGAAGTCCCGCATCAGTTTCCGGTGCACCCCGCTACCGAGAGGGATTCTTTTGGCGACGGCCTCCCTGAGCAGGTTGGCGGTGGCCCTGTCGCCCAGAGCCCAACGGAATTCCTCGTAATCTAGCGGGAAAAGTTCCATTCGGGTTTCTTCACTTGGAATGACTATTTTTTCTACGTTCTTCTTGATGGATATGAGCGAGCCTGTTTCGATGTAGTCGTAGCGGTGGTCCTTGACAAGGTGCTTGATGGCCTGCCTTGCCTTAGGGCACAACTGGATCTCGTCGAAAACGATGCAGGACTTGCGTTCTTCCAGTTCCACCTGGTAGGCAATTTTGAGCCGCAGAAAAATGTAGTCCAGGTTCGAAAGGTCGTCAAACAGAGCCATGATTTCCGAAGATGCCTTCGAAAAGTCAATGAGAATGTAAGACTTGTATTCCCGTTTCGCAAATTGCTCTACAATTGTCGATTTGCCGACGCGTCGAGCCCCCTTTATCATAAGTGCGGTAGAGCCATCACGCTCCTTTTTCCATTGGAGCATCTTTTGATAGAGTTTTCGTTCAAAAACAGGGGCTGTTTTCATCATTTATTTACCTCTCTGAGCCAAATATAATCTATTTTGCCCAAAATCACAAGTTTTATTTTTTAGAAAATGCCTAAAATCACTAATTTCTATGCAGCATATTTGCCGAAATTCACTTTTTTGATTGTTGTCTGTAAAAAGATTGCTCTACGGTACAAATATAGCTTTAGACAATGACAAAAAATGTCGCTACCGAAATGTACATTTGCGGCCATGGCAACGCGCACCCCCACGTCAAGGCTAAAAGTCAACGACAGTGAAACAACTCACCCTTCCTTGAACCCTTCCAGCACTTTATACAGCAGGGTGTAAAGCGTCTTGGCTTCGGCATCGGAGAGGTTGACGCAGCCGGCCATGGACTTGGGGACGCCCGCGGCCTTGCGCTTGAGCGCTTCGCCTTCGGCGGTGAGGCTTACCGAGAGACAACGCTCGTCGCTTTGTTCGCGGGTGCGCTGGATGTAGCCCTTGGCTTCGAGCTTTTTCAGGAGCGGGGTGAGCGTGCCGGAATCGAGGAACAGCTTTTTGCCGAGTTCCGAGACGTTGCACTTCTTTTCTTCCCACAGCACGAGCATCACTATGTACTGCGTGTACGTGAGGTCGAGCGGCTCCAGGTACGGGGCGTAACGGCGCGTAATCTCCTTGGACGCGGCATACAGCGGGAAGCACAGCTGGTTTTCGAGTTTTAGCTGGGGGCAGTTCA
>DGRZ01000046.1 GCA_002391195.1 Fibrobacter sp. UBA4375 | reverse complement strand
TGTTTCCGTTCTTGATTTTGAGGTCGTTGCTGCACTGGATGCCGTTCTTGAACTTGCCCTTGACGGTCAGGGTGCCTGCGCCCTTGATGTTCAAGTCGTCGCGGGAATAGATTGCAGCCTTCGAAGTATCCTGCACTCCGTTGACCTTCGTGAACAGGTGGTTCCCGTTGCCGTCTTCGACCACATTGGTGGTGCCTTTGACTAGGTGAATCACCGTCTTGTCGGCATTCTTCACGAGGATGGGGGAATTGGAGCTCTTGATGGTCGCGTTGTGGAGGTAGATGCCGGTGTTGCCTTCGTTGTCGGTACCCGGAGTGTTTACGACCACCTGAAAATCGGAAGATTCTCCCGTTACATAGTAGGCGCCCGGGCAAGTAATGGTTGCAACTTTGTCTGCAACTTCGACGCAACCGTTGTTGTTTTCGACCGCGGCCGTGGTGCCCGCAAGCTTCAGGAGAATCTGCGAGCCGTCCAACATCCTTGAATCCTCGTTGTCGTTTTCGTCGTCGCCGCTCTCGTTGCCGGGATTGTTGCCACCGGGAATCACGACGCTCGAGCTGGAAACGACCGGGCCGGGCCATACGAAGCTTGAACTGGAGATGCCGAAGCCGGGGCCGACAATACTCGAGCTCGAAAGTTCAATGCCGGGCATGAAGGAACTGGAAAGTTCTACGCCAGGGAAGTCAGTTTCCAGGAAATCGCTGCTGGAAGAAAATTCCACAGGGTTCAAGGCCCCACTATCGACATTAGGATTCGTGGCCGCATCTTCGGAACAGGCTACAAGACCCAACGAGACTCCAATGGCGGGAAACGCCAAAAGCCCTAATTTCATATCTGACTCCTTTTTTTCTTAATATAGATTGGCCCCTCCAAACACGCCACTGCAGCCTATAACATTCTGTTGAAGTCGAGAACAACAAAACCCGAAAAATCGGGAGTTTAAGTTCCGCGCGTTACGCATTATCCCGAAAAATTTTTCTAGCATCCATTTACGTAAAAATCATTTTTCAAGCGGGAGAAGAAGCCAAGAAAAAAAATTAGATTTGAAAAAAAGGAAAGGACAAATTAAATATGCGGCGCAAGGATAGAGAAGTTTTAGGCGACGAGAATATCGCAAAGATTATCGAGCAGTGCACGACCTGCCACATTGCGATGGAGGACGATGCGAATGCGGGCGTGCCCTACGTGATTCCGATGTCATTCGGGTATTGCCTGGAAGGCGGCGTTCTGGAGCTTTACTTCCACTGCGCGCATGTCGGCAAGAAGCTCGACTGCATCCGCAAGAATCCGAACGTGGCGTTCAGCATGTGCGTCGAGAACCGCATCGAGATTCACGAGGACGTTTATTGCAAGAGCGGGCGCTTTTATGCAAGCGTTGTCGGGCAGGGCAAGGCCGAAATCGTCGAGGATAGCGCCGAGAAATGCCACGGACTCTCGCTCCTGATGGAACGGCAAGCAGCAGGAGCCTCGCAGTCTATGCAAGCCGCAGGCGCCGCGCACGGTTCAAGTTCCGCGCAGTTAATGCACGCGGCCCCGCACAAGTTTGAATTCACACCCGCGCAGGCCGCCGTGACCGTCCTCAAGATAACAAGCACGAACTTTACCGGAAAAGCGAAAGCTGAATAGTAATTTTTCGCATTTTGTGTATCGCATTTTGCGAAAAACGGCAAGTTTCTAAACTTTTACAAGGGGGGGAGGGGTAAAAGAAGTTATATTACGAATAAATTTTAAGGAGAATCCTATGAAGCATTTTTCCCTTACCGCCATTTCTTTTGCTCTCTTCCTTGCTGCGTGTGGTGATGATTCATCTTCGGTTTCGGCAGGCAATCCGAATTCTGAAGTCGATTCTTCAAGCAGTATCGTTTCGGACGATAGCAAAGAATCTAGCGATTCAAAATCCAATGACAAGGTCTCCTCTAGCAGCAGTGTAAAGAAAGTAGAATCCAGCAGCAGCGAGAAAAAAACAGATAGCGAAAAATCTTCTTCGAGTGAAAAGTCTAGTGGTGACGAAACAAAGTCGTCTTCTAGCGAAGAAACGACTAGTTCCAGTTCCGAAGCGGAATCAAGTTCTTCTCTGGCAGGTAGCGTGTACGATGCTGATAAAAAGACACTGACGGACAATCGCGATGGTCAGGTTTACAAGACCGTAACTATCGGTGATCAAATTTGGATGGCGGAAAACCTCAATTACGCAGACAGCAGTGAAACGCCGAGTTTGAAGGGGAAAAGCTGGTGCTTTGACAATGATACAGCAAAGTGCACCACCGGTGGGCGTCTTTACACCTGGGCTGCTGCTATCGATTCGGTGAAGCTGGCGGCAGCTGCAGAAAATCCGCTGGACTGTGGTTACGGCAAGGCTTGCAGTCTGGAAGGAAAGGTGCAGGGGATTTGCCCCGAGAGTTGGCATTTGCCTGATACGACCGAATGGCACAAGCTCTTCACGGCAGTGGGTGGCCAATCTACGGCAGGGAAAATGCTCAAGTCCGCGACTGGTTGGGAAGAGGGCAATGGCTCGGATGACTATTCCTTCTCTGCACTGCCAGTCGGTTGGCGTGATTTTGCCTTGTTCAAAAAAGCGGGTCAAGATGCTGTCTTCTGGAGTGCAACCGAGAAAACAGACGACACGTTCCATTACAGTTACATTATGGAATTGAATTATAATAACGATGGTGCGTACCTAGGTAATGACTTCAAGGATTATGGTTTTTCTGTCCGTTGCCTAAAAGACGCTGAATAAACCGGGCGTTACGGGCGCGGCGACTGAGCGCCCGTAGAGGGGGTAGCGGATGCCACAAGGAGATCCCCGCCTTCGCGGGGATGACATGGGGCAGAAGCGAGGGGGAGACCTCCCCCTTTGACTGAAAATTGCTAAATTTGTGGCCACTATGAGTGAAGCTATTAACAATGTGAAACAGGCGTTTGACGCAGAACTTGCGCAAACCGACCTTACGAACCAAGAAGCCGTTAACAACCTCCGCGTGAAGTACCTGGGCAAGAAGGGGGCCGTCACCGACCTCATGAAGCAGATGGGGAGCTTGAGCGCCGAGGAACGTCCGGCTTACGGCAAGCTCGTGAACGAACTTAAGGTCGCCGTCTCCGAGGCAATCGACAAGGCTATCGAGACCGCGAACCAGGCCGCCCTCCAGAAGAA
>DGRZ01000043.1 GCA_002391195.1 Fibrobacter sp. UBA4375 | reverse complement strand
GAATGCCAGGGGAGGCGGAACGAGCCTGCCAGTCTTCGGGTCGCGAGTGCACTGTTCCGGCTTGAACTTGTAAGCACCGTGGCTGGTACCGATGGAGATAGCGAGGGAGTCGCAGCCCGTACGGGTAGCGAAGTCGATCACTTCTTCCGGCTTGGTGTAGTGGGATTCTTCAGCCTGGACTTCGTCTTCCACACCGGCGAGCACGCCGAGTTCAGCTTCGACGGTCACGTCGTGCTGGTGAGCGTATTCAACAACCTTCTTGGTGAGGGCGATGTTGTCTTCGTACGGAAGAGCGGAACCGTCGATCATCACGGAAGAGAAACCGTTGTCGATGCAGTCCTTGCAGAGTTCGAAAGAGTCACCGTGGTCGAGGTGGAGCACGATCTGCGGATTGGCGCAGCCGAGTTCCTTGGCGTATTCAACAGCACCCTGGGCCATGTAGCGGAGGATGGTGCCGTTTGCGTAGTTACGAGCACCCTTAGAGACCTGCATAATCACCGGAGACTTCTGCTTGACAGCAGCCTGCACGATAGCCTGCATCTGTTCCATGGTGTTGAAGTTGAAAGCCGGGATAGCGTAGCCACCCTTAACAGCCTTTGCAAACATTTCCCTGGTGTTCACCAGGCCGAGTTCCTTGTAAGAAACTGCCATTTGATTTACCTCTTGATTGTGTGGCGACCTGGGTCGCCGGTTTAAAAGTTACGGGGCTAAAGATAGCAAAAAAAGACAGCCCCGGAAGGTGAATACAAAAAAATACCCCGGAGGTTAGTCCGAGGTATCATTTCAAAAAGTTTCGGAATTACACACCGAAAGCGGCGTCGGCTGCTTCGGCATTGGCGGCAGCGTTTTCCGCAACGTTTTCGGATTCAGCGGCTGCAGAAGCGGCAATGGCTTCTTCGGTCACGTCGTTGCTTGCCTTTTCAATCATGGAAAGCTTGCCTTCCTTGAACTTGTACATGGCGATAGTGGTGGGCTTCTTGGTGAGCTGGATGTAACCCTGACCGGCCTGGCTGTTGAGGAAACGGGCCTCGTGGGCCATCATGACCACGGCACGGAAAACAGAACCTTGGCATTCCTTGCTAGCGTAAATATCGTCGAGATAAACTCTCTGGTCGGACATCGGGGTACCTCCGAAATTTTTAGAAGAGGGAGAGGGATTCGAACCCTCGTTACCGTAAAGTAAACACGCTTTCCAAGCGTGCGCCTTCAACCACTCGGCCATCCCTCCTTAGGATGTGAGGCCAAATATAGATGTTTTTTTTGCCCTTGTCAACCGATTTTAGGCCATTTTTGCATAAAAAAAACAAAAAAACTGTAAACTGTGGTTAGTATACAATGGTTAGTATACAGGAACGCTGATATCAAGATGTCTTTTTTGTACATATCCTAACCACCAACCACCAACCACTAATCACTAACAGAAAGCTCATCCCACACGACCTGCATCAGCGGTTCGAGCGTCTTGGGGGTGAAGTCGAACTTGATGTTTGCGGCGGCAAAAAGCTCCGGCAGGGGGCGGCTGCTCCCCAGACTTTCGGCCCGGAACAGGTCGTCAATGGCCTTTTTCGGGTCTTTCTTGAAGTTCGCCCATACCTGCAGGGCGCCAATCTGGGCGATTCCGTACTCGATGTAGTAGAACGGGCACTCGAAAATGTGGAGCTGCTTTTGCCAGAGGTTTCCGCGGACCGCTTCCAGGCCCGAATAGTCGATGCCTGCGTCGTAGCGGTCCATGATTTCGTTCCAGATGTCGGTGCGGTCGCTGGCCGTGTGCTCCGGGAAGCTGTAGATGCGGTGCTGAAAACTGTCCACGCTGGCCACCCAGGGGAACAGCCAGATGACATCCGTCAGTTCGCACAAAATACTCCGGGAAATGGCCTCGTGGTCGTCTTCGTAGAAGGGTTTCAGGTTGGACATGCCGATGAGTTCCATGCTCATGCTGGCCACTTCCGCAAATTCCGCAGGAACGTCCCTGTAGGCCACAATAGGCTGGTTCGCCAGGGCGAACTGGTGGAAAGAATGTCCCGATTCGTGCAGCAGCGTGTAGATGTCCCGGTCGGTGCAGGCGGAATTCATGAAGATAAAGGGGAGGCGGCTCTCGTCAAAGCCGATCTGGTAGCCGCCGGGGGCCTTGCCGAGCCTGGAATCCGGGTCGATAAGGTTCTGGGCCTGCATCTCCCTGGCCCACTTGCCTGCCTGGGGGTGGATGCTTTCGAAAATCCGGTCCACCTTCTCGATGAGTTCTGCTCCGCTAGAATATGGCTTGAGGGCGGGCCTGTTCAGCGGGTCGACGTCCAAGTCCCAAGGCCTGAGCTTTTCAAGACCCATTTTCTGGGCGCGCTTCTTGTAGATTTCTTTCAGCAGGGGGAGCACCAGCTTCTCGATGCTTTCGTGGAAAGCTTCGCAGTCGGCGGGGGAGTAGTCGAACCGGTGCTTCGCGAGGAAAATGTAGTCGATAAAGTCCTTGCAGTGGGCGTTCCTGGCGATTTCCTTGCGGATTTTGAACAACTTATCAAAAGCCCCGTCCAGGGCGTCCTTGTCCTTGAGGCGGCGTTCCCACATGGCCCGCCAGGCCCGTTCCCGCAAGCCCCGGTCCGTATTTTCCATGTAGGTCGCCATCTGCTGCATGGTCTGAGTCTTGCCTTCGAACTCCACGCTCATGCCGCCGGTAATCTTCTGGTAGGCCTGAATTTCCTTGTTTTCTTCGGTCTCCAGGGGAATATTGTCGGGGGAGAACAGGTCCAGGGAAACCTGGACGCCCTTGAACCATTCGCCGAACTCGCCCTTGAGAGCGTCCTTGGAGGGGTGGGCCATCAGTTTCTTGTTCAGCTTGTCATCGTATTCGTTGATGACAGGCTGGATGTTTTCTACAAAGTCGGCATAGGCCTTGGCAGCCTTTTCGTCCTTGGTGTCGCAGGTCATGGCCACGTAGCGGCGGCAACTGACTTCGCCCAGCACAGAGTTCAGCTCGCTCCAGTCCAGAATCCAGTCCCGTAGGGGAGTGGCGGCCGCGGGAATGTCCCGCAATAGCAGGCTCCGGTAAAGCTCGCTAATCTTCTTTTCGTCATCGGGATTCAGGTTTTCGGGGACAAAACGACGGGGGAGTTTCATAATCATTCCTTCGGGAAAATGGAATAGACCCAGTCACTGACAAGGCCGTCCAAAAGGGATTTCCGGGCCCTGTCTTCCAGGGCACGCATTTCTTCGGGAGAAATGGGATGTTCTATGTCAAAATCAAAGGAGACTAGCGGGCCTTCGGCTTCCAGGGATACGGAAATTTCGCCCTTGGCGCGGTACTTGGTGATTCCGGTCAGGGAGAGAAGCCTTTTGTCCAGCGGAAAGTCCGTCGTAAGCGTGATGTCGCTTGCGCCGGGCAAAAGCACCGTAGAATCCTTCAGCTGCAATGGCAGTTCTATCAGGGTATCCAAGAAAAGGTTCGCCTTCAAATTCCGGACCCACAGGGTGTCCGGGCTCTGGTTGTTTGCCGTCATGACGGCCGTCAGGTGCGCCTTGCCAAGTTCCTTCTCGATAATCCCTCTGGCCAGGTTCTGCACGATAAGCACCACCTGGGGGTTCGGCAGCAGCGTGGACTTAAGGTTATTGACCTGCTCGAACAGCTCCGGATTGATGGTCACGGAATCCAGCGCGAGTTCCTTGAATTCTAGCTTGGTCTTGCTCAGGATGCTGGCCGCGTCGATCTTTCGGGTAGCCGCACAGCTCTGCAGCAGGACGGCTGAAAAAAGGCAGACCACCGCAAACAGGATAAATCTATATTTGGAGGGCTTTTTGCTCATTTCGTTTACAATATATAAAGATAGGAAATGTGGGATTGGCCAAATTTGACAAATTGGGGCAAAAAATGCTATATTTTATTGCCGATAATGCGGGTTATGTAAACTAGAAAAACTAAAATTGAGAAGGGGCATATAAACAAATCTTTTTTCACCGTTTTATATGCCTTTATTTTTATTTAATTGACTGCACGGGCATATAAAAAGCAACATTCAAAAAAATTATATGCCCCATGAACGCATTTTCGTCAATTTTACCTGATATAAAATGTAATTTGATCCTTTAATACGCCTTATTTTTTGTGAAATATGGGCTTTAGGGCATATAAAAATACCGTTTTTCCATTTTTTATATGTCCTGACAGCAAAAAGTGTTTTGTAAAAGCATATAAAAAAATAATTATAGCGCAATTTATATGCCTCTTGATTCTTTTTTTTCACAAATGTTTCAAAATTATACCAGATTTGCCCGTGCAACTACTCTATTCCGGTGCTTTGCCATTGGCACATAATTTGCTATCTTTGGGCGTGATTTTGGCTAGAAAATGTAAAAATGTAGCCCGTCAGGATATTTTTTTAAAGGATTTATTGAAATGGCAGAAGATTTGAACGAACAGGAACCGACCGCAGAAGAAAAAGCAAAATTCGAAGCAGACGTGCTTAAGGCCGCCGAAGACGCGATGAATTTAGACGAGAGACGAGAGACGAGAGACGAGAGCGTCTCGGGCTCGGAGTGTCATCCTGAGAAGCAAAGCGACGAAGGATCCAGTCCGGATGCTGCCGCCGAGCAGCCCGCAGACGCCGCCTCTGAACAGCCCGCGGAACCCGCTGCCGAAGACCCGACTGCAGCCCTTAAGGCCGCCCTTGCCGAAGCCAACGACCGGAACCTCCGCCTGATGGCCGAATTCGACAACTACCGCCGCCGTACCGCCAAGGAACAGCTGGAACTCATCGAAACCGCCAACGGCAAGCTTCTTGAAAAGCTCTCCGAAGTCCAGGACAACTTCGAACGCGCCTTCGCCAGCGAAAACAAGGCCCAGGATTTGGAAGCCTTCGAGAAAGGCATGCAGATGATCTACAACCAGTTCGCAAAGATTCTCACCGACGCGGGCCTCGAGCAAATCGACCCCACCGGCGCGGAATTCGACCCAAACATGCACGAAGCCCTGATGCAGCAGCCCAGCGAGACCGTGCCCGAAGGTCACGTGGTCACCGTGTTTCAGAAGGGCTACAAGCTCAAGAACAAGATACTCAAGACCGCAAAGGTGATTGTTTCGTCCGGGAAGTGATACAGCGTGTCATCCTGAGCGAAGCGTAGCGCAGTCGAAGGATCTAATAAACTCCCCCACCTACTTTTTATAATAAACTATATTTGACGCATGCTTAAGGTAAACGGACAAGACGTAGATGCCGCAGGCAAGACGCTGGAAAGCTACATTGCCGAAGCCGGATTCAATAAGGTGCGTATAGCCGTAGAACGAAACGGAGAAATCGTCCCCAAGTCCAAATACGGCGAGACCGTCCTTGCCGACGGCGACTGCGTCGAAGTCGTGAACTTTGTAGGTGGCGGCTGATGTCGACTGGCGGTACACCCCTCCCCCCCCGAGAGCAAATCCTGGCCGCCCTGGTCCAAAAGCAGGGGGCCGACGCCGTCGAGAAACTGCAAAAAGCAACTATCGCCGTGTGCGGCCTGGGAGGCCTCGGCTCCAATATCGCCATTTCCCTTGCCCGTGCAGGCGTTGGCAAGCTGATCCTGATTGATTTCGACACGGTGGACATCACCAACCTACACCGCCAGCAATACAAAATGAACCAGGTGGGCATCCCCAAGGCTGAAGCACTCCTCCAGAACCTGAAAGAAATCGCCCCCTACGTCCATTACGAGGTCCATCAGGTCAAGGTCACCGCCGAAAACGCCGTTTCCCTTTTGCAAGAGGCCGACGTCATCTGCGAAGCTTTCGACAAGGCCGACGCAAAGGCCATGCTGGTGGATACGGTCCTGGAGAAACTTCCTCAAAAATATCTGGTCGCCGCCAGCGGGATGGCCAGCTACGACAGCGGAAACGCCATCCTCACCCGCCGCATTACGGACAAGTTCTACCTCTGCGGCGACGGCAAGAACGACGTAGACGAAGTCGTCGGGCTTGTTGCCCCCCGCGTCATGCTCTGCGCCGCCCACCAGGCCCTGACCGCCATCCGGCTCGTGCTGGGTCTGGAATAAATATTGCCCCTAAGACCCCGAATGGCACGCCAAACCGGGTTCGGTCTACTGAAGGCTTCTGATGAATTCCGGGGCGAAATCGACGCCGTTCGACCATGTGATGACCCATAATCTCCAATATATTTTGCGTCAATCACGTGAAGCATAGTCTAGACCAGCACGCCCTCTAGCGGTTTGACAGGACCTGGGGCAGATTTCGTTTGCCGTAGATTACATGCACGATAGAAACGCTCACATTGTTTTCATCTACCGTATAAAAGATTGAATAATTGCGAACTGTAAAATACCGCACCCCTTCTGAAAGCCAAGGTTCGTTTGGAAACTGATGATAACGGCTAGGCATAAGCGATAAGCCCTTCATAGCCTGATGAAGTGCGTCTATTACATTTTCAGCGGATTTTTTCGATTTAAGTTCAACCGAAATATAGGAGTATATTTCGGCTAAATCGGATTTTGCCTGTTCTGTGAGAAAAACGGAGTATTCCATTATGCGAAGCGCTGCTTGAGTTCTGCGAAAGCGTCGTCCAGGAGCGTGACACGACCATTGCGCACGTCGTCTAAGCCTTTTTGCATCTTAGCATTGAATACCTCGTCCGACTCTTCGAGTGCGGACATACGTTCCTGCTCATATTGGTAAAGCAGAAACTGGATATACTTCGAAACATCCTCGAGATAGGATTCCGGCAACTGGCGAATTTCTTTTTCTAGGACGTCGTATGACATAACAACTCCATTGACAAATATACTCTTTTCTTTGCAGAAAAGCAAGCAATGCGCTTTGCTGTATGGGGTAAAAACCGGTGTGTTGGGTCACGGGGTGGTTGATTTTGGGGACTAAGAATCCATCAATCCTTTGATGAATTTTTCCGCATCAGCCCCTTGTGATCCGTTTTTTATTTCGGAAATGGCTTCAGAAAGTTTCGCGTATATTTCGTTCCAGGGCGTAACGCGGCCTTTCAGCATATCGTCATAGCCCTTCTCGAGTTCCGCATCGAGGCGTTCTTTTGACCATTTGGCAGCGTTTTCTGGAGCCTTAGGCAACTTCACGTCGAAGGGAATACCCTGTTGCAGAATTATCTGCTTATAGAACATGTTGATGGCGCTGGAAACGGATATGCCGAGGGTTTCCAGGACGCTTTCGGCCTGTTCCTTGACGTCGGGTTCAATACGGGCGTATAAATTTGCAGTCTTACTCATATCAATCAATATACATATTTGTCCGCACAAATGCAATACATTTTTGAAAATTCTTATGATGGAATAATCTCTTGACAATGAGATAATCTGAAAATACATTTGAAACATGATGACGAAAACAACATCAACCTTTGATAGGATTATGGCTGACCCGAAGCAGAAAGGAGCCTTCGAAAAAGAATATGCCATTTTTCTTCAGTCAGAAATGAAACTTCAGAAGGCTCTTGCCGATGGAGAATCTTCTGCCGAACAGAGCGGTTGGCTTTCCGCTGCGGATGTGCGGAAGAAAATACAATCCACATTTTGAACAGTCGGACGAATAACCTGTAAGTTCGGGAATTGTAATCTCGTTGAAAGGGTGAATGACATTGATGCGGCATATCCTTTTTCAAAAAAGTCACAAATTGACATTCAAACTAACATATATTTAATCCTTAGGAATTGTATTCCATAGATTATAAGGAGCGTTGGTTATGAAAATCATATCATATAGACCCCGAGACGACCAATTTTGGATTGGTTGCACAAAGGAAGAAGCCGAACAATTCTTTATTCCTTTACTAGACAATTGGCGGAAAGAACGCTTATCAAACTACTTCCGTGAATACGAGGAACAATTTTCATCACCTGCCTACCAAAAAATTGTCTGTGAAACTATGGAAATCAATGAAATGTCCTATATTTATTTCAATGTTTCACGCGATTTAAAAATCTGTTATTACGATGTTCCCCATCATCCATTCCACCAACTTTGGAACGCCTACAGTCCATTCCGAAAATGCGATATTATAGAGATATCCCATCCATCGGAATTAAAGAACATTAAACCAACTTACAAAGGGGAGAAACTAACCGATGTATAAGTTTATAAATGATAATGCTGAAGCTATTTTGGAAGAAACTGAAAATACTTACAAAGATGGATTAAGGGGATATATCGAATGTTATTTAAAAACTCATGATTTGGGAAAACTCAATTCAACTAACAAAGAAAAAAACGAATATATACATAATTATAAGACTTTCTATGCAATGAATGCCGCTCATATAAAAAAAGAGTATAATGAGAAATTTTATAACGAATACTTTAGCATTCTTTGTTTAGGTAAAAAAATACCGCTAGACGAACTTATTGACAGATTACAAAAAGAAACTCATTCCATTCAATTTTCTTTTGCAACAAAATTGTTGCATACTTTAGATCATAACCTACCTATTTTTGACAAATACATAGAAGCCTTTTTTCTTTTTCCTGATCGACAGGGGAAAAAGACTATATGCCGTGACATATACGACTTCTTGAAAGATGAGTATCAAAGAATAAATGATTGCGGATTACTATCCGATGCAATAAATGCTTTTAAAGAGGAAATAGAAAAGATTGACCTACTCCCAAAAATAACTAATGAAAAGATTATTGATTTTTACATTTGGCAATTTTCCAAAATGATGAAAGATCCTAAGCAAATGAAAGGTAATGGTTTTCGTAAAAAAATAAAATACGAAATGTAAATATCACATTTTTCATGGGTTTTAGGGGGTGTCCCACTAGGCGAGGGGGTGGAGAGCAACGGAGTGCGAACCAGGGGGATGCCTCCCCCACCCCTTTTCTATGGACCCTATCCCCTATCGCTGCGCTCCAGGGAGACAGAGAGATCCCCGCCTACGCGGGGATGACAAGATGGTGGCGGGGATGACATTCCGCGGCAACCGTTCCATTATGAAACGCGGCACTTTTTACCCATTCTAGGCCGTTTTCTTGTTTCAGAACGAAACAAAATGGCCGTTTTTTGCCAGTTATTAGCATTTGGCACGGGTTTTGCTTATGTATGGGCGTAAAAATCGCCCCCTTTCGGAATGATTCGCGGGCGGCAAGAATTTAAAATAGGAGACTCATTATGAGCAAGATTATCGGTATTGACTTGGGTACGACCAACAGCTGCGTGTCCGTGATGGAAGGCGGCAAGCCGGTCGTGATCGCTAACGCGGAAGGTTTCCGCACCACCCCGTCCATTGTCGCTTTCGGCAAGAACGGCGAACGTCTGGTGGGCCACGTGGCAAAGCGCCAGGCCATCACCAACCCCGAAAAGACAATTTACTCCATCAAGCGTTTCATGGGCCGTACGGCTGGCGAATGCTCCGCTGCCGAAAAGAACATGCCCTACAAGCTGGTGGGCTCGGGTTCTGACCCGGTGCGCGTGCAGGTGGATGACAAGCAGTTCGCTCCTCCCGAGATTTCGGCCATGGTTCTCCAGACCATGAAGAAGATTGCCGAGGACTACCTGGGCCAGCCGGTGACGCAGGCCGTGATTACGGTCCCCGCCTACTTTAACGACTCCCAGCGTCAGGCTACAAAGGACGCCGGTAAGATCGCTGGCCTCGAAGTGCTGCGTATCGTGAACGAACCGACGGCAGCTGCCCTTGCCTACGGTCTTGACTCCAAGAAGAGCGAAAAGGTCGCCGTGTATGACCTCGGTGGCGGTACGTTCGATATCTCTATCCTTGAAATCGACGACGGCATGTTCAGCGTGAAGGCCACCAACGGCGATACGATGCTCGGCGGTGACAACTTCGACGAAGTGATTATCGACTGGATCAACGACGAATTCAAGAAGGACAATCCGGGCATCGACCTGAAGAAGGACAAGATGGCCCTGCAGCGTTTGAAGGACGCTGCGGAAAAGGCGAAGATCGACCTTTCTGCTACGACTTCCACGAACATCAACCTCCCCTTCATCACTGCCGACGCTTCGGGCCCGAAACATTTGGACCTCACGCTCAGCCGTGCAAAGTTTGACCAGCTGACCGCCCACCTGGTGGAACGCTCCATGGAACCCTGCCGCAAGGCTATCGCCGACTCCGGCCTCTCCCTGAGCGAAATCGACGAGGTGATCCTGGTCGGTGGTTCTACCCGTATTCCGGCCGTTCAGGAAGCCGTGAAGAAGTTCTTCGGCAAGGAACCGAACAAGACTGTGAACCCGGACGAAGTGGTGGCTATCGGTGCCGCCGTCCAGGGTGCCGTGCTTAGCGGCGACTCCTCCGTGAAGGACGTGTTGCTCCTCGACGTGACCCCGCTTTCCTTGGGTATCGA
>DGRZ01000052.1:40362-40672 GCA_002391195.1 Fibrobacter sp. UBA4375 | reverse complement strand
TCGGCATGAAGAACCACCTCATCACCGCCGACGTGAACGAATACCCGGCCGTGCTCAAGAAGCACGCCGACTACCTCCGTGGCCGTTCCATGATCGTGAAAAAGGCTCACCGCCATTCCGTGGAATGCATCGTCCGCGGCTACATCGTGGGTTCCGGCTGGAAGGACTACCAGAAGACGGGCAAGATTTGCGGTCACGTTCTCCCGGAAGGCCTGCAGCTCTGCCAGAAGCTCGAAAAGCCGCTCTACACGCCGAGCACCAAGCCTGACGTTGGCCACGACGAAAACATCAGCTTCGAACAGACTTTCGA
>DGRZ01000052.1:23277-40264 GCA_002391195.1 Fibrobacter sp. UBA4375 | reverse complement strand
ACACTCCGCGACATGTCTTTGGACATCTACACGAAGGCCCGCGACTACGCTGCAAGCAAGGGCATCATCCTCGCCGACACCAAGTTCGAATTCGGTGAAATCGACGGCGAAACCATCCTCATCGACGAAGTGCTCACACCGGACTCCAGCCGTTACTGGCCGGCCGACAAGTATCAGGTGGGCAAGAACCAGGAAAGTTTCGACAAGCAGTACGTTCGCGACTGGCTCGAAACTCTCGACTGGGGCAAGACCTACCCGGGTCCGGAAATTCCGGCAGACGTGGTGAAGAACACGCTCGCGAAGTACGAAGAAATCTTCGTGCGCCTCACCGGCAAGCAACCGGAACTGTAACAAACCGAGCCGCAAGCCATGCGCATTTCCACCAAGGGGCGGTACGCCTTGAGAGTCATGATAGACCTTGCCTCCCGCAAGGAGGGGGAATTCGTGAAACTCCAGGACCTGTCCACCCACCAGCAAATTTCCGAAAAGTACCTGGAAGGGATTCTCGGGACACTTGTCCGCGGGAATTTCCTGGAAGGTGCCCGCGGAAAAACTGGCGGATACAGGCTCAAATGCGACCCCAAGAAATGTAGCGTCTGGGATATACTCTCCCAGACGGAAACATCGGTTGCGCCCGTGGCCTGCCTTGACGACAAGAAGAACGCCTGCAAGCGTGCCGCCATCTGCGTCACGCTCCCCGTGTGGACTGAACTGGACCGGGTCATCCGCGATTACCTGGGAAGCGTCAAGCTGGACCAGCTGGCAAAAAAGGCCCAAAACGTCCGCGGCACTTCGGGTATCGGAAAAGACTGGAACTGTGAACTTTAAGCAGGCTCCACTGTTTTCACTATAAGCAGTGGGCGCTTGCAATTCAAAGGAATCAAAATGAAATCAGTACCTATTACGCTGCTCACCGGTTACCTCGGAGCCGGGAAAACCACCCTTCTCAACTACATCCTCAACAACCAGCAGGGCTACCACGTGGCCGTTATCGTGAACGATATCGGCGAGGTGAACATCGACCAGACCCTCATCGAGAAAGGCGGAAACATCACCAAGGAAGATTCCGGAAAGGTAGTTCCCCTCAGCAACGGTTGCATCTGCTGCTCCCTGAAAGCTGACCTGCTGGAACAGATTGCCGAAATCCTGGAGATGGGCAAGTTCGACTACATACTGATTGAAGCCAGCGGCATCTGCGAGCCGGTACCTATCGCCCAGACCATCTGCATGGCCGGAAGCCAGCTGCAGGGCAAGAACGGCCAGCGTCTGGCCTGCCACCTGGACAACATCGCCGCCGTGGTGGACGCGCTCCGCCTGGCCGACGAGTTCGGCGGTGGCGAAAAACTTTTGGACAAGGACCTTGAAGAAGAGGACATCGCAAACCTCTTAATCCAGCAGATCGAATTCTGCAATACGGTTATCTTGAACAAGGTGGACATGCTTTCCAAGGGCGACCTGGAACACGTGAAGGCCGTGGTGAAGGCCTTGCAGCCCACCGCCAAGATGATCGAGACCAACTTCGGCAAGGTGGACATGAAAGAAGTCCTGGACACCAAGCTGTTCGATTTCGAGAAGGTGGCGGAGTCCAGCCGTTGGGCCATCGAGCTCAACAAGACGGACAACGACATGGATGACGACGACCATGACGAGCATGAACACCATCACGATGACCACGATGAAGAAGACCACAGCCACTGCGACCACGAGCACGGGGTCTGCCATTGCGGCCACCACCACGACAAGGACCACCCGCATGGCGACGAATACGGCATCAGCACCTTCGTCTACGAGCGCCGCCCGCCTGTGAACCGCAAAAAGTTCGAGGAATTCCTGGATGACTATCCCAGCTGCATCATCCGCACCAAGGGTCTCATGTGGTTTAGCGACGAACCGACGGAGAGCTACCTGTTCGAGCAGGCGGGCAAGCAGGCCTCCGCCCAGAATTTCGGGCGCTGGTTCGCCGCCGAAAGCAAGGCCGTGCAAGACCAGCTACTGCGCGAAAACCCGCAGCTCAAGAACATCTGGGACGAAAAATACGGCGACCGCACCAACCGCCTGGTCTTTATCGGCCAGCACATGGACAAGAAAAAGATTATCGCCGCTATGGACAACTGCCTGGAAAAAGAATAGCCTAGACTTGGCTATAGGTCCACTTCACGTGGCCTTCCAGGAATTCGTGAGCATCAAAGACCAGACCAAAATGGTCTTTGATTTTTTGTACCTCGAAACGCATGGGATTGTCGTCCCAGCCTAGGTCCTTTTCTACAATCTTGGACTTGCAGCCGGGCTTTTGCGCCACCATCAGTTCCGCGATTTCTTTCCAGCTAATCCACACGTCTCCAAGCCCCAGGTAGATTTCCTCGTTCTTGTCGGATTCCAGCAGGTTCATGTAGAGCATGGCCTGCTGGCTTGCGTGGATAAACTGGGTACCGTCGTTTTTCACGATATGAATGTCCTTGTCTTCCTTGACGGCACGGGCCATTTCAAAGAAACGGCGGTCCGGCTGGGAACATCCGTCGGGGAACGCGGGATTACCGAAGGTATAGCCCGGACGAATGATGTTGCGCTTCATGGAAACTTCGGGGAACTGCTCTCCGTAACCCCTGCGGAACCCGAGCACGTAGGCCTCCCCCGCCGCCTTGGTGGCGCCGTACAGGTCCAGAGGCAGGTTGCTGGTCACTTCGCGCATAGAGGGCCGCATCACGCCCATGGCCGCCGTACTGGAGGTATAGATAAACTTCTTGCAGCCCGCCTTGGCGGCGTTTTCCAGCAAGAAAACGGTAGCGCGGGTGTCGTTCATCAGCATGGTGCTGGGAGTCTCGCCCCAGCCAAGAGCGATATGGATACAGGCGTCACAGCCTTCCAGCCCCTTGGCAAGCTTGTCAAAGTCGGTCAGGGAGGCTTCTACGAAACTCACACTGGGCTGGGAACGCAGGCTTGGCACCTTGTTAGGATGCCTTGTAGCGATAACCACCTCGTGACCTTTCTCCAAAAGGGCACGAACTACGTAGTGACCGATAAATCCTGTTCCGCCAGTGACGAATACTCGCATAATAACCTCTTTAGTTTCCGTTCCTAAAAATAAAGTCTTTAGAATTTCCAGGCAAGGGCCATTTCAAAATTTACAGGTAAAAACCGATGAGTCCCGCCGTGCAGAGGCAAATCAGCACCACCGCAGGCAAAATAGGCTTCCGCATGGACTTTGCACCCAGCACGCACACAAGACCGCCCTTGGTAAGGGTGTTGGCAAGGCTTGCAAGCAGCATGGCAAGCACCAGTTCTTGCACTGGTAAGCTCGACTTCATGCTCATATCCAACAAAGAGAATGCCACCGCATCCATCTCGGCGGCACCGCCCAGAAAACTGCAGGCCAAAAGGGCTCCCGAACCCAGATAGACCCGGGCCGCATTGGCCACAAACATGACCGCCGTAAACACGATACCGAACTTGATGGCCGGGAGCAGATTGAAAGGATTGTTGAATGTCGAGTTCTTCGCCTTGTGGTCCATGCCGTCCTTGACTTTCAGGTAGAAAGCGTATAGCAAAGCGGGCACCGCCGGTAACAGGAGCGGAAGTGCCAAGGGTTTTGCAAGCTCTGGCACCAGCACAATGCAGATCAGGTACAGTCGCACATACATCACCGCCCAACTGAGCACGATTCCCAGCGCAAAGTTTCCGGAGTAGTCTTCGTTTTCGCGACTGCGGCCAGCAAGGTTCAGCGTCAGGGCGGTACTGCTGGCCAGGCCTCCTAAAAGTCCCGTAAGCCAGATGCCCTTGCCGGGCCCCACCAGCTTAATCAGAATATAGCCTACAAAGCCAATACCGCAGATAAAGACCACAAAGAGCCAGATGGTGTGGGGATTCAGGACCTCAAGCCCGGCAGGTCCGTAGGCCTGGTTCGGCAAGAAAGGCAGAACCATCAGGGAAATGACGGCAAACTTCACCGTGGCGATAATGTCTTCGGTAGAAATCCGGCTGGCGAACTCGTGGAGCTGCCGTTTCAACGTCAAGAGCCACACGATGACAATCATCAAAATGCAGGATTCCAGCAGCCGGTTGTACCAGCACAGCGCTCCCAAGAAATACACCACGATGAGGGCAAAACTGGTCGTCAGGCCGTCTTCTTCCTTGTTCACAAAGCCGTGGGCCACATGGCTAGCCACCAAAAGGAGGCCCACCACCACGAAACCCGTGATGAAGGGAGCCACGGAACTCATGAGCTCCGAAAGGAACGACGCCAGAGCGCCACAGAGGCTTATGATGGAGAAGGTACGTACCCCTGCGGGGTGGCGGCTTGCGCTTTCGGAGTAGGATTTCTCTCGCTGCATGCCGATGATAAAGCCGATGCCCAATGCCGCGGCCAGCTTGTAGAATTCGTTGAATTCAATCATAGGGCACCTCCCTTAAAAATCAGTCCCGCTCCCACACCTGGAAAGCCGTCGGAAAATCGTTTTTTTCGTCGGCAGGGAATGCCTCTTCGCTGACCATACGCCAGCCTTCACCCCATTCCGGGAAAAGCACGTCCCCTTGAACCTGGGAAAGCACCTTGGTCAGGTAAAGCTTTTTCACCCTGGGCATGGCTTCGCGATAGACGGCAGCACCGCCGATGATAAAGCATTCCGTCTCGCCTGCAGCCTCCGCCTGTTCCAGAGCGTTTTCCAGCGAAGGACACACAATGCAGCCGGGAGCCTCGAAGGAAGCATTTCGAGTCAGTACGTAGTTGGTTCGGTTCGGCAAGGGCCGCCCGATATCGTCGTAGTTCTTGCGGCCAAGGATAATGGAATGGCCCGTAGTGATGGCCTTGAAACGCTTGAGGTCGGCAGACAGGTGCCACGGCAGGTGACCGTCACGACCGATGACGTTATTTTCAGAAACAGCAACTATTGCGGAGATGAGCATAGTGAACATCCTAGTTCAGAGTTCGGAATTCGGAATTCGGAACTGATTGTGATATTCTAGAACCAATTCTGAATTCATAATTCCGAAATCCGAATTACACAGCGATCGGTGCTTTAATGGTCGGCCACGGGTCGTAATCCGTGAGTTCAAAGTCCTCGAACTTGAATTCAAAAAGGTCCTTCACATCGGGGTTCATCTTCATGGTGGGGAGCTTGCGGGGCGTGCGGGAAAGCTGTTCCTTGGCCTGGTCAAAATGGTTGCTGTACAGGTGCAGGTCACCGAAGGTGTGCACGAACTCGGCTGCCTCGTAACCGCAGACCTGGGCAAGCATCATGGTCAACAGGGAATAGGATGCAATGTTGAAGGGCACGCCCAAGAACATGTCGGCACTACGCTGGTAAAGCTGGCAACTGAGCTTGCGCTTGCCGGACTCCCCTACACCGCCCACATAGAACTGGAAAAGGCAATGGCAAGGCGGCAGGGCCATCTTGTTCACTTCGGCCACGTTCCAGGCGCACACCAAATGCCGCCTGGAATCGGGATTGTTCTTGAGGCTGTCAATCAGGTTCTGGATCTGGTCGATGTGACCTCCGTCGGGGGTTGGCCAGCTGCGCCACTGGTGGCCGTAAACGGGCCCAAGGTCGCCGTTCTCGTCGGCCCATTCGTCCCAGATGGTCACCTTGTTGTCGTGAAGGTACTTGATGTTGGTATCGCCCTTCAGAAACCACAGCAGTTCGTGAATGATGCTGCGCAAGTGGAGTTTCTTAGTGGTAAGGCAGGGGAATCCCTTGGAAAGGTCGTAACGGTTCTGGCGGCCAAAAACGGAACGGGTCCCCGTACCCGTGCGGTCGGAACGGTCCACGCCATTGTCCATGATATCTTTCAACAAGTCTAGGTACTGCTGCATAAAATCCTTTTATTTTGCCAGGCGGTCAATTTCTCCCTATACAGCCAACAGGTTCCCGCATTCGCGGGAACGGCAAGGTTAAAACGCCACCTGTAAAAGCGTTCTATACCAAAGTATAAAAAAACGACTCTATCGTCCTGAATTTTTGAGATTCGGGCTGAATTTTTGGCAATCCCGATTCTTGGGAAGCATGCTAAAGAATTTCAGCTCCTTGGAAAGGAATCCGCTCACGCTGGCATTCACCCTCCAGTGGCTACCCGAAGGGCAATTTTCCAGAGTTTCCTTGGATTCGGCGTCAATGTAATTGCGCCCTACCCTAAAGGTGTAGTATTTGCCATCGGTGAGGGTGTCAAGCCCCAGCTGTTTTGCACTGCCAAGAGCTTTACTCTTGTTAAAGAAGGCTCGCTGGGTTGACATATAGCCCTGAACCTTGGTATTCAATTCATGAAGGGCAGCTTCTTGAGCCTGGGCGCCGGAAACCAGCATACAGCCGCGAATGCCAAAAACAGCCAACGCAATAGCAACGATTACTCCGGCAGCAATTCCCAGTTTCTTTAACGAAGCCGGGCTAAAGGCCAACTGTTCATCATCGCTATCGTCTTCGCCATCGACAGGTTGCCACTTCAAGAGTTTCAGGGCCACCAGCACATGCCCCGACTGCCTCGGCAAGGCAAGTCCCAACAGGGCAATGACGAAAAGCACAACGCTCAGCACCAGAAGCAAGGTCAGGGCTGTCTCTACCGTAGGAATCAGTCCCTTCAGTTCGTTCAGCATCGAAAGGAGTTTCTTGTCTTCGGCAAAGTTGTTGGCAGCAAAGCGCCCCGTGAAATTACCGTAGCGTGCAAAGGCCAGGTCCAGAATTTCTTGGGCCATGGTCATGGCAATAGACAAGATACGCTGGACCAGCAGGCAGAACATACCCGCAACGGCAACTACGGCCGACACTAGCCGAACAGTCCGTACAGGAGTAAAGCCTTTTTCAATGCTGCCTTCGCTCATATCAACCACAAAAAATGTGTAATGTGTGATGTGTAATGACTAATTTCCCATTGCACACTACACATTCCACACTTATTTAATCCCTGCCAGTTCTTTCGCGAGTTTCTTCGCTCCGGTAAAGTCCGCCTTGCCGGTCCCAAGCTTCGGCACCTTTTCCACCGGGAAAGCCAGGGCCGGAAGCATGATGGGCGGGAATCCGCTGGCGCGAAGTTCCGAAAGCACCTGCTTCGGGTCCTTATCGCCCTGATAGAGCAGCACAATCTTTTCGCCCTTGGCGGAATCGGGAACCGTAGTCACCAGGTAGTCGCAGCCTTCCAGCACCGGAGTGTCCTGAATCTTCTTCTCGACAGCTCCAAGACTAACCATCTCGCCGCCAAGTTTGGCGAAGCGGCTGTAACGGTCCACAATGGTGAGGAAGCCATCTTCGTCCAGATAACCCTTGTCGCCCGTGCGGTAATAGCGGATGCCGTTGATATTCACGATGACGCTCTTGGTACGTTCGTCATCCTTCAGGTAGCCCTGCATCACCTGGCAGCCGCCAATGAGAATCATGCCAGCCTCTCCCGTGGGGAGCGGTTCGTTGGTCTCGGGGTCCACAATCAGGAACTGGGTTCCAGGGAGTGCCGGACCAACGGTACCGGGCTTGTTGTTCACCTGCATGGTCATGTAGTCGTTCAGCAGGGTGTTTTCTGTATTGACCGACGCCACAGGGGCGGTCTCGGTACAACCATAACCTTCGTAAATTTCCTTACCGAACTTGAGGCGGAATGCCGTAGCCAGTTCAGGCCGCAAGGCTTCGGCACCTGCGATGATGATACGCACATACTTGAACACCAAGGGGTGTACATAGCGGCTCACGGTAAAAGCCCGCAAGAAGGTGGGGGTCGCCACCATGCAGGTCACGCGGAAGCGGGAGCACACGCGGGCCATGGTCTTCACGTCGGTGGGGTCCGCCACCGCCACAATGGGGCAGCCTTCCGTCAGGTTCAAGAGAGTGGTCACCGTCAGGCCGAAACTGTGGAACAGCGGAAGCTCCGAAAGCATCACGTCGCCGCGGCTCACGTTCAGGATACAGGCCAACTGCTGGATGTTGCCCATCAGGTTGCGGTGCGAAAGGAGCACGCCCTTGGGAGTGCCTTCGGAGCCGGAACTGAACACGATGACGGCGGTATCGTCGATACGGGTACGCTTGCAGAACACAAAGCGGATAAGCCATGCGGGCATAATCATGCAAAGCACCAGGAGGGCCGCAATCTTCACCTTGGGGATTTCCTTCATCAGGTCTTCGGCATAGAGGATGCGCACCTTGTCCGAAGCCACCTGGGAGTAGTCGTTACCCCGACCCTTCAACTTTTCCACGAACTGGCGGCTAGAAATCACGGTGGTAACATCCGCCTTTTCGCAGCAGTACTTCACGTTATCTACAGAAGAAGTGTAGTTCAGGTTCACATTGGTCTTGCCCATGACCCAAAGAACCAGGTTCACAATCACGCCTGCGGGACTTGGCGGAAGCATAATGCCAATATTCTGCTCCTGCCTACCCAACTTCTTTTTCAGAAGCCCGCGGAAGGCCATGACTGCGCCCATGAGCTTGTATCCGGAGAAATGCCCACCATCGGTGTTGTAGATGGCGGGTCCGTTCTTCACGTACTTCTTGCAGGTCTTGATCCAAGAGGCCGCAATGGGACGCACAAACTTGACCGCATACTGCCAAGCCTCGATAGAAATCTTGCGGACAATGGCTCGGACCTCGTTAGGCGGAGTCTTTGCAGAAATGGGTTCACCAAAGGCCACCGTCACGGAACGGTCCGAAGAAGCACCGTACATGTCGGAGCCGCTGTAACTGTAGTTAGAACCCCAAAGGCCCTGGATATAGAACGGGAGCAACACGGCATCGGTCCCTTCCACCGCCTTGGAGTAATCCAGATTAAACGGTTCCACATGGGGGGACTTGGAAACCTCACCCGTAGGGAACATGACCACGGCCTTGCCCGCCAAAAGGGCCTCGTGGATTTTTTCCATGGCCTCTTCGGGATGGCGGTTGTCGATGCGAATCATTCCCAAGCGCTTCAAGATTGCCCGCAAGTACCACCTTTCAAAGTGGTCCTTGTTGCTTGCAATGCAGAGCGGTCGGGGGCTTGCCATCTGGAGCATGGCCCAGTCGATAAAGCTATGGTGGTTACCCACCATGAGCACCGGGCCCGCATTGGGAATGTTGCCCACGTTCAGCACGCGAATTTTGTGGCGGCTGAACACCAGGCGCAAAAGGGAGCGGAGCAAAGCCTGGGGCAGGTTCGTGATGGTCCAGGCGAACACGCACAGGGAAATCAGGCCAAGTCCCACAAAGTAGAGTTGCGGACGGATATGGGTGTAATGCACCATCACCGAATAAAGCACCAAGAAAATACCCAGAACAATAGCCTGAATCAAGTTCGCAAGGGCGATAACCCAACCGGAATTGTTGGGACGGGTATTGTACTGCAAGAGGGCGTTCACAGGCACCAGGAACATGCCACCAAAGAAGCCCACCAGTACATAAATCACGGAAAGGGCCACAGGGTGCACCATAAAGGGAATCAGGAGCATGCAAAGGGAGGCTCCAATCATGCCCAGGGGGATAAAGCCCGTCTCGATAAAGTCCTTGGAGTTCCTGGCCGCAAAGATGGAGCCCACCATCAGGCCCCCGATGGCAAAGGGCAGGTAGTTCTGGATCATGTTCACCGTCTCGGAGCCGGATACATCCTGGAACAAAAGGGTGAACACCTGGGCCATGGCCCAGAACATGGAGAGGGCGATTATGGTGGCGCGCAGGGGACGCTGGCGCCAGCCCAGGCTAAACCTGCGCCGGGCGGTGGTAAAACTAACGTTGGGGTCGGCATACTTGACCTTCGGGATCAAGAAACTCGCCACGGTACCAAGCACGCTCACCCCCACCAGAATCCAGGGAATCACCACTGATTTGGAGATAATCCTGCCCACGGCCTCGTACTTGGCAAGGCTACCCAGGTCAATAAGGTTCACGCCCACGATGGCAAGCCAACTGGCCGCGATAATACCACTCAAAGAGAATATCTGCAAAAAGGCGTTTGCATAACTCAGGTTGTGCACACCGAACATTTCTTTCAAGATGGCATACTTGGCCGCACTGTGCACCGCAAAACCCGTCGAAAGACCGATACAGAGCCAGAACGCCACACGGGGAACTCCGCAGGTCACCAGCACCGCCATAGCTATGACGAATGCCGTCATAAATAGAGACGACCAGGCCAGCACCCTGTTCTTGGAAAACTTGTTGGAGAAAAGCCCTGCCGCCCATACGAACACCACGTAGGGGGCGATAAAGAAGATCTGCAGCATCAGGCTCTGCCAGTTCTGGCCGCCCTCCACCCCGGCAAAAGAGCCGGACAGAATCTTCTGGGCGTAAATGAACACACCCATCTGGACAAACGTTACCGCAAGGATAGAAAGAAAGAATCGGATCGCTCCGCTATATTTCCACATTTTGGACCTTCGTAAAAATTTGAAGGTAAAGATAGCTTTTTAGAACTAGTTCAGAATTCGGAGTTCAGAATTCAGAGTTCATATTTCTGAATAAGTAACTCCGAAATCCGAATTCACAAATCCGAATTAGAAATTCTTCCCTGCATCAGCCGCTCAATCTCTGCTATTTCTTTCGGGATTTTCTTTGAAATGTTCAAAAAGCCCGTTTTCGTAATCAGCAGGTCGTCCTCGATGCGGATACCGATCTTTTCGCGGTAGCGCCGCCCGTTGAACACACCTTCGAATTCGCCATACAATCCCGGCTCACAAGAGATGAGCATACCCGGTTCCAAGACGGTATCCAGGGAACGGGAACCTGGGTCGCCATCGTGAATGTGCTCACCGATAAAATGGCTCACTCCATGAGGTCTCTTGTCATAACACAGTTTGAACTTGCCCTTGTGGGCCTTTACCAATCGGGATTCCAGTTCGTCCATGATAAATTCCCAGGGAATCTGGCCTATTTCTTTCAGGCTCACTCCGGGTTTCACAGATTTCTGATAAACTAACGCAGAGTCCAAAACAATCTGGTACAGCAGGGCCTGCAAGGGATTGAACTTCCCGTTCAGGGGAATTGTTCTGGAAATGTCGCTATGAAGGGTTCCGTAACGCACGCCAAAATCCAAAAGAATCATCCGTCCCAACTTCAGGGGCTCATCGTTTTTCACATAGTGCAGGCAGCAAGCGTTTTCTCCGGAAGCGGCAATGGTCGGAAACGCCAGGTCACCGTCGCTTCGGCGCTGCATCTCGTAGTTCAAGTACAGGTACAGTTCCCGCTCGCTCTTGAAGGATTTCACCCGCGGGAGCAGGTTGCGGAAAGCCTTCTCCGTGATGGACTGGGCCTTCTTGGCGTCGGCGATACGCTCTGGTCCCAACGGAAGCCGCTCTGCAAAGTGCATCGGCGAGCAGGTCTTCACCTTCATCCCTTGCCGGCCAAGGACCTTCGCCACCTGGTCTTTCAGTCTGTCGTTATGGTCACCCCGGACCTTTTCAAAATAATAGACGTAACCGAACCCCCTGGACCGGTATTTTTTCGCCATAGATTCCACAAAGGGCAAAAACTTCAGGGCATCACGAACATCGGCAATGCCAGTCACCCTAGATACATCGTTATTTTCAGGTTCAACACCCAACCGTTTCCCGTTCCAGAATTCTCGGAACAGGTCCTTTTCGGGCACAAAGAGCACAGGCTTTTTTGCCTTGGGATCCAACACCAGGTAACACCCCGGCTGGTTCACCCCCGTAAGGAACAAGAACGCCGGATCCTGGACAAAGCGGGTCCAGGTTTCCGTAAAGGCTTCTTCGGCCCCGGGCTCCCTGGGCATCCCTCCAAAAATACAGAAAGAATCCAGTTTTTCCATCATCTGGGCGCGCCTCTGGGCATATAAGGCGCAAGAATCGTAATCCGGCGAAGAAATGAAGACCTGGGAATAGGATTTTCGCAAATTTTCGGCAATTTTCATAAGGATTTCACTTTTTTACAACTTTTTTGCCGTAAATAATATACATTTTACGCAACACAGACTAGAATGGAGCCTGAATAATGTCATTTTTGAAAAATTGGAAACTGATCCTCGCCTCTCTGTCCCTTGCCCTCTTCACCGCTTGCGCCGGCTCTTCCGGTGGTAGCAGCGACGAAGGTGGCGCCGAAGGAGGTGCAGCCGGCGGTGCTGGTGGAAAGGCCGCCGTCCAGAAAGAAAAGATCGACGAAAACAAACTGAAGAAGACCGAAGACGAAGCCATGGCCATGACCGAAGAAAACCATAAGCTCCGTAAGGAAATCTTCGACGCCAAGAACAAGTTGGGCATTCCGGTGGAACGTCCCGACGCCGAGTAGGTCATTTGGAACATTACTCCATCTCTGATAACCTGAAACGGATGGTTTCAGGAGAGAACGAAACGGTTTTCCGCTTATTGGAAGGCCGTTTTTGTGTTGAGATACAGACCAGACTCCCGGGCCTCAACTTGAAGCCCAAGGATGGTGCAGACCTACAAGGCCTGCTGACGGTCCTGGACCAGCTGAAAATCGCCGCAAAACACGGGGAATCCTTTACCGCCATGCAGGTGGAGCGCCTTCTCGGGAAATCGTCGTCTGCCGTACAGGAATTCGACCTTGGCGCAGCCCCCATCATCCGGAACCGGTTCGGCATATCCATTGGCCCCAAGACGCCCTCCCAGGCAGAACTGGTAAAGGCCGTCGAAAAGAACGACGTCATTTTCGCCAAGGGCCCCGCCGGTACGGGCAAGACGTTTCTTGCGGTAGCCCTTGCCGTCGCAAGCCTCGAACGCAACGAGGCCGAACGGATATGCCTAGTCCGGCCTGCCGTAGAAGCGGGAGAATCCCTCGGGTTCTTACCCGGCGACCTGAAAGAAAAAATCGCCCCTTACCTGAGGCCCATCCACGACAGCCTCTCCGAGCTGCTGCCTCCAGAAAAGCTCCGTCGGTACGAAGAAACCGGAGCCATCGAAGTGGCCCCCCTCGCCTACATGCGTGGACGCACCCTCAAACGCGCCTTTATCATTCTGGACGAAGCCCAGAACACCACGATACCCCAGATGAAGATGTTTCTTACCAGACTCGGGCCCCACAGCAAGGCCATCATTACCGGAGACACCTCCCAGGTGGACCTGGCCCAGGGACAAAAGTCCGGACTGGAACACGCCATGACCATCTTGAACGGTATCAGGGGCATCGCCCAAGTTGAATTTACCGCCACCGATGTTTTACGGCATCCCCTGGTGAAAGACATCTTGTCCGCCTACGAGCAAAAGGACTCCAAATGAAAAAGAAGAAGAAAAAACTCCATCTTTTCCTTGGCTGCGTGTTGGTCGCGGCTATCGCCATATTCCTGTTCCCCGACAAGAATATCGCCATGCAGGCGGACCACCCCCACCTGGGCCAGCTCAGTACCCGCACCATCATCTCCCCCATCAATTTCGACATTCCCAAGTCCAAGCAAGAAATTGAGGCCGAACGCCAGCGCGCCGAAGAAAAGGTCAATGCCATTTTCGAATACAACTCCGACGAAACCAACCGCATCAGTGAAGACCTGAAGCAGTACCTCCACAAGCTCGCCCAGTACGGCAGTCTGCAAGCCCAGATTAGCAATGCCCCCGGCAACTCAAGCCCAGAAGCAGCAGACACTCTGCAGATGAAGGTGCAGCAGGCTTCCCGAGTCTACGAGGTATTAAAGCAAAGGCTTTCCATTACCGCCATCAAGCCCTTGAGCCAAAATTCAAAGGCCAGAGATTCCGTGTTTTCTGTATTCAACCAGATGCTCAAGCGTGGCGTTTCCAACACACTTCTCGCCAAGACCGAGACCGAGCTTAAGTTGTTCATGGAATCCTACAATGTCCAAGAAATCAAGCACCTGATTTACAACAAAACCACCGTTGCCATGATTCGCGATAGCGAGGAAACCACCCTGGAAACAACCGCTATCCAACCTTTGCAGCGCCGTATCGACGAAGCCTTCGCTCAGCTACAACGGGCTTTCCCCAGCGACCAGGGACTGCAGAGCGCTTTTTACGAAGTACTCTACGTGTTCTCGCTGCCTAACGTATTCTACCTAGAAAAGGAAACGGCCGCCCGCAAGGCTTCCGCCCGAGACAAGGTAACTCTCATCAAGGGTATGGTTCCTCGTGGCATGGAAATCGTAAAGCAGGGCGACCCCATCACCAAGGACATCTTGGAAAAGATGGAAGCCCTGCAGCAGGCCCAGCAAAAAGAAGAAAACCAGAGAACCCTGACGGCTCCCTTTGGCCAGTCCATCATCCTCGCCCTCATCATCATCGCCTTTTTCTTCTATTTCTTCTACAACGAAACGGTGCGCAAGTTCAAGAGCCCAAGACAGCTCTGGAGCCTTGTTCTCCTGGCCATTATCCAGCTGGTGAGTTTCTGGGCCGTGCACTACCTGTCCAACTCCCTGAACAGGCCCGAAGCCATGGTACTCCCCGAAGGGGTTGACTTTATGTGGCTCTATCCCTTCGCCTTTACCCCGGTCATCGCCACCGTTCTCTTTAACTACAGACTGGGCATCGCCTTCTCCGTGCTGTCTTCCCTGATATTCGGCATCCTCAACGGCTACGACCTGGCGGCTACCATTGCCGTGTTTGCGGTCTTGATTATTTCACTCGTTCCGTTGGTAAAAATCCGCTACCGGGTGCAGTTCATCTACGCTATTTTCGTGGGCATCCTTTCCATGGCGGCATCCATCAGTATCATGTTCCTGCTACGTAACCGCATGAGTTTCGAAGCCTTCTACCAGACTCTTATTGCCGCAAGCGCGAACTTTGCCGTGTGTATCGCTATCGCGTCGGCATTCTTTGTGCACTTGATGGAACGTATCTTCGGCATCACTACGGTACTTACCCTCATGGAAATGTCCGACTTCAACAGGCCTGCCCTGAAGCGCATTTCGGAACTTGCTCCTGGAACTTTCCACCACAGTATCCAGGTATCGAACCTGGCCGAAAAAGTGGCCGAAAGTATCGAGGCCAATTCCTTGCTGGTCCGCGTCATGGCATTGTACCACGACATCGGCAAGACCATGCGTCCGGAATTTTTCACCGAAAACCAGAAACAGGGAATCAACCCTCATAACTCCCTGGATCCATCCCAGTCGGTCAAGATTATTATCGGGCACGTGACCCAAGGCTATGCCCTTGCCCAGGAATACAAGATTCCCGAGTTGGTGGCCGCAGGTATCTCCGAACACCACGGCACCACCACCATCCAGTATTTCTACCACAAGGCTCTTGAAGCCGCCAAGGAAGACCCCACAAAGGTCGTAAAACAAGAGGATTTCCAGTACAAGGGACCCAAGCCCCAGAGCAAGGAAACGGCAATCCTCATGCTGGCCGACATCATCGAGGCTACCAGCCGTTCCATGTCCAACATGGATTCCGAAGCCCTGCAAGAAATGATTCACAATACCATCCAGGGCCGTTTCAACGAGGGGCAGTTCAGCGAATGTAACCTGTCGGTCCGCGAACTGTTCAAACTGGAACAGGCGTTCCTCCGCAGCCTGGACGGCACCTACCACACCCGAGTGAAATACCCCGGCCAGAAGTAGGAATCTCCCTTGACATTCGGCTTTTTTATGCTATATTTGCGCAGTCACTTTAAGGTTGTGTAAGATGATGAACAAGAAAAATTTCATTTTGATTGCTATCGGAATCTTGCTCCTGGTAATCGGCTTCTTCTGCCTCCAGCAGGGTCCTGCCGACAATCCGGTCAGCCTTACGGTCGCACCTCTTATCCTGGTTCTTGCCTACGTGGTGGTCATTCCTCTCGGAATCCTCTTCAGCGGTAAAAAGAAGGACAAGTAACCCTTTCGGGCGATTAGCTCAGTTGGTTCAGAGCGTCTGCCTTACAAGCAGAATGTCAGCGGTTCGAATCCGTTATCGCCCACTACCGAAAATCGGAAACGATTTGGGGTGGTAGCTCAATTTTGGTTAGAGCACCGGCCTGTCACGCCGGAGGTTGCGAGTTCAAGCCTCGTCTATCCCGCGAAAGCAAAGCCCTCTCTTGCGAGAGGGCTTTTTTTTAACGACCGCTCGGGCTAAATTTGGGAAAAACTTCTCTGGTTAGCCCTCGCTCTCGCAACCGCCCCTAGTTAATACTAGGGGCTTTGTTGCTCACCGAAAGAGAGGGCTTTTACTTTTTATACCCAGCAGGACAAACGAAAAACCCCGGCAGAGCCGGGACTTTTCCTTGCTAGGAGATCCCCGACCAAGTCGGGGATGACATTCCGTCAATTACTCGATGGTAATGAGGGTAACGGTGCGCTTGCCGACCTTGATCGGCTTAGACACGTCTACAC
The DNA here is from genome assembly GCA_002391195.1 of Fibrobacter sp. UBA4375. Lineage (GTDB taxonomy): Bacteria > Fibrobacterota > Fibrobacteria > Fibrobacterales > Fibrobacteraceae > Fibrobacter. The sequence continues at coordinate 24,094 of DGRZ01000052.1, read as the reverse complement.
CCTTCTTGGCCTTCTTGGACGGGTCGTTGGCCCAGCCTTCCTTGAGCTTTTCGGAGCTGCGGTCCAGAGTCTGGACGGTAGCCTTGCCGGAGAAGCCAGGGATGGAGAGCTTCAGCTCGTAGTCGCTGTAGGGGTTCTTGTTGATAACCAACAGAGACTTCTTCTTGCCGTTCTCGGTGTAGTAGGTCGTGATAAGGGATTCCTTGTCACCGGAGATTTCGGTCTTGAGAAGTTTGCCGCGGAGAGCGTCAGAAGCCATCTGGAAAGCCCAGTAGCTCGGGCGCGGGCAGTTCATGCACTCTTCGGCAGAACGGGTCAGGTAACCGTAGTCACCGCCTTCCGGAGTGATGTCGTTGTGGATATCCCAGTACTGAGCGTTGTCCACGTTTTCGGTGGCAAGCATAGCCAGGTAGTCAGCAACGAACAGGCCGTTTTCAAGAGAAATGGTCTGCGGACCCGGGTTGAAGTCCACGGAGTTCCATTCCGTGAGCCACAGTTCGAACTTCTGCTTCTTGTTGAAGTGCTTGGTCCACTTGTCCACCAGCTTGTGGAGGCGGCTGTAGATAGGCACCAGGTCCTGCGGAGCAGAGAGCATGGCGAAGTCATTTTCTTCACCGTAGTGCTGCGGGTAGTGGTGAACGATGATACCGTCGGCAATGTCGCCGGTTTCACGAAGCACGTTGTCGTTCCATTCGCCATCCAGCACGCCGAGCACGGCCACCTTGATGGTGGGGTCGACCTTCTTCATGGCTTCGATGAACTTGCGAGCGCGCTTACCATAGATGGTACCGCCGTCCTTACCGTACTTTTCGTAGTA